>CAYRDQ010000004.1:0-147828 GCA_964423155.1 uncultured Sphingorhabdus sp.
AGGAATAAATGGTAGACGCTGAGGGGTTCGAACCCACGACCCGCTGATTAAGAGTCAGCTGCTCTACCAACTGAGCTAAGCGTCCCCATTTCAGGTGCGCGGCAAATCCATTCGCACCGGTTTGGAGCGGCGCCTTTGGCGGGATTCGGGATATTTGTCAACCCTTGCTGCGACTAACTGAAGGTTCGGCGTTCGGGGTGGCGTTCGATCGACATGATGATGCCGACACAGATCATCATGGTCAGCATCGAAGAGCCGCCATGGCTGACAAAGGGCAGGGGCAGACCCGCAACAGGTGCGAAGCCAACAACCATCAGCAGGTTGATCATGATATAGAAGAAAATGGTACAGGTGAGGCCGCCCGCCACCAGCTGGCCGTATCGGTTGGTGCTTTCCATCGCGACCTTCAACCCCCAGCGCATCAGCAGCACATAGAGCCCGATAATCACGAACCCACCCATCAGCCCCCACTCCTCGGCCATGGTCGCGAAGATGAAGTCGGTATGGCCCTCGGGCAGGTAATCGAGGTGGCTTTGGGTGCCATTGCCAAAGCCCTTGCCGAAAATCCCCCCCGAACCGATCGCGATCTTGGACTGGGTGATATGATAGCCCGCGCCCAACGGATCTTTTTCAGGATTGAGGAAGATCAGGACGCGGTCCTGCTGATAGGGCCGCAAGCCAAAGAAAAAGACCAGCGGGGCAAGGATAGCAACCGCAACACCGCCGCCGACAAAATAAATCATTGGCCAGCCAGCGAGAAAGCCGACCACGGCCGCGCAAAAGATATAGGCAAGGGCCGCGTCGAAATCGGGCTGGATGATGACGAGGATGCTGGGCACAACAAGCATGATCGCAACCGGCCAGATCGCATCCCAGCCGGTGATCTTCGATGGTGGCAGGCGGTCAAAAAACCAGGCGGTAACGAGTACCACGGTCGGTTTCATCAGCTCAGAGGGCTGGAAGGTGATGATGCCCAGATTGATCCAGCGTTGGCTGCCACCCCCGGCAAAGCCGATCAGTTCAACCGCCACCAGCATCAACAGCAAAATGACATAAAGAGGAAAGGTGATCTTTTTCCAGAAATCGAGCGGCAGGCGCGACATGATGATGGCCATCGTCATCAGTACGCAGAAACGGACGAAATGATTGCCTGCCCACGGGCTGAAACTGCCTCCCGCGGCAGAGTACAGCACCGCGGTTCCAAAGCTCGCAAGCCCGAGCAGGACGAAGATCACGCGCCACGGCAAGGCTGCAATCGGGGCCGGAACGATCGAGTTCACATCTCGCTCCGGTCCGAAGGCGCAACGCCTTGCCCGGCCTGGAAAGCGGCATATTGGCGCGCCATGCGTTCCTCGATGCCGCCGCCCCAACCAGCCTCCATAGCTTCGAGCGAGGCCATCGCCTTTTCACGGTCGTAGAGAAAGGTCAGGACATCCTTGGCCACTGGAGCAGCCGCGCGCGCGCCGCCCATGCCATGTTCGATGACAACCGCAGCCGCGTAGCGCGGTTGCGCGACAGGCGCGAAGCAGACGAAAAGGCCGTGGTCGCGGAAACGGCGCGCACCACCTTGTCCGCGCTGTCCGCCCTTGATGGCACGCACTTGTGCGGTTCCGGTTTTTCCGCCCATCGCAATGCCGGGAATATCAAGGCGGCTGCGTACCGCGGTTCCGGCGCCGTTGACGACAAGGTCCATGCCGTCACGAACCACCTGAAGATGTTCATCGGGGAAGGGAAGGTGCACTGGCGCCTTGTTGCGTTTTTTCAGCAGGATTTCTGGCTCGAGCATCAGGCCAGAGGCAATGCGCGCTGACATAACGGCAAGCTGGAACGGGCTGGTGATCACATAGCCCTGGCCGATGACCGCATTGAGCGAGTCCGAACGACTCCATTCCTGCTTGTACTTCTTCATCTTCCACGCGCTGTCGGGGACGGTGCCATAACGTTGCGACTGGAAGGGCAGGGGGAATTCTTGCCCCAGCCCGAGTTGCCGGGCAATAGGAGCTATTGCATCATAGCCGATGCGGTTGGCCATCGCATAGAAATAGGTGTTGCAGCTCTTCATGATCGCGCTGCGCATGTCCATTGGTCCGTGCCGACCAAGGCATTTGAAGACGCGGTTACCGAGCCTGTACCCTCCGCCACAAACCACTTTTTCGTCGGGATCTATCCCATGCTTTTGGAAAGCCAGTGCGGCCATCGGTTTCAACGTCGATCCCGGGGGGTATAACCCTTGAAGCGACTTATTGAGCATCGGGATACGATCGTCCGAATTGAGCATTTTCCATTCGAGGCGACCAATGCCTTCGGAAAAACTGTTCGGATCGAAACAGGGCATCGATACCAGCGCCAGTATATCTCCGGTCAGGCAGTCGATCACCACAACCGAACCGGACTCAACCCCCAATCGGCGGGCGGCATAATTGTGCAGGTCGATGTCGATCGTCAATTGCACCGGCTTGCCCGGGGTATCCGAACGGCTCGACAGTTCGCGCACGATCTTGCCGCGCGCGGTGACCTCGGTCCGCTTGGCGCCTGGCTTTCCGCGCAGGCGCATTTCCAGCGTCTTTTCAAGCCCCTGCTTGCCAACCTTGAAACCGGGAGTGATCAGCAGCGGATCTTTGTCCTTTTGATATTCTTCGGCCGAAACCGTTCCGACATAACCCAGCAAGTGGCCGACCGCCGCGCCGCTCGGATAGTAGCGTGAAAAGCCCTGACGCGGGCTGACGCCGGTTAGATCGGGCAGTCGCACGCTGACCCTGGCAAAACTTTCATAATCGAGACCCGCCGCAACCTGCACCGGCTGGAAACCTTGTGCCTCTTTTAGCTCCTTCTCGATCCGTTCGACATCCTCCTGTTTGAGATCGAGCAATTGGGTCAATGCACCCAGCGTCCGGGCCTTGTCCTGTAATCGGTCGGGAATGATATCGACGCGAAAGTCCGCACGGTTGGTGGCGATCGGCTTTCCGATGCGGTCAATGAACCAGCCGCGGCGCGGCGGGATCAGCGTCAAGTTGATCCGGTTGCTTTCCGACAACAGTTTGTATTTCTCGTTCTCGGCAACCGCGATGTAGCTCATCCTTGTGGCGACCACCGCTCCGACTGTCGCCTGTACGCCGCCTATGAAAAACGCACGCCGGGAAAACGTGAATTCCAATTGCCCAGAAGTCGGCCCGCGTTTTTCGTTCATGTAGCTAGCCGCCAGCTGTCGAGATGTGCGCACAGCCTGACCGCAAGCGGATAGAACAGGATCGAGACCAGAATTTGTGGCACGATGATGGAAACCTCCGGCGCTTGGTAGGCCAGCTCGGTTATGCCCAACCCGGCAAGCAAAGCGAGCATAATCAGCACCGATGCAATTAGCCAGTCCCGCAAATGATCACGCCAGACGCCGCGAAGGTCCAGCAATTCAATGCCGATCATGCAGAGAGACCAGACAAAGGCCGAGCTTCCAAATGGCTGGCCATTATAAAGATCGTCGAACAGCCCCAGGGGCAGCCCGATCCATGCAGGCCACATGCCGGGCCGCATGAGCCGCCATGCCAGCAGAATCAGCAGACCAAAGGGCGGGAGCAGCGGCGTACCCGCCACTAAAGGCAAAGTCGATGTTGCCATTGATCCTGCCATCACCGAAAGGATCGGAACAAGCAGCATACGCGCTGGCGACTGCTCACGATCAATACGGCTCTCATATTCACGGCCAGGGCCAAGCAACTTGCGCCCTGTAGCAAGTAACTGGTTCATTCGTCCGATTCGCTTTTCGGCAGTGCCTCCAGCGCTTTGTCGAGCACCTGTTTTGCGGCTTGCTGATAGGGTCTCAGAACCATCACATGCTCGCTCGAGGCGGGGCTGGCTATCGGGCGGGCCAGAGCACCGTCATTGGTTTTCCGGACCACGGTCGCGAACGGGATATTGGGTGGATAGAGTCCGCCACTCCCTGATGTAGTAACCACTTGCCCGCGCTTGAAATTGTTGACGCCGAGATCAACAGGCCGAATCATTATCGTCCCGTCGCCAAGGCCGCTTGCTAAGGCAGGCAAGCCGTCGGGCACGCGGATTACCGGAATCACATTCTCTGCGTCAGATAGCAACAAAATCTTGGCGGTATTCGGGCTGGTTTCGATGACCCGTCCGATTAGTCCTCGTGCCGCGCGCACTGGATAGCCAACGGCGACGCCATCACTGCTCCCTACCGACAATATGGCGATGCGTCGGCTGCTGGATGCAGTACTGCTGACAAGATTGCCAATTGCGACCACATTTTCGGCTTCGTCTCGTTGAAGCTTGAGCAGGATTTTCAGTTCACGATTTTCTGCCCTCAACGCGTCCGCCTGGATCAGCTTCGTCCTGTTGGCTGCAACCTGTCGCTTCAGTGCGGCATTTTGCGAGGCTGCATCGAGATAGGCCGATGTGTTCTCGCCGATGCCCGCAATGCTGCGACGGATGGCGTGAAATCCGCGTGCGACGGGCGCAGTCACTTCGGCGGCACCAGCCCGCAGCGCTGCAAATCCTGTCGGGTCAGCAATCGAAATCAGCAGCAAAATGCCAGCCACCACTGTGCCGGCAATCGCCAGCACATAGGTGACAAACAGGCTGTACTGCGCTCGTCGGGAAAAACCCGGGCGCCGATTTCCTGGCGGCGCCATCTCCTAATCCGACCTTATGCGGTGAGGAGGACGCCGCGGAAGACCGGGTCTTCCATCGCGCGCCCGGTGCCGATGGCAACGCAGGTCAACGGATCCTCGGCAACGGTTACCGGCAGGCCGGTCTCGTCGCGCAAATGCTCGTCCAGACCAGCCATCAACGCACCACCACCGGTGAGCACGATACCCTGGTCGACAATATCGGCCGCCAGTTCGGGCGCTGTGTTTTCCAGTGCAATGCGGACGCCCTCGACAATCGTACCAATGGGTTCGGACAGCGCTTCGGCAATCTGGCCCTGGTTGATTGAGATTTCCTTGGGAACGCCGTTTACAAGATCGCGGCCCTTGATGTGGATCGTGTGGCCGATGCCATCGGCCGGCGCGCGCGCGGTGCCGAAATCTTTCTTGATACGTTCTGCCGTGGCTTCACCGATCAGCAGGTTATGGTGTCGGCGGACATAAGAGACGATGGCTTCGTCCATCTTGTCTCCGCCGGTGCGCACCGACGTGGTATAAGCAAGGCCGCGTAGCGAAAGCACCGCAACTTCGGTCGTGCCGCCGCCAATGTCGACGACCATTGAACCGATAGGTTCGGTGACGGGCATGTCGGCACCGATTGCAGCGGCCATCGGTTCCTCGATGAGATACACCGCGCTGGCGCCCGCATTCGATGCCGCATCGCGAATCGCGCGACGTTCGACCGAGGTCGAGCCCGAGGGCACGCAGATCACGATTTCAGGATAGCTGAACATCCGGGGCTTGCCATGCACCTTGTGAATGAAGTGCTTGATCATCTGCTCGGCCACATCGATGTCGGCAATCACTCCATCGCGCAACGGACGGATCGCCTCGATGCTGTCGGGGGTCTTGCCCATCATCAGCTTGGCGTCATCGCCGACGGCCTTGACGCGCTTGATACCGTTGATCGTTTCGATGGCGACGACCGAAGGCTCGTTCAACACGATGCCCTGGCCGCGGACATAAACCACGGTATTCGCCGTGCCGAGGTCGATTGCCATGTCTTGCGAGGCAAACCGGAAAAACTTGAACATTCTCTAATCTTCCACCCAGAAAGAGGTTTGAGGAATTGCGGGCTGAAATGCCTTTGATGACGGCGCGGCGCAATCGCGTCGCACTACAGGAAATTGCTGTCTTTCAAAACAGCAAAATCGCGCTTCTTCACCATGAAAGGATTCGCTTGAAGGCGGCGCTTGGTCTAGGTGCGCGCAGATGTCAATAAGAAGGCTTCCCGACGCGCTTATCAACCGGATTGCAGCCGGTGAAGTGGTGGAAAGACCGGCCAGTGCGTTGAAGGAACTGGTCGAGAATTCCATCGATGCCGGTGCGCAGAATATATCGATCCGGTTGGGGGCAGGGGGACTCGACCTAGTCGAGGTCACGGACGACGGCTGCGGGATGACGCTCGAAGAGATTGCACTGGCGTTGGAACGGCACGCGACCTCCAAATTGCCCGATGACAATATCGACCAGGTGCTGACCATGGGTTTTCGCGGAGAGGCCCTGCCGTCGATAGCCAGCGTATCCAAATTCAGCGTCGAGAGCCGGGTACGCGGGGGCGAGGGCTGGAGCCGCGTCGTCGATCATGGACAATTGGTTTCGGAAGGGCCTGCCGCTATTCCGCCAGGTACGCGGGTGCGAGTGGAAAACCTGTTCGCCAACATCCCTGCGCGGCGCAAATTCCTGCGCAGTCCGCGCGCCGAATATGCGGCTGCACTCGATGCCGTGCGCCGTCTGGCGATGGCGCGGCCCGATATCGGATTCACGCTCGAACATGATGGGCGGCGCACCTTGGCGGTGCAGCCTGGAATGGACCGGCCCGAACGTGTAGCCGCGCTGACCGCGCCCGAGCTTGCCGAAAACAGCGTCGGCCTCGATTTCCAGCGCGAGGGGATCAGCCTGGGCGGCATCGCATCGCTACCGACCTACAATCGCGGCGTTGCCGATCACCAATATCTGTTCGTCAACGGGCGACCGGTGAAGGACAGGCTTCTGGTAGGTGCCGTGCGCGGGGCCTATGCCGAAATGCTGGCGCGGGATCGGCATGCAGTGGTTGCCCTGTTCCTTGACGTGCCGCCGAGCGAAGTCGATGTGAACGTCCACCCGGCAAAAACCGAAGTGCGCTTCCGCGATCCGGCGCTGGTGCGCGGATTGATCGTATCGGGCCTTCGCCACGCCATCGATCTGGCTGGCTTCCGCAGCGTGCAGCGGCCCGCCGAAGCTGCATTGGCGAATTGGCAGCAGGAGCCGGTGCGGACGATGCAGGGTGATATCTTCGCTGCACAATCGGTCGCCTATCAGGGCGATTATGCGCGTCGGCAATCTTATCCGGCGGTCTCAGAATCGCGCTCCAGCTTTGCTGACCTGGCGGCTATAGCGGGTGAGGAACTGGCCCCGTTGATGGGCCGCGCCGAACCTTCGATCGAAGCAGTGCCCGAAGCCGTGCGCCATCCATTGGGCGTGGCGCGCGGGCAGGTGGCGGCGACCTACATCGTCGCCGAGGCGGAGGACGGCCTCGTCATCGTCGATCAGCATGCAGCGCACGAACGACTGGTGCTCGAACGGATGCGGTCCGCGACGGCGCAGGGCAGGGTGGCAACGCAGGGCCTGCTGGTGCCCGAAGTCGTTGAACTGGAAGAAACCGCCTGCGACCGGCTGGAGACGCGGTTGGCCGAATTTGCCGATCTAGGTCTGGAAATCGAACGGTTCGGCCCCGCGGCAATGCTGGTCCGTTCTGTGCCCGCCTTGCTTGGCACCAAGGATGTGCAGGCGCTTGTGCGCGATCTGGCCGACGATCTTGCAGCCTATGATGAAGCCATCAGTCTCAAGGAACGGCTCGACCATGTAGCCGCGACCATGGCCTGCCACGGCTCGGTCCGCGCCGGTCGCGTGCTGAACGTAGCCGAAATGAATGCGCTTCTCCGCGAAATGGAGGTTACCCCGCGCTCGGGCCAGTGCAATCACGGGCGACCGACGTGGGTAAAATTGGCTCTGGGCGATGTTGAGAAGCTGTTCGGCCGGAAGTGAGGGCCCGACTTAGCCGATAATCGGAATCTGCGGCGCCGCTTCGCGCGGCAAATGGCCAGTCAGGCGCGGGTCGGGGAAGGTTTCCATCTGACGCTGAAAGGGTATGAAGCCACTCTTGATGTAGAACCTGAGCGCGCCCGGGGCATCGAGCGTACACGTGTGCACCCATAGTCGCTCGACCCCTTTGCGCGCCCAAGCGGCTTGCAGCGCCATCGCCATCAGCCAGCGGCCATGACCCTTGCCGTTGAGCGCGGGGATCAGGCCAAAAAAGGCAAGCTCGCATTGCCCTGCGTCGCGAAAGTCGAGCTCCAATATGCCAACCTCGATCCCGCGCCGGTCGCTGACAGCCCAGATCATCACATCGGGATCATGGATGATCGCCGCCAACTCGTCATCAGGCATTACCAGCCGCGAGAACCACAGCCAGGGTTCGCCGACGCGGCGGTAGAGTAGGCGATATTTTTCGAGGGCAGGCGCCTCCCATCGTTGCAGCCGCAATTCGCCACCCGGCATTGGACGCAATGGCGGCCGTTCGGTCATTTCGAGCGAGGTGACGATGGCGGCGATATGGCCGTCGGGGATTGGAGAGTAGGTCAAGCCGCTATTCCCAAACCACCTCGGGCGGCAGGCTCATCAATATGGCATCGACATTGCCGCCGGTTTTCAGGCCGAAGGTGGTTCCGCGGTCATAGACAAGGTTGAACTCGGCATAGCGCCCGCGCCAGATTCGCTGCGCCTGCTTTTCGGTTTCGCTATAGTCCATGCCCATCCGCTTGCGCACGATCTTGGGGAAGATGTCGAGAAACGCCTCGCCCACATCGCGGGTAAAGGCGAAATTGCGTTCAAATAGCGTGTCATTCTCGCATTCGAGATGGTCGTAGAATATGCCGCCGACCCCGCGATGCACCTGGCGATGGGGAATCCAGAAATAGTCGTCAGCCCACTTCTTGTACCGTTCGTAAATGTCGGGGCCGTAAGGCGCACAGGCAGCCCGCAGCCGGGCGTGGAATTCCTCGGTATCCTCATCATAAGCGATGGGTGGATTAAGGTCAGCCCCGCCGCCAAACCAGCGTTTGGTAGTGGCGAGGAAACGGGTGTTCATATGCACGGCGGGAACGTGCGGGTTCGCCATATGTGCAACCAGGCTGATGCCGGTGGCAAAGAAGCTGGGGTCTTCTGCCGCGCCGTGGATGGTCTGGGCGAAATCAGGGTTAAATGCACCACCGACCGTCGACACATTGACGCCGACCTTTTCGAAGACCTTGCCCTTCATCACGCCGCGCACCCCGCCGCCGCCGGGCGAACCATCATGGTCGGTGCGATCCCATGCGAGATATTCAAAACTCGCATCCGAACCGGCCTCGCGCTCGATCGCTTCGAATTCGGCGCAGATGCGGTTGCGTAATGTTTCGAACCATTCGCGGGCTGCGGCTTGCTGGACGTCGAGGGTCAACGTCATGGCGTTTTCTCCATTGGCAATTGCCCCGTTTGGCGCAGGGCTTCGGAAAGCGCGATGCCAGCCGAAACAGCAACATTCAAGGATCGAAATCCGGGCTGCATCGGAATCCGGATGCGCAGATCGCATGCGGCATGGACATCATCGGGCACTCCCGCACTTTCGGAACCGAATAACAGGATATCGTTTGCCTCGAACTGCGTGTCATAAAGTGAGGTGGCACCTTTGCTGCTGAGCAGGGCGATCCGTCGACCTTCGGATTTGGCTTTTTCGGTAAAGGCCTGCCAATCGGCAAAGCGATGCACATCAACCGCTTCGGCATAATCCATGCCTGCCCGTTTCAGCGCCTTATCCGAAAAGGGAAAGCCGCAAGGCTCGATGATGGCGCAAGGCACGCCAAGGCACGCGCTGAGGCGCAATATAGTGCCGACATTTCCGGCGATATCCGGCTGGTAAAGGGCGATTTTCAAGAGTAATTCCGTTTTTTGCAACTTATGCACAGTTGATTGACACATATTGGCCAATTTCACGGTTGGCAAATCAGGCGCAACGCGTCTATGAGGCCGCGGAATCATATCGGGCAGCGTTATGTTCGCTATGCAATATAAAGAAAAATCGTCGGGGAATTGCCGCACGGCTGGACTTGCGAAAGTGCGGAGAATAAGGGCAGAACATGGCTACGGTCGAACAGGCGGAAAGCATGACAGAAACAAGCAATGAGGACGGCGTACGGCGCCGGGATTTCATTCACATCGCTGCAGTCAGCTGGGCGGGCGTAGGCGCCGCTGCAGTTGCCTTGCCGCTGGTCAACCAGATGAGCCCGAGTGCGGACGTCCGCGCGCTGGCGTCGATTGAAGTCGATGTCTCAGCAATCGAGCCCGGTCAGGCAATCAAGACCAGCTGGCGCAAACAGCCGGTTTTCGTCCGCAACCTCACACCTGCTGAAGTGGCCGAGGCCAACAAGGTCGCCATCAGTTCGCTTCGCGATCCGCAAACACTGGCTGAACGCACTCAGGCGGGCAAAGAAAATTGGCTTATTACCCTCGGCGTTTGCACCCACTTGGGTTGTGTGCCGCTGGGCGCTGCAGCGGGTGAAGTGAAGGGCGAATTTGGCGGTTATTTCTGCCCTTGCCACGGTTCGCACTATGATACCGCCGGACGTATCCGCAAAGGTCCGGCTCCGTTGAACCTTGAGGTTCCGGAATTTGCATTCATTTCCGACACAGTCGTGAAAATCGGTTGAGGAGCTAGAAAGACATGAGCTTCCCTTGGGCCAACGAATATAAGCCGCAGCATCCGGTGATGCAGTGGGTCGATGAGCGCCTGCCGCTCCCCCGCTTCGTCTACAACGCCATTGGCGCTGGATATCCGGTTCCGCGTAACCTGAACTATTTCTGGAACTTCGGCGTCCTTGCGGGCGTTGCACTGGTTATCCAGATCATCACCGGCATCATCCTTGCCATGCATTATTATGCAAGCATCGATGGCGCGTTCAACAGCGTCGAGCACATCATGCGCGACGTGAACGGTGGCTGGTTCCTGCGCTATGCGCACATGAATGGCGCAAGCTTCTTCTTTATCGTCGTCTACATCCACATTTTCCGTGGCTTGTACTTCGGTTCCTACAAGGCGCCGCGCGAAATGATCTGGTTGCTTGGCGTCGTGATCTTCCTGTTGATGATGGCAACCGCATTCATGGGCTATGTGCTTCCCTGGGGGCAGATGAGCTTCTGGGGTGCGCAGGTGATCACCGGCTTCTTCTCGGCCATTCCGGTCGTGGGTGAACCGCTTCGCCAGTGGCTGCTCGGCGGTTTTGCGCCCGACCAGGCGGCGCTGAACCGCTTCTTCTCGCTACACTATCTGCTTCCCTTCGTGATCCTGGGTGTTGTCATCCTGCACGTCTGGGCGCTGCACATCCCGGGTTCGTCGAACCCGACCGGTGTTGAAGTGAAGACCGAGAGCGATACAGTTCCGTTCCATCCTTACTACACCGCGAAAGACGGGTTCGGCCTTGGCATGTTCCTGATCTTCTTTGTGCTGGTCACCTTCTTTGCCCCGAACATGCTGGGCCACCCGGATAACTATATCCCGGCGAATCCGCTTTCGACACCGGCGCACATCGTTCCCGAATGGTATTTCTGGCCGTTCTACGCGATCCTGCGCGCCTTCACTGTCGACTTCCTGTTCATCCCTGCCAAGCTGCTGGGCGTGATCGCGATGTTCGGTTCGATTGCACTGTTGTTCTTCTTGCCTTGGCTGGATACCTCGCCAGTGCGTTCGGGCAACTATCGCCCGCTGTTCAAGAAATTCTTCTGGTTCGGCCTGATCCCGTGCATCGTCATCCTTGCAATCTGCGGCGTGAAGCCGGCGGAAGGCAAGTGGATCCTTCTGGGCCAGCTGGCAGGTGCTTATTATTTCGCACACTTCCTGATCATTCTGCCGATCGTTTCGCGCATCGAAAAGACCGAGGCTCTGCCCAATTCGATCACCGAAGCCGTCACTGGCAAGCCAGCAGCTGCCTAACAGGGGAAAGAAAGCATCATGGTTCGTCTTATCGCTTTTCTCGCCGGCCTGTTCTTCAGCGGCTGGCTCATTATTTCGGCAGGTTTCACCGCCTATGAAATGATCACCGAACCGGCGCAGCCGACGGTTGAATCGAAATTCCACAAGCATCCCAAGGCAGTGTCCTTTGCACATGACGGCCCGTTTGGTTCGTACGACAAGGCGCAGCTGCAGCGCGGTCTGAAGGTGTTTTCGGAAGTCTGTGCCGCGTGCCACAGCATGAAACTGGTTGCATTCCGCGATTTTGAAGCGCTGGGTTACAGCGAAGATGAGGTTAAGGCCATCGCCAAGGGCTGGAAGACCGAGGTTCCCTCGATCAATCCGGAAACCGGTGAAGCGGCAACCCGTCCCGCTATCGCATCAGACAAGATTCCTTCGCCCTATCCGAACGAAGTGGCTGCTCGCGCTGCGAACAACAACGCTCTGCCGCCAGACCTTTCGCTGATCGTCAAGGCTCGCGAAGGTGGTGCGCCCTATATATATTCGTTGCTCACTGGCTATGCGAATGTTCCTGCTGCGCTGCCGAAGGAAAATCGCCCGGGCGTTGGTCTGCACTACAATCCCTATTTCCATAGCCTCAACATCGCCATGGCCGAGCCGTTGACAGCGGACGACCAAGTCACCTTTGATGACGGTACCGAGGCAACCAAGTCACAAATGGCCAAAGACGTTTCGGCCTTCCTGACCTGGGCCGCAGAACCGAAGCTGGAAGCCCGCAAGACTGCTGGCTGGGCTGCGCTGATCTTCCTGATCATCTTCACCGCGCTCACCTATCTGTCGTACCGCACGATCTGGGCCGACAAAAAGCATTGAGTTAGAAATTCATGAAAGGCTCCGCGGCGATAATTCGCTGCGGGGCTTTTTCTTTGGCTGCATGGCTATTGACCGGCGCGCATCGCAATGGCATTAGCGCCGCCACAACGAGCGGGCGGGTATAGCATAGTGGTAATGCTCTAGCCTTCCAAGCTAGCTAGAGGGGTTCGATTCCCCTTACCCGCTCCATGAATTTAGGTTTTTCAATAACTTAGAAATAGGGATGGATTCCGGTTGTGCTGGAGCTCCCTCTGAACGCTGTCGACTCGGTGGCGCGGTTAGTATTTTGGCTCGCAATCGTGCTTTGCGGATGTATGCTTGGCCGATGTCCCAGTCGTCGCAACGGATTTTTGCAGGTCTTTCAAATGTCGTTTATGACGGTGATGAATTCGATCTAGGCCATTGCACATCATTGGGCTCGACCTACGCTCATTTATTCGCCCCGAATATGATGGCGTTTAGTAAAGCTGCCGCTGGGCATCATAGTCCGGGCCCCTTACGAGCTGCCCGTGGTGGTTTCGCTTACGACGTTGAATGCGAATTATCGGTGGGCCTTAATGAGCCACTGCCTGCTGGTCTCAATGCCGAAGGTGCGGCTTGGCTGATTGTAGCATTGCTGAGACTGGCAAACTACCCGCAACTGATGATGCCAGTCATCTCTGATGTTTCTTTTTCCGAAGCAGCTAGATCTTCTCACGAGCCGACCCTGACGCCATGTGAAATTGAGCCTAGGCTATTCAGATCCGTCGATGAGAAGTTGACGTATTTGCGTGCTCAAGATTTGGAATGGGTAAAATCCGTGTGGCCGCAAACGGCGGAAATGATGAAATCATCTCCTACTTTTGCAGCCGCTTTCAGGGCCGCTGATGTTTGCAACGTAAATGGACGTTCTGCTGCGTCTCTATTGACTATTTGGGGGGCGATTGAATCGTTGTTTGCACCTTCCAGGGCTGAGTTGCGGTTTCGCGTTTCGGCATATATCGCAGCATTTCAGGAGCAACGTGGTCCAAAGCGATTGGAGTTGTTCAAGCATGTTGGCAAACTCTATGATGAGCGATCGAAGATCGCTCATTCAACTGCCGACGCCGATCACGGTGCGTTGGTTAGCAGCTACATTATCTTACGAAACGCATTGATAGCAATGATTTGCAATGGAGCCGTGCCTTCGCAAACAGATCTCGAGAACTGCTTGTTTGGAGTTGGTGAATCGGAATGTTCGTTGCCGGTGCAAAAGCCGCTAATAAAATTTTTCATCTGCCTTAGGCTTAGGTTATCGACAGGTCTCGCCATCGGTCAGTCCTCAATTCAATCCTTAGGATCTCGGACTGGCTTCTTTTTGGCTTTTGGAACAGCAAGCCGCACATGAGACTTTAACAGGCGCTTCTCTTCCAGTGCCTCTTCTCGTGCGCCTTCTAATTTGTGCATTTGGCGAAATGCCTCGAGAGCGGCTGCGCGCTGCGGTTGAGTCTTCGACCACCCAAGATCTGGATGAAAGAATTTGTGTGTTAATTTCAATTTCTTAACTTTGTTTTTGTGAGGATCGAAATAGCTGACCGCAACTCCGAACTCGGGGCGCATTGCATCAAGAGATTGGTCTTTGAAGCTGACCTCAAATGTAAGTGTCTCGGAACTGCTAGGCTCAACAGCTATTTCTAACTGCTTGACCACTTTGTTTTTCCGAACATAGTCCGATTGAAACGGCCTGCTCGAGTCAGAATCGATCAGCTCTACTCCTGTTATGGTAGCAATCGAATTCCGAAGTGCTACTGGGTACTTTCTCCTATTCCAGAACTCGACCGTCAACACGAATGTGTACGTCTGGGATCCGCCTATCCCTTTCATCATGGAGTTGGTGACAAGCATCACGGGCTTCCAGCCCACGTTTTGTCGATAGCTAAATGTCAGTGCAACAACCGCAACAACTGTGGCCATGAATGTTTGCGCAAACGATGCGATCACTTCGCCCGAAGGCAGAGATGACAATACGGACTGGTAAAAAGGCATTACCCTCGTTGGCAAAGTTATTCGACGATATCAATTCATCATCATGGTTGTGAGTTTGTGGTCTAATTCAAGCACTGCAACGAATGATTCCCCTTACCCGCTCCAAACTTTCCCGAAATTTGAGTTGATACCGACGCATCCCATCGCTGCTGCGGTCGTTACCATTTGCGACAATTTCGCACGCGCAACGGATATTCTTGCGACCTTTGTCTTCTAGACAGCGACCATCCGGCCATAGCGGCACTATGGGAAGTGATGAAGGTCAAGGACAATGAAGAAGAAAATCCTCATTGGTGGAAGCGCGCTCGCGGCGACCGCCATAGCAGCAGCAGTTGCCTTTGCAGCCCCAGGACACATTGGAGGCGGGCACATGGCGAAGATAGACACCAATGGTGACGGCGCGGCCAGCAAAGCCGAAGTGATGGCAATAGCGAACAGCCATTTCACCAACATGGACGCCAACAAGGACGGCAGGCTTGATGCAACGGACCGTCAGGCGATGCAGAAAGCGCATTTCGATGCGATGGACAGCGACCGGAATGGCAGCATCAGCGAGGCCGAATTCACCGCCGCACATGAAGCGCGCATGGAAAGGCGGGAAGAAGGTGGTGAACGCAGGATGGGTATGGGCGGCCACCACAAGGGCCCTGGCCGTCATGGTGGCGGTCTGGGCAAGATGATGCTGAAGATGGCCGATGCCAACAACGATCGAGCGATCACGCAGGCCGAAATGACTGCTGCGGTGGAGGCCCATTTTGCCAAGGCCGATAGCAACAAGGATGGCAAGATCACGCGCGCCGAACATGATGCGGTACGCGCTGCGATGCGCGACAAGATGCGGACCGGTTCGATCAATTGATCGGAGCGCTCGGTGGCAAGGCGACGTTTCCCCTGACGTCGCCTTGCTTTCCCTTTGACAATCGACTCTATTGCAAGGCCGATGCCCAAGACCCGTCCCCATCTCCTTCTGGTCGATGATGAACTGTCGATCCGTGATCCGCTTGCGCGTTATCTGGAAAAGCAGGGCTACCGCGTGACCGAGGCGAGCAATGCCGCAAGCGCGCGCGAAGCGCTGAAGGGCTATAATATCGACGTGGTCCTGCTGGATATCATGATGCCGGGTGAAGACGGCCTCAGCCTGACGCGCCATATCGCCGAAAATGGTGGGCCTCCGGTTATATTGCTCACAGCCCGCTCCGAAGAGGCCGACCGAATCGTTGGGTTGGAAATCGGGGCCGACGACTATGTGGTCAAACCCTTTTCGCCTCGCGAACTGGTGGCTCGGATCAAGGTTGCGCTGCGTCGCACCAGCGGTGTGCAGGTCGTCGGTGGAAATGGCGGTGTGGTCTGGTCTTTCGATGGTTGGCAGCTGAAAACCGCCGAGCAGCAACTGTTCGATCCGCATGGTGCGCTAGTGCCGCTCTCATCGGGCGAATATCGCTTGCTTGAGGCGCTGGTCGAACGGGCTGGGCAGGTGCTGAACCGTGACCAGCTTCTCGATCTTACCAAGGGACGTCTCGCCGGGCCGTTCGATCGGGCGATCGACAACCAGATCAGCAGGCTGCGGCGCAAGATAGAACCCGACTCGCGCGATCCCAGATATATCAAGACCATCTGGGGCGGAGGCTACCGTTTCTCGGTCGAAGTACAGAGGGTTTAGCGATGGCACGGGGGTTGCGTCTTTTTCCCAGAACTTTGACCGGCAGGATCATGCTGGTGACGGCATTAGGTGTACTGCTGGTGCAGGGCATCAACACTGCGATGCGATACCAAATGCTCAAAGGCCGGGCGGTGATTGAGGCAGCGTCGTTGATGGTTGCAGTGGCCTCCAATCGCTTGGATTTTGGTTCAGTCGAACCGGTCAATCGATTAGGTGGTCGGCCCTCCGTCAGGACGATTCGGACACAGGGTCCACTGGATACGCCCGAATTTCGCAGCACCGAAGAATTGGCGCAGCGGCTCGCCATGCATCTAAAATCTGTATATCCGGAAATCCAGTCGGCTCGCTTGTCGGTCGGACCTGCAGCATCTCTGCCCAATGCCCTGAAACCAAGGCCACATACATATCGCGTAACTCCAGACCATGAATGGCGTGCCAATTCTAGTCGCGGAGAGATGGCATTGCTCAGTGTGAAGCTGGCCGACGGCAATTGGCTCCATGCTGCAGCCAAGGTCAGGACGCGAAACATATTGCCGCCGTTCGCACTGCTTATCGAGACGCTGCTGATCTATATAGGTGTATTGATCCCGCTTCTGCTCGTTATTCGGCAAATCTCCAAACCATTGCGGCAGCTTAACCACCGCCTCGCACATGACGGGTTGGCGAGTGGTGGACCACCTCTCGAACCGCAAGGGCCCGATGATATCCGCAGCCTGATCGACAGTTTCAACGCCGCCGAGCAGCGCGTCAACGCGATGCTGACCGAAAAGGATGTGATGCTGGGCGCCATCGGCCATGATCTGAAAACACCGCTCGCCTCCTTGCTGGTGCGGATTGAATCGGTGGAGGATGAGGCCGAACGCGACAAGATGGCTGCCAGCGTAGATGAGATGGTCCAGATCCTCGACGATATCCTTGTCCTAGCGCGGCTGGGGAAATCCTCTGAAGCCGCAGTTTTGACTGACGTTACTGCATTGGTTGAAATGGTGGCAGCCGAGATGGACGATGCCGACCGATTGTATCTGGTCGAAGGCGAAGCGAAATGCCGCGCAACCGTTCGGCCGGTGCTGCTGCGGCGGGCGTTGCGCAACCTGATTGGCAATGCCTTGCAATATGGCCAACAGGCTCGGCTAAACACGCAATGCGACGGAGCTTATGTCACCATCGCCATCGATGACGAAGGGCCCGGGCTTTCGACAGAGCAGCTGCAATCGGTGTTCGAACCCTTTGCCCGTGCCGAGACTTCGCGCAACCGCTCGACAGGCGGTACCGGCTTGGGGCTGACTATAGCGCGTGCCATTGCGCGAGCGCATGGTGGGGATGTGACTCTGCAAAATCGCGAGGGTTGCGGATTGCGCGTAGTTTTGACGGTGCGCCAGTAGGCGCAGCGGGTCAAATGCCGCTGGGCTGCTTTTTCCAGCTGCCGCTGGCCTGATATTCGCTCTTCACATTGGCCGATCCGGGAAGGTTGCCGCCGCCAAAGGCCGCGTCGCCGCCCTTGCTGCGTGCTGCAGCGGAATATTCGGGCGCAGCATAGTTTTGCGTCCGCGCCGGGCGATAGGGTGTGATGTCGCTATAGGCTGCGGCACCCGTTGCCGTGCCGGCAAGACCAGCTTTGGCCAGTGCATCAGACTCTGCCTTCATGCGAATGGCGGCAAATTCACGCTCATATTGCTGCTGCAGCTGGATGGGGTCGAGAACCGGAGTCTTGTCTGCGGTCCAGACACGCGGTTTCGGTCCGGGGAACGGTTCGCGGCCGGCATGGCGGCTGAAGAACGCCGACGGACGGCCTGCTGCACCCTTCCAGCGATAAAAGCGGTGAGCGCCGATGGTACCGACGAAATCGAGGCTGGGCGCCCAATAGGGATAGACGTAGGTTGCATGGTAATGTGTCGCCATACCGACCGGGGCATAGACCACGCCGGAAAGCGCATCCATCGCCACACGCTGGCCGCGGAGCCAGGCAGCGCGCGCCGGCGTGCGCGCCATCGATCCGTCGCAGCTATAGCTGAACTGGCATCCGGTCGCCCGCTCCGACCCCTGATAGATCACGCCGCAAATGCTGTTGGGATATGTGGGATGGCGCATGCGGTTGATGATGACCTGCGCAACAGCGCGCTGGCCGGCATCAGGCTCGTTCGCGGCTTCATAATAGATCGCATCGGTCAGACATTTGAGCGCACGAGCATAATCGACCGAGCCCGGTTTCAGGATGAAAGGCTGCGCTGCTGGGCCGAGGGTGGTGTCATAGCTGGCAACCGTCGCCTGGGTGGTCGCAGCGGTCGTGGCCGTATTGTTGCTTTCGGCCAGTTTTAGTTGATCGGCAGCAGGCGCATCTGCATCGGGATCGAGGAAATAGAATGCCGAGCCAGAGAAATTCTCCGCCGGCCGTTCGGCAGAATAGGCCAAGGGATCGTTCCTGATCTCCTCTGCCGGCAGGCTCCACGCCCATTGGGCAGAGCTGGGCAGCAACGCCAGCAACAGGAAGGCCAACGCCACCAGAAGCACTTCACGCCAGCCGAATACACGCCGTTTCTTCGGCGCGGGCTGCTTCCGCTTTGGCGGAGCAGTTTCGGTTTCAAACGGTTGATGCAGCATGACTGTGACGAAAGTTATACCCCTGTGCGAGTCGCCTATAGGCGCAAACCATTATGTTCTGGAGTGTTAATTTCGGCCTGTTCCATCGCGGGACGCACGGAAACCCTTGGATTAACGTGCCATATTTCGCGCAAGCTTGTAAAAAATTGTGCAGCGCAGCAACAAAGTTGCGTTTCGTGGTGAAAATGGCGCTTTTGCTTGCATGCGCTTTGTCAACGCGCATAGAAGGCCGCCCGAATTTTGAAGAAGTGGAGTTATTGACAATGGCGGCGAAATGGACGCCCGAAAGCTGGCGCAACCATGAAGGCAGGCAGATGCCAACCTATCGCGACCAGTCCGTGCTGGAAGCGACCGAGGCGACGCTGCGTAATTTCCCGCCTCTGGTCTTTGCGGGCGAAGCCCGCAACCTGACTACCGAGCTTGGCGATGTCGCTGAGGGTAGGGCGTTTCTGTTGCAGGGCGGCGACTGTGCCGAAAGCTTTGCCGAATTCCACCCGAACAACATCCGCGATACATTTCGCGTACTCCTGCAAATGGCGGTCGTACTGACCTTTGCCAGCAAATTGCCCGTCGTGAAAGTCGGCCGTATGGCAGGCCAGTTTGCGAAGCCGCGTTCGGCCGATACCGAAGTCATCGGCGATATCGAGCTGCCCAGCTATCGGGGCGATATCATCAACGATATCGAATTCGAAGCCGTTGCGCGCGAACCCGATCCCACTCGCATGGTCAAGGCCTATAGCCAGGCGGCAGCTACGCTGAACCTGTTGCGTGCATTCAGCAGCGGCGGCTATGCCAATCTGCACCAGGTTCACGCCTGGACGCACGATTTCATGGGACGCTCCCCTTGGGCCAAGAAGTTCAAGGATGTCGCGGATCGCATCGGTGAGGCGCTGGCGTTCATGGAGGCCTGCGGGATCACGCCTGACACGGTACCCCAGATCAAAGGCACCAGTTTCTACACCAGTCACGAAGCCTTGCTTTTGCCTTATGAGCAGGCACTGACCCGCCAGGATTCACTCACCGGCCAGTGGTACGATACTTCGGCGCACATGCTGTGGATTGGCGACCGCACCCGTTTCGAGGGGTCGGCGCATGTCGAATTCCTGCGCGGGATTGACAACCCGATTGGCATGAAATGTGGCCCCAGTCTGGAGCCTGATGCTCTGCTGCGTATGCTGGATACACTGAACCCGGCGCGCATTCCGGGCCGTATGACGCTGATTACCCGTTACGGGCATGACAAGATCGAAGCTGGCCTACCGAAGTTGGTGCGGGCGGTGCTCCGTGAAGGCCATCCCGTCGTGTGGTCCTGCGATCCGATGCACGGCAATGTGATCAAATCGGCGAGCGGCTATAAGACCCGTCCGTTCGAACGCATCCTGGCCGAAGTGCGCGGCTTCTTTGCGGTGCACCGGGCGGAAGGCAGCATTGCCGGGGGCATCCACGCGGAAATGACCGGCCAGAACGTTACCGAATGCACGGGCGGTGCGATTGCGATCACCGATGAGGCGTTGGCAGATCGGTATCACACCCATTGCGACCCGCGCCTGAATGCAGCCCAATCGCTCGAACTCGCATTCCTGTTGGCCGAAATGCTGAACCAGGAACTGGCGGAACGCGCCAAAAAGGCGGCGTGATGGCAGGGGAGCGCGTCCGTATCATCCAGCGCGATGTCGTGAAATCGGGCGTCGGCTTTGGCAGCGCGCTTGCGATTGCGATCAGCTACACCACGCACAAATCGGTATTGTGGGCGATTATCCACGGATTTTTCAGTTGGTTTTACGTGGTTTATTTCCTGCTGACGCGGTGACCGCAATTTGCTAGACCCTGCTCATGGGGTCGCGACATTTATTTTTGGCGTTAACGATGCTTGGCCTGTCCGCATGTGCAGGCCCGATTGAAACGCGCGTTACCAGCAATGGCCCCGGCGCCTCTGGCGCGGCAATTCTGCATGAGACGCTACCGACCGGAGCAATGCAGGCGAAAGCACGCGAACAGGTTATGGCGCGATTGCAGGCAAAGGGTTTCAACCAATCGGATAGCGGTGGCGTGCAACTGCAAGTCGCATTCTCGGAACGTGATGCAGCCATTTCGGTCAAGGCCGGAAAGGACGGCGCGGTTGCAGAGATTGCTGGTGCCAAACGCAGAAAGCCGCTGCAAAGCTGCGCTGATCGGGAGTTGCGCCTGGTTGTGACCTTGACCCGTATCGCCGATGGTGCCGAATTGTACCGCGGCCATGCAGCTGAATATCATTGTAAAGCGACCGCGGCTGACGTGCTACCCGAATTGATCGATGCGGCTTTGCGTGATGTTGCGGCGCCCAAGGGTAGCTATGTGATCAAACGGGCTGGTCTGGACTAGGATCTACCGCTTCGGGCATCTGCAGATAGAAGCAGGCGCCCTTATCCCGATTTTCAACCCAGACCCGTCCACTATGGCGTTCTGCCACCGCGCGGACATAAGTAAGTCCCAGGCCGCTGCTCTTGATCCGGGCATCGGGCGCTGAGCGCGCGGCGAAGCGGCTGAACAGGCGGGGTAGCAATTCAGCATCGATCCCAGGCCCTTCATCGGCGACCGACAGCAGGATTTGCTGGGTGTCATTTTCGTGCACCCGTTCGACTGTAATCTTGATTTGGCTACCTAGCGGGCTGAACTTGACGGCATTGTCCAGCATGTTGGTAATAGCACGGCCAAGACTATCGGGTTCGGCGAGGACAAACGCACTGTCACTATTATCGATGACTTCTATCCGGACATCGCGTTCCTCGGCAAGCGGCCAGAGATTGTCCGCAATGTCCTGCGCAAGATCCGCCAACAGGACATCATCACCTTCAAACGGGCTTTCACCCATACGCGCGACATCGACGAAATCCTGGGCGAGGGCGATGGTTCGCCGCGCATGCCCTTCAATCCGGCGTTTCACATCGCGGTCGCGTATTGTCGGCAACAGCGCGATGATCGCCGATTGCGGCGAACGCATATCATGCGACAGCAGTTGCAGCGCCTCTTCGCGGTCGCTTTCGGCCTGCGCCAGTTCGCTGATATCGGCCAGATAGTGGATTTGCCCAACTGGCACATCCAGATCGTTGACCACTGGAGCGCTGCGCATGACAAAATGGCTGCCATCAGGAGATACAAAGCGCACGAAGGGGGGGACATCCGATGCTTCCTGCATCCGCTTTTCGCGAAGATAATAGTCAACACTCTTACGGTGCGCCGGAGCGACCATGCGGTCGAGCAGCGCCGAGAGCGATGTGCCCTTCAGATTGGGGCCGAGATAATCCTCGATCCGATGGTTCGCCATGGTCACCGTTCCGACAGTATCGGTGACGAACATCGGGTCGGGCAGATGTTCCAGCGAGTCTGAAACGAACCGTCTGAGATCGCGCAGATGGTCAATTGCACTCGCCAAAGCCGCGCTCTGCCGGCCCACCAGGTCGCTGCCCCGATCGGGGTGCAGGGCGAGGGGGACGATATCGCCCTCTTTTTCCAGATCACCCAGCTCGCTTTGCATGAAGGCACTCATTGCCTGCAAACGCCGCCAGCCCCAGAGTGGATAGACAAGGATGATGCCGACAAGCGCAGCTCCGGGAGGAATCCACAATCGGAACGTCAGCGCCCCTGCGCTCACCAGCAGGATCGATAGCACCAGTGCTACCGATACAAGCAGAGCCGTACGCGGTTTCCATCGAAGGAAGCCGATCATCAATATCCACATAGGCAACAAGGACAGGAACAGCGATTGCGCATAGCTGACCGGAAGTATGAAGCTGTCGGTGCGCAGGGCGGCAATCATGTTAGCCATGATTTCGGCGCCGGAAACCACTCCGCCATCGCCGAACGGCCCGGCATAATTATCGCCCATGCCAGCGGCAGAGGCACCGATGATGATATCGCGGCCCTTGATCAGGTCTGCGGGAATGCTTCCGTTCAGGGCGTCGGAATAGGAAATTTCGGAGAAGCTCTCGCGATCGGCATAGGGCAGCATCAATTCCTGCCTACATCTGCGCAGTTTCTTATAGGCTTCGGTCTCGGCACTGCCATTGCGCATGACGAGTTCCGCGATATGCGGCCATTGCCGGTCGCCGCTGTCGAAACACAGGTTGATACGGCGTACGATGCCGTCATTGTCGAATGCGACATTCACATGGCCGGTTCCTTTGGCCGCGGCGCGCAGACTTTCTATGGGTAACTCGGTATCGAACGGGCGGCCATCGCTACCCGGACTGTGGAAATTTACGGGCAGGAACACATTTTGGGCATTCCGCATTGCACTTTCCAGCCGCGCATCGCCGTCCCCATCGGCGGGTTCGCTCAACAAGATGTCGAGCAGGATCGAACGGGGCTGCGCTGCATTGAGCTTTTCGATCAACGCCGCATGCGTCTGCCGGTCCCAGGGCCATTTACCGATCGTCGCCAGACTCGATTCGTCGATATTGATGATCAGAACACGCTCATCGGGTTGCGGACGCGACAGTTCGGAAAGCTGGTCGTAAAACAGACCATCGAACGAAGCCGCACTGCGCCATTGCAAGGCGAGAACGATTGCCACGGTGCCGACCAATGCGATCAGCAGCCATTCGATCAACAACCTGCGGCGAAGCGTCATTCGCTGGCCTTAGGAGAAATCACGAATTTATCAATTCGAAGCGACGACAACTTTTTCGAGCGGCGTCCAACTCGTGCTGCTCTCGCCATCGGCATATTGCACCGCGCCGACACGCCAGAAATAGGTGCCGTCCGGCAATTCCGAGAGGACGATCTGTTGGGCGGTCAGGCCGGCTTCGTCAACAAAGGCCGGGCCGTCGGGGCTGCCGCGATAGAGCTGAAAATGATAGCGGATCGTACCGCGCCCTTCGCCACTCCATTTGAACGTCCAGCCATCGTCGCTGGCGCCTGCGCTACCCGAAACCGAATTCAGGCGCCGTTTGAAGGCATAAGTTGATGACAGGCCTTCAAGGCCGTTGGTCGAGACTGCGCGGAAGCGGACGAAGTAATTGCCATCGTCAAGTGCGCCGAAATCGGCTGTGTTGGAAGACAAAATCTGGTCTGCAACCTGTTCCTCGAAGCTGGCATCTTTCGCAATGCTCAATCGAATCGCCGAACGGCCTATCGCCATTGCAGGGAGCGCAAAGCGGACGGTCGAATCCTTTTGCAGGCGGCCAGCGCCTTCTATCTCGATCGGCGGTAACAAGGCTTCGGAAATAGTCGAGCCATCGGCATTGACCGCCATCCCGTTTCCAGCCGGGACGGCAATATCCTTTCCGCCAGCAACACCCACCGCCAGCGCACCTTCGTCGACCTCGGCGAAATCGCGATTGCCCGTATCGTCAAAACGTGTCTGGAAGTCGGTACCACGCACCGCTGACACCGCCTTGGGTGTGCGGACCTGGTACCGGTCATTTGATGATTTCAGCGGTGCGACCTTCGAACGCGCCCCGCCGCGTTCGACCTGGAAATCATAATCAAGTGCCGAATCGAGGACATAGCGGCGCAATCGCAAAAGCCGCAAATCGGTATTCGATGGCACCGAAATCCGGGATCCGTCTTCGAGCTGGATCGAAGCGAAAGCTCCGCCCGCAGTGCGGATCTGATATCCTTCGGCCAGTTGCTGGCCCGTCGCCGCGGGGATTGTCCTCCCATCCAATATGGTGATTACCTGACCTTTGACCGAAGACAGGCGCGCGGTCGACGGCTGAAATCGGAGAAGACTGCGCGGCAGTTTGAGGACCGTGCCGATCGGGATCGCATGCGGGTTGGCGATGCGGTTCTTCTTTTGGACGATGCGGTAGTCGCCGGCGCGCAACAGATATTTCTGGCCCAGTCCGATAAGCGTATCGCCGCGCTGGACGGTATATGAAAGATCGCCATCGGCGCGCGCAGATGTGCACATCGCCATCGCCAGCGTGGCGGATGCGATGGATAAGGCCAATTTCTTCATGGCGTTACCTTTTCTCGATCGTCTCCAGACGATAACCGTAGCCGAATACCGTGAAGATGCGAAACCCGTTTTCCGGTTTCAGGTCGAGTTTGGCGCGCACGCGTGAAATGTGCATGTCTAGGGTGCGGGTCGCGAGCGCGGCGGTTGTCCGCCAAATCGTTTCCATGATGTAGTTGCGCGACAAGGTGCGATCGCGGTTGCGAAAGAACATGTCCGCCAGTTCGAATTCCTTTGCAGTCAAGGTAACGACCTTGCTCTCGATCGTAACCGACTGGTCGATGCGATCGAATTCGTATTTTCCGTAGACGGCTTTCGTTTCAAACGCGCCGCTCCCGGCACTGCGGCGCAGCAGAGCGGAAATGCGCGCAGCAATCACACCGGGATCTTCCGGTTTGGTGATATAATCGTCGGCGCCGGCGTTCAGGGCATCACTGATGTCCTTCTTGGCTGATCGGTTTGTCAACATGATGACAGGAGGCTTTTCCTGCAACGAAGTTTGCATCCAGCCCAGCGTTGTAATTCCGTCCTTTTTGGGCATGGTCCAGTCCATGATCACAAGATCATAGGTTTCGCGGACCAATGCTTGGGATAGCGCTGCGCCATCAGAAAAGGTTGAGGCAACATGCCCCATTTCTTCGACAATATTCTTCAGAAAATTTACGACATCAATTTCGTCGTCTGCAATAGCAATCCGCATATTAAGCCACCCATCTACCCACGACGGAACACTATGTTCTTGAGTTAAGGCTGTCCCGTCGCCCTGTTGCGGCCAAATAAAGCGGATTTACAAGTTACGCTATACAGGCGACAAAATAGTTACGACCTTTTACATCGCTTAACCTGCGATTTGTGGTTTTGATGTCAAGGATTTAGCCCGAGAGAGGGGCGAATTGGCTGGGGTGGCAGGATTCGAACCTGCGAATGCCGGTACCAAAAACCGGTGCCTTACCACTTGGCGACACCCCAACACTCGGGCAGCTATTGGCCTGAGCGAGCGGCCTTATAGCGTTCAAAAACCGCTTGGCAACACATGCTGTCGCTTAATTTATGCGATCGACCCAGCCATGTGTGTCGGGCACTGTCCCGCGCTGGATATCGACCAGTTTGGACCGCAATTTTTGCGTCAACTGGCCGGGGCCCCCGCTGCCGATACTGAAGCTGCCTTCGCTTCCATGCACGCTGCCAACGGGCGTGACCACCGCTGCGGTCCCGCACGCGAAGGTTTCGACAAGCCGTCCGCTTTCGGCATCAGCGCGCCATTGGTCGATCGCGTAATTCTCCTCACGAACGGTCAAACCTTCTTCACGCGCCAGTTCGATCAGGGATGCCCGCGTGATTCCTTCGAGGATCGTGCCGTCGGCCGGTGGTGTGATAATGCTGCCATCGTCAAAAACGAAAAACAGATTCATGCCGCCCAATTCCTCGACCCAGCGATGTTCGGCAGCATCAAGGAATACGACCTGGTCGCACCCGTTGCGGATCGCTTCTTGCTGGGCCACGAGGCTAGCCGCATAATTGCCACCGCATTTGGCGGCACCAGTGCCGCCGGGGGCAGCGCGCGTATAGTTTTCGGATATCCAGATCTTGATCGCCGGCGCGCCGCTTTTGAAATAGTTGCCCGCCGCCGAACAGATTACCATGAACAGATATTCGGACGACGGCTTGACCCCCAGAAACACCTCGCTCGCAAACATGAACGGACGGATATAGATCGAACCGCCCTCGACCGGGGGGAACCAGCCCTTGTCTGCGTCGATCAACGCCTTGATCGAATCGATAAACAATTGCTCGGGAAGCTCGGGCATGGCGAGACGGCGGGCAGACTGGTTGAACCGGCGGGCGTTGGCATCGGGCCGGAACAAGGCCATCGAACCATCGGCCAGGCGATAGGCCTTCAGGCCTTCGAAAATCTCTTGCGCATAATGCAGCACCGCGGTTGCCGGATCGAGCGTCAACGGGCCGCGTGGGCCGAGCGTTGCGCTATGCCAGCCCTGGCCTTCGCTATATTTGATGGTGATCATATGGTCGGTGAACACCCGCCCGAATCCCGGGTCGGCAATCAACCCCGCGCGCACATCGTCGGCAACCGGTGAAGGGTGCAGCAATCGTTCGATGGGCAGTAGGGCGGCTGAAGACATGTTCGGTTCCAGTTGAAATAAAATTACGCAAAATGCCGTTGGCAGGAAATGCTTGCACTTAGTTATGGGCTGCGTCAAGATACGTCAACATGGCTGTCCCATCTTCAACCTCGCCCGACCTTGTGTCGCCGCCCGCTTCGCCGCTGTTCCTGCGCGAGGATGAGGTCCGCCGGGGGGTCGAACTGCTCTATTTCGGTTATACGAGGCTGACGCGCTCGGTTGACGAGTTGCTGGTTGAACATGGCTTTGGCCGGGCGCACCACCGGGCACTCTATTTCATCGCGCGCCAGCCCGATCTTCCGGTCAGTGCCCTTTTGCGGATATTGTCGATCACGAAGCAATCGCTGGGCCGGGTTCTCAACGACCTTTCAGCGGCGGACCTTGTCGAAACCCGTTCGGGAGAAGTTGACCGGCGGCAAAAGCTGCTTCGCCTCACCGAAAAGGGCAGCGCCTTCGAAGCGCGGCTGTTTGATGCTTTGCGTACCGGCCTGTCGTCAGCCTATGCATCTGCCGGTCAGGAATCGGTCACCGGCTTCTGGCGTGTTCTCGAAGGCCTGATTCCGGAAGATGAGCGGGCCATGGTTATGAAATTGCAGGGCAGGGGGCGGTAATGGATCCGCGTATCGAACGGTTGGAAGAAACAATCCGCGCCCGCAAGGGGGCAGACCCGGCGTCGAGCTATGTCGCCTCGCTTTTTGCCAAAGGTACGGCAAAGATCGCGCAAAAGGTTGGCGAAGAGGCAACTGAAACCATTATCGCCGCGCTGTCCGAGGGCGAGGACAAACTTGTCGGCGAAGCGGCTGACCTCTTGTTCCACCTTGCCGTCCTTCTCGCTGATCAGGGGCTGGGCCTCGACGATGTCTTGGACGAGCTTGAGCGGCGCGAAGGTGTTTCAGGCATCGTTGAAAAGGCCTCCCGCACCCCATGACCTTGCGCATCGGATTGCTGGGTGCATCAAGGGTTGCGGTATATGCGGCCATTGCTGCGGCCCGTGATGTCGAGGGCGTCGAGATTGTGGCCATTGCCTCGCGAGATGCAGCTAAAGCGGGCTCTTATGCTGACCTGCATGGCATTTCGCTGGCCTATGGAAGCTATGAGGAACTGATCGACAGCGACGCGGTCGATGCAATTTACAACGGCCTGCCGCCCAATCTGCATGCGGCATGGTCCATCGCGGCAGTCGAGGCCGGAAAACCGGTCTTGTGCGAAAAGCCGTTTGCGCTCTCTATCCCGGATGTCGAGGCCATGATCGCCGCAGAGGCGCGTACCGGACTGTTGATCATGGAGGCGCAGCACACGCAATATCATCCGCGCCATGCCCGGATCCGACAAATCGTGCGCGACGGCGAATTGGGGGCGATCCGCCATATCGAAGCGCAATTTGATGTCCGTGTGGCCAAGAATCCGGGAGAATTGCGATGGGACGGGGCGGTCGGCGGCGGCGCCCTTTGGGATCTGGGCATTTATCCGCTTTACTGGCTGCGGGCCAGCATGGGGAGCGAACCCCGTCTGGTTTCGGCGCGGCACGCCTTGAACGAACGCGGCGCCGATATCTGGACCGAGGCCCAATTCGAATTTGCGAGCGGCGCAAGCGGCGCCATCCGCTGTTCGATGGAACGCGATTTTGCCGCCTGTCTGCATATCGTGGGCGAGCAGGGAGAACTGCATGTCAAAAACCCGCTATCGCCCGCGGAGCAAACACTGAACCTGACAAAGGGCGGCGTTACCCGCGAGGAGCGTTTCACGGGCAGACCGACCTATTCTTTCCAGATGGAAGCATTTCGCGATGCAGTGCTGCATGGCACTCCGGTCGCCACGCACGGGCAGGATAGTCTTGCCACCATCCGCCTTTTGTCCGAAATCCGCGCGAAAGCCAATGAGGAGTGAGCCATGCCCGTCGATGCAACCTTGCCCTATGACGAACAGAACATCTTCGCAAAGATTCTGCGTGGGGAAATCCCTAATAGCACGGTTTACGAAGACGAATGGGCGCTCGCCTTTCACGACATAAATCCCCAGGCACCGACGCATATTCTGGTGATCCCCAAGGGCGCCTATGTCAGCTGGGATGATTTCAGCGCGTGTGCCAGCGAGGCAGAGATTGCGGGCTTTATCCGCGCGGTGGGGCATGTAGCGCGCAGCGAAGGGCTGGTTGCGCCCGGTTATCGCCTGCTCGCCAACACTGGGTTGAATGCGCATCAGGAAGTTCCGCACTTGCACGTCCACCTGTTCGGCGGCAGGCCATTGGGCCCGATGCTGCTTCGCTAAAGCAGGGCTGCAATCATGCTGAGCAATGCAAGAAGGACGGACGGATAAAATGTAAGCCCGAAGCCGAAAGCGCGGGCCGCTGCGCCTTTGGCATAACCCCTCGTGAAAAACATCCGTCCGATGGCGAATAGGAACGCTGCGACGGGGATGGTGTCGGACCATTTGACGGGCAGCAGCATCAGGGCGATGGCATAGACGAGGATCGCAATGGTCACTTGCTCGTGGGTGTTACGCAATACCGCCTGGGGCTGTATTATGCGATCAGTTGCAGTGCTAGCCGCCGCAGCATTGCGATCCAAAGGTTCAAAAAAGCGCTGGTTAGCGACATTCATGATGGCAACCGCGAGCGATCCTGCCAATATCGTGCCGACAAAGGCCAGAACCGGTTTGCCAGCGGCGAAATCGCCGATTTGCGCATAAGGCAGTTCGAAAATCAGGGCCAATGCAAATCCGGTGAGCGCCACTATCAGGGCGGATAGGGCGCCATTGCGGATGCCGCGTTGCTCGCTGTCGAAGGCCATGCGCTACTTTACCCCCAAGCTTTTGGCCAAACCATGGGAAATTATGTTGCGCACAGCCATTTAGGCTCTAATTTCTGCCCCAGATATAAATTTTGGGGAGAATCTGATGATATTCGACCGGGTCAAACCGCTTGATGCCATTTTGGCGACGGCGGAGAAAAAGTCCCTCCACCGATCGCTAGGTGCGTTCCAGCTGACCATGCTGGGCATCGGTGCCATTATCGGCACCGGCATTTTCGTGCTGACTGCTGAAGCTGCGCAAAAGGCCGGACCAGGCATGATGCTGTCTTTTGTGATTGCAGGATTCGTCTGCGCCGTTGCGGCGCTCTGCTATTCCGAGTTGGCCTCGATGGTCCCGGTTTCGGGATCGGCTTACACCTACACTTATGCTGTGATGGGTGAAATGCTTGCCTGGATGGTAGGTTGGGCACTTGTGCTGGAATATGCCGTTGCCGCAGGTGCGGTTTCGGTGGGGTGGTCTGGCTATTTTGTCGGATTGCTCGATAGCGTGCTCGGCATAAAACTTCCCTTGGCATTGACGGCCGGCCCATCGGCTGGCGGGATTGTGAACCTCCCCGCCATGTTGATTGCGCTTTTGGTCACTGCCTTGTTGGTTATCGGCACCACGGAAAGCGCGCGTGTGAACGCCGTCTTGGTGTTGGTCAAAGTCGCAGCATTGACGATTTTCGTCGCTCTCGCCGTTCCTGTGATGCAGATGGACAATTTCGAACCGTTCGCGCCACTCGGCTTTGCCGGTATATCAGCGGCGGCGGCATCGATCTTTTTTGCTTATGTCGGCTTTGACGCGGTTTCCACCGCAGCGGAAGAAACCCAGAATCCTCAGCGTAATATGCCGATCGGCCTGATCGGTTCGCTGGCGATCTGTACCGTTTTCTACATGCTCGTGGCGGCCGGTGTAATCGGCACTGTTGGTGCCCAACCCTTATTGTCGCCCGAAGGAATTGGCATTGCCCCAGGAAGTGCCGAGCTGACAGCGGCCTGTAATGCTATCGGCAACAATGCCGTGGTGTGCTCGAAGGAAGCGCTCGCCTGGACGATGCGCGAAATCGGATGGGAAAAGATCGGCGACCTTATCGGCCTCGCAGCCGGTCTGGCATTGCCCTCGGTCATTCTGATGATGATGTACGGGCAGACCCGCATCTTCTTCGTGATGAGCCGCGATGGCCTTCTCCCTGAGAAGCTGTCGACCGTCCATCCGAAGTTCAAGACACCACACATCATCACGATCATCACCGGCGTGTTCGTTGCACTGTTCGCGGCCTTCTTCCCGGTTGGCGCGCTGGCAGACATTTCGAATTCGGGTACGCTGTTCGCCTTTGCGATGGTGTCGATCGCTGTGATGGTATTGCGCCGCACTGACCCCAATCGCGCTCGTCCGTTCCGGACACCTGCGGTCAACATCGTAGCCCCGATTTCGATCATGGGCTGTCTCTACCTGTTCTTCAGCCTGTCGGGTTACACGCTCGCGTTGTTCGTCGGCTGGGCAGCCCTGGGACTGGTGGTCTATTATGCCTATAGCCGCAAGGCGAGCCATGTCGGCAAGGGCCATGTCGAAGTGCATGAGGATGATGCCGATGCACCACCAACCTCGGTGCCGCCAATCAATTGATCGGCAGGACACGGAAAAAGGAAAGGGAGGCTTCGGCCTCCCTTTTCATTTGTACACGATGCCTGGGCGCCTTGGCTTAAGGAATGGGCAGGTGTCGCGTCGTACCCGGGCGTGTGAACAGCTGGCCGCGTTCGCCGATCAGGATCAGCACTAGCCCCAATGTGCCACAGGAGAGAAATCCAAGCGCGATAGGCGTGACCGAACCGTTGAACTGCTGCCCGATGACCGCGCCGAGGGCCGCGGCCCAGATTGTCCGCACGAAATTCTGGAAGGAAGAGGCTGATCCGGCGATGGCTCCAAAGGGCTGCATGGCGATCGACGAAAAGTTCGAACCGACAAAGCCGATCATCGCCATGTTGCATATCAACAGGCCGAGGAAAAGCGGCAGCGAAGCCGGAAAGACGGTGGCGGCCAACACCTGCGCCAGCGCAAGCCCGATGAACAGCATCAGCGCCGTTTGCGATACACGCCGCGCGCCAAATCGTTCGACGATGCGGGCGTTGGTGAAATTGGCGCAGGCGATCCCCATTGCGATAATCGCGAAACCGATCGGGAAAAAGTCGGGCGCCAAAAAGGTCTTTTCAAAGATTTGCTGCGAGCTGTTGAGATAGCCGAACAGCGCGCCCTGCGCCGTTCCGCCAGCGAGCATATAGCAATTGGCCGAACGATTGGTGACAACCTGCTTCCATGCCGCGCTCAGCGCCCGGATTTCGATGGGCAGGGCATTTTCCGGCGCCAGCGTTTCGGGCAGCCGGAAATAGACCCAAGCCAATACAAGAACAGCCATGATTGCAAACAGGTCGAAAATCGTTCGCCAACCTGCGAAGACCAACACGGCCGAACCCACCAGCGGTGCGATGATGGGCACCGCCATGAAGACCAGGAATATCGTCGACATCCGCCGCGCCATCGCATCGCCTTCGAACTGGTCGCGGATGATCGAGGTTACCAGCACGCCCAGCGCCGCGCCGCATAACCCCTGCGCTATGCGCATCGCGATCAGCATTTCAAAGCTGGGAGCAAAGCTGCAGGCGAGCGCACAGACAATATAGCCGGCGATAGCCCCGATCAGGACCGGCCGACGGCCGAAGCGGTCCGACATCGGGCCGTGGAACAGCGCGCCGACGCCCATGCCAAGCAGGTAGGAGGAGATGACATATTGGATATGGTTGGGATCGACGAGGTCGAGCCCAGCCGTCATTCGCGGGAAGGCCGGCAGCATCGCGTCGATCGCAAGCGCGTTGAGCGCCATGATCGATGCCATCATCACGATCAGTTCGCGATCGCCGAGTTTTTGCTGTTTTCCGGGAGAGGTCATGTCGCGCTTATGCGAGGCATAGCCCTTTATGGCCAGCCCCTTTTCCCGTCGCCGCGCGGGAAGGGGCGTGATATAGCGCGCCGGTTGGAACCAACCGGGATGTTTCGCGCACACAATGGCGATCGAAGACGAAGCGAACGACGTAGCGATCCGCAAGATCATCCATGTCGATATGGATGCCTTTTACGCATCGGTCGAGCAGCGCGATAACCCGGATTTGCGCGGAAAGCCGGTGGCGGTTGGCGGGTCTTCGAAACGCGGCGTGGTGGCTGCGGCCAGCTATGAGGCTCGAACATTTGGAGTCAAATCGGCGATGCCATCGGTGTCGGCGCTGCGCCGTTGCCCCGACCTGATTTTCGTCAAACCCCGTTTTGAAGTGTACCGTAGCGTATCGCGCCAGATACGGGAGATTTTTGCGCGGCACACCGATCTGATCGAACCATTGGCGCTCGACGAGGCTTATCTAGATGTTACCAAAGACAAGCAGGGCATCGGGTCTGCCGTAAAAATTGCCAAGGCGATCCGGGCCGCGATCCGTGAGGAAACCGGGCTGACGGCCAGCGCGGGCGTGAGCTACAACAAGTTCATTGCCAAGCTGGCAAGCGATCAGAACAAACCCGACGGCCTGTGTATCATCCTGCCCGAGCAGGGGGAGGCCTTTGTCGCTACCTTGCCGGTGCGCCGCTTCCATGGTGTAGGCCCGCGCACCGCCGAGAAAATGGAGCGGCTTGGCATCCACACTGGTGCCGATTTGCGCGCCATGAGCGAGGAATGGCTGAGCCGCAATTTTGGCAGTTCGGGTAGCTATCTGTTCAAGGCGGCGCGCGGCATCGATCATCGCCGCGTCAATCCGTCCCGCCAGCGCAAGTCGGTGGGCGGAGAGCTGACCTATTTCAACGACAAGCAAAGCAATGAGGAATTGCGCGCGGCGCTCGACGAGATTGTCGATATCGTCTGGCGGCGCATCGAGGGCAGCGGCGTGCAGGGCAGAACAGTGGTTATGAAGGCGCGCTATTCGGATTTCCGAACATTGACGCGAAGCAAGAGCCTGACCCGCAACGTGGCAGATCGTGCGGAGTTTGCCGCTATCGGACATGCCTTGCTCGACCAGATATTGCCCGCCGAAATGGGCGTGCGCTTGCTTGGCCTCACGCTGAGCGGAATTGACCAAAGCGGCCAAAATCATCGGGCTGGCGCTGCTGCAGAACCCTTCATCGGCGAGCAACCCGCTTTGCCGTTCGACAACATTGAAAATTGAAGCTTTTATTCACATAATCACAAAAGCGTTTTAACCGGGCAATACAGGGAAGGTGTTATGGCTCGTCCGCAAACGGATATTGAAGCCGGTCGGCAGGAATTGCTCGACATTTGTGAAGAACTTGTCCGCAAGCGCGGCGGGGTCGATCTGTCGATGACGGAACTGGCCAGTGCAGCCGGCATGTCGCCTTCGAATTTGTATCGCTTCTTCGAAAGCAAGGAAGCGCTGCTTGAGGCTGCGGCCGGGCGCTGGTTCGCGCCTAAAATTGCAATCATGGAAGAAGTGGTGGCGGCCGATCTGCCATCGCGCGAAAAAATGTTCCAATTCTTCGCCCGCCGTTTCACCCTGATGCGCGATCAATATCACGAAGACCCCGACATGTTCAAAAGCTACCTGGAACTGGGCGACCAGCATTTCGAGGTGGTGCGCGGCTATGTCGACCTTGGCGACCATTATCTCTCGCTGATTGTCGCCGAAGCGATGGACGAAGGCTATTTGCCCGACCTGTCGATTGATGATGCCGTGTCGCTGATCAACCAGATGGTGCAATGCTACTGCAATCCCGAGGCGCTGCTCTATCTCGATCATAAGCTCTCGGAAGAAAAGCTTGGTATGATTGTCGATACCTTTTTCATCGGGCTGGGCCGGAAATTTGACCATAAGGCGGGCTCCGGGCAACCGCATATCAAGATTGTGACCTGAGCGGGATAAGCGCTTGCGCGTGAGCAAAAGCTCTGGCAAAGGCGCGCTCCTGAATTGGCAGAGTGGGCGATTAGCTCAGCGGTAGAGCACACCCTTCACACGGGTGGGGTCACAAGTTCGATCCTTGTATCGCCCACCATTTCCACTCCCAGTCGATGGTCTTTCGCGGTCGCACTGCATTCACTGCTTGCGAATCCGCGCCGCCCCTTTACTCGTTTGCAGAGGATTTTGGGGGGAGAGTGACTGTGCAGGTTGAAAATGCTGTATTCCCGGCGATGGAACAGGCCATGGCCTTTTTCGCCAGCGCCGAAGACGGGCCGTTTGTCATGGTCAATCTTTTGAAGTTCAAACCCAAGGCGGAGTATGAAGACGGCAGCGATGCCGATCTCTCTGGAGCAGAGGCCTATGCGCGCTATGGCGCCGCGGTGCAGGCGTGCCTCGCGGCGGTTGGCGCACGCCAGGTCTACGCCGGGCCAGTCACCGGCTTGCTGCTCGGACAGGTAGAGGAATTGTGGGATATGGTCGCGCTTGCCGAATATCCCTCGCTGGCGGCGATGCAGCAGATGGTGCAATCACCCGAATATCAGGCGATCGAAAAACACCGGAAGGCGGGGCTTGCCGGGCAATTGAATATCAAGACAAAGCCCGTGGGAGGTAAGGCATGAGCCGTTTCGTTACCGCGGCGATCGGGACTATTTTACTCTCGACCACAGCTATGGCGCAGGCACAGGCGCCTTCTGCTACCACCGTGATCCATGCCGGGCAGTTGCTCGACAAGCCGGGAAGCGCGCCGCGAGGTCCTTCGACGGTCATCATCCGCGACGGGCGCGTGGCCGAAGTGGTGTCCGGCCATGTGCCCGGCCCGGCCGATGCGCGGCTTGTCGATCTCAAGGATAAGTTCGTCCTTCCGGGGCTGATCGATAGCCATGTCCACCTGGATTCCGATGCGGGCGGCAACGCGGCACTGATTGAGGCCGTGACCAGCAGTGATGCGCAAATCGCATATCAGGCCGCAGGCAATGCGAAGAAGACGCTGATGGCCGGCTTCACGACAGTGCGCAACTTGGGCGATGCAACGGGCGCGACGTTAGCGCTTCGCGATGCGATCGCGGCGGGGGACCTGCCGGGGCCGCGCATCATCGATGCAGGTCGTTCGATCTCGACAACCAGTGGCCATATGGATGGCAAAAACGGCATTGCCGAGGATCTGCACGGCAGCATCGACGGCGACAATGTGTGTGATGGCACCGAAAGCTGCCGCCAGGCGATCCGCAAGCAGATCCGTCGCGGGGTCGATGTCATCAAGATCGCCACCACCGGCGGGGTGAACAGCCGGATCGGGGCCGGGCTCGGGCGCCAGATTTTCGACGATGAAATCAAGGCGCTGGTCGATACCGCGCATCTGTACGGGAAAAAGGTCGCTGTGCACGCGCACGGCACCGATGGCGTCAACGCAGCCCTGGCAGCAGGGGTGGATTCGATCGAACATGGCACGATGCTCGACGATGCCAGCGTCAAACTGTTCAAGCAGGCGGGAGCCTATTATGTGCCGACGCTATCGACGGTGAATGGCTATATCGAACGTCTGGCTGCCAATCCCAATGCCTATCCGCCCGATGTGCTCGCGAAGGTCAAATGGCGGATCGAAGTTACCGGCAAGAGCCTTGAAAAGGCCTATCCCGCAGGTGTGAAGATCGCTTTCGGGACCGATGCCGGCGTATCAAAACATGGCCGCAATGCGGACGAATTCGAGCTGATGGTGAAACATGGCATGCCCGCCGCCGCTGCGATCGAGGCGGCAACGGTCAATGCAGCCCGCTTGCTGGGTGTGGATGCCGAGGTCGGCACAATCGAACCCGGAAAGGCAGCGGACATCATAGCTGTGGCGGGGGATCCAACGCAGGATGTGAAAGTGCTGAAAACTGTCCCGTTCGTCATGAAGGGCGGAGTGGTCTTCAAAGGACAACGTTAGGCGGTGTAGGATTGTGCAATCGACAGGCCGTTTTCGGTAAGCATATATTCGCTGGTAGGCGGATAACCGTCGATGACACGCCGGTCGACCAGATGTTGACTGACCAGCGCTTTCAGGCTTTGCGTCAATGCGCGTGGGTTGGAACCGCTTAGCCTGTTGGCAATTGCTGAATAGCGCCGTTCCCCCTCGTCGATGACTCGGATTATGGGGCGGCTCCAACGGTTCATGCCAAGCGGTGACAATCCGTTCATGGCCTCCGCGTGCACTATTTCGGCGGCCCGCATGGCAACCACTATTCCGGCGTCACTCAAAATATATTCTGGTCGTAATGGGTGCCCGTGGCCCGGATTTCGTACGACCCAACCAAGCGCGATTGCACTTTCGATCGTCCGCGACAGGCTTTCGCGGGAAATATTCATACGATGGATCAGTTCGACAAAACGGGCTCCGTCGCTTTTCGCGATTTCCGCCAACAGGATCGGGAGCCATCTGTGCTGTCCCATCGCAATCAGCAATTCAAGCGGGTCGGTTGACATAATATTCATGTAACTATACAAATAAGACCATAAGCACAAGGAGGAGATTCGCGATGGCATTGCAATTCGTACCGGAAGTGACGGCGTCGATGGGAGTGACCGATCTCGATCGCTCGATTGCCTGGTATCGCGATGTGCTCGGGTTTGTGCTGTTGTATAAGGCGGACGAGATTGGTTGGTGCGAAATGTCTACACACATGCCCGGCGTAAATATCGGGCTCTCCCAGAATCAGGAGGTCGTGCAGGGCGGAGGTGCAACCAATGTCTGGAGCGTCGCTGATATCGAGGCGGCAAAGGCAGACCTCGATCGATTGGGTATCCGACAGGATGGCGGCATTCAGACAATCCCCGAGTTGGTGAAACTGCTGACATTTTTCGATCCGGACGGGAACGCCATGATGTTGGCCGAATCTCTCTCCCAGCCGTAATGGTTGCATTACGCCGGCCAATCGCGAAAATGAGGCGATGGAAAATCCCTTCCTCGACGACGGTCCTGACAGCGCAAACCGCATTGGCGACTTAGAAGGTATTTCCGCCATGTTGCGGCAGGCGGCGCGCGAAGGGCGGTCGGTCAGCTATTCGGAAATGCTGCTCAATCTCGGCTTCCGCTTTACGCGTCCCAAGATGCGGGCGCTATGCAAGACGCTCGATGCCATCGATAGGCAAGCCGCTGCGCGCGGCGAACCGGCGCTTGCCTGCCTCGTCGTGCGCGAGGGGGATCGCTTGCCGGGGCAAGGGTGGTGGGTGTCGCGGCGTGATTATTCGGGGCCGTGGGAAGGGGGCGAGGCCAGGGCCTATCTGGCCGCGCATCAACAAGCCGCGTTCGATTATTGGTACAGCCGCTAAGCTTTCGCTTGCGTTGCAGTCTGGCTTGCATAACAAAAATCGGATGGAGGAATTTGAGGCAAAACTGGCGGTCGTTATGGACCGTATCACAAGCGACGGCGCAGCGATCGAAAATCTCGGTCGATTGTCGGGCGGCGCCAATATGGAAAGCTGGTCGTTCGATCGCGCAGGGAAGGGCTACGTCCTCCGCCGGGCACCGTCAGCGGCTTTCATGGAAGGGCGTTCGTTCGGGCATGATGTCGAGGCTGAACTGGTCCGCACCGCGCATCGCGGCGGCGTGCTCGCGCCCGAGGTGGTGGGCGAACTGACGGCTGCCGACGATATGGGAACCGGCTATATCATGTACCGTGTCGAGGCGGAGGTGAACCCGGCGAAGATATTGGCTGACCCACCCGCATCGCTGGTGCACGATATTGCCCGCGAACTGGCGCGCATCCATGCAATCACGCCTACGCCGGATATTCCGATACCTTATATGGATACCGCTGCCGCGCTAGCGGAACTCAAAAAGCGGTTCCTGAGCTATGGGGGCGATCGCCCGGTGGTCGCGCTCGCGCTGCGCTGGTGCGAGGATAATCTGCCCCCGCCTGCCGAGCCGGTGCTGGTGCATGGCGATTTCCGCATGGGTAATGTGATGGCCGATGCCAACGGGCTTGCGGCAGTGCTGGATTGGGAACTGGCGCATTGGGGCGATGCCCATGAGGATCTGGCCTATGGTTGCATGGCGGTGTGGCGCTTTGGCCATTTTGACAAACCGGCTTTCGGTGCAAGCGACCTGGAAACCTTTTTTGCCTCTTACGAAGCATCGGGCGGCGGTAAGGTTGATCGCGCCCGGTTCCGCTTCTGGCTGGTCTATCGCACGCTCTGGTGGGCGCTGGGTTGCATGCAAATGGCGGAGATATGGCGTTTGGGCGCAGACCGAAACCTTGAACGGGCAGTCATCGGCCGCCGCACCAGCGAGAATGAGGTCGACCTCCTGCTCTTGCTTGAGGATGATGCATCCCAAGCCGAACGGGAACCGATCGAACTGCCGACCGTCGCGCCCCCGCGTCGTGCAGGCGAGCCGTCTGCGGTCGAAATGCTCGAGGCAATCCGCGAATGGGTTGATACCGGCGTGAAAGCGAAGTCGGCTGGGCGTGAAAAATTCATGGCGGCGGTGGCGATGAATGCGCTCGGCAAGTTGATCCGTGAGGCAGAAAATCCCGTCGATCCGCATGATACTGCACTTTCGGCTGAGCTGATGGAAGGCAAGGTTTCCTTGGCCACGCCCGGCCTACTGCCCCGCTTGCGGGCGACCACGCTCGCCAAGCTTGCCAATGACAGCCCCAAATATGCGTCGCTTGCCGCTGCGCGGGCGCGTTGGTTGAAAGACTGAAATGCAGCACAGCGCGGGTCAGGCCATTGTCTGTGCCGTCCGTCCGCATGGTGAGGTCGGCGCGGTTGTCCGCTGCATGACTGAAGAGCATGGCCTGCTCGCCGGTTATGTCCAAGGGGCGCGCGGACGGGTTTTGCGGCCCGTGCTGATCCCCGGAAATGTCGTGAAGGGCGAATGGCGCGCGCGTATCGTTGGCCAACTGGCGTCGCTCTCGGTTGAACCCGTGCATAGCCGCGCGCACCTTTTGGGGGAGCCATTGGCCGCAGCCGCCATCGAATGGGCCTGCACGCTGACTGCCAGTGCCGTACTCGAAGCCTATCCTTATCCCCGGCTGTATTCCGCGCTCGACGGCCTGTTGGCTGCGGTCGAGTTAGCTCCTGCAGCTCGAGGCTGGGCTCCCTCGATGGCGCGCTATGAGGCGCTGTTGCTGTCAGAGCTTGGCTATGGTGGTGAAGACCTGGTCACGGGCGAAGGAACCGCCGCTGCGCTAAAAGCCATGGCATCGCAACGCGAAGCGTTGATCGAACATGTGCTCGGCGAAAAGCGCGCCGATGTGATGGCTGCGCGCGAACGGCTGGTCGACCGGCTGAAAAGGGCGGTTGCCTAAACGGTCACGCGAAGGCTAGGGGCTGCGCAGCCTTTTGTCGGAGTCTCGCATGCTCATTGCCTTGTTCCCCGGAGACGGGATCGGTCCCGAAGTTATTACCGAAGCGCGCCGTGTGCTGGAGGCGCTGTCGCTGCCTGGGCTGGTTTTCGAAGAGGCATTGGTGGGTGGTGCGGCTTACAAGGCTAGCGGGCACCCTTTGCCACAAGCTACGCTCGATCTCGCAAAGCGCGCTGATGCGATCTTGTTCGGCGCGGTAGGAGATCCCGATTGCGATGCGCTCGACCGCCATTTGCGCCCCGAACAGGCGATCCTTGGCCTGCGCAAGGAGTTGGAGCTGTTCGCCAATCTGCGCCCTGCCAAATTGTTTCCCGAACTGGCAGACGCCTCTGCGCTGCGCCCTGAAGTTGCCAGCCAGATCGACATGGTGATCGTCCGCGAAACCAATGGCGACGTCTATTTCGGCGAAAAAGGCATGCGCACGACCGCCGATGGCAAGCGCGAAGGCTATGACATCATGTCGTACAATGAAGACGAGGTGCGCCGCATCGCCCGCGTCGGCTTTGAAACCGCCATGGCGCGCGGGAAAAAGCTGTGTTCGGTCGACAAGGCCAATGTCCTTGAAACCAGCCAGTTATGGCGTGATGTGGTGATCGAAACCGCCCGTGACTTCCCCGAGGTCGCGCTGAGCCACATGTATGTAGATAATGCCGCGATGCAGCTGGTGCGTAATCCCGGCCAGTTCGACGTTATCGTCACCGGAAACCTGTTCGGTGATATCCTGTCCGACCAGGCATCGATGTGCGCGGGTTCGATCGGCATGTTGCCCAGCGCCACGCTGAATATCGAGCAGAAGGGATTGTACGAGCCGATCCACGGCAGCGCGCCCGACATAGCCGGGCAGGGCAAGGCCAATCCGCTGGCAACGATCCTGTCGGCCGCGATGATACTGCGTTATTCGCTGGGCCACGCCGCAGCCGCCGATCGCATCGAAGCCGCCGTCGCGGCAGCGCTTGCCGCTGGCGCCCGTTCGTCCGATCTGGGTGGTAGCTATTCGACGCATGAAATGGGCGATGCCGTTCTCGCGGCATTGACCTGAAGCCATCTCCATCCGAAAAGCGACCCATGAAGAAAACCACCGGCCTCAATCGCGAAATCACCTCCAAATGGCGGCCTGCCACGCAGGCGGTGCGCGGCGGTACATGGCGTAGCGAACATGGCGAGACGTCGGAGGCGTTGTTCCTCTCGTCGGGCTACACCTATGACGATGCGGAAACCGTTGCCGCGCGTTTTGCCGGTGAGCAGCAGGGGATGACCTATAGCCGGCTGCAAAATCCGACGGTGGCGATGGTGGAGGAACGCATCGCGCTGATGGAAGGCGCAGAAGCGTGCCGGATGCAGGCGACCGGCATGGCCGCGATGACCACCGCCTTACTGTGCCAGTTGAGCCAGGGCGACCATGTGGTGGCCGCGCGCGCGGCCTTCGGGTCGTGCCGCTGGCTGACCGACAGCTTGCTACCGCGATGGGGCATCACCACCACGACGATCGACGCGCGTGACAATGATGCATGGAAAGCGGCGATCCAGTCCAACACCAAGGTCTTCTTCTTCGAAACCCCGGCCAACCCGACGATGGATATCGTCGACATGACCTATGTCTGCGGGCTTGCGAAGGAGCATGGCATCACGACAGTGGTCGACAATGCCTTTGCCACCAGCGTGCTCCAGCGTCCGATGGATTTTGGCGCCGATGTCGTTGCCTATAGCGCCACCAAATTGATGGATGGGCAGGGCAGGGTGCTCGCCGGTGCAGTCTGCGGATCGGAAAAATGGATCAACGACGTGCTGCTGCCCTTCCAGCGCAACACCGGCCCCAATTGCTCACCCTTCAATGCGTGGGTGGTGCACAAGGGACTAGAAACGCTTGAACTGCGCGCGATGCGGCAATCGGAAAATGCGCTGGCAGTCGGCAAATTCCTTGAGGGCCGCGTACCCAAGATGCTCCATCCCGGCCTCGCCAGCCACCCGCAACACAATTTGGCGATGAGCCAGATGAAAGCCTGCGGGCCGATTTTCAGTTTCGTTCTTGATGGTGGGCGTAAACAGGCAATGGCGTTGCTTAATGCGCTCGAACTGGTCGATATCTCGAACAATATCGGCGACAGCCGCAGCCTGTGTTGTCATCCCGCCTCAACCACCCATTATAGCGTCTCTGCGGAGCAGCGCGAAATCATGGGGGTTGAAGAAGGCATGTTGCGCATCAATATCGGGCTGGAAGATCCGCTCGATCTGATAGATGATCTGGATCAGGCATTGCGGAAGGTTGGCCTTTGATTCTCGACGCGCTTTTTGATGAACATGCAACGACCGAGGGCGTAACCGTCCGCGTGGTCACCAATTTTCTTGATGAGCAGTCGAGCCCTGCGCAAAACCGCTGGTTCTGGTCTTACCACATCCGCATCGAAAACCATCGCGACGATCCCGTCCAATTGCTTACTCGGCATTGGAAAATCACCGATGGCCATGGCGGGGTGAACCATGTCGATGGCGACGGGGTAGTCGGAGAACAGCCTCTGCTGAAACCGGGTGGCAGCCATGATTATGTTTCCGGCTGCCCGCTTCCGACGCCAGCAGGCATTATGGAGGGCCATTACCGCTTCATCCGCGCCGATGGATCGACCTTTCTTGTCGAAATCCCGCGTTTCAAACTGGTCGCGCCTGCTACCGCCCGATGAAGCGCACACACCTTCCCCTGAACGGCCTGCGCGTATTTGACGCAGCGGCGCGGCATTTGAGCTTTACCAAGGCGGCGGATGAGCTTGCGGTGACGCCTGCGGCGGTCGGCCAGCAAATCCGAGCGCTGGAAGATATGCTCGGCGTTGTCCTGTTTCGCCGCACGCCAAAGGGGCTGGAGCTAACACCTGAAGCCGAAAAGGGCCTCGATGCCCTGCGCGCGGGCTTTTTGCAGTTCGAGGAATCGGTGCGAGCGATGCAGTCAGGGCAGACGTCCAATTCGCTGACCATCGCCGCACCACGCGATTTTACCGCCAAATGGCTGACCGCACGGCTCGCCAAATATGGCGCGAAAAATCCCGATCTGCAGTTTACGTTGATCGCGGCTGACAATGAAATCGACTTTACCGAAGCCAATCTTGACCTCGCCATTCGCCTGACCGACGGGCCGGGCGAGCATGAAGGCTTGCAGCTTGCGACGGGTGCCTTTGTATCGGTTGCGGCTCCCGATGGCGGGGCGGAAACGTCGATCGGATGGCCCGGCTGTCCGCTCGAAGAGGGCACGGCTGCGCTTCGCCTAGGAGATGCGGGATTGGCCATTGATGCCGCCGCGATCGGGTTGGGCAAAGCCTGTGTCCCGCATTTGCTAGCGGAGGCCGATCTGGCTGCCGGACGTGTGCGCGCATTGGGCAATGCACAGGAACATCGTCTCGCTTACTGGCTGGTCGCACCCTTGCCGCAATGGCGGCAGAAAAAGGTCAGGGCGCTGGTCGAGGCGCTGACCGGCTGAATGGAGAAACGCATGCGGGCTATTGGTTTGACTTTGCTCGCATGTTCCATGTTCGCTGTCGCCTCCCCGAATGTGGCATTTGCAGCCAAAGCAGAGACATGCGCCCCGCTTGGAAAGAATAAGGCGGCGCTTCAGGCGCTGAAAAGTGCCGGATGGCAGATTGATGACGAAGCCGAGCGTCACCGCTTTGTTCTTGCACTTGCGGATTGTAATGGAGCGGCAGATTCGGAAGTCCGCGACGGAATTGCCTTCGAAGCGACCCAGTATTTTCTGCGCAAAGGCCTTATTAACGACGCGACATTATCGCAGCTTTCGACCAAGCTGCAGGCGCAGTTGGTGGAACCCGACAAATCTGGCTTCCGCCGATCATTTGCGGCGTTAAACCTCTCCGAAATAGCGCGCACCGATCGGGTGAAGGCGTGGATGACGCCGGAACAACGGGCGCAAATGGTTACTGCAGCGGTCGACTATATGCGTTCGGTCGAGGATTATCGTGGCTTCGACAAGGTAGGCGGCTATCGCCATGCCGTTGCCCATACGGCGGACCTGATGATGCACTTGGCGCTGAATCCGGTGGTCGCCAAAGAGGATCTTGCCCGGATGCGGGACGCGATTGCGGTGCAGGTTGCGCCTGCCAGTGCCAGCTATGTTACCGGAGAACCGGAGCGATTGGCACGTCCCGTCCTGTTCATGGCGCAGCGCGGTGCTTTCACCGATCAGGAATGGACCGAATGGCTCGCGCAATTTGCCGGTCCTGGTGCGTTGGGCAGTTGGGACAACGCTTTCCAGTCAGAGGCAGGTCTGGCGCGGCGGCACAATGTTACTGCCTTCCTGTCGGCCATATATGTCAATGCCCAAGCCAGCGGCGCAGATGCCCTGAAACCACTCGCAACCGGAGCCTTGGAGGCGTTGAAAAAGCTGCCTTAATTGCCAGCAACGCTATCAACCAGCCGGGTCATCAGTTGTACAAAAGCTGTATTGTCGACATCTTTCGCTGGATTGTTCCAGCTTCCTGATATTGCATACCAGTCTCCGGTTTTGCTTTGCGTCAGAAAACTCATTGAAATGACCCCTGGCTCTGACCCGCCCTTATAGCCGAGATAACGCCACTTGGCGGCCGCAGCGGAGCCAACACCATTGTTTACAGCCATGATGTCGCGCGCAGTCTGACTGTTCGATCTGCGCAGATTGTTCAACAACATTGCAAGGTCGGCAGGCGAAGCAAACCATTCGATGCTGTCGATCGCCACTGGACCAGATCCCAGATGCGACATGTCTATAGCCGAAAAGGATAGCGCCGCCCGTTCATTGGCCAGAAGCTCGCGCTGACCAGCCTCGCTTGCCTTTTCAAATCGCTGACGCAGTGCCGGATTGCTTTTCAAGGCAAAGGCTTCGACCGTCGTCAGCATCGGCAGGGCTCGGTCTGGCGCACTATGGCCGATTGCTGCCAGCTTGCCTTCGACAGCATCGCGGCCAAGTTCGCGTATCAGCGCGTCGGTCGCGGCGTTGTCGCTGACCGAGATCATCCACGTCGCCAGCGTCTGCAATGTCACAGGCGTATCGAGTGGCCAATTCTGGGTGGCGGGCGAGCTGTGGTTGCGTACACCCAGCGGCACCACATCAGACCATCGGCGTTGGCCCGCGGCGACCTGGCTTGCCAGTTCTGCCAGTACATAGAGCTTGAAGGTGGAGCCGGTTGCGAATTGCCTGTCTGCATTGAGCCCATAGACTGTAGTTGCCCCGGCATCCGTCAGTTTCTGGACGATGAAACCGCTAGAACCTGAAAGCGTGGAAAAATCGGCCTTCACCTTTTCGATACTGTCACCCTTAACGGAAAATCCCTTGGCGAGCAGACCCGCAACCTTGAAGGGCGGGGTAGATTCCGTGGTTATTTCGATAGTTGCGATGGCTTTTTCAAATTCTACCTGCAATGTGGCATTGCTAGGTCCGCTGCGGATAACTGATATGACGGAGAGAGCTTTGCCATATTGCGACGAAAAACTCTTGGATATTGCATTTATCTGCGCAGGTGGAATCGCAGCCAAAAAGCTGGGGGTGAAGAAGGATTCGGGCGACAATTGACCGTTCAGGAGCGGCACAAGTTGTTCGACCCGCAAATCAAATGTCGACGCCGGTGCCAGTTCGGTGACAATTTGGGGTTCCTTGCCCGATGCGGTAGGGGCCATCGATGCGATTGGCAGGGTAAGCAAAAAGGCTAGGGTGCGGAACTTGCGCATGATCGTAACCTCCTCAGGCGTCGATGGCTTCCTCGTCCAACGTGGTGGCATGTTCCTGAATGAAGCGGAAGCGTGCCTCGGGACTTTTTCCCATCAACTGGTCGACCCGTTCCTTGACCGCCATCTGCCGCTGATATTCGTGCGGCAATGTGATGCGGATCAGCGAACGGGTTTTCGGGGCCATCGTCGTTTCGCGCAATTGGCCGGGGTTCATCTCGCCAAGGCCTTTGAAGCGGCCCACGTCTACTTTTTTGCCTTTGAACAGGGTCGCCTCCAGCTCAGCCCGATGCGCGTCATCTTGCGCATAGGCGCTCTGGTTGCCCGCGGTTAGGCGATATAAGGGCGGTCGTGCGAGATAGAGATGGCCGCGTTCGACAATCGCAGGCATTTCCTGAAAGAAAAAGGTCATCAGAAGCGTTGCGATATGGGCGCCATCGACGTCCGCATCGGTCATGATGATGATGCGGTCGTAGCGCAGATTGTCGGGGTCGCAATCCTTGCGCACGCCGCAACCCAATGCCAGCGACAGATCCGCAATTTCCTGATTGGCGCGGATCTTGTCTGCGGTTGCCGAGGCGACGTTCAGGATCTTGCCGCGAATCGGCAGGATCGCTTGTGTCTTGCGATCACGCGCCTGCTTTGCGCTGCCACCGGCGCTGTCGCCTTCGACGATGAACAATTCTGTGCCGGCCGGATCGTCCGACGCGCAATCGGTCAGCTTGCCGGGCAAGCGGACCTTCTTGCCGCTCGTCGCGGTCTTGCGCTTGACCTCGCGTTCGGCCTTTCGACGAAGACGGTCTTCAACCTTTTCGAGGATGAAACCCAACATCGCCTTACCGCGTTCCATATTGTCCGAGAGGAAATGGTCAAAATGGTCGCGGATCGCATTTTCGACCAGCCGGGCGGCTTCGGGACTGGTCAGCCTGTCCTTGGTCTGGCTCTGGAATTGCGGGTTGCGGATGAAGACCGACAGCATGAGTTCGGCTTCGTTGAAAATGTCGTCTGCGGTGATTTGCGCCGCTTTCTTGTTACCTACCAATTCGCCAAAGGCCCGAAGTCCGCCCGTGAGCGCGGCGCGGATACCATTTTCATGCGTGCCGCCATCGGGCGTGGGGATGGTGTTGCAATACCAGCTGTAGCTACCGTCGGAATAGAGCGGCCATGCAATCGCCCATTCGACGCGGCCAGCTTCGCCAGGGAAATCCTGGTTGCCATGGAAGAATTCGGTCGTCACGCAGTTGCGGCTGCCCAATTGTTCCTTCAGGTGATCGGCAAGTCCACCTGGAAACTGGAATACCGCCTCTTGCGGCACATCCTCGCTCGCCAGTTCGGGGTCGCATTTCCAGCGGATTTCAACCCCCGCAAACAGATAGGCCTTGGAGCGGGCGAGCTTGAACAGCCGTGCCGGTTTGAATTTCGCATCCGCCCCGAAAATTTCGGGGTCGGGGGTGAAGGCGATGGTAGTGCCGCGCCGGTTGGGCGTAGGGCCGAGCTCCTCTAGCCCCCCTTGCGCATGTCCCTTGGCAAAGCGCTGCCGGTACAGCTGCTTGTTGCGCGCGACCTCGACCACCGTGTCGGTCGACAGCGCGTTGACCACCGAGACGCCGACGCCGTGCAGGCCGCCCGAGGTGGCATAGGCCTTGCCCTCAAACTTTCCGCCCGAATGCAGCGTGGTCATGATGACCTCGAGCGCCGATTTGCCCGGAAATTTCGGGTGCGGATCAACCGGGATGCCGCGGCCATTGTCGGTGATGGTCAACCGGTTGCCGACACCCAGGACAATTTCAATGCGCGTTGCATGGCCCGCAACCGCCTCGTCCATGCTATTGTCGAGCACTTCGGCCGCGAGGTGGTGCAGCGCCCGTTCATCGGTGCCGCCGATATACATGCCGGGACGCCGCCGGACAGGCTCCAGCCCCTCCAGAACCTCGATAGCCGAAGCATCATATCCGCCAGATTCAGAACCGGCGGGCATCGCGCCGCCGAACAGGTCTTCACTCATGCCTCTCGCTATAGGCGCGGGGGAGTCAGCGGCGCAACCGCCGAACGCGCGTCTGTTGTGGAAATGTTCCCCGTCGAGCGAGAAGCACCGCTTGTCGAAGGCAAATTTGCTTTGAAAGCGTCCTCTCTACCGTCACAGTCGGGCAATACAAGAGGGAAACCATGCTCGAAATTACCGGTGTCAGCCATGTCTATGCGAACGGAACACGCGCACTCGACAATGTGAATCTGTCGATCCCCCGCGGCATGTATGGCCTGCTCGGCCCCAATGGCGCAGGCAAATCGACGCTGATGCGCACCATCGCCACGCTGCAGACCCCCACCGATGGCGCGATCAAATTTGGCGACCTCGATATCCTTGCCCAGCCCGAAGAATTGCGGAAACGTCTTGGCTATTTGCCACAGGATTTCGGTGTCTATCCGCGCGTTACCGCGATGGACATGCTTGACCATATGGCGGTGCTCAAGGGCATAGCCGACAAGGGTGAGCGCAAGGCGGTGGTTGAAACCCTCCTCAACCAGACCAATTTGTGGAACCATCGCAGTCATTTTATTGCCGGTTTCTCGGGCGGCATGCGTCAGCGTTTCGGCATCGCGCAGGCGCTGATCGGCAATCCCGAATTGATCATCGTCGACGAACCCACAGCGGGCCTCGATCCTGAAGAGCGTAACCGTTTCCTGAATCTGCTCGCCGGAATCAGCGACAATGTCGTGATCATTCTGTCGACGCACATCGTCGACGATGTCGCCGACCTGTGCCCGCGCATGGCGGTGCTGGCAGGCGGCAAAGTGCAGCTTGAGGGCGCGCCGCTAGACCTGATCGCGCAGACCAAGGGGCGCATCTGGAAAAAGACCATCGGCCGCGATGAACTGGAGGCACATCAGGAGCAATATCAGGTGATTTCAACGCGCCTGTTTGCTGGCCGTACGATCATCCATGTGCTCGCTGACAGCCAGCCAGCCGGTTTCGATGCTGTCGATGCCGGGCTTGAGGATGTCTATTTCACGACGCTCGCCGACCTGCGCCGCGCAGCCTGAGGAGGGGAAAGACCATGCTCCTCAACGTTGCTCGATTTGAGCTTAAATATCAGCTGCGCAATCCTGTCTTCTGGGTTTCGCTTTTCCTCTTTTTCCTTCTCGGATTTGGCGTGACCGCCAGCGAAAATGTCAGTATCGGTACACCAGGAACAGTGCATGAAAATGCGCCGTTTGCGATTGCCTCGATGATTGCGCTCACGTCGCTGTTCTACCTGTTTGTGATCACATCCTTTGTCGCCAACGCCGTCGTGCGCGATGATACGACGGGCTATGGCCCGATCATCAAGGCGACCTCCATCGGCAAGCGAAACTATGTGCTCGGCCGCTTCCTGGGCGGTCTGGGCATTGCCTTGCTCGGCTATTTTGCAGTTCCCATCGGGATGCTCGTCGGTGTTTCGATGCCCTGGGTCGATCCGGAAACGGTCGGTCCAAACAATCCCGCTTATTATCTTTGGCCTTACTTGATCCTCGCTGTTCCGAATATTCTGCTAATGAGCAGCCTGCTTTTCGGTTTTGCAACAATCACCCGATCGATGCTGTGGAGCTATGTCGGAGTTGTCATATTCTTCATGGGTTATCTGATCGTCACAACTGTGTTGGCGAACAAGGTCGAATATCAGCAGTTGATGGCCAAATTTGAACCGCTCGGTTTTGGAGCGCTGTCGGAGGCGACGCGATATTGGACCGCCGCCGATATGAACACGAAATTGTTGCCGCTCGATACCAACATGGTGGTCAACCGATTGATGGTTGTCGGCTTGTCGGCGGCCTTGCTGGTCGCGACCTATTGGCGCTTTTCAATGGCTGAGCGTGCACCTTCGAAACGTATGCTCAGGAAACTGGCGAACGAGCGGACGGCTGAAACTGCACCGGTCAGCACGGCGCGGATCGCTAGCTTCACCGCGAACCAGCGCTTCGATGCAAGCTCGGTACAAGCGCAGTTCATGGTTCGACTCAAAACCGAAATCATGCAGGTATTGCGTAGCCCGGGTCTCAGCGTCCTGTTGCTTCTGGCTGTGATCAATACGGGAGCAGGTTTGTTCCTCACCCAGACAACATTCGGCACGCCTTCGCATCCGCTGACCGCGGACATTATAAACAATGTCATCGCCGGCTTTTCGATTTTCACGGCAATCATTGCGGTGTTCTATGGCGGCGAACTGGTCTGGCGCGAGCGCGATGTGAAGATCGGCGAAATCATCGATTCAACGCCAACTCCGAACTGGGTGATAACCATCCCGAAGGTGCTGGCCATCCTAGCGATCCTTTTGCTGATCAATGCCGTGGCCATGGGGACCGGACTGCTGTTCCAGGCGATCAAGGGGGCGCCCGAGTTCGGCTTGGCGAGCTATTTCAGCTGGTTTATTTTGCCCATGACAGCCGAAACCCTGCTGGTCGCGATCATGGCGGTGTTCCTGCAGGCGGTGAGTCCGAACAAATATGTCGGGTGGGGGCTGTATCTGGTCTGGTTTATCGGCCGGATTTTCCTGACCAATATGGGCTACACCAATTCGCTCTATGACTATGGCGGCAATCCGGGCGTACCATTAAGCGATATGAACGGTTCGGGCGGGTTCCTTTATGGGGCTTGGATATTGCGGGCCTATTGGCTGGCCTTTGGTGTCATTCTGCTCGTCATCGCCCATATCGTCTGGCCGCGCGGCACCGACACACGCTGGCGCAGTCGGCTGAAACGTGTGCGCCATGCAGCGCGCGGTACACCCCTCGCATTGATCGCCACCTCCTTGGCTGTCATGGTCGGGACCGGTGCTTATGCCTGGCACAATTTCAAAGTGTTGAACCGCTACGAAACCAGCGACCAGGCCGAAAAATGGCAGGCAGATTATGAGAAGCGCTATCTGAAATATGAAAGTCTTCCGCGCCCGACTGTGACCGCGGTCAAGCTTGATGTCGCTATATTCCCCAAGGAAAAGCGGCTCGAGACGACCGGCGCCTACACCTTGCGCAACAATAGCGGTAAACCGATTTCCGAACTGCACGTCCGGCAGGGAAACCGGGATACTGAATTTGTGCAGCTGGATATTGCGGGGGCCAAACTGGCGCGTCTCGACAAGGACTTCCAATATCGCTTTTATCGTTTCGAAACCCCGCTTGCGCCCGGCGCAGAGACCGAGTTGAAGTTCAAATCGCGGATATGGCACCGCGGGTTCCGAAACGGTTCGCCTGCAACCACGGTCAATCTCAATGGCACTTTCGCGAATAATGGCGATTTTGCGCCGATTGTCGGGATGAGCCGACAGGGTGTGCTGCAAGATCGAACTGTCCGGCGTCGGCAGGGCCTGCCTGCCGAACTGCGCCCAGCAAAGCTTGAAAATCTGGACGCGACTCGCGAAAATTATGTGCGCAGTGACTGGATCATGTCGGACATCACTGTCACCACCGATGCCGATCAAACACCTATCGCGCCGGGGCGCAAGGTTGCTGATTCAACCAGCAACGGCCGCCGCACTGCGCATTTCGTATCCAGTGCGCCCATCCATAATTTCCTCTCGATCCAGTCGGCGCGTTACAAGCTGACCGAGAAGAATTACAAAGGCGTGCAGCTGACCATCTTCCACGATCCACGCCATGAATGGAATGTGCCCGCGATGCTCAAGGCGCTTGAGGCCGGGCTCGATTATTATCAGAATAACTTCGGTCCCTATCAGTTCGATCACGCACGCATCATCGAATTCCCGGGTTATCAGACCTTCGCTCAGGCTTTTGCCGGGACGATGCCTTATTCGGAAAGCATCGGTTTTGCGGCTGACGTGACCGACCCGGATTCGATTGACTATGTCACCTATGTCACCGCGCATGAGCTGGGGCACCAATATTGGGCGCATCAGGTGATCGGCGCTTATATGCAGGGCAATACGATCACGAGCGAAACGCTGGCGCAATATTCGGCGCTGATGGTAATGAAGAAGATTTACGGGCCGGACAAGATCCGCCGTTTCCTGAAGTATGAACTTGACCAGTATCTGGCCGGGCGCAAGGGTGATCCCATTGGAGAACTGCCGCTCTACCGAGTGGAGGACCAAGGCTATATCCACTACCGCAAGGGATCGCTGGTCATGTACCTGTTGCAGGAGCGGCTGGGCGAAGATGCCGTCAACCGCGCGCTCGCGCGTTTCATCCAGACCTGGAAGTTCAGGGGCGCGCCCTATCATCGGTCGGTCGACCTGATTGCCGAGTTCCGCAAGGAAGCGAAAACGCCCGAGGATCAGGCGTTGATCACCGATCTGTTCGAACGGATCACCGTCTATGACTTAAAGGCAAAAGAGGCGAAGTCGAAAAAGCTGGCCAACGGCCTGTGGCAGACGACCATCTCGTTCGAAGCCGCGAAATATTATGCCGACGCCAAGGGCAATGAAAAGGCAGCGCCGCTTTCCGAGCCGATCGAGGTCGGTCTGTTCAATACCCGTCCTGGTATCGGTGCCTTTGGCAAAAAGGATGTGGTCTCAATCGAGCGCATGCCGATGAAGGGCGGTAAGCAGCAGATTGTTGTGACGTCGAAGACCAAGCCAGCTTTCGCTGGTATCGATCCATATAACTTCTACATCGACCGCAATTCCGACGACAATGTTATCGATGTGACGGGTTAGGCAGAGGCCGGGGGCGCCGCCAATATGGCGAAGCTCCCGGTCGCCAGCGCGACAAGCTTTCCGCGTTGTTCGATCCGCGAGGTAAGGTGCGCGATGCTGCGCCCCTTATTGTCGATCTGCGTCGTGCATTGGATTTCGCCGCTGGCAACCGGACGGAAATAGCTGATCTTGATTTCGATGGTGGCGCAAGCTTGCCCCGCATCCAGTGTCGGATAGAGTGCAGCACCCATGCCGGTGTCGGCCAGCGCATAGATCACCGCGCCATGGACAACGCCGTGCGGGTTCATATGCTTCTGTTCGGCAACCAGCGTAGCCGTGCTGCCGCCCTTGCCGTCAGGGATAACGGCAAGATCGATCAGATCGGCAAATGGATGCGGGCGACTAGACATGCGCCCCTTCTATTATCGAACGCGCGGGCCGCCAAAGGGCATCGGCGGCGGCGGGCGGCGCACGCCGCGCGGCAATTGCGCCTGATAGGCACGGCCGCAATGTTCGACGCAATAGGGGAAGCCGGGGTTCACCGCTTCGCCGCAGAAATGGAAATCGGGCTCGCCCGGATGCCCCATCGGCCAGCGGCAGACACGGTCGCTCAGATCGAGCAGGCTGGTCTTGTCAGCGATTTCAGGGCTTGGCTTGGCCGGAACCAGTCGGCGCGGCGGGGCAGGGGGAATCGGTGCCTGCTGGTCGCCCGGGCCCTGGCGCATGAAGCCGCCGGGGCCAATCGAAACGATTTTGGGCATGTCTGATTGCGGACGGGCCACGCTGGGCGTTGCGAAGCTGGGCGCTGCACGTTCGGTGGGCGCAGCTGACGGAGCCGACGCGCGCGGGGAAGCGGCCTTTTCGACGGGCTTTGCCTTGGGCTTGGGTGCAGGCTTGGTTTCGCCATCATTGGCCTTCACCGGCGACGGGCGCGATTTGAGGCCGAGGCGATGCGCCTTGCCGATCACGGCATTGCGGCTGACGCCGCCCAGCTCGTCAGCAATCTGGCTGGCGGTCAGGCCTTTTTCCCACATGGATTTCAGGCGGTCGATCCGTTCGTCGGTCCAGGACATCGAAAACTCCAAATCATCTTAAAGCGGCGCTATTGGCTGCAACATATAAAAGCGCCTTGCCGCGCAAGGGGCAAGCCGATAGTCGATATTGCGATGACTAGCAACCAAAGTTCAGGCCAAGGCCTCTCAGAGCCCCAATCTAATGCCGCGACCGTGCATGTTCAAGCCGAGCCAGCAGAACGGCTGATCCGCAATGTGAACTGGATAGGCCTCAAAACGCTGTATCTGAAGGAAGTGCGCCGCTTCATGAAGGTGCAGTTGCAGACCGTATGGGCGCCTGCGATCACGACCTTGCTCTACCTGATTATCTTCACCGTCGCGCTGGGCGGGGTGAAGCCTTCGGTGCTTGGCGTGCCCTTTGCTGATTTCATCGCACCCGGCCTGATCATCATGGGGATGATGCAGAACAGTTTCGCGAATAGCAGCTTCTCGCTCCTTGTCGGCAAGATCCAGGGAACGATTGTCGACTATCTGATGCCGCCGCTTTCCAATCTGGAACTGCTCATTGCGATGGTTGGGGCTGCGGTCACGCGCGCGATCATGGTTGGCTTTGCGGTGTGGCTCGCCATGGCGATATGGCCTAGCGTCGGTGTCACTCCCAAGCATTTTGGCGCGGTGGTCTGGTTTGGCCTAATGGGATCGATCCTGCTCGCGCTGATCGGTGTAATGACCTCGATCTGGGCGGAAAAGTTCGACCATGCGGCGGCAATCACCAATTTCGTGGTTGCCCCGGCGGCGCTGCTTTCGGGCACCTTCTATTCGGTGGACAAACTGTCGCCGACATTCCAGGCGATCAGTCATGCCAACCCGTTTTTCTATGCGATTTCGGGTTTTCGATATGGCTTTATCGGAACTGCGGACAGTCCCGTGTTGTTCGGCGGTCTTTTGTTGCTCGCAATTAACGCGGTGCTAGGCGTGATCGCTTATGCGCTGCTTCGTTCGGGCTGGAAACTGCGCAGCTGAATTCCCCTCCCGCTTGCGGGAGGGGGGAAATAGCGTCGGATCAGCTTGCTGGCGTCCATGTCTGAGTTTGGCAGAGCGGGCCGACGCAGCCTTTGACGATCAGATTGCCTGATTTGCCCTTGTAAACCACCGATCGGAACGTCTTGCCCCGCCGGGGATCATAGATGCTGCCCTTCCATTCATTGCCCTCGGCTTTGAATCCGGAAAGCAGATTGATCCCCAAGAGCGGGCGATTGCGCAGCGCCGGGTTGGAGTTATTGACGTCTTTCTGCGCATTACCGCCGGCAGGGGCCTTCAGGAACTTGGCGAGCTTGCCGCATATGCTCTCTCCACAGGCATAGATTTCGACGACGCCATCTTTTTCCTGCGTCACCCAGCGGCCGGTGATCGGGGCTGCGGCTTGCGCCGAGGTTGCAATCGCGACGGTAGCCAAAATCGAATAGGTCATTCTGCGCATAAGGTCGTTTCTCCTCTTTGTTCGATCATAACAATCCAATAACGCCGCGCAATGCTTTTGCCTTTGGTGCTGCGCGTGCTAACCGACATCCATGAGTGACATAATCTTGTTTGATTACTGGCGGTCCTCTGCCAGCTACCGCGTGCGTATCGTGCTGAACCTGAAGGGTGTGGCCTATACGGCCGTACCTACCAACCTGCTTGATGCCTCGCACAAGAAACCGGACTATGTGGCGCGGAACCCGCAGGGCTTTGTCCCGATGCTGTCGATTGACGGGCATGATCTGACGCAAAGCCTTGCGATCATCGACTATCTCGATGCCAACTATCCCGACCCGCCGATGGTCTCTTCCGATCCGGCGGAACGGGCCAAGACATTGGCGCAGGCACTGGTGATTGCGGCAGACATCCATCCGATCAACAATCTGCGCGTGCTCGGCCGATTGAAATCGCAATTCGGCGCCGATGATGCGGAGGTGGCGGAATGGTATCGCCACTGGATTGTCGAGGGCTTTTCCGCACTGGAAGCGATGGCGCCGGAAACGGGCCTGTTCGGCGGCGCACAGCCCAATCTCGCCGATGTCTGCCTTGTCCCGCAAATGGCCAATGCGCGGCGGTTTGAAACACCGCTTGGGGCGTTTCCAAAGCTCGTGCGGATTGATGCGGCGTTGCGCGAGATAGACGCATTTGCGAAGGCGGCACCGGAGGCGGTGAAGCCGGAATGAAGCAATTTGCGACGCTATTATCGCTGCCGCTAGTGGCGCTCGCGCAGCCTGCTTACGCGCAGACTTGCGATGCCGAGTGCGAGGAATTGGATAGCTTAGAGCGCGATCTGGTTCACTACGGGCACAGGATTGAACGGCCCTCCAATTTTCCGGTTTCCATCATTTCAACAGATGACCTCATCATCGTGACGGGCGGTTTACGAAATCCGAAAAGCGATATCACCGAAGACTCCGCAACTGTCACATTGCCTCAATTGCCGGGCGAACGGCTTGAAAACGCTTTGCTAGCTGTGAACGGTCTCCAGCAGTTCCGGCGCTCCGATGCTCGCTCTGCCAACCCGACCAGCCAAGGTGTCACATCGCGCGGGCTCGGCGGCAACGCCTCTTCGCGTGCGCTCTTGTTCCTTGACGATGTGCCGCAGGCCGACCCCTTTGGTGGCTGGGTAAGCTGGCCGGGCTATGATGCGTTGAATCTGGCGAGCATCCGCGTTCGCAAGGGTGGCGGGCAACCCAGCGTCGGGCCCGGTGCACTAGCGGGCGTGATTGAACTCGACAGCATTCAAAATCGCGAAACTGCCAATCTGGCGCTGGCATATGGCAGCCGCAACAGCATTGATGGCAAAGCAAACTACGCGACAAGACTTGGGGGTGGATCTGTCACGGCGGCGGCCAGCTATGCCCGCGGCGATGGCTTCGTCCCGATCATTGCCGGTCAACGTGGGTCGGTCGATCGGCGGGCGCCTTACGAACAGGCGGGCATTTCATTGCGCGGTGTAGCGCCATTGAATGCCTCAACAGAATTGCAGGCCAATGTGCGCGCCTTTACCGACACGCGCGACCGCGGCGTCGATTTCAGCGACAATGCGAATAGCGGTGTCGATGCCAGCCTGCGTCTGGTTGATCGCACCGGCGAATGGCAATGGTCTGCGACCGGCTATCTGCAGTTTCGTGAATTTTCTTCCGAATTCGGCGCTGTTGCCGCCGACCGGAACAGCGTGACGCAAACGCTGGACCAGTTCGCCACGCCCTCGACCGGGCTGGGTGCGCGATTTGAAGTGCGCCCGCCGGTGGGCGAACAAGTGGAATTGCGGCTAGGCGGCGAATGGCGGCGGACGAGGGGGTGGACGCGTGAGTTTTTCACCTATGTCGCTGGCGCACCGACGCGTTTCCGCACTGCAGGTGGGCAGACCGACAGCTATGGCGGCTTTGCCGAATTGAGTTTTCAGCCAAGCGATACGCTGACCCTATCGACAGGCGGGCGGCTTGATCGTTGGACGATCAGCGATGGTTTCCGACGCGAGGTCAATATCGGCGGCACAGTTCGCTCGGATGATCGCTTCGCCGACCGCAGCGGCACCGAATGGACCGGGCGCGCCGCTTTCGGCTGGGAGTTTGCAGATAGCTTCACGCTGCGCGGTGCCGCTTATCGCGCTTGGCGATTGCCAACGCTGAATGAGCTTTACCGGCCCTTTCGCGTCGGTGCTGATGCAACTGCCGCCAACGAGGCCCTCCGCCCCGAGGCGGTTGAAGGGTTCGATGCAGGGTTGGCTTACAGCAACACAAGTGTCGATCTGGGCATTACGATCTTCAGGAACCGGCTGAACAATGCCATCGCCAATGTGACATTGGGGCAAGGGCCGGGCAATTTTCCGGGAGTCGGATTCGTCGCGGCAGGCGGTACGTACAGGCAGCGGCGAAATCTGGATGCTATTGTTGCAAAAGGTATCGAGGCCGATGCACGGTTTGACCTCACCGACCAGCTGGCCTTGAAATTGGGTTATGCCTTTGTCGATGCCGAGGTTCGCGGATCAGGAGTTTCGGCCGCGCTGGACGGCTTGCGTCCGGCGCAGGTGCCGCGCCATTTCGGCAATGCTACCTTGTCCTACCAGTCGCAAAACATCTCTGCATCGACCACATTGCGCTATATCGGACGCCAGTTTGAGGATGATGCCAATATACGAGTCCTCGATGAAGCTGTAACGCTTGATGCCGATCTGGGTTTCGATGTTGGTCGCGGTTTGCGCCTGCAACTGCGCGGCGAAAATCTGTTCAACGAGCATGTGGAAGCGGCGATTTCGGGCGGTGGCATCATCGAGCGCGCGAATCCACGCACCCTTTGGCTTGGCGCAAGCTGGAAATTTGATTAGCGTCCACCCATGACCCGCTCCAAACTGACGCTTGGCGAATTTCTGCCTTATCAGCTTTCGATCACCTCGAACGCGGTGAGTGACCTGATCGCGCGCAGCTATCGTGGGCGTTTTGGCCTCAAAATCCCCGAATGGCGCGTGATGGCAGTTCTGGGGGAGCGGGGGAGTGCGACGCAGCGCGAACTGGTCGCTGCAACGCAAATGGACAAGGTGACGGTCAACCGCGCGTCAAAAGCACTCGACGAACGCGGGCTCATTGGGCGCGCGCCGAATGAAACCGACGGGCGCTCGCACCATCTGGCGCTGACGGCGGTGGGCAAGGAATTGTACGACCAGATTGTGCCGCTCGCGCTTTCGGTCGAATCCGAGATTGAAGACATATTGGGCAATGAAGAGGCAGCGCAACTTGCCGGGCTGCTCGCCAAGCTGCGCGCACGGGTGAGCGAGATGGAGCGTAAGGCCGGCTGAACGGTGCTTGCGCAAAATAGTTTCATTTGATACTAAATGCGCAGATTCGCACCTGCTCTGGGTGTCAACTTTGTCAGTTTTGAGCGAGGCCCACCCCAAATGCCCGATCTGTTTGAAAACCCGCTAGGCCTTGATGGCTTCGAATTTGTCGAATTCACGGCCCCTGAAAAGGGACTGCTGGAGCCGGTTTTTGAAACAATGGGCTTCACCCGCGTTGCCCAGCATCGATCAAAGGATGTACACCTCTGGCGGCAGGGCGAAATCAACCTGATCGCCAATTACGAACCACGCAGCCCGGCCGCCTATTTCGCTGCTGAACATGGCCCCTCTGCCTGCGGCATGGCCTTCCGCGTCAAGGATGCTGCCAAGGCATATAGGGAAGCGCTAGAGCGTGGCGCCGAACCGGTTGAAAGCAAGACAGGGGTGATGGAACTGCGCATCCCCGCGATAAAAGGCATTGGCGGTGCGTTCATCTACCTTGTGGACCGCTACGCAACGCTCGAAAATCCTGATGCGCTGTCAATCTACGATATCGATTTCGTCTATCTGCCGGGGGCCGAGCATTTCCCGGTCGGCGCTGGCTTCAAGTCGATCGATCACCTGACGCACAATGTCTATGGCGGCCGCATGGCGCATTGGGCGGCGTGGTATGAGCGTATCTTCAACTTCCGTGAGATCCGTTATTTCGACATCAAGGGCGAATATACCGGCCTCACCTCCAAGGCGATGACCGCGCCCGATGGCAAAATCCGCATCCCGCTCAACGAAGAGGGCAAGGCCGGTGGCGGGCAGATTGAGGAGTATCTCCGCGCCTATAATGGCGAGGGTATCCAGCATATCGCGTTGATCTGTGACGATCTGCTCGCCTGCTGGGACAATCTCAAGAAACTGGGCGTCACCTTCATGACGCCGCCGCCCGATACCTATTATGCGATGCTCGATGAGCGTCTTCCCGGTCATGGCGAACCGGTTGATGCGCTCAAGATGCGCGGCATATTGCTTGATGGTACCACCGAAGGCGGCACACCGCGCCTGCTGCTGCAGATCTTCGCACAGCCCGAAATCGGTCCGGTCTTCTTTGAATTCATCCAGCGACGCGGCGATGAAGGCTTTGGCGAGGGCAATTTCAAGGCACTGTTCGAAAGCATCGAGCGCGACCAGATCGAGCGCGGCGTGCTGGAGGTGGCCGAATGAGCGTCCCCTTCAAGACCGACCGCATCCACCACGTCGCCTATCGCTGCAAGGACGCGAAAGAGACGGTCGAATGGTATGCCCGCGTGCTGGGCTTCACCTACACCACCGCCTTTGCCGAGGATCATGTGCCGTCAACCGGCGAATATGATCCCTATATGCACATCTTCCTCGAATGTGGCGGTGGCAATGTACTGGCGTTCTTTGAACTGCCCAACCAGCCCGAAATGGGCCGCGATGAAAAGACCCCGGCCTGGGTCCAGCATCTGGCGTTCAAGGTTGCCGATTTCGATACGCTTAAGGCGGCAAAGGCGCATATCGAGTCCCTGGGTATCGACGTGATCGGCCCGACCTTTCACGGAATTTTTCGCTCGATCTATTTCTTCGACCCCAATGGCCATCGTCTCGAGCTGGCGTGCGATATCGGCACTGAAGAGCAATATACCGAGTTGAAACGTGTTGCCCCGATGATGCTCGACGATTGGAGTAAAACCAAGACCGCCCCCCGCCATGCCGAATGGCTGCACGAGGAACCAATCGAAGCGTCCGAATAAGCGTGCGGTCAGGTCGTTTCGTTGGCGGCGCGCCCGACCTTGGGCGTTTCAGTCTTGGGCATCCTTGCCTCAAGCGGATCAAGCCAGACGCGCGCCTTGTCACCGATAAAGAGCTGCGGGTCGGACGGGACAAGACCGCGGCCAGCCTCCCACAGCGTGATCAACGAACGCGCCTCATCATTCGCCTTTTCGAGGCCTTGCGGCTTGCGCAGCGCGGTGTTGACAAAGGCATCGCCAAAAAAGGTCCAGTCGTTGCCCGGATTGCATCCGAACGAGGTCCGCTGCGACGAGGCCGCGGTCACGATGACGGACTGGTCTCCGTTGAGTGCAGGCACAAACACGCCAGAAAAGCAGGCGGACAAGATGATAAGCCGTCGCTCTATTCCGAGATCGTCGAGCAGATTGGCCAGACGCTTGGGCGCGATCATGCCAACCGCGTTGTTTCCGTCGCGATAGACCAGTCCGAGCCTGGGATCGCCATGGGTGGTTGCGAACAGGACAAGCACATCTTCTTTGACATTCATCTTCGCCGCGACTGCAGCCAATGCCGTGGCCAGATTGGGCGGCGATCCTTGCGGTGTTCCTGTTATTTCGTTGCCTGCGCCCGCCGAAAGAAAAATCGACCGGCCTGTTGCGCCATATCTACGCGTCAGCACTTTTTGCGCTTCGCCGGCTTCGCGTCCAAAGACAGGATCGGAGTCGAGGCCGATCGACACCACATAGGCATCGATTATACCCTGCCGTTGAGGCTGCAGTGTCGCCAGCGCCGAAGACAGGCGCCGATGCTGCGCATAGTGCCAGGCAGCACTTCGGTTCTGTTCCATCGACCAGCCATTTTCGGCCGCCTCGCGATTGTTGAAACCCACCTGGCTGGTCGACGGACCGGCCATCGCGGTTGCAACGAGAAGCGTGGCGGCCAGCGTTTTCCAGCGCATAGCCTGTGTCTCCCCAATTTCCCCAATCTAGGCAGGATTCAATCGTTGCTGCAAGCCCGTAATCCCGCCATGATGAACCAAATCAACAGGAAACCCTTATGAAACTTGCCTCATTGAAATCCGGACGCGATGGAAAACTTGTCGTCGTGTCGCACGACCTCGCCTGGTATGCCGATGCAAGCCATATCTGCGCAACACTGCAGGAGGCGCTCGATAGCTGGACGCGCATCGCCCCCCGGCTGGAGGCGCTCGCCACCGACCTCGAACATGATGTCATCCCCAAGGAGCGTTTCCACGAACATGATGCTGCATCGCCCTTGCCGCGTGCCTATCAGTGGGCGGACGGTTCGGCCTATGTGAACCACGTCGCATTAGTCCGGCAGGCGCGCGGAGCCGAGATGCCGGAGAGTTTCTGGCACGATCCGCTAATGTATCAGGGTGGATCGGATGGTTTTCTGGGACCCCGCGATGATATTCCGCTCGGCGATGTTGCATGGGGATGCGATATGGAGGCGGAAGTCGTGGTCGTCACCGGCGACGTGCCGATGGGGGTGAGCGCGGGCGAGGCGCGGGATTATATCCGGCTGGTTGGCCTTACCAACGATGTGTCGCTGCGCGGCCTGATCCCCGATGAACTCGCCAAAGGCTTTGGCTTTTTCCAGTCGAAACCCGCAAGTGCCTTTTCGCCGGTATTCATCACGCCAGAGACTTTGGGAAGCCGCTGGGACGGCGGAAAGCTGAAAGGTGCGCTGTGCGTTGACCTGAATGGCAAGCCGTTGGGCCGTGCCGATGCCGGTGTCGATATGACGTTCGATTTCGGCCAACTCATCGCCCATGCGGCCAAAACGCGGAACCTGTCAGCCGGTACGATTATCGGTTCGGGCACGGTGTCGAACCGCGATACCGAAGGTGGCCCGGGCAAGCCAATAGGCGAGGGGGGTCTCGGCTATAGCTGCCTGGCGGAAGTAAGGACGGTTGAAACCATCCAACGCGGCAAGCCTGAAACACCGTTCATGCAACCCGGCGATACAGTTCGCATCTGGATGGAGGATGAAAAGCACCATCCGATATTCGGCGTGATCGAGCAGACCATCGTAGCAGCGTGAATAAAAAAGGCGGGAAGTTACTCCCGCCTTTTTCTTAATTCTTTGGCTCTGATTAGCCTTTGGAAAAGGCGTCGCCGATCGAACAAGCTGCTGGACCAAGGATCACGATAAACAGCGTCGGCAGGATGAAAAGGATCAGCGGTACCGTCATGATCGCCGGCAGGCGTGCTGCCTTTTCTTCTGCGCGCATCATGCGCTCATTGCGGAATTCTGCTGAGAGTACGCGCAATGCAGAGGCGAGCGGCGTACCATATTTTTCGGTCTGGATCATGGTTGTTACCACACCCTTCACCGAATCGAGATCGACGCGATAGGCAAGGTTTTCAAAGGCCAAGCGACGTTCGGTTAGGAATCCGAGCTCGATAGCGGTAAGAGCAAATTCATCGCCCAGTTCCGGAAAACCGCGGCCCAATTCTTTCGCAACGCGATTAAAGGCTGAGTCGACAGTCAAGCCTGCTTCAGCGCAGATTACGAGTAGGTCGAGAGCATCTGGCAGACCCTTGCGGATGGCATCGGTCCGTTTCTGGATCAGGTTGCCCAGATAGATATCAGCCGCCTTGTATCCGAAGATGGTAAGTCCGGCGAATGCGGCAAAGCGCTTGAAACTTGACCAGTCGGCAAGGCCGCCCAGGCCATAAATCCAGATGGCCGCACCACCGCCGAGAACGATCGGTCCGACAAGTCGGCTGAAGATGATGGCGACTGCCAGTTCCTTACGCCGGATGCCGGCCTGCGCCAATTTTTGCTGGGCGACCTTGATCTGATCATCCTGCAATACCTTCAGCGACGACAAAAACTGTCGCATGCGATCGGTGGTCTCGGTATTGCGGACCAGCTTGGCGCGCTTTTTTGCTGTCGAAGCTGAAATGCCGGCTTTCAATTGCTCGCGACGCTCGTTCAGTGCCTTGACGCGTTTGGCCATAGGATCGCGAACAGTAACTGCCGCATAAATAGCCAGCAACACGGCAACGCTTGCGACCACCGACAGGATCGTGGCGATCCAGTATACGTCGACACCCAGAATGTTGGGACCTGGAGGTACGGGGTTGTTCATCGTTCCTATTCCTGTCCCTTAGATTTCAAAGCTGACCATCTTGGCCATGATGGCGACGCCAATGCTCATCCAGAGCAGCCCTACTCCCCCGGCGATCATCAGGCGGGTTTCGGAGAAGAAGCCTGCCAGATAATTTGGGTTCACCGACCAAACGAGTGCGAATACCACGAATGGCAAAGAACCCACGATATAGGCAGAAGCCTTTGATTCTGAAGACATTGCGCGGATTTTCAGCTTCATCTGCGCGCGCTTGCGCAAAACATCAGCCAAGTTTGAAAGCGTTTCGGCAAGGTTGCCGCCAGTCTCGCGCTGGATCGCCAGCGTGATTACGAAAAACTGGAATTCGGGAGTACCCAAGCGGTCTGCGGTATCCTGCAGCGCGTCTTCCATCGTTTTACCGATTTTGATTTTTTCGGTTACAATCTTGAATTCTTCGCCGACCGGGCCTGGAATTTCTCGTGCTACCACACCCAGCGTTTCACCCACCGGCAGACCCGATTTCAGTCCGCGAACCAGCAGTTCGATCGCCTCCGGAAATTTGGCTGTGAAATCGGCGATCCGCTTTTTGATAAGAAAACCGACCACAAAATGTGGCAGCGCAAGCGCAACAAAAAGTCCAAGGCCGAGAGCAAGAACTGCGGGTGCTCCGCGCAGTAACAATGCTCCAAAGGCTACCACGAACAGCCCCAGCATGGCATAAACATACTGTTTGAGCTTCCACTTTTTGCCAGTCTGCTCAAGTCGCAGGCGCAACCGGTCAGCAAGCGACATCTGCTCACCTGATGTAAAGCTGATCGGTTTGCGTGCAGCGACGGCCTTACGCATTTGCTGCTCAAGTTTAGCGTCGACCGAGTCTGAATGCCGCATCTTGACCGCACCCAGTCGACGGTTGGCAGCTTTTCCAGTGGCTGGACCCATCAAGGCGAAAGCGATGAGGCCCAGTGAGAGCAAAGCTCCAAAAAGCAGAACTGTATTGTTCATGTTCACCGCCAGAATTTGCTGGTCGCTTCCGGATGCCAATGCATGCCGAAAGCGACGCGTATAAGTTTACTTCTTTGAGAGAAGCGACTTGAAGCCGCTCATCATCGACTTTTTCGCAGCATCCTTTGCATCCGCTACAGGTTCCTCGGTCGGACCGCTCGATTTGATCATTTCGGTGAGCGATACGATGCCGGTTGAAACCTTGCTTGCGCGCGCAGCGTCCACAATCGGTTTGCCGAGCTTGGCCGATTGCGCGGTGGACTTCGGATCAAACGGAATTACCAGATCGACCTTGCGTTCGATCGAGCTTTCGAAGTCCTTGCGGGAGATTTCGAGGCCGCCAGCTTGAACGCGATTTGCAACTACATAGGTCTGGCACGACGGCGCATTCGACTTTAACCACGCCAGCAGGCGAATAGCATCGCGCGCAGAAGCCAGCGTCAATTCGCAAACCACGACCACTACATTCACGTCCTGCAACAAGTGCGGATAGGCAATCAGCATGTGACGCGGCAGATCGATGATGGTGTTTTCGAATGCGTGGCGGAATTCTTCCTGCAACTGGAAAAAGGCCGAACCATCGGTGAGGATCGGGCTATTGATCGGTGCCTCTGCAGACAGGATCGACAGCTTCTCGTTTGCCTTGATCATGGCGCGTTCGATGAAAAGTCCATCGATACGGCTCGGATTGTCAATCGCGTCGGTCAAACCGCGACCAGGCTCAAGGTCCAGCGCGAGGGCGCCGGTACCGAAATGCACGTCGAGGTCGAGCAGGCCGGTTAAATGGCCCATCCGCTCGGAAAGCAGCCATGCGATCGACGTTGCTATTGTCGAAGCGCCAACGCCACCACGCGTACCGATGACAGCAGTGGAAAGATGCACATGCTCTTTTGCGCCGTCGTCATGCTTTGGCGCGTTCAAAATCATTTGCGCATGCGTTACCGCGTCGCGCAGTGCATCCGGGCTGACCGGTTTCAGAAGATAATCCTGCAAACCTGACATCATCAGATCGCGATAGAGGCGAACGTCGTTCACCTGGCCCATCGCGATCACGACGGTGCCGGGCTCGCAAACTTCCGCAAGGCCGTTGATGTCGCTGATCGGGTCGCCCGATTCCGAAAGATCGACGAGAAGGATTTGAGGGCTCGCAGAAACCGACAGAGACTGGACTGCATTACGCAAACCACCTTTGAAGGCTTTTTCCTGCGGCCATCCCATATCATCGCAAACGGTGCGGACAACATCCAGCGTCAGGTCGTCACAGACATAGGCGGTGAACGGGTCACGCGCGCCTGCGGTTACACTTTTCCAGGGAGCGTTCATCAGTTTGCGCCTCCAACTTTCTTGCGTGATCCGCCGCGACTGTTCTGGGTCGTGGATTCGCGACCGCGAACCAGGTCCTCGGGATCAGCTACCATAGCTGCCAGGTTGCTGTTGACAGCGCAGCCATAGTTCGGGTGGTTGGCCGAATTGTAGTTTGCTTCGGTCGTTTTCGTCCATTTCGGGCAATCAGGAACGCTCGCCGATGAACGGGTCACCACAATCCGGACCGTACCGGCAGCAACGTTGCCGCTTGTTACCGGAGCGTTTTCTGACATCAGCAAGCCGTAACGCGCAGCAACCTCCGAAACGGCACCTTTGACTGAGGCGTCGGGAAAGCCGTTTCCATAGTCTATTGCAACGCGATCACCGAAATCGAGCTTGATCGCATCGAACCACTCGCCGATCCGCGCCTGTTCAAAACCGGATACGCCCTCGACGTTATCGATATTAACGTCGAGCGAGTAGTTGGTCCGCTGAACAACAGGTTGGTTGGTCGAATAGACCGTGGTGTTGCTGCCTAACGCTCCGCAACCAGCGAGAGTGAAGGCCAATGATGCGGCGAGTATGATTTTTACACGCATGGGTGATTCCTCTCGACAATAGTTAGAAGCTGAAACCAGGTGCGGAATTGGCGTCGGCGGTTTTTGCGGGCTTGGCTTTCACCGAAGGAGCCGCTTTGCTAACGCTGCCAAATTCAGGACCGGCCGCTTCATCAGTTGCGACTTTTGGCATCGGACGCGACGTTTCGCCTTTGTCCTTGCTTACCTTGTTCAACAGAATACGCTCGAGGTCGTTGGGCGTGTTGTAGCCATCTGTGGGCAGCTTGATTTCAGATTCTGAAACGGGCTTTACCAGATAGGGGGTAACAACAATCACCAACTCGGTTTCGTTGCGCTTCCATCCGTTCGATTTGAACAGGGCGCCCAGGATCGGCACGTCACCGAGACCCGGATATTTGTCGATCGACGTTGTCGAGCTGTTCGACAGCAAGCCAGCAATCATGAAGCTTTCGCCTGATCCCAGTTCGACAGTGGTTTCAGCCATGCGCGTCGTGATTGCCGGAATTTCAGTACCCGCGATGCGAACTGCACCCTGCGATGAAATGTCCGACACTTCCGGACGAACGCGCAACTGGATCCGGCCATCGGCCATGACTGTCGGCGTGTAGCGCAAGCTGACACCATAGTCGCGGAACTGCACGGTTACCGCACCGAAATTGTCCGCAATCGGGATAGGGAACTGTCCGCCCGCCAGAAACTCGGCCGTCTCACCCGAAATAGTCGTCAGATTGGGCTGGGCCAGCGTTGCCGCCAGTCCATTGCGTTCAGCGAAGTCGAGGCCGAGAGCAAAGTCGATACCGAACAGGTTTTTCGCCATGTTCAAGGTATTGGCATTTGACGGGATGTTGAAATTCACTCTCGTGCCCACCGGCAGATTTGTTGTCGGATCGAGCACATCGGTGAAGGTAGCAACGTTGCGACCGCGTGCCGGCACAAACAGGAAGCCATTGCCTGACGCGCCGTCATTGTCGCGCGAGGTGAAGTTCGAGTTGATGTCCTTGGCAAGCGAGCGGCTGACCTCGGCAATGCGAACCTGCAGGTTGACCTGCAGCGGTACGGCCGTTTTGATGCGGCTGACTACCTTGGTTTCAGATCCGACGAAGGCCTGCACAAGCGATTCCGCTTCCTGCACATCTTCGGGCTGCGCCACGGTTCCGGTCAATAGAACCACACCGTTCATGGTCGATACCTTGATATCGGCTTCGGGCATGGCCATCAGCAACATCTGATCGACCGAGTCGAGGTTGTTACCGACGCGGACGGTTGCCGAATATACGGTTCTGCCAGCTGCATCGGTTGCGTATACGGTGGTTTCACCGGGCCCTTTGGCAAAGATGTAGACTTGCTTCGGACCGCGAACATCGACGTCGGCTACGTTTGGGTTGGCGACAACGACGTCGCTAATGCCGACGGGAAGATTGACTTGCTCGCCGCGACCGATCGAAAGCACGATCAGCTTCTGGGTTGCCTTGGCAGTCGTTGTTGGCGTGCTTTTGGCAGGCGCTGCAGCACTCGGTGAGCTGAACAGGCTTGCCAGGGCAAGGGCTGCCGTGCCGGATTTCATGTAATGCTTCATATTCATGTCAATTACCTCCGGTCCACGGAAACTTCTTCGACCGAGCCACCACGCGAGACACGAACCGTGTTTCCGCGACGCACCCGCTCGATGGTTTTCTCGACGCGAATCGCTTCGGTCGCTGCCTGTACCGGCGTAACTGCCGGGGGCGTGCCGCGCTGGAAGCGCGATACATCTGCGCCGGTCGAATAGCTGGTTGCGCCAGCCACCGGCTTTTGCGCGATTGACGCTAGAATTTTCTCTTCTTCTTCGCGGGTGGCGCCTTGGGGCAGCTTGACCGCACCAGTGGCCAGTGCCTGCTCCAGTTCAGCAGCATTGTCTGCAAGCGAACGGAGCGAAAGGCTGAGCGTTCCAATGGTCTGCGCAACGGCAATTTTCTCAGCGATGCGCGGGGTAACCTCAAGCGTCACCAGCTTATATTTGGAAGGTACGGTGTTGCCTTTTTCGTCCGTTGTCGGGGATGAACGCTGATCGACCGCCAAGACGCGAAGATTGCGAATTACAGTTTCCGAAACCTTGAACGAAGCGCCGTTGCTCTGGTTTCCGATACCGCTGCTGTCGGGAGCAATATTCTGCGTCAGCACAAGATCGACCCGGTCGCCAGGAAAGACAAAACCGGAAACGCCAGTCAGGGCAGAAACAGGAACCGAGACCGCACGCATGCCAGGGCCAAGCGCCGCTGCAAGGAAACCACGATCGCCAGGCGAAACAAGCGAACCCTGAGTGATCGGCTGACCTGCGGTGATCGGGTTGCGAACGACCGTGCCCACCAGTTGCTGGGTCACGTCGGCTTCGCCGTCCTTCTTGATGAAATAGGCTTCTTCGATCAGCTCCTTAGGCCAGGGCTGATAACGGAACGCATCCGCAGTGATGATTGTACCAACAGGAAGCGCGCGTGTTGCGACGATTACCTGTGGGCCAGTCGGTACTGGCTTTTGCGCGGTTGCTTTGGGAGCGGCAGCTCCATCAGCAAACATGCTACGTGCCATAAAGGCAGTGACTGCGGCTATAAGCAGCGCACAGACCAGCAGTATGACTTTTTTCCTATCCATGACGAATGAGCTCCTGAACGGTCCCCTGAATGGGATAGCTAATCACCCAAATTGGTTAAAAAACTCTTCACCGACGCTCAAAAGACCGGCGACGGCGATCGCGACGCCATAAGGCACGCGCACCTTTCCGGCGTTTTGACGCAGTTTGTGGGTGATGAAAAAAATTATTGTGACGAGCGCTCCCAAAAGCGTTGCGTTGAAAATAAATCTGAAAGCTGCCATCGGTTCGAGCCACAGCGCTACGGCGGCGAATAGCTTTACGTCGCCGCCACCCATCATCCCGAACCTGAAAAAAACGGCAAAAAACAAGAATGTGAGCGCTCCGGTGGCAAGGTACCAGCCAACTGCCGGCCAACCGAAATTTCCGATCGCTAGCCAATAGAGCGGCGCAGCCAAGGCGATTGCCGCACAGACTTTATTGTAGATCAGCCGGTATCGAATATCCGAATAGATCGAAATCAGCAGGCCGATTGCCAAGCCGCCCAGCAGCGCGTAAGCAAATTGAAACTGGTCCATATGACTGGCTGTTAACCATCAGAGCTTACCAAAAGGTAATCATGACACAGGCTTTTGCGCACTTTGACGGGCGCGCTATTCCCCCCTCCGCCAGAGAGAGTTTTTGGTCAGCGCGAGATGGCTGGCAGATCCGGCGTATTGACTGGCAACCGCAGAGCGCAACCAATACAGGTCAACGTGGTTCGTTGCTCTTTTTGCCCGGGCGCGGCGATCATTACGAAAAATATCTGGAAACGCTTGATCATTTTGCCCAGCTCGGATGGCATGTGACGGCGATCGACTGGCGTGGGCAGGGGGGATCGGGGCGGTTGCTCGACAATCCTCACATCGGCCATATTGACGATTTTTCCACATGGATTGCCGACCTGCAACATTTCTGGACGTTTTGGAAAGCCGAAACATCCGGTCCTCATGTTGTCCTTGCACATAGTATGGGCGGACATTTGGCGATGCGAGCCCTGGCCGAAAGGGCAATTGATCCTGATGCTGTAGCGTTGTCAGCGCCCATGCTGGGCATTTCAACCATGGGACTTCCCTATGCACTGCACCACGCGGTCGCAAAACTTTTGCAAAAATTGGGGGACCCCAAAAGAGCTGCATGGAAAGAAGGCGAAAAACCGGGGTCGCCATTAAATTTGCGCTCCAGCATTTTAACGCATGATCCTGATCGATACGCCGATGAAGTATTTTGGTGGTCAGCACGACCTGCTGTCAGGCTGGGACCACCTAGCTGGCACTGGGTCGAGCGTGCGATCGCCTCGACTCGATTGCTTAACGCCCAGGGCGCGCTCGAAAATGTGAAAACCCCAGTTTTGTTATTGGCGACCACCGCAGACCGGTTGGTTGATACAAAACGCATTGTTCGCGATGCTGCGCGTTTGCCAAAATCCGAACTGGTTCTGTTTGGGCGCGAGGCCGCACATGAACTATTGAGAGAAGCAGATACGGTCCGGAATCGCTGTCTGAGTTCGATTGAAAGCTTCTTCGAGAAGCATGCCCCTTCCGAATGAGCCGATTTGATGTTGCCATCATCGGCGCGGGGATGGCGGGCGCAAGCCTTGCGGCCGAGCTGGCCGGACAATTGTCGGTGCTCCTTCTGGAGGGTGAGGATCAAGCCGGCTATCATGCTACAGGGCGGTCAGCCGCCTTCTGGTCGGAAACATATGGTGGCCCTGCCGTGCAGCCGTTGACGACTGCATCCTATGAATTTCTGGTTGCTCCGCCGCCACATTTTTCCCAATCAGGGTTTCTGAAATCTAGGGGCGCACTGCATTTGGGAACTGCAAGCGACCTCGCGTCAGCCGATGCAATGGCGGCAGAATTCGAGAACAGCGATGTCAATTTACATCCATTGCGCGCACAGGAAATCGATCGCCATCTCAAAGGGCGTCGTCCCGGCTGGGATATCGCGCTGTGGGAGCCTGATTGCTGCGACATCGATGTTGGGGCGCTGCACCAATGTTATTTGCGACGCGCAAAAGCAGAAGGCGTGCATGTTTCTGTCCGCTCAGTCGCAACGGCGATGGCTTGGTTGCGCGATCATTGGGAAATCGAAACATCGGCTGGACGGTTTGAGGCGAAAACAATAGTCAACGCTGCGGGAGCGTGGGCTGACACTGTCGCATCAAATGCTGGTATCCCGGCATTGGGTATTCAGCCCTATCGGCGCACAATGGTGCAGCTGCAAGTTGCCCCGGATGCACCGGCGGATTTGCCGCTGGTAGTCGGTCTCGACGGCAGTTTCTATTTCAAACCCGAAGCAGGCGGGCGCGTCTGGTTGAGCCCGCACGACGAGACCGCTTGCGCTCCTTGCGATGCCAGACCCGAAGAAATCGACATTGCAACTGCAATTGCCCGATTTCAGGAAGTGGTCGAATGGGACATCGTCCGCATGGAGCATAAATGGGCTGGGCTTCGCAGCTTTGCCCCTGATCGATTGCCGGTAATCGGGTTTGCGCCTCAGCATCCGAACTTTTTTTGGCTCGCAGGCCAGGGTGGATTCGGTATCCAGACGGCGCCTGCAATAGCAATGCTTGCTGCCGCTTTGCTCTTAGGCCGAGCTATCAATATCAAAGATGCCGACCCCGAAACATATTCGCCAACGCGGTTTTGCTGATTTTACTTCCGCCGCTTGGACGGGGTGAAGGTTTCTGATAGCAATCCTTTGGGGAATGAACCCTTTGGAATCAGGAGGTCAAATGGCGCACTATTTCGAGATCAAGCAGAACAAGGCCGGCGAGTACGTGGCCTATTTCAAATATAACAGCGAAACGATTTTTTGGACCGAGGGCTATAAAAGCAAGGCGTCCGCAAAGAACGCGATTGAATCTGTGCTGAAAAACGGGCCAGGCGCCGAAATTCGCGAAGGCTGAATTGTCTATTTGCCGATCGCTTCGGCGGCTTCGCTAGCGAGGCGGTCGGCACGTTCATTTTCAGGGTGCCCATTGTGACCTTTCACCCATACCCAGTCGACTTCATGACGTGCGACAGCCTCAATCAACTCGTGCCATAGATCGGCGTTGCGCACCGGCTGTTTCGATGCATTTTTCCAGCCGTTTCGTTTCCAACCCTCGACCCATTTGGTAATCCCATCGAGGACATATTTGCTGTCAGTGTGCAATGTCACCCTGCAAGGCTCGATCAGCAGGTTGAGGGCCCGGATAGCCGCCGTCATTTCCATGCGGTTGTTGGTGGTATCGGGATCGTTTCCGGAAACTTCCTTTTCGTGGTGGCCATAGCGCACAACCGCGCCCCAGCCTCCAGGACCAGGATTTCCCTTGCACGCGCCGTCGGTGAATATCTCAACCTGCTTCATGACATTGCCTTGCAAAGCTCGAGACTGGCGCTCGTGCGATAAAATTGCAGCCGTCTGTAAAAGGCGAGGGGGTCTTTGCGCGTGACCATTGCGCCGGCCGGTGTATTGATCCAGTCGTAAAGCCGTGTGAGCAGAAATCGGAGCGAAGCCCCGCGCGCCAAGATTGGAAATGCTTTTTTTTCGGCGCTTGTTAGCTCAATCACTCCCGCATAACCGGATAGAAGCGCATCGCCGATGACGGCATCATACACCTTTCCGTCGTTGCTGAAGCTCCAGGCTGCATGGGTCACAGCAAGATCATAGGCCCGAAAGTCGGAGCATGCGAAATAGAAATCGATGAGGCCGCCCACGGTGTCTCCGCAAAACAGCACATTGTCCGGAAACAAATCCGTGTGCACAGCGCACACAGGGATGTCTTTGGGCCAATTCTGCTCCAGCCAGTCGCATTCCGATGCGATATCCAGCGCTAGCCCTTTCGACAATGTCTCAGCAGCGGCGCTATCACACCGGTCGAACAATGCGCGCCACGCCGACTGTCCCAGGGGATTGACCTTGGTCACATCGAAATCCGCAACCGCCAAATGCATTTTAGCCAGTGCTTCGCCCACTGCAGATGCCTGATCCGACGTGGGCTGGGACACCGAAACACCTGCCAGGAACTCGATCAGGCACGCCTTTTTCCCGTGCAAGGTTTTCAGCCATTGGCCGTTGCGATCTTCGATAAACCTGGGAACCGGGCACCCAGCCTCATGGAGATGTGCCAAAAGGTCGTGGAAATAGGGTAGATCTGCAGGGTCCACCCGATTTTCATAGAGCGTCAGGATGAACCGGGATCTTTCGGTTTCAAGCAGATAGTTGCTGTTTTCAACACCCTCGGCAATGCCTTTTAGAGACATCAGCCGACCAACATCATAATCGGTCAGAAGGCTTTTGGCCGCCTCTGCGCTTACCTGGGTGTAAACAGCCATCAGAGTGCATTTGCCGACGCGGTTAACTCGCGGGGCAATTTGAATGTGATGCTTTCTTCAGCAGTTATGACCTGCTCCTCGGTTACGGAGAACTGTCCGGCGATCCGTTCGACAAACTGTCTAACTAACACCTCCGGGGCGGAGGCGCCAGCCGTGATGCCCAATGTAGTAACGCCATCGAACCATGCAAAATCGATTTCGTCGGCGCGCTGAACCAGCCGAGCGGCAGTTCCGCAACGCTCCGCAACCTCTACCAGACGAAGCGAGTTGGAGCTGTTTGGCGCACCGATGACAAGAACGAGGTCGCATTTTGGCGCGATTGCCTTGACGGCCGCTTGCCGGTTTGATGTGGCGTAGCAGATATCCTCGCCTTTGGGACCGACAATCGACGGAAAGCGATGTTGCAACGTCGCGACGATTTCGGATGTATCATCAACCGAAAGCGTGGTTTGGGTAAGAAATGCAACATTTTCCGGATCCGATACTACAACATTTTCAGCATCGGCAACCGTTTCGACAAGCGTCATATGGCCATTCGGGACCTGACCGAAAGTGCCGATGACTTCGGGATGACCTGCGTGGCCTACGAATAATATGTGGCGTCCGGCTTCTACTTGGCGTTCCGCCTGCTTGTGCACCTTTGAAACCAATGGACAGGTCGCATCCAGATAGGCAAGCCCCCTGTTCCGCGCATTTTCGGGGACTGATTTTGGAACGCCATGCGCGGAAAAAACGACATGCGCCCCGGCAGGAACCTCGTCGAGTTCCTTTACGAAAATGGCGCCCTTGGCCCGAAGGCTATCGACCACAAATTTGTTATGCACGATTTCGTGGCGGACATAGACCGGCGATCCGTGGCGTTCTAGCGCCTGCTCGACAATCTGGATGGCACGATCGACACCTGCACAGAAGCCGCGAGGCGCTGCCAGAAGGATGGAAAGCTTGGGAAGCATTGGAGTTTGTTCAGTCATCGGCAATGTCATTTAGATAGTGTAGTGGCATCGGCCAAGGGCTTTCCCTTGTTGCACAGCAAGTGATGCGCCGATAAAGACCTGCCAAAGGCACCGTGCCGTTCATAATTCGAAGGAAATACGCCCATGAAATCGCTTCAAATCGCTTTGCCGCTGGCGGCGATTCTTTTGGCCGGATGCGCGCGGGATGGGGAGCTGGATATCACTTCGGGCGTCGGCGTAACTGCGACACGGACCGGATGCCCAACAGTGGCCGTAGCCGAAGGTACCGGTGATATTACGCTGTTTACCCCAGGCAGTACCGCAAATGCGGAGGCTGTGGACGTTGTCGCATCGATCACAAAATTGCGCCCGAATTGCTCGACGGGTGAAAAAATCTACGCGGTTGCCGATTTCGAAGTGCAGGCAAGGCGCGCCAGCACGAGCGGCGCCCGCAGTGTGACGCTTCCCTATTTTTCGACGGTGGTGCAAGGTGGTACTGCTGTTGTTGCAAAACGTATTGGTCAGGTGACGATCAACTTCGCCGACGGGCAGAATCGTGCGACCGCAGTCGCGAAGGCGGCGAGCTATATCGATCCGGCGTCTGCAGCACTCCCTGCCGACATTGTCGCAAAAATCACGAAAAAGCGTAAACCCGGCGATGCCGACGCGGCCCTTGATCCCATGGCTGACCCAGAAGTCCGCGCGGCGATCCAGCGATCGAGCTTCGAACTGCTGGTCGGTTTTCAACTGACCGAGGAACAGCTCCGATATAATGTGACCCGATAAGGGCGCGCCCAATCAGGGGGCGCCCGGCCCCCTTTTTCTTTTCCATGGCATGGACTAGGGGGCTGCAAAGCCTGCCAAACCATAATCCATGTTCAGGAAATGAAACCCGTGACACTCTTTGTCAATTTCACCGCCCATTTGAATGCCGCGCTTGATGCGCTCGAAATGTTAGGCGCTTTGCCCGCCGGGCTTGATCGCAAAGCCGTGACGGTCGAGCCGCCGCGCGATGCATCGCACGGCGATCTGGCAACCAATGCGGCGATGGTGCTCGCAAAACCCGCAGGAACCAATCCGCGTGCGTTGGCGGATGCGATCGCAGCCGAATTGGCCAAGGCAGAGGGCGTAGCGGCTGTTGAAATCGCCGGACCGGGTTTTTTAAACCTGAAATTGGATGCCGCGATCTGGCTCGACGAGGTTCGCGCGGTCGCGTCGCAGGGCGACGATTATGGTCGCTCGAATACCGGTAGCGGCAAGACAGTGAATGTCGAATATGTCTCTGCTAACCCGACCGGGCCTATGCATATGGGGCATTGCCGGGGCGCAGTCGTTGGCGATGCGCTGGCCAACCTGCTGCAATTTGCTGGCTATAAAGTGACCCGTGAATATTATGTCAACGACGCCGGCGGGCAGGTCGATGTGCTCGCCCGCTCGGCGCATCTGCGCTACCGTGAGGCGCTGGGTGAGGATATCGGCGATATTCCGGAAGGGCTGTATCCCGGCGATTATCTCGTACCGGTCGGGCAAAAGCTGGCCGCTGAATATGGCGACAAACTGATAGACACGCCCGAAAGTGAATGGCTGTTGCCGTTCCGCCAGACAGCGGTTGCGATGATGATGGACATGATCCGTTCAGACCTGGCCTTGCTGGGCATCCATCACGACATATTTGCATCCGAAGCCGAGGTGCAGCGGGCGAAAAAGCCCGAGGCTGCCGAAGCCTTCCTGCGCGAACGCGGGTTGGTTTATGATGGCGAGCTCGAACCGCCCAAGGGCGAACCCGATCCCGATTGGGAACCGGTAACGCTGCCGCTGTTCAAATCGACCGCATTCGGTGACGATCAGGATCGCCCGATCCGGAAATCGGACGGCAGCTGGACCTATTTCGGCGCCGACATGGCCTATCATTACCAGAAGGCGCAAAATGCCGACTGGCTGATCGATATCTGGGGCGCGGACCATGCCGGTACGGTCAAACGGATCAAGGCTGCGGTTGCAGCGTTGACTGAAGGCAAGGTCGAATTCGACGTAAAGCTGGTGCAGATGGTGCGCCTGCTGCGCGGTGGCGAGCCCATCAAGATGTCCAAACGGGCAGGCAATTTCGTGACTTTGGCCGATGTCGTGCGCGAAGTCGGCAAGGACGTCGTCCGCTTCACCATGCTGACGCGCAAGGCAGATGCGCAGATGGATTTCGATTTCGCCAAGGTGGTCGAGGCATCGAAGGACAACCCGGTTTTCTATGTGCAATATGCGCATGCACGGATTTGCTCGACGCTGCGCAAGGCCGAGGCGGAAGAAGGCTTCAAACCCGATGCCGCGCATCTGAACCTGTTGGGTGCGGAAGAATTGGCACTGGTCCGCGAAGCGGTAAACTTCCCACGCATAGTCGAAGCCGCCGCAAAAGCAGGTGAACCGCACCGGATTGCCTTCTTCCTCGGCGATCTGGCTGCGGCCTTCCACGCCTATTGGAACCTCGGTAACGACCAACCCGACAAGCGCTTCATATTGGCACAATCCCCAGAATTGAGCAGTGCAAGGCTTTTCTTGGCAGAAAGATTGGGGCAGGTTATCCGTAATGGTCTGCGTTTGATGGGGGTCGAAGCCGCAACGCAGATGTGACGGGGCAAAAGAGACCAGAAGGATTTATGCGATGACCGATAGCAATCGCGACGAAGATTTGGGCCTGGACGATCCGGATCGCCTGCCATGGCTCGAAACCGCTGACGGCTATGAATATGAGGAAAGCTCCTCTCCGCTGAAGGTTGCCGGGCTGGTGCTGGCCGGTCTGGCGCTGCTGGCAGCGATTGTCGGCGGCATATACTGGCTGCAACGCAACCAATCGGGCGGTGCGTCGGGCAACGGCGAACTGATCGCCGCGCAAGAGGGTGACTACAAGGTTGCCCCGGCCGATCGCGAAGGCAAGAATTTCGAAGGCGAAGGCGATGCCGCCTTTGCTGCCAGTGAAGGCAAAAAGGTCGAAGTTTCTATCGATCCCGCAAAGGCCAAAGCTGCTGCACAGGCCGCCCAGCAAGCGCCGGGTGCGGCACCTGTGAAGGCTGGACCGGCACCTGCCGGTTCCGGTTTCGTCCAGTTGGGTGCGTTCAGCGATTCTGCCAAGGCTGATCAGGCTTGGGCGGCGATGGGCAAGCGTTTCGGCTTCCTGTCGGGACTCAATCGTCGCATCGCCGAAGGCGCTGCCGAGGGCGGACGCAAGGTTTATCGACTGCAGGCAGTCACCGCCAATCCGGCAGCGGCGCAGCAACTGTGCGCCAAGCTGAAGGCTGCGGGCGAAAACTGCATGGTGGTCAAGTAATCGCCGAAAGGCGGATTTGCCTTCATTGGGGGATGAAGGCATTTTCGGCCGTGGAGCGGGGCATCGCTCCACGGCCTATTTTTTACCGGTTTTGCACAGGATTCACGGCGTCAATTGGGTGATTTGCTTGTCAGTGAGGCCAAGCTGACCTAGCCTTTTCGCTGAGGGAATTTCGGAGTTCGGTCCAGTCATGAAACCAGTCATATTCGGGCTGTCCGGCGAAGAACTGACCAGCGACGAACGCGCGCTGTTTTCCGAAGTCAATCCGGTTGGCTACACCTTGTTTCGCCGCAACATTCGCGACAGAGAGCAGTTGCGAGCGCTGACGGACTCGCTCCGTACTTTGCACGGCCGTGACGATGTGCTGATTTTCGTCGATCAGGAAGGCGGAAGGGTGATGCGCATGCAGCCACCCATATGGCCCGAATTCCCGCCCGGATCGGCCTTCGATGCGCTATACGATATTTCAGCCCTGACCGCGATCGAGGCTGCGCGAGTCAATGCGGAGGCGCTGGGGCAGGTGCTGGGCGAGGTTGGAATCACGGTCAATTTCCTGCCCGTTCTTGATGTGCGTGTGGCAGATACGACGCCGGCGATAGGAGACCGGGCGATGGGTTCAGACCCGATGCGCGTTGCAGCATTGGGGCGTGCCGTGCTTGATGGCTTGCACAAGGGTGGGGTGGCTGGCGTTATCAAGCATATGCCGGGCCATGGCCGCGCTGTGGTCGATAGCCATTATGAGCTTCCGCATGTCCATGCGACGAGAGAGGAGCTCGAACAGGATATCGCGCCGTTCCGTGCGCTCAACACGGCGACCATGGGGATGACCGCGCATCTGGTATATGACGCCTGGGATAATGTGCTTTGCGCCACCATGTCGCCGACTGTGATTGAGGATGTTATTCGGGGCGCAATTGGTTTTGACGGTTTGCTGATGAGCGACGATCTCGAGATGAAGGCGCTCAAAGGTGACGTGCCCGATCATGCGGTCGAATGCATCGCCGCAGGCTGCGATGTCGCGCTCAACTGCTGGGGGCGGTTTGATGAAATGGTCGCGATTGCCAACCGGTTGCCCGACATCTCCGATGCGGCAAGGCGCCGGTTCGATGCCGCGACAACGGCGCTGCCCAAGGTTGCCTTCGACCAGGACCGGCTCGATCATCTCCTTGCCAAACGCGACGAGTTGCTGGGGCTGGCGGCGCACCTTGCCGAAACAAAGTCGACCAAGGCCGCGACAGGTGCGTCATGGGCCTAGACGATGATATTGAATTCGATGCGGTCGAATTAGCGCCGCCTGAGGCTGCCGACGATAGCGAAAGGCTGACGATCGATATCGACGGGTGGGAAGGCCCGCTCGACGTGCTGCTCATGCTGGCTCGCTCGCAAAAGGTCGATTTGCGCCAGATTTCTATCCTCCAATTGGTCGAGCAATATCTGGGTTTTATCGAGAATGCCCGCGCACTGAAGCTGGAACTCGCTGCGGACTATCTGGTGATGGCCGCGTGGCTCGCTTACCTCAAATCGGCGCTGTTGCTGCCTAAGGATCCGGAAATTGATCCTTCACCTGAAGAGTTGGCGTTGCGTCTGCAACTGCGGCTCGAGCGGCTCAACGCGATGCGGGAGAGCGGGGCGCGGCTGATGGCCCGCGACCGGATCGGCCGCGATATCTTTGTGCGCGGCGCACCGGAAGGGTTGCGTGTTGTCCGCACGACAGCATGGGATTGCAATTTCTTCGAATTGCTCTCGGCTTATGGACAGATTCAGGCGCGCAATGCGCCGGTTATGCACGTCGTCAAACGCCGTGCTGTGATGACGCTGGAGGAAGCGCTTGATCGTGTTTCGAATATGCTTGGCCATGCGTTGGACTGGACGCAACTAGAGGCGTTCCTGCCGCATGATGCAGAACCGGCATTGCGGCGGTCAGCGCTGGCATCGAGCTTTCTCGCCATGCTCGAATTGGCGAAGCAGGGCAGGGTGGAATTGCAACAGGAAACGAGCTTTGCACCATTGATGGTGAAACGGGCCGCAGGGGCAACGACATGATGATAGAACATGATCCGGCAGTGCGCGCGGTCGAGGCGACATTGTTCGCAGCGGAATCGCCGATGACGATCGAACAGATCCGCGCCTATGTTGGCGAGGAGGTCGACGTTCCAGGTACGCTGGCAAAGCTTGAGGAGCATTATCAGGGGCGCGGGATTGAACTCGTCAAGCGCGGCAAGACCTGGCACTTCCAAACGGCCGCTGATCTGGCGCACCTGCTGCGTCGGGAACGTGAGGAGAGCCGCAAGCTCAGCCGGGCTGCGGTCGAGACATTGGCGATCATTGCCTATCACGAACCTGTCAGCCGCGCCGAGATAGAGGCAATCCGCGGCGTGCAGATTTCCAAAGGTACGCTCGACGTACTGATGGAAGCAGGTTGGGTGCGCCCGGCGGGCCGTCGCGAAGTGCCGGGGCGGCCCCTGATTTACGCGACGACAGGAGAGTTTTTGGCGCATTTCGGCCTTGCATCGCGGCGTGACCTTCCGGGCATCGCAGACCTGAAGGCCGCAGGATTGCTCGATCCTGTCGATCTTGCTTTGGAAGGCTTACAGGGCCTTTCGGCGGTCGAAAGCGGCGATTTACCCGAAGGGGGCGACGTCGAACTGGAAATCGGTGAGGAAAGCGCCTAAATCCTTTTGGCAACATGGCTGCCATGCATGCAGCGATTGGGCCACGGCCCGCACGAGGAGTTTGGAAAATGGGTAGTTTCAGCATCTGGCATTGGCTGGTCGTCGGCATCATCATCCTGTTGCTGTTCGGCAAGGGCCGCTTTTCCGATATGATGGGCGATGTCGCCAAGGGCATCAAAAGCTTTAAAAAAGGCATGGCCGAAGATGATGAAGCCAAGCCTGCGCCGCGTATCGACAGCGCTTCCGGAACGACGGTAGATGCCGAAAAACAGGCAGACAAGACAAGCTGATCCCCTGATTTCGGGCTGAACCCGTATGTTCGATATCGCATCCGGCGAATTGCTCTTGGTCGCGCTGGTCGCCTTGCTGGTGATCGGCCCCAAAGATTTGCCGCGCGTGCTGCGTTATGTCGGCCAATGGGTAGGCAAGGCACGGCGGATGGCTTCGCATTTCCGCAGCGGTATCGACGAGATGGTGCGCCAGTCCGAACTGGACGAGCTTGAAAAGAAATGGGCGGCTGAAAATGAGCGCATCATGCGCGAGCATCCCCCCGTACGCCAATATGATTCGCTACCCCCGCCCGAGGCCGATCCGAAACCCGCCGAGGGCACGGCGCCCAAGACTGAGCCGCAATCATGAAGGATATCGACGACAGCAAGATGCCGCTGCTCGATCATCTGGTCGAACTGCGCAACCGGCTGCTCTGGTGCGTCCTCGCGCTGGCGATTTCCTTCGGCATCTGTTTCTATTTTGCCGAAGCGATTTATGGCTGGCTGGTGCAGCCGCTGAAAGATGTCGGGCAGGACAAGCTGATCTATACCGATATTTTCGAAGCTTTTTTTGTGCAGGTAAAGGTCGGCCTGTTCGCGGCCATGATGGTCAGTTTTCCCGTTTTGGCGACGCAGATTTGGCGATTCGTGGCCCCCGGGCTCTACAAAAACGAGAAGAAGGCTTTTCTGCCATTCCTGATGATGACCCCCGTCTTGTTCGCGCTTGGGGCAAGCCTCGCCTATTTTGGCGCCATGCCGGTGGCGCTCAAATTCCTGCTGGGATTTGAAGGTGATGTTGGCGGAGTAACGCAGGAAGCACTGCCGGGTGTGGGCAATTATCTCAATTTCTCGACCACCTTCATCTTCGGCTTTGGCGTTGCATTCCAGCTGCCGGTGTTGCTGATGCTGCTCGAAAGGGCAGGGATCGTGACGCGTGAGCAGCTGAAGGCCGGTCGGCGCTACGCCATTGTTGGCGCCTTCGCGATCGCCGCCGTGCTGACGCCACCAGACGTTGTGTCGCAGCTGCTTTTGGCGGTGCCCTTGTGCCTGCTGTACGAGTTGGCGCTGATCGCAATCTGGTTCACGCAGCGCAAACGCGAAAAAGCCGCTGAAGACGACAGTGAAACAACCCAAGAACCGGAAACGGTTTAAGCCTTAAATGGCCTTGTCGCCAGCTTCGCCGACCGACTCAATATCGCGGCCAAGGCCTTTGACGGTGTTGCAGGCTGAAAGCAGCAAGGTCGCTGCAATCAATGATGCGGCAATCAGTTTGCGCATGATAATCTCCTCATCTGTCGTCCAGCTTACTTTGGAAAGACTAAGCTGAACGCCAGATGAGTCAAACCGCAATCAGAAGCTGAAACGAGCCGTCAGTCGGAAATCGCGCCCTGCCAGCGGCACATAATCCTTAGTGAAAGAGGCCGCACGGCGTGCTGTCACGTCAAATATGTTGTTGGCCGAAGCGATCAGGGCGATGTTCTTGTTCCGTCCAAATGGACGCCAGCTTGCCGACGCATTGACCAGCGTAAACCCTGTAGTTTCGGTTTCGAAAGCCGCATTGCGCCGTTGGTTGTCCGCCCATTCGACTTCGCCACGCAGATCGAGATTGCCACTTTGCAATTCGAGCCCACCAAGCAGACGCAATGGCGGAATACGGGGAACCGGTCCGCCGCCATTCGAGATTGATGCGCGGGTGTAATCGGCAACGCCATCGACCACGACATCGAACCCGCCAACATGGCCCAGCCGCGCCGAAACATCGGCCTCAAAGCCCCAGAAGCGGGCATCGCTCTGGAAATACTGGAAGACCGGAAGGTCATCCTCCTCGGCGCCGGTCGCATCTTCATAAATGAAGCCGTCGAACCAGTTGGAATAGACTGTGAGGGTCGCGTCGACATTGGTGCTGTCATACCGGGCGTAGAGTTCGGCATTCCAAGCCTTTTCGCTGCGCAACGTCGGGTCGCCGATTTCGAACGCCTGCGTGGCGATATGCGGGCCATCGGAGAACAGTTCCTCAACCGACGGCGCACGACCGGTGCGCGATGCATTGATCCCGATTTTCAGGTCACCGAACAGATAGGCTGCGCCCAATGCCGCCGAAACATTGTTGAAGCTGCGATCGATACCAAGCGTCTGCGCCTCCTGGTTCACACGGTCATATCGCAGCGCCGCCTCCAAATGGACGCCGCCCAGATCGAATTCCTGCAACGTAAACAGGCCGACTTGGCGTGTCCGGTTGGGCGGAACAAAGGCTTCCGCACCAATGGCTTCAAAATCGCGCGACATATACTGGATGCCGGTCGCACCGCGCCAACCGTTGCGATTGGCTTGCACCGCTTCCGCACGGGCTTCGAAACCTTCGCTCTTGAAGACGGTGCCGATTTCGTCACCCTCAAATTCGGTGTGCTGGTAGTCGGCAAAGCCAGCCCGGAAGGTCAGTTTTTCAAGGAAACCGCTGCCTGTTTCCACTTCGCCGCGCAGATCGGCGCGATATTGGCGCAGGCCGATGGTGACGGCTTCCTCTTCATCGCCTTCTGCCATCGGAACTTTCTCACCTTCACTGCCGGCTTCTTCGTGATGGTGGCCAACACCCGGACGGCCTGGAATGCCATATTTTGTGTCATAGATGCTGAACGACACGCCCAGATTGCCGCCATCGTCGATAAAGGCAGTGCCAAAGCCAGCGGTCCATGTTTCCACAGCGCTGTTGGGCACGCGACCGCGATTTTCAGCTGCTTCGCGCAGTTCCTCCGCCTCGTCCAGATTGCCCTCGTCTTCTTCTTCGTCCGCGAGTTCAAGGATTTCATCGCGCAGTTCCGACGACAATTGGTACCCGCCAATGCGCAAATCGTCGCTCTTGCGATAACTGCCATCGGCGTGAATCACGAAACGATCGGTCAAGGGAACATCAATAGATGCCCCCCCTGACCATTCATCCGCAGCGCTCCCATAGCCCGCAAGGGCATCGATATGGACGGCTTCTTTCGGCACGGCGCGCGGAATACGCTTGTCGATCGCGTTGACCGCACCGCCCACGGCCTGGCCACCAAATAGAAGAACGGCCGGGCCACGCAACACCTCGATCCTTTCGGTCGTCAGCGATTCAATTGTCACCGCATGGTCCGCCGATGTATTAGAGGCGTCTATATTGCCAATGCCATCGGTGAGAACGGCAACGCGGTTGCCCTGGAATCCGCGCAAAACGGGCCGTGAGGCACCTGGAGAGAAACTTGTGGCCGAAACGCCGGGGAGAGAGAGCAGCGTATCGCCGATCTGGCCACGCGATTGCTGTGCCAGATCTTCTCCGGACAATGCTGATGTGCCGGCAAGCAAATCGAGGCGTTCGAAATAGGGGGCGGTGACGACTATTTCACCGGTACGATGGAAATCGTCGTCATTGGCATCGGTATCGCCCTGTTCTTGGGCAAAAGAAGGCGCAGCGATCAATGCGCATGCCAATATTGAGGCGGCCGCGCTTTGGCGAAGAAGCGTTTTCATATCATTCCCTATGGTCTTGTTTGCGCAGCCTGCTAGAGGAAATGATATAGTATAACAATACTCAATTGTCCGGTTTCGACGAAAAGCGGTCGAATTGCGATGAAACATGGTCCAGCTGAAAAGCCTAGCTTTGGAGCTCGCAAGTCGCCATCGCTTGCGTCTTGTTGCATCCGAAACTACCTGTGAGTGCATGAAGACGATGCCATCGACATTGGACCTTATCGGTAACACCCCGCTTGTTCTGCTCAAAGCACCGAGCGAAGCGAGCGGTTGCGAGATTTACGGCAAATGCGAATTTGCCAATCCGGGGGCCTCGGTTAAGGACCGCGCTGCGCTATTCATCGTGCGCGATGCCGAAGAGCAGGGGATTTTGAAGCCCAGCGGAACGATCGTCGAAGGGACAGCGGGTAACACGGGCATAGGCCTTGCGCTGGTCGGCAATGCACTGGGGTACAAGACGATCATCGTGATGCCCGAGACGCAAAGCCAGGAGAAAAAGGACACTCTGCGTGCGCTGGGTGCAGAGCTCGTACTCGTGCCTGCTGCGCCCTTTTCGAATCCAGGCCATTTCGTGCACACCTCACGCCGCATCGCCGAGGAAACCGAAAACGCTATCTGGGCCAACCAGTTCGACAATATCGCCAATCGTCGCGCGCATATCGAAACCACAGCTGAGGAAATCTGGGAACAGATGGAAGGCCGCGTCGACGGGTTTACCTGCGCTGCGGGTACCGGGGGTACGATTGCCGGTGTGGGGCTGGGCCTGAAGGCGAAAAACGAAAATGTAACCATTGCGTTGAGCGACCCCCATGGCGCTGCGCTGTACAACTATTACGCGCATGGTGAGTTGCGTGCGGAGGGCAATTCGGTTGCCGAAGGGATAGGGCAGGGACGCATCACCGCCAATCTCGATGGAGCGCCCATCGATACGCAGTTCCGCATCTCGGACGAGGAAGGTCTGGTGTGGGTTCGCCGCCTTTTGGCGGAAGAAGGGCTGTGCTTGGGGCTTTCGTCGGGCATCAATGTGGCGGGTGCCATAGAGTTGGCCAGGCATCTTGGTCCGGGTCACCGCATAGCGACAATCTTGTGTGACACTGGGTTTCGATATTTGTCGACGCTTTACAATCCGGCGTGGATGCAGGCTAAAAATTTGCCGCCCATGCCGTGGCAACTGGACAATTAATCGGTTTCGATACATCCTTGGCGTGAGGAGTGACTATGGCGCGACCGAATGAATCTGCCGTGCAACGAATACAGGTGGGCGTACTTGGCCTGCTGGTAGTCCTGCTTTTTGTGTACATTGCAAATTTGATTTTGGATCGAGTTGTGCCATCGCAGCCGCAGTCCATTGATTCATATCCCAAGATAGAAGCACAGTCCGACAAACCGAAAGATGAGCCATTGGCTGAACTGGGAGTGACACCCGTGGTCGAAGAGGCAAAAGAGCCGCAACCCAAGTCGGGCGCCCAGCCAGCACCTTAACCGTCCATGAAATTTCCGAAACGATTTATTTGGCTGGCACTGCTCGGCATTGCAGTGCTGTTCTTGGCATTAATCCTGATCGTCTCTGACCGAAATGGCAGAGACGCCAAGCCACAGCGTGAGATCGTCATTCTATCAAGCATTCCGTTGCAATGGGGCGAAAATGGCTTGAGCGACGTCGTTCAAGGCAAAACTGATCCGGATCCGCTGGTCGCCCGCATTACAGAGCATGGCAATGTCAGTTTCGTAGACAATATTGCGCAACTGCAGGCGGCAAAACCCGACATCGCTATTCTCATTCAACCGCGGGCCTTCTCGCCAGACGAATTGGTCCGGCTAGACAATTGGGTGGCGGCAGGCGGCAGGATAGTAGTGTTCGCCGACCCCGCACTGCAATGGCCCAGCACACTTCCGGTTGGTGACCCGCAGCGCCCACAGTTTACTTCGATGTTGTCGCCCCTATTTGCGCATTGGGGCGTTGAACTTGTTCTTCCAATGAACGGGGAGAATGAGAATGTCGAAATTCGGCGGGGAGGCTATGACCTTGCGTTCGTCTCGCCGGGGAACTGGTACATTGCCGATCAGGCGTCGCGCTATGGACATTGCCGGGTAAGTACGGATCGGTATCTCTCGGAATGCAGGCCCGGAAAAGGCCAGGTTCTGCTGGTTGCGGATGCTGATCTGCTGCAATCCGACCTATGGCAATCGGTTCTTCCTGGCGGCGATCGGAACGACAATATGCGTTGGTTGGGACATTTGATCGACGCAGCCGCCACAGGACAGAGAGTCGTGAAGATGCGCGGGAATTAGTGGGAAATTATGGGGAAATTAGTTTCAGGAAAAATAAGAACATAAAATTCAATAACATAGATCACGGCCTGCAATCAACATTCGGAGCGATATCGAACTTTCAGAGGGAAAGGCGAAAAATAATAATACAATAAAAACAGATATATATGATACATCGACCATAATTTCCCATAAAATCCCCCTTTTCACCCACGATATCCCTTGATAAGGACATTCCTTATCGGGGTGAAATCCATTTTGTTGCGTTCATGGAACGTCGACGTGAGGGCGTTGCGCTTTTGCGGATGAAGGATTGCACCCAAAGGGAAGGGGTAAATCTGGGCTGTGTCCGCATTTGTTGTCTATGCCGGTTCCGGACTATCGACGATCGATGCCAAAGGGCGCGTCACCATCCCTGCCGAATTGCGCGACACCGTTGCTGAATCGTCAGGCGAAAACATTGTCTGCATTTCACGTCACCCCAATCTGCCATGCCTGATCGGCTATGGCCGCGCAGAGCGTCAGAAGCTGCGCGCAGATATTGAATCGCAATGGGAAGCCGCGATCCAGCGCGGTGGCGAGTTTGATCGCGAGAGCGCTGGAGTTGTTGCCTCGTCCATCTTTGAGACCGCTTTTGAAAATAGCGGCCGTTTTGTGCTGCAGCCGATGCTGCGCCATTTCGGCAAACTTGGTGAGAAAGCCTTCTTCTTCGGCGCCACCACGCATTTCATGTTGTGGAACCCCGATGTGTTCCTCGATTCCGCCCCGCCCGCCTTCGCGCATGTTCGCGAAGAGCTGGAATATTGGCTGGGCGAGCATGGGAGGCGCGGCAAATGACGCAGCCTTCTCCCCATATTCCAGTCCTCCTGGATGAAGTAATTCACGCTCTGGCCATCACCCCAGGTTCAGACGTCGTGGATGGCACCTTTGGTGCTGGAGGCTACAGCCGGGCTATCCTGGCTGCGGGTGCACGCGTTCATGCTTTCGATCGCGATCCCGATGCCGCCGCAGCGGGTGCTGACCTTGCAGTGCGGAGTGGCGGTGCCTTGCACTTCCACTCCGCCTGCTTTTCAGAAATGGACAAGAGGCTCGCCGAATGCGGCGTGCAACAGGTCGATGCCGTGGTGCTCGATATCGGCGTTTCGTCGATGCAGATCGATCAGGCCGAACGCGGTTTTTCGTTTCAGAAAGATGGCCCGCTCGATATGCGGATGAGCCAGTCGGGCGAAAGCGCCGCCGATTTCGTCAATTCGGCGGACGAAGCAGAAATTGCCAATATTATCTACCTTTATGGCGAAGAGCCCAAATCGCGCCGCATCGCCCGCGCGATCGTCGCGGCGCGGCCGATCAACACTACCACCAAGCTTGCCGATGTAGTGCGCAAGGCCTTGGGTCATCGAATGGGCGCGCCCAAAGATCCTGCAACGCGGACCTTCCAGGCGCTGCGTATCCATATCAACCGCGAACTCGATGAATTGAATGCCGGTCTTGAAGCAGCCGAAAGGATATTGAAGCCCGGCGGTCGGCTGGCTGTCGTCAGCTTCCATAGCCTCGAAGATCGTATCGTGAAGCAGTTTCTGCGCGAACGAAGCGGTTCAATGGCGGCGGGATCGCGCCACATGCCGGTAGTTAAGGCAAATCGCATTGCCACCTTTGAAAAGCCTGCAAAGGCTATTCGACCCAGCGCCAGTGAGATCGAAGCCAATCCCCGGGCCCGTTCTTCGACACTGCGTTCGGCCGTCAGGACCGATGCCACTACATGGTCGCTGCAGGAGAAAGCCGCATGACCCTTGCAATGAAGCGTCTCAAGAACATCGGCTGGCTTGCGCTGGTGTTTGTCATTGCGGTGTTGCTCTATCCTTTGTCGCTCAACGTCGCCGCGCTGCACAGCGATTTGTCACGCATTGACCGTGACATTCTGGAAACCAAGCAGGAAATCAACTTCCTGCAGGCGGAAATCCGTACCCGTGCCAGCGTCGCGCAGCTCGAGGAGTGGAATGAACTGCTTTATGGCTATGAGCCGCCCCGCGCCGACCAGTTCATTGATGGCGAGCGCGGTCTCGCTAGCCTCAGCGGATCGGAACCGCTTGTAAAGCCCGTGCTTGTTGCTGTTGATATGCCTGCCGGAGACATTGGCGGGGGCGGAGCTGCTGCCTCATCGATCTTTGCCGATGCTGGCGCCGCAATACGGTCGGTAGCCTCGGACGAAAAGGACGCACCCGTTGCTGCCCAGCGTCAGTCAGTCGAAAAACCCAAGGAAATCAAAGTTAAATCAACCGAGTCCGCATCGCGCACCGAAAGACTCGCGCGGATGGACGACAAGCTGTTGTCTGATAATCTGATGCGCGAAATCCAAACCAAATCGGAAAAGGAGCGCAAGCGGCAATGACCACTTTCGTCGTCCGGCCGCATAGTCGACATGCCATCAATGCCACGAGGGTTCATGCCGCCATCGCCTTCTGGCGTTTGCTGATTCTGGTCGGCCTGTTCGCAATCTTTCTGCTGCTTATCTTGGGGCGCCTGGCGACGCTGGCATTGTTTGAAGGCAATCGTGCATTTGGTGCGACCCCAAGCGAATTTGTTCCCGAGCGGGGTGATATTGTCGACCGCAACGGTGCACCGCTGGCGCGGACTATTCAGGGCTACGCTATCTGGGTGAAGCCGGCAAATCTCGTAAACGATCCGAAGGAATTGGCAGCAGGTTTGGCCCACATTTTTCCGGATACGCCGGAAGCCGAATTTTATGCGAAACTGACAGCCAAAAGCCCAGGATATCTTCGCAAGCGGGCTCTGCCCGAAGAGGTGCGTGCCGTGCACGATCTTGGCGAGATCGCCATCGAATTTCCGCGCGAAAGCACCCGACTCTATCCGCAGCATGAGTTGGGGGCACATATCCTCGGTTTTGTCAGTCGCGACGGCAAAGGTGCCCTGGGAATGGAGCGCGTGATGGACAAACATCTTCGCTCTCCGGAAACGCGCGGAAAGCCGGTGGAGCTTTCAATCGACGTTCGCATTCAGGCCGCGCTCGAACTTGAGCTGGCCAAAGGAATGGAAACGACCGAAGCAAAGGGTGCGGCGGGGGTCATTCTGGATTCGCGCACGGGCGAAGTGCTTGCCATGGCGAGCCTGCCATCGTTCAACCCGAACCGCCCGGTTTTCGCAAACGTTCCAGACAATGGCGAAGTAATTGTCGACGGTCGCTACCCGATCAATCGCCAGACTAATTTCGTCACCAACCGCGTTTTTGAACTCGGTTCCACATTTAAACCGCTGACGGTAGCGGCCGCACTGGATGCTGGCACTGTGCGTGACCTGTCGTTGCGCTATGACGCCACGGCTCCGCTCGAAATCGGTGGCTTCAAGATTCGCGACAGCCATCCATCGGGACGCTGGCTCAATGTCCCTGAAACGCTTATCCATAGCTCGAACATCGTGACGGCACGGATTGCCGATAATTTGGGCCAGCAAAAGATGGAACAAATGGCGCGCAATCTGGAGTTTGACCGCCGTCCGTCTATCGAACTGGCGGAACGTTCGCGTCCGCTATGGCCGACAAATTGGGGGCGTCTGACCACCATGACGGTTGGCTATGGCCATGGCATGTCGGTGACACCGCTCCACCTTGCTTCGGCCTATGGCGCGATGGTGAATGGTGGCATGTGGCACCCGGCTACACTCAAGAAATTCAAGCCGGGGCAAAAGCCCGTTAGCCGCCGCGTATTCAGCGCGGCGACCAGTGCACGCATGCGCCAGCTGCTGCGCATGATCGTTGTCGACGGTACGGGCAAGAAAGCGGATGCTCCCGGATATCGCGTCGGTGGCAAAACAGGCTCCGCTGAAAAGCCGAATGCGGGAGGTTATGCACGGAATCTTGTCGTCTCGACCTTCGCAGCGGCTTTCCCGATGGATAATCCCCGCTATATCATCATAGCCATGGTAGACGAACCCAAAGGAACAACCGAAACCGCGTTCCAGCGCACTGCTGGATTCACGGCTGCGCCAATCGTGAAGCGCACTGTGGAGCGGATCGGCCCGCAACTCGGGATCATTCCCGATACCCACCGCGATGTCGATGTATCCGAACTGATGCCGCTCCTTTGGTCTCCCAAAGGGAGCACCTGATGCGCCTCGACAGTTTGATTGGCGAGCTGGCTGGTGATGCCGGCTCGACGCGCGTAACCGGCTTTGCCATCGACAACCGGAAAGTTGCCCCGGGTACGATATTCGGTGCTTTTCAGGGAGCGACCTTCAACGGCGAAGATTTCATCGCGGCCGCGATCGAGGCAGGCGCGATAGCTGTTGTCGCTCGCCCGGAAGCACAGGTTGAAGGCGCAATCCACATCGCAGACGCCAATCCGCGAAAGGCCTTTGCCGCCATTGCGGCCCGCTTTTTCGCACCATTTCCTGCGCATGTAGCTGCCGTCACCGGAACCAACGGCAAAACCTCAACCGCCGAAATGACTCGCCAGCTGTGGCGCATGAACGGGCACAGTGCTGCATCGATCGGCACCTTGGGGATCACCACCGCTGACGAACAGGTGCGTACCGGTCTGACCACGCCTGATGTGGTGACCTTCCTGTCAAACATGGCTGGGCTGGAGCGCGAAGGCGTGAGCCACGCCATTTTCGAGGCATCAAGCCACGGGCTGGACCAATATCGTATCGCGGGCGTACCGGTGTCAGTCGTCGCCTTCACCAATCTCAGCCGTGACCATCTCGATTATCATGGCACGATGGAAGCCTATTTCGAGGCCAAGATGCGGCTATTCGACGAGGTCGCGACCGAAAATGCCACCGCCGTGATCTGGGCCGATGACGAATGGTCAGAAAAGGCGATTGCGCGCGCTAAGGAACGGCCCTTGCGCCTGATCACCGTCGGCACGCAAGGGCAGGGGATCAAATTGCTGTCGCGCGAGCCAACCCAACTTGGCCAGACACTCGAAATTTCGGTGCAGGGAGAGGTCAGCAAGGTAAAATTGCCGCTGATCGGTGCCTATCAGGCCGCCAATGCATTGGTTTCGGCAGGTGTTGCTATTGCCAGCGGCTGCGATGCCGAACATGTGATTGCCAATCTGGCGCGGCTGCAGCCGGTACGCGGGCGGCTGGAACGCGCGGCGATCAGCCGTAGCGGTGCGCCCGTCTATGTCGACTATGCCCATACGCCGGATGGTCTGGAAGCGGCAATCGCCGCTCTCCGTCCGCATACAAAGGGCAAGCTGATCCTCGTTTTCGGCGCAGGCGGTGATAGAGATACCGGAAAACGCCCGCTGATGGGCCAGATCGCGGCGCGCGATGCGGATATCGTCATTGTTACAGACGACAATCCGCGCACCGAAGATCCCGCTTCTATCCGCCGACAGGTCATTGCGGGTGCCCCTGGCGCGCTGGACGTTGGGGATCGACGCGAAGCCATTGCCGAAGCCATTCGTCAGGCATCAGCCGAGGATATCGTCATGATCGCAGGGAAGGGCCATGAATTGGGCCAGACCATTGGCGACAAGGTCTATCCGTTCGACGATGTAGAAGTGGCAAGGGAGTGCGCGGCATGAGCGTGCTGTGGACTGCATCCGAAATTGCCTCCGCAACTGGAGGGCAGGCAAGTGCCGATTTCGACTGCAATGGCGTCGCCTTCGACTCGCGCGAGATAGGCCCTGGCGATCTTTTCTTTGCAATGAAGGGCGAACAGGCCGACGGCCATCGTTTCGTTCCGCAGGCCTATTCGAGTGGTGCGAGCGGTGCGGTTGTCAGTGTGCCGGTGGATGGGCCACACGTTCTGGTGCCTGATACGATGCACGCGCTCGAACAGCTCGGTATGGCATCGCGCGCGCGGGTGAATGCGAAAGTCATTGGTGTCACCGGGTCGGCCGGTAAAACAGGCACCAAGGAGGCGCTTTATGCAGCGCTCGAACGGTGCAATCCCGGCAAGGTTCATCGGTCGGTCAAAAGCTATAACAACCATGTTGGTGTCCCGCTCAGCCTTTCGCGCATGCCGCGCGAGACGGAATATGGCGTTTTCGAAATGGGCATGAACCATGCGCAGGAAATTGCGGCGCTGACCCGTTTTGTGCGCCCGCATATTGCCATCGTCACGACGATTGCCCCGGCGCATATCGAAAATCTGGGTAGCGAAGAGGCGATAGCCGACGCGAAGGGTGAGATTTTTGAGGGTCTCGAACCCGATGGTACTGCCATTATACCGTTCGACAGCCGCCATTATGCCCGTTTGCGGGCAAAGGCAGAGCAGCATGCTCCGCGCATTATCAGCTTTGGCTTCACTCAAGGTGCCGATGTGCGCTGCATCGATCATCTCGCCAGCGCCAATGGTGGCAGCTTGGTGACTGCGCAATTGCTGGGCGCAAAGCTGCAATATGAACTGTCCCAACCGGGGGATCATTGGGTTTCCAATTCGCTTGCGGTTCTGGCAGCGGTGCAGGCAGCCGGTGCCGATCTTGCGGTTGCCGGACTGGCGCTGGCTGATATGGGCGGTCTCAAGGGCCGCGGTGCGCGTCATCGGATTGCAGTGCCAGGCGGGGAAGCGCTGTTGATCGACGAAAGCTATAACGCCAACCCGGCCTCGATGGCGGCAACCCTCAAAGGGCTAGGCAGCGCCAATTCTGATCGGCGGATCGCCGTGCTCGGCTCGATGAAAGAACTGGGCGATCAATCGGCCACATTCCACGCGGCTCTACGCGAGCCAATGCAGGCGGCAATGGTCGATCTGGCATTGCTTGTCGGCGAAGAGATGGCTGCACTCGCCGAAACGTTGGCAGGTGACGTTGCATGGGCAGGCAAATTCGCGCATTGCGCCTCGGTTAAGGATGCATCGGAAAGGCTGCGCAGCGAAGTGCGCGGCGGCGATGCAATATTGATAAAAGGGTCGAATTCCGTGGGCCTGTCCGCGGTTGTCGAGGCGCTACTCGGCGGAGGGGATTGATGTTTTACTGGCTCGCGCAATATTTTGATTTTGCGGGTTTCCTGAATCTGTTTCGCTACCTGACATTTCGATCGGGCGCTGCAGTGGGAACCGCTTTCGTTATCGGCCTTATCATCGGGCCGAAATTCATCAACATGCTGCGCGTACGCCAGGGAAAGGGCCAACCGATCCGTTCCGATGGGCCGCAAACGCATCTCGCCAAGGTCGGCACGCCGACGATGGGCGGGCTGATGATCCTGACTTCGATCGCGATTTCGATGCTGCTCTGGATGGATCTGTCGAACAGCTATGTCTGGGCGTGCATTGTCGTTATGCTCGGTTTCGGCCTCGTTGGCTTCATGGACGATTACGACAAGGTCAAAAAGCGCAGCACCGCGGGGGTTTCAGGCAAATTGCGCCTGTTGCTGGAATTCCTGATTGCCGGCGCGGCAGTTGCCTTGATTGTCCATCAGTCGGGCGGCAAACTCTACTTCCCCTTCATCAACGGACCAATCTTGGACCTCGGTTACTGGTACATCATTTTCGGCGCGTTTGTGATTGTCGCGTTCGGCAATGCGGTGAACCTTACCGATGGACTCGACGGGCTGGCTACCATGCCCGTGATTATCGCGTCGCTCGCTTTCATGCTAATTGCCTATCTGGTCGGCAATGCGAAATATGCCGAATATCTGGGTGTGCCTTTCATTCTCGGCGCGGGCGATCTGGCGATATTATGCGGGGCGATAATCGGTGCAGGGCTAGCTTTCCTGTGGTTCAACGCCCCGCCTGCGGCCGTGTTCATGGGCGATACCGGCAGCCTCGCCCTTGGCGGCACGCTGGGCGCGATCGCAGTTGTCGCGCACCATGAATTCGTGCTCGCAATCATCGGCGGCCTGTTCGTGGTCGAGGCGCTGTCGGTGATCATCCAGGTCTTCTGGTTCAAGCGCACCGGGCGGCGCGTATTCCGCATGGCACCGATCCACCATCATTTCGAACAATTGGGCTGGCCGGAATCGACCGTCGTTATCCGCTTCTGGATCATCTCCTTTGTGCTTGCCCTTGCTGGATTGGCAACGCTCAAGCTCAGATGATCACATCCGACGCCTTTCGCGGCAAACGCTATGCAGTGCTCGGTCTGGCAAGGTCGGGCCTTGCCACGGTGCGCAGCCTTGTTGCGAGCGGGGCAGAGATAACTGTCTGGGACAGCAAGGAAGAGGCAAGGGCGCAGGTCCAAGGCGACGTCAGCTTTGCCGATCCGATGGAAATCGACCTTCCCGGTTTTGACGGTCTGGTGCTGTCGCCCGGGGTGCCGCTCAACATCCACCCGATTGCCAACAAGGCGCGTGATGCCAATGTGCCGATTATCGGCGATATCGAACTGTTCGCACTCGCACGCCCCTCGCTGCCATCCCACAAGGTGATTGGCATTACAGGTACCAATGGCAAATCGACCACTACCGCGCTGCTGCACCATATGATGCAGACGGCCGGACTGCCGTCCTTGATGGGCGGAAATATCGGTCTGCCGATCCTCTCGCAGCGGCCCCTGCCCGAAGGTGGCGTCTATGTCCTCGAACTGTCGAGCTATCAAATAGACCTGACGCACAACCTTGATTGCGACGTCGCGGTGCTGACCAATATCACCCCCGATCATCTGGATCGCTATGACAGCTTCCTCGACTATGCTGCGGCAAAAGAGCGGCTGTTCCACATGCAGCATGCCGACAAGGTATCGGTGATCGCAGTCGATGATGATCCCTGCCGGATGATCGCCAGCCGCGTTCACCACCGGCTGCGCCGTGTGCATGCCAGCGATATCAAAGACCAGTCGCGCTGGCCTTCTTTACAGGGGCCGCACAATGCGCAGAATGTCGCCTGCGCGATCGCCGCGTGCGAGGCGATTGGGCTGGATGCAGAAACAATCGAACATGGCCTTGCCACCTATCCCGGCCTCGCGCACCGCATGGAGCGTTTGGGTGAGGCGGACGGCGTGCTGTATGTCAACGACAGCAAGGCAACCAACCCGACATCGACCGCACCTGCCTTAGGTGCATATCCTGCCATCCACTGGTTGCTTGGCGGTCAGGCCAAGGGCGATGATCTGGACGCCTGTTTGCCGAACCTCGGCAATGTGCGCGCCGCCTACGCCTTTGGTGAGGATGGCGCGAAATTGGCTGCGATCTTGCAAGGCAAAGTTGACGTGGCGGCCTATCCCAAGCTGCGCGATGCAACGCTGGCGGCTGCATCTGCTGCCAAAGCGGGCGAAACGGTGCTGCTTTCACCAGCCTGCGCTTCCTTTGACGAATTTCGGGATTTCGAACACCGGGGCGACAGTTTCCGGGAAATCGTGGCTGCATTGCGCGACAGGGGGACGTGATGTTCGGCATTTTGAAAGGCAATGGAAACACTCTGCCGCCGGGATTTGGCGGCAAGCGCGATCTTTCAAACCGGTTAGGGCGGGGGGATCGCTCGCCGCTCAGCATCTGGTTCTGGGAACTGGATCGCGTGCTGCTTTCGCTGTTCCTCGTTTTGATTGCCATTGGCCTGATTGCTGTTGCGGCGGGTTCGCCTGCAACCGCGCGTCGCCTCTCGACCGAGACTGCATCGCTCAGCCCGCTTTACTTTTTCTACAAGCAGCTGGCATGGGTCGCGCTTGGTATCCCCTTCATGTTCGTGATCTCGATGTATCCGCGCGAACAGGCGAAACGCATCGCGATTGGCGGTTTTTGTGTCTTCCTGTTGCTCCTGTTGCTGGTGCCGATATTGGGCAAGGAAGTGAACGGCTCGCAGCGCTGGTTCGGCCTTGGCCCGGCCAGTTTCCAGCCCTCCGAATTCCTGAAGCCCTGTTATGCCGTGACGATGGCGTGGATCATCAGCTGGCGGCAGCGCGATCCGACGCTGCCCGTGCGGACGATTACAATTGGCTTCACCGCTCTGATTTGCGGCGCATTGATGCTCCAGCCGGACCTTGGCCAGACCATCCTGTTCTGCGGCATCTGGTTTGCGTTGATGATGGTATCGGGTGTCCAGGCCAAGCTACTCTGGTCGAGCGCCATCGGCGGCTTGGTAGGCATCATCGCCGCCTACAACTTCTATCCCGTCGCGCAGCAGCGTATCGACGCCTGGATCTTCGGTACTGACGGCATCACCCATGACAAGCTGGCGATGGCGACGCTGACCGCAGGCGGATTTGTCGGAACTGGACCTGGTCTGGGCACGCGCAAATTTGCGCTACCTGAAGCGCACACCGACTATATCTTCTCGGTCGTGGGTGAGGAATTCGGCCTGCTTGCCTGCATGGTGATCGCAGTGCTGTTCTTCGCAATCCTCGTCCGCGTCGTTATCCGCATGCTCGATGAGCAGGACCAATTCATCCTGCTCGCCGTGACAGGCCTCGCCGCGCAATTCTGTGGGCAGGCGATGATCAACATTGCGGTCAATCTCGGCATTTTCCCTTCAAAGGGCATGACCTTGCCGTTCATCAGCTATGGCGGATCTTCGACACTGGCATTGTGTTTGTGCTGTGGTCTGATGCTGGCGCTGACACGACGTAACCCTTTCCTTGACCAGTCACCCTATATCGGGAATGGGCGCTAGGATGAGCGTATCGCGCAATTTCGTTCTCGCCGCAGGCGGCACTGGCGGCCATATTATCCCGGCCTATGCCCTGGGTGCCGAATTGATGCGCCGCGGGCATCAGGTTGCGCTGATCACCGACAATCGCGGATCGACCATCCCCGGCTGCCCCGATGGCATGGAAATGCACATCATGCCCGCAGGCAGAGTAGCAGGTGGCCCGCGCGGCTGGCTTGCGGCGGCGCGGAATATCTGGCGCGGGCGGGCGATGGCGCGCGCGCTGTTCGACGAATTCGATCCGACCGCAGTGGTTGGTTTCGGTGGCTATCCGGCATTGCCTGCCTTGCTTGCGGCCTTTGCTAATAATGTTCCCACGATCATCCATGAACAGAATGCTGTGCTTGGCCGTGTCAACCGTTTGGTCGCTGGCAAGGTGAACGCAATCGCCACGGCCTATCCCGATGTGCAACGGGTCAAGCCGCGCCACGAAAGCAAAGTGCATCTGGTCGGTAATCCGGTCCGCGCCGAAGTCATCGCGCTGCGCGATGAGCCTTTCCCGCCTTTTATCGAGGATGGTGTCTTTCGTGTTCTCGTAACGGGAGGCAGTCAGGGCGCGTCGATCCTTTCCGAAGTGGTTCCCGACGCATTGGCCCGCCTGCCGCTTAACTTGCGCCGTCGGCTGCAGGTGACCCAGCAATGCCGCGGCGAAGATCTGGAAACCGTCCGCAAAACCTATGCCGACCACCAGATACCGGCACAGCTGGCAACCTATCTGGAAGATTTCCCCGAAAGGCTCGGCTGGTCGCATCTGGTGATCGGGCGGGCAGGGGCTTCCACTATTGCTGAACTGACCTGTGCGGGTCGCCCGGCCATCCTGATCCCGCTGCCATCGGCGATGGACAATCATCAGGCGTTCAACGTTAGCGAAATGGTGAAGGCTGGCGGCGCACGTGCGATCAAGCAATCGGCATTCACGCCGGTTGAATTGGCCAAGCAGATACAGAAAATGGCACTGCTGCCCGAAACGCTCGAAAATGCAGCACGTGCAGCCAAAAGCTGCGGCCGCCCCGATGCCGTCCATGACTTGGCAGACCTCGTCGAATCCTTCGGACGCGCACCGCTGATGCATACAATCTCGACAAAAGAACAATCGGGCCTTGGCTTTGGCAGCGCCGAACCGGCCCTTGCACGGAAAGCAGTTTCATGAAGGGTGTGGGTACCGACATCGGAACCATCCATTTTGTTGGCATTGGCGGCATCGGCATGTCCGGCATTGCCGAGGTGATGCACAATCTCGGCTATTCGGTGCAGGGCAGCGACATCGCCGAGGGCTATGTGATCGAAGGGCTGCGCAGCCGCGGCATCAAGGTGATGATCGGCCATGCTGCCGAAAATCTGGGTGATGCCGCTGTAGTGGTCACCTCGACCGCAGTGAAGCGCGGTAATCCGGAAGTAGAGGCCGCACTCGAACGCCGTATCCCGCTGGTGCGCCGGGCGGAAATGCTCGCAGAGCTGATGCGGCTGAAATATACCGTCGCGGTCGCGGGCACGCATGGCAAGACCACAACGACCTCGCTGATTGCGGCGATGCTCGATGCGGGCGGGCTTGATCCGACAGTAATCAACGGCGGAATTATCAACAATTATGGCTCGAACGCACGTTTGGGTGACAGCGACTGGATGGTGGTCGAGGCCGACGAGAGCGACGGCAGCTTCCTGCGCCTCGACGGCACGATTGCCGTCGTCACGAATATCGATCCCGAGCATCTCGATCATTATGGCGATTTCGACACGGCCAAGGCGGCCTATATCGAGTTCATCGAAAATGTGCCTTTTTACGGCGTCGCCATCCTTTGCCTCGACCATCCCGAAGTGCAGGCGATCATCCCGCGCATCCGCGATCGTCGCATCCTGACCTATGGCTTCTCGGCACAAGCTGACGTGCGCGCAGACAATGTCCGCCCCGAATTGGGTGGCAACATCTTTGACGTAGTGATCCGCGCGCGCGATGGCAGCAAGCGCGAGATCAAGGATGTCTTCCTGCCGATGTCAGGTCGCCATAATGTGCAAAATGCGCTCGCCGCCATCGCCGTCGGCCTTGAGCGCGGGATGAGCGATGAACAGGTGCAGGCAGGCTTTGCCAAATTTGGCGGAGTAAAACGGCGCTTCACCAAGGTGGGTGAGGTTGATGGCGTCACTATCATTGACGATTATGGCCACCATCCAGTCGAAATCCGCGCCGTACTGTCGGCCGCGCGTGAAGGCGTCAAAGGCCGCGTCATCGCGGTGTGCCAGCCGCACCGTTATTCGCGCCTCGGCAATCTGATGGAAGATTTCGCAACCGCCTTCAACGATGCGGATACCGTCTATATCAGCCCTGTTTATGCGGCAGGTGAGGCCCCGATTGAGGGGGTTAGCAGCGCGGAGCTGGTTGGCAAGATCAAGCGGCGCGGCCACCACAATGCCCAGGAAATTGAGAGCGCCGAGGCGCTGGCAAAAGAATTGGCGGGGACGACCCGCGAAGGCGACCTTGTAGTCTGCCTGGGTGCGGGCGACATCACGAAATGGGCCGCTGGGCTGGCCGAAGCGATAAGGAAAGCGCGTGCATGAATGTGGGCGATGCCTTGCCCCCGGTGCGCGGAAAGCTGACCCACGATGCCCCGCTTGCGCCGCTCGTCTGGTTCAAGAGTGGCGGTAAGGCCGAATGGCTGTTTGAACCAAAGGACGTCGCGGACCTTCAATCCTTCCTTCGAGACATTGATCCTGCGCTGCCTGTAATGGCACTTGGGCTGGGATCGAACCTTATCGTCCGTGATGGCGGTGTGCCTGGCGTAGTGGTGCGGTTAGGCAAGCCATTTGCGTGGGTCGATAATGTTCCAAAAGGCGTGTTTGGTATCGACACTGTGCTGAACTGCGGTGGTGGTGCTAGCGGTATATTGGTATCATCAATGGCTCGCGATCATGGCATTGCAGGACTTGAATTCCTGCGCTCGATCCCCGGCACGGTCGGCGGCTTCGTGCGCATGAACGGCGGCGCCTATGGCGGCGAGGTGAAGGATATTCTGGTCGATTGCGATGTGGTGTTGCGTAGCGGTGACCTGGTGACGTATCCGGTTGAGGATCTGCGCTATAGCTACCGCCACTCCGAACTGCCGGAAGGCGCAATAGTCGTGGCCGCCCGTTTTTGGGGAGAGCCCGGAGATCCCGAGTCCATTCAGGCCGAAATGGATCGCATCTCCGCCAGCCGCGAAGCATCGCAGCCGCTGCGTTCGAAAACCGGCGGATCGACGTTTAAGAACCCGGATGGGAAAAAGGCATGGCAGTTGGTCGATGAAGCCGGTTGCCGCGGCCTCCAGATTGGCGGCGCGCAGGTTTCCGAAAAACATACCAACTTCCTTATCAATACCGGCGACGCTACCAGCGCTGATATCGAGGCACTGGGCGAAGAAGTCCGTCGCCGCGTGAAAGAGAAATCGGGCGTCGACCTGCATTGGGAAATTCAGAGAGTGGGAAAAGCAAAGTGAGCGAGCCGATCCATGTTGCAGTCCTGATGGGTGGCTGGTCGAACGAGCGCCCGGTGTCGCTGATGAGTGGAAATGGCGTTGCCGATGCGCTTGAACGCGTCGGCTATAAAGTCAGCCGCGTCGATATGGACCGCAATGTCGCGCAGGTGCTCGCTGGTTTGCGTCCTGATGTCGTGTTCAACGCGCTTCATGGCGTCCCCGGCGAAGATGGCAGCGTGCAGGGCATGCTCGACCTGATGGACATCAAATATACCCATAGCGGGCTGGTCACCTCGGTAATTGCCATTGACAAGGAATTGACCAAACAGCGCTTGGTTCCGGCAGGTATCCCGATGCCGAAGGGGACGATTGTCGAAAGCGAAAGCCTTTACGCAGGTGATCCGTTGCCTCGACCCTATGTGTTGAAACCGGTCAATGAAGGCAGCTCGGTCGGCGTCGCCATTGTCAAGGCCGATGGGAATTACGGCAACCCGATTTCGCGCGATGCCGTCGGCCCGTGGCAGGAATTCGATACATTGCTCGCCGAACCCTTCATCAAGGGACGCGAGCTGACGGTGGCTGTGCTCGGCGGGAAGCCGCTCTGCGTCACCGAACTCAAGCCCAAAAGCGGCTTCTATGATTTCGACGCCAAATATACCGACGGCCTGACGGAGCATATCTGCCCTGCTGAAATTCCCAAGGATATAGAAGACTATATGATGGAACTGGCGCAGCGCGCGCACGAACTGCTCGGCTGCAAGGGCGCATCGCGTACCGATTTCCGCTGGGATGATGAACTGGGCCGCGGCGGTGTATTTGTGCTTGAAACCAATACCCAGCCGGGCATGACGCCCTTGAGCCTTGTTCCCGAACAGGCCAAGCAGATGGGCATCAGCTATGAGCAACTGGTCGACCTGTTGGTGAAGGAGGCGCTGGCATGAAGACGGCAACGGCCCGCAAGGCACCAGCCAAGGCGCGAAAAGCTACGCCACGCAAGAAGGTGCGGCAGACTGGCATCATGGACCGGCTGTTGCGCATATTGCCGTTCACCGAAGAGGATATCCAGCGCATCCTGACCTGGGGCGTGCTGGCAATATTGTTGCTTGTTGCGCTGATCGTCGCGAACTGGTTCGGTGTGCCGCAGGCCGCTTACCAACAATATGCGCAGGTCGCCGCAAAGGCCGGTTTTGAGGTCAAGCGTGTAGAGATTACCGGCATGGACCGGGTCGACCAGCTCAAGGTCTATGACATCGTGCTCGCCGAGAAGGATCGGGCTATGCCGCTGGTCGATATCGACAAGATTCGGGCAGACCTGATCAAATATGGTTGGATCAAGGATGTCCGCGTCACGCGCCGTCTGCCCGATACATTGGTGGTGGATATTATCGAACGCAAACCGACAGCAGTCTGGCATCGCAATGGTGTTTTTTCACTGATCGACGATCAAGGTACCGAACTTGAAAAAATTTCGCGTGCGGAAGTTGGTAATTTGCCAGTGATCAATGGTGAGGGCGCCGACCAACAAGTCGTCGCTCTCGCGAAGCTCCTCGACAGCGCCCAGTCGCTCAAGGATCAAGTGGCGGGCGCGAGCTGGATCGGCAACCGACGCTGGGATCTGCGTTTCAAGACAGGAGAGACTCTCTCGCTGCCCGAGGGGGATAATCTCGCCGCACAGGCACTGGTGAATTTTACGCGAATGGATGGGGTGCATAGGCTGTTAGGACGGGACATCATTCATTTTGACCTGCGCGATCCCGAGCGGGCTTATATGCGTCGTGCGGCCAAGGATAAGCCGGTGGAAATAAAACCCGACTCCAAGCCGGCCGCCGAAGCCGAGAAGGGTGGGGAATCTGCCTGATGGCGGTGCGGTACGACAAGATTATTTCCACCCTCGATATCGGCTCATCGAAAGTTTCCGCTTTGATCGCGGGAGTTGATGAAGGCGGAGCGATTCATGTTTTGGGAACCGGCCAGCGCGAAAGCAAGGGCGTGGTTCGCGGCTGCATTGCCGACATGCAGCTTGCCGAACTGTCGGTGCGCCATGCGGTCGAGCAGGCGGAACGGATTGCAGGCATCAACATCGAACGAGTCTGGCTAGGCATGTCTGCGGGAGGACTCGATAGCTTACTATCGCCGGTCGAAATCGATCTGGGCGGGGACAAGGTCGAACAGGCAGACGTTGACGACCTGTTGACCGCTGGGCGGGCCAATATTGATACGCGGGGCAAAGTTGTCCTGCATGTCAGTCCGACGCTGTATGTCCTTGACGGCAATGCGGGCGTTTCCAATCCTCTAAACCTCTATGCTGACAGGCTTGGCGTGGAGATTCATGCGGTGCTTGCCGAACCATCGCCGGTTCGCAATCTCGATATGACCGCGCGTGCTTCGCATCTGGGCGTCGATGCCATTGTTGCTTCACCCGTCGCGGCCGGTCTGGCCTGCCTGACTGCAGAGGAGCGGGAACTGGGCGTGGCGATGGTGGAAATGGGCGCCGCCGTAACCAATGTTTCGGTGTTCATTGGTGGTATGCTGGCCGGCCTGATCACGCTTAATCAGGGCGGGGCCGATATTACCGACGAAATCGCATCGGTGTTCGGCATTCGCCGTGCAGAGGCAGAGCGGCTCAAATGTTTCCACGGATCAGCGATCACGTCTCCCCGTGATCATCAGGAAAGTCTTGATGTCGGCGCACCCGGTGAAGCCTCACCGGTCGAGCGACCCAAGATAACCCGGGCCCAACTGAACGCGATCATTTCCCAGCGAATTGATTCGATCGTGACGGAAGTTGGGCGAGCCCTGAAGGAAATGGGCTTCTCAAACCCAGGCAAACATCATGTGGTGCTAACCGGCGGGGGTGCCGAGTTGAAGGGGCTCGCCGATCACATGCAGGCGGCGCTGGGGCGTATGGTTCGTGTCGGTCGCCCGACCGAACTTCCCGGGTTACCCGATGCCCATTCAGGCCCGGCATTTTCCACCATGGCGGGGCTAGCCCTTTATGCCAATTCAAACCCATCTGATCTCCGATTAGGCTTGCAAGGCTCTGATAGTGCAGTGAAATCTGCCAACACAGGCGTAATTGCGCGGATCATGCAGGCAATCCGCGAAAACCTCTGAACACATGCTCAAGGCAAGCTGTAGCCTGTGGGTAACTTTTACGTGTTTTGCCCTGAATTTTGTGCCACAAGGCACAGTTAACGGGGGTTTTTGACTTCTATTTTGTATGCCTGACCGGCCAAGGGAGTGAATAGGAATGAGCATCAACATCGGTCCGCCAATCGTCGATGAACTGAAGCCCAAAATCGCAGTCATCGGTGTCGGCGGGGCAGGGGGCAATGCCATCGCAAACATGATAGCTGCACGGGTCGAAGGCGTCGACTTTGTTGTCGCAAACACCGATGCACAGGCACTCAATGCGTCACCCGCTGAATATCGTATCCAGCTTGGCCCCGATATTACTCAGGGCCTTGGCGCAGGTTCGCGGCCCGAAGTGGGGCGCGCTGCAGCCGAAGAAACGATTGAGCAGGTGAAGCAGGCGCTTCACGGTGCGCATATGTGCTTCATCGCCGCTGGTATGGGTGGTGGTACCGGGACAGGTGCTGCTCCGGTTATCGCACGCGCGGCGCGCGAGATGAATATCCTGACGGTTGGCGTCGTCACCAAGCCCTTCCTGTTCGAAGGTTCGCGCCGCATGCGTTCAGCCGATTCAGGAATCGCAGAATTGCAGCAGCATGTGGACACGCTGATTGTCATTCCGAACCAGAACCTGTTCCTAGTTGCCAACCCGAACACGACATTCAAGGAAGCGTTCCTGCTCGCCGACGAAGTGTTGCAACAGGGTGTGCGTGGTATCACCGACTTGATGGTGATGCCGGGGCTGATCAACCTCGACTTTGCCGACGTTCGCTCGGTCATGCACGAAATGGGCAAGGCGATGATGGGAACGGGAGAGGCTGAAGGCGATGGCCGCGCTTTGGAAGCAGCCGAACGCGCCATCGCAAATCCGCTTTTGGATGGTGTGTCGATGCAGGGCGCCAAAGGCGTCATCATTTCGATTACCGGTGGCGAAGATATGCGCCTCATGGAAGTCGACGAGGCAGCCAATCACATCCGTGAGCTGGTCGATCCCGATGCAAACATCATCTGGGGTTCCGCATTCAATGAGAATCTGAATGGCAAAATCAGGGTGTCAGTCGTGGCGACCGGCATCGACCAAGATGGCAGCGCGGCGGTACAGCCCGCACGTTCCTATTCGTTCGAAAACAGGGCGCCCATGGGCGGATATGCAACGACCCCGCCAGAAGTCGAAAGCGCCCCTGAAGTGGTTGCTGCCGCGGAGTTAAGCGAACCGGAAGCTCCAGTAGAAGCGACTTCCATGGAAAGCGAGGATTTTGGCCAAAGCGAAATGACCGGTGACGATGACGGCGTGCTCGATCTGGAGCAGGTCGAAGCGCATGAACCCGCGTTTGAATTGGATGCATCGCACATGGCAGATGATGCGGCCGATCCAGCTATCGAGACATATCATGGTCATGGAGAGGCCGAAGGTGACTCGTTGCCACCTCCACCTCGGGTCAGCACCGGTGGTGGAACGCTGTTTGAACGCATGTCCAATCTGTCGCGGGGCTTGACGCGGGGCGGCGATGAGAATGAGGGAGAAGCTGGAGACGACGGGGTGAATATTCCCCGTTTCCTCGATCGCCAGAGCAACAACTGATAGCGAGACTGTGCTTCCAGCCCAGCTGGTCTAGGCCAGAGCACTGTTCGGCGCGCTTTGCTTCGTTCAGATTGCATTCTGCTTCGAAGCTACACATCTGCCATGCGATGAGCCAACTTAAACCCTTTCCTGCATTCGCTGCCGCAGCAATGCTGCTGTATCCTGCGCAAGTGCTTGCGGCGCAAGATACCGATGAAAGCGCGCTCGAACAGTTCGACCAGGCAAAAGCTGTTCGCCCTGCCTTTGACTCGCCGGCATCGGTCGAGTTGCGCGATGCAGTGCGACGCATGGCAATGCGGCCTAATGATCCGGTTGCCTTGAGTGACGCAGGGCATGCGTCCCTCAAGCTCGGGGATGCATCGGCAGCGCAGAATTTTTTCAATCGGGCAAATGCCATACAACCCGGCAATGCGCGGACTGTTGCTGGCCTTGGTTCAGCAATGGTCCGCACCGAAAATCCGTTCGAGGCCCTGCGATATTTTGACGAAGCCTTGCGACTGGGCGCTAGCGAGCGGTCGATAGCCTTGGACAGGGCACTTGCTTTCGACTTGCTAGGGAATTTTGCCAGAGCGCATCAGGATTACCAACTGGCGAAAACAATGGGCGACAGCGATGAACTGACACGTCGATACGCGATGTCGTTGGCTATGGCAGGAAAAGTCAATGAAGCCGATACGCTGTTGGTGCCGCTGTTGCAGCGTAACGATCCGGAGGCGTGGCGCGCGCGTGCGATGATGCTGGCCACCCGAGGACAGATCAAGGAATCGGTTCAAATTGCACAAGGTTTTCTGTCTGCAGATGCTGCGCGCCGCATGGAAGGCTATCTCCGCCTAATGCCGAACATGACCGACGCACAGCGCGCGGCCGCGATGCATTTTGGTCACTTCCCGGTAGGGAGGATCGGCGAGGACAGTAATGAAATTCGCCAGATCGCCGCCGTATCTGGTAATGTGAAAGCGCCTGTTCCGGCCACTGGCCAGGATCGCCTGATCCCTTCCGGTGCGCCCTTGGGCGGAGCTGCAACCAAACCGGTTGCTGCAAAGAATAGCACAACCAAACCGAAACAGGAGTCTCGCAAAGCATCGCAATCAAACCCTGCGCCGGGATTCAGTACCGCTTCAGCCCAGCAGAAGGTCAACGAGGCCGCCAAGGCCAAGCCGGTCATTCTCGTCGGGGCGAATTTGCCTCCGCCCGATGTTGCGCGCCCGCCGGTAAAGGTTATTCTGCCTGCTGCATTGCCATCGCAGCCTGTTAAAATTGCGGCAGCATCGAAAGAAACGGTAACCGCGCCAGAAAAATCTCAGGCCTCAACATCGTCGTTGGACGCTATCCGACAGAAGCAGTCTGCCACGACTGCATTACCAGCCCCAACTGTTTCGCAACCTTCAACGCCTGCGCAGGAGCCGGTAACGACTACTGCAGCAAAGAACATTTCAATTACCGGGCACGTTGAAACAGACGTCAAGATAGCTGCAAATCCCGTCGAGCCGTCAAATTCTCAGCTGCCGCAAACCAAGGAGATTCAGGGGCCGGCGTTGAATGGTGTAACCATGGTTGCAACAATTCCTTCGCAACCGGCTGAAAATGTCGCATCCAAAGTTGAGAACAATCCCGTTCCTGTCAACACTGCCTCGTTCAACCTCGACGCGGTGGTCCAAGCCATCGAAATTCCAGCGAGCGAAAAGCAAACTGTTGCGACCGTGGATTTGAAGGCGATCCAGCGGATGCAGCCAAAAACCGAATCCGAATCGGCTGGAACAGTCAAAGATTCGAAGACCGGCAAACCCAAGGTTGAACCGAAAACTGCGCCGCAACCCGCACGCATCTGGGTGCAAGTTGCAACCGGAGCGGAAGCGGCGCTGGGTGGCGATTATAGGCGGTTTGCCAAGAAATCACCCGAACTGTTCAAAGGCAAGGAAGGCTGGACCTCGGTCTGGGGGAAATCGAGCAGACTGTTGGTCGGTCCATTTCCTGATACCAAGGCGGCAAAAAAATGGGAAGCCGATTTCCGCAAGGACGGCGGTAGCGGCTTTGTGTGGAACAGTGAAAACGGCACGGTCGTCAAGAAACTGGGTGCCAAATAGCGGCTGGTTTTGTTAACGCCTCTGGTGCAAAGCGCATGGCCATGCAAAGCCGCGCACCTTATGCCTGCAATCCGGAAACCAGCCGCGGAAGGCTCCATCCCGAACCCGGCGGTGAAGCGCGCGGACCGCGCAATATATTCCAGCGCGATCGTGACAGGATCATCCACTCGATTGCTTTTCGGCGCCTGCGCTACAAGACGCAGGTGTTCATCGCGCCTGACGGCGATCATTACCGCGTCCGCCTGACCCATAGCCTTGAAGTCGCGCAGATCGGCCGCACCATCGCGCGTGCGCTGGGCCTCGACGAGGATCTCACCGAAGCCCTGTGCCTCGCCCACGATATCGGCCATCCGCCCTTTGGTCATGCAGGAGAAGATGCGCTCGAGGCCGCGATGGCTCCCTATGGCGGTTTTGATCACAATGCACAGACATTGCGCACCTTGTCGAAACTCGAATGTCCTTACCCGCTGTGGCCCGGCCTCAACCTCAGTTGGGAGTTGATGGAGGGGCTCGCCAAGCATAACGGGCCGGTGCACGATCCCAATTGGGCGCTTCGCGAAATCGATGGCGCATTCCCGCTTGGCCTATCCAGCTTTGCTTCGCTCGAGGCGCAGATTGCTTCGATTTCTGACGACATCGCTTATGACAACCACGATATCGATGATGGCATCCGGGCAGGCCTGCTGACGCTCGACCAGTTGCTTGAGCTGCCTTTTGTGGAACGGCGCTGGCGGGCAATTTGTGATCGCTATCCGGGCGCGCGACACGAAGCATTGCTGCGTGAGCTGATCCGCGAGCAGATTGGCGTGATGGTCAATGATGTGATCGAAACGACCAAGGCCCGCATCGCCGCTGCGGGCATCGAAACCGCCGATGATGTTCGCGCCGCTGGCCGCACGATAGGCGGTTTTTCGGACGAATTGGCCGAGCGCGAGCGCACACTCAAAGCTTTCATGTACGCCAATCTGTATCATCATCCAACGCAATTGGCCGCCGCTGAACGCGCGGCGAATGTCGTCTCGGATTTGTTCCATGCCTATTGCAGTGATGCCCGGCTCCTGCCGCAGGAATGGCAGGATAGCCTGCCCGAGGAAGAGCCGGCGCGTGGACGGCATATTGGCGATTTCCTGGCGGGCATGACTGACCGTTTCGCCATGGACTGCCATCGTGCGATATTCGGCGGAAAGATGGAGGGGCTGGGCAAATGAGAAAAATTGTCATTGCGGGTGCAACCGGGCTGGTCGGGAAGCAACTTGTGGTCGAACTAGCAGGGCAGGAAGATAGCGAAACCCACATCCTTGTTCGCCGAAAGCCAGAACGGGTGCCAACAGGCGTAATCGTGCACGAAGCACCTACCGCAAAATGGGCGGAGGCGATCGCAGCCATCAAGCCGGATGTCGCCATATCCTGCCTCGGAACGACGATGCGAACCGCCGGGTCAAAAGCCGCATTCCGGGCGGTCGATTTTGAACTTGTGACGCAATTTGCCGCAGCCGCCAAAGCAGCGCGTGCGCGACATATGATATCGGTTTCCTCGGTTGGTGCATCGGACAAAGCCTCTAATTTTTACCTGAAGACCAAAGGCGAAGCGGAGGTGGCCCTATCGCAGATGGGTTTCGACCGTGTCGATTTTCTCCGCCCCGGGTTGCTCACCGGCGGGGAACGCCCCGAAAGCCGGCCAGGGGAGAGCGTGGCGATCATGTTGTCGCCGCTGACCGACCTTTTGATGGTCGGCGGTCTCAACCGCTATCGGTCGATTCCGGCACTGGTAGTCGCTCAAGCAATCGCAAATTTGGCGCATACAGGCGGACAAGGCCGACATATCCACGAAAATCTTGCGATCGGCACGCTCGCCGGTTGACTCCAGCGAAGGCACTGGCCAAGGCGAAATAGTCGCTGACGAAATGGGAGAGCGCGGAGGAAACTCCGTCGCCGAAGGAGCAACCGCCCCGGAATCTCTCAGGCAAAAGGACCGTTTCGGCTTTTGCGACACTCTGGAAAGCGTCCCGTGCAAACCGGGACCACCGAAGGGGTAAAGCTCTCAGGTATCCGTGACAGAGGGGGCAGGCAGCGACGCCGTCGCTGGCTGTAACCTTGTGCGGAGATTTTATGAGCGACGACACCGACATGCTCGAACTGCCATTGGGTGACTGGCACCGTGCCAAGGGCGCCCGCATGGTGTCGTTCGCTGGCTATGCCATGCCGATCCAATATGAAGGCATCATGGCCGAACATCAGTGGACGCGCGAGAGTGCAGGCCTTTTCGATGTCAGCCATATGGGGCAGTTGATCCTTTCGGGCGAAGGCGTTGCGACAGCGCTCGAAAAGCTCGTTCCCGGTGATATCTCCGCGCTGAAAGAAGGGCGGATGCGCTATTCGCTGCTGCTTGGCGCGGATGGTGGCGTGCTCGATGACCTGATGGTCACCGCGACCCCCACCGGGCTTTATGTCGTCGTCAATGGCGCGGTAAAGCACCAGGACATCGCCTATCTGCGCGCGAACTTGCCTGCGGCCATCGACATCAACCATCTCGAAGACCGCGCCTTGCTCGCGCTGCAAGGGCCGAAGGCGGTCGAAGCCATTTCGCGCGTCATCCCCGGCGTGGAACAACTTTATTTCATGGAAGCCGATCTCTTCCTCTGGGGCGAAGTACCGCTTTGGATAAGCCGCTCGGGCTATACCGGTGAGGATGGCGTTGAAATTTCGGTTGCTGCCAATGACGTGCAAGCCTTGGCCGATGCGCTGTGCGCACAGCCCGAAGTCAAACCCATCGGGCTTGGTGCGCGCGATTCCCTGCGGCTGGAGGCGGGGCTTCCGCTTTATGGCCACGACATGGACCCGTCGACCGATCCGGTTGAGGGCAATGCCAGCTTTGCCATTTCGAAGCGCCGCCGCGAGGAAGGCGGTTTCAACGGCGCAGATCGCATCCTGAAAGCGCTGGCAGAGGGCCCGTCGCGCAAGCTGGTCGGCCTTTCGGTCGAGGGCAAGATGCCGGTCCGCGAAGGCGCGCCGATATTTGCAGGCGACGTGCAGGTTGGCACTGTCACATCGGGTGGCTTTGCCCCCAGCGTGGGCGCACCCATCGCCATGGGCTATGTCGCAGCCGGCCATAACAGCATCGGAACGGCGCTGGAGGCGGAGGTGCGCGGCAAGCGCGTGCCGCTGGCAGTCGCGGCCATGCCTTTCATTCCCCATCGATATCACCGCAGAGCGATTTCAAGTCAGGCGAAAGCCTGACGACTCGGAAATCGCGGCAACTAAAAAACGAGGAGCGAGCAAATGACGCGTTATTTCACCGACGAGCATGAATGGATCGAAGTTGAAGGCACCACCGCCACGGTTGGCATCACCGACTATGCGCAGGGCCAGTTGGGCGACATTGTTTTTGCCGAAGTACCCGCAGTCGGCACCACATTGTCCAAGGGCGGCGACGCCGCGGTTGTTGAATCAGTGAAAGCCGCTTCTGACGTGTATGCCCCGGTTTCGGGCACCGTGACCGAGGGTAATGATGCACTCGCCGATGATCCGGCATTGGTGAACAGCGATCCCGAAGGTGCCGGCTGGTTCTTCAAGCTTGAACTCAGCGATCCGTCAGAGCTCGACGGCCTGATGGATGCGGCGGCTTACAAGGCATTTGTGGATTCGCTCTGAAGCACGGCCCTCCTGCGAGCGGGAGGGGAAAAGGATTAGGAAATGCGCTACTTACCCCTGACAAATAACGACCGGCAGGCGATGCTCGCCACAATCGGTGCAGCATCGATCGATGACCTGTTCATCGATGTGCCCGAAGAGGCACGGCTCAAAGGGCCGATCCCGGGCTTGCCGATGCATGCGAGTGAAATGGCGGTTGAACGGCATTTCTCCGCCATGGCACGCAAGAATATGGCGGCGGCGCACCATCCCTTTTTCCTGGGGGCAGGGGCCTATAAGCACCATGTGCCCGCGAGCGTCGATCATTTGATCCAGCGTGGCGAATTCCTGACCGCCTACACGCCCTACCAGCCCGAAATCGCCCAGGGCACGCTGCAAATGCTGTTCGAATTCCAGACGCAGGTTGCGCGGCTGTTTGGATGCGATGTGGCCAATGCCTCGATGTATGATGGCTCAACCGCCTGCTGGGAAGCGATCGGTATGGCCGGGCGCGTGACCAAGCGGAAAAAAGCCGTCATTTCCTCCGGACTGCATCCGCATTATGTCAGTGTTGCCAAGACGATGGCACGCTTCACCGGCGACTCTCTAGATACTGCATCGCCGGAAATTGACAAAACTGACACCAATCGCCTGCTCAACGCCATCGATGGCGAAACCAGCTGCGTGGTCGTGCAATATCCTGATATTCTTGGTCGAATCGAAGACTTAAGTGCGATAGTTCAGAAAGCACATGAGCATGGTGCGCTGTTGATCGCAGTGGTCACCGAGCCTGTGGCGCTGGGTGCGATCAAGTCTCCGGGTGAAATGGGGGCCGATATCGTTGTCGGGGAAGGCCAGTCGCTCGGCGTCGGCCTGCAATTTGGCGGACCCTATGTCGGCCTGTTCGCCTGCAAGGAAAAATTCGTGCGGCAGATGCCGGGGCGCTTGTGTGGCCAGACGGTGGATGCAGAAGGCAAGCGCGGCTTTGTGCTGACGCTATCGACCCGCGAACAGCATATCCGCCGCGAAAAAGCTACGAGCAATATCTGCACCAATTCAGGTCTTTGCGCGCTGGCCTTCAGTATTCATATGAGCTTGCTTGGTGAGCGTGGCCTGCGCGATCTGGCGGCGCTGAACCATGCCCGCGCGGTGCAGGCGGCGGAACGGCTTACGCAGATCCCGGGCGTTACCCTCGTCAACGACAGCTTCTTCAACGAATTTGCGCTGAAACTGCCCGTCAACGCCCGCGATGTGGTGCATAAGCTGGCGGCGAAGAAGGTGCTGGGCGGCGTCTCGCTCGGTCGCCTCTATCCGGGCGAAGCAGCGCTGGAAAACGGCTTGCTCGTCGCGGTGACCGAAGTGGTCAGCGCAGAGGATATCGAAACATTTGCAACCGTCCTGCAGGAGGTGTTGTCATGAGCACGGTTAACGCAAGCGGCTGGCGACCCGAGATGGGCCAAAGTGACGTCATGGCAGCAGAAACCTATACCGGAAATCGCGCGCTGATGCTTGAAGAAGCGCTGATTTTCGAAATTGGCGACAACCACACCACCGGCGTCGATTTCGATGCCGCCCCCAAGGTGCAATCGCGCCTTGGGGGGCTGGAGCGCAACCGCGAGATCGGCCTGCCGGGCCTTTCGGAGCCCGAAACGGTGCGCCACTACACCCGCCTGTCGCGGCAAAATTATGCCATCGACCTCGGCCTTTTCCCGCTCGGCAGCTGCACAATGAAGCACAACCCGCGCCTCAATGAAAAGGTGGCGCGGATGAACGGATTTGGCGACGTCCACCCGCTTCAACCGCAGGAAACGGTTCAGGGAGCGTTGCAGGTCGTCCACGAATTGGCACATTGGCTTACTGAACTGACGGGTATGCACAGCGTTGCCATGTCGCCCAAGGCAGGTGCGCATGGTGAATTGTGCGGAATTCTTGCGATCAAGGCAGCACTCGATGCGCGTGGCGAAAGTCGCCCGGTCATCCTCGTCCCCGAAAGCGCACATGGCACCAACCCTGCCACTGCCGCATTTGCTGGCTTCAGCGTGGAAAATATCCCTGCAACCCCCGAAGGCCGCGTCGATGTAACTGCGCTGAAGGCGCGCCTTGGCCCCGATGTTGCGGGCGTGATGATCACGAATCCCAATACCTGCGGCTTGTTCGAACGCGATTTGAAGGTGATTTCAGACGCGGTGCACGCAGCGGGCGGCTATGTTTATTGCGACGGTGCCAATTTCAACGCGATCGTCGGCCGTGTTCGTCCGGGCGATCTTGGCGTCGATGCGATGCACATCAATCTGCACAAAACCTTTTCCACCCCGCATGGCGGTGGTGGCCCGGGTTCGGGGCCGGTCGTGCTATCCGAAGCCCTGGCGGCTTATGCACCAATCCCCTTTGTGAAGAAAATGCCTGATGGCAGCTTCAAACTGGTCGAAGAGGAATCGGCCAGCGACATGCACCCGGCAACATTCGGGCGTATGACGGCCTTCCATGGCCAGATGGGCATGTTCACCCGTGCATTGTCCTATATCATGAGCCACGGCGCAGATGGCCTGCGCCAGGTAGCAGAGGATGCGGTGCTCAACGCCAATTACATCCTGCGCAGCCTTGAAGGCACGCTTGAGGCGCCGTTTGGCGCATCTGGCCCGTGCATGCACGAGGCCTTGTTTACCGACAATGGCCTTGCCGAGGGCTTCTCGACGCTCGATATCGCCAAAGTGCTGATTGATGAGGGCTACCACCCGATGACGGTCTATTTCCCGCTTGTCGTCCATGGAGCTATGCTTGTCGAGCCGACCGAAACCGAGAGCAAGGCCGCGCTTGACCAGTTCATCGGCGCGCTACGCTCGGTCGCCAATAGGGCAAAACAGGGAGACCCGTCGCTCAAATCCGCTCCACATCATGCGCCACGCCGCCGCCTCGATGAAACACTGGCAGCACGCAAGCCTGTATTGGTGTGGAAGGAGGCGGAGCTTCCGGTTGCAGCAGAATGAACCAGGCAATTTCAAGGAGGGAAAGATGAATCCACGTGCCATGATCCAAACAATGATTTCGCTCGCGTCAGCATCGCTTGGCCTGGTTGCGGCATTGGCCTGGAATGAGGCGATCAAGGCTTTGCTCGCGGAACTTAATCTTGGCGACAGCCTGGCAGGTCTCTTTACCTACGCAATTATTGCAACTGTCGTTGCGGTCGTTGTGCTCGTCTGGCTTGGAAAACTGGCGTCGCGCGTAGGTGGCGAGGCGACGTTCGAACGCGAAGCAGAAGGTTGATTCACGGGACTCGGCAGCCGACATTCATTTCGGCTGCCGAGGTCACCAGATTGGCTCAACCCTTAGTCGACACACTTGCGGGCTGATCGTAGTTTTCGGGAGTGATATCGATCCGTTCGATCCGAGGCTGCGGGCTTCGACGGGCGATACGTGTACCGGTGTTGTCTTCCATATAGCGCGACGTGTAAGTGTAACGCTCTACCATATAGAATGCGGGCTGGGCATCGTTGGCCTTAGCCTTCAAAGGTGCATAGATGCGCGACTTGATCGAATCTGTCACTAGCTTCGCCCATTTGATGTCGCCCTCCGAACGCAGAACTTCGACATCGCTAACAAGTCCATTGCTGTTGACCCAGAAACCGACATCCGCCCAGCGATCCTCGAAATTTCCGGCGGTATAGGCAAGCACATTGCCGCCGATTGATTTGTCGGTCTGCATGCGCGGATTATCTGGCAGTTTGATGGGCTCCGCTGAAAGCAGGATGGGTCGGTCTGCACCTCCGCTTTTGGCAAAGCGCTCGATAATCGAGTCGGTCGATACAGATTTGCCAGCCTTGCGCTCTATTCGCGCCAAGGCCACTTCTGCTACCAAAGCCATTTCCTCGGCGCCCTGTATCGGTTTGGCGACCATTTCCGCCAGACCTGCCTGCGACTCCTCCTTGAAATTGGCATATTGGCCCTCTTCGCCAAGCGCATGTTTCAGCAGCAGGGCACGGAGGCGGGCAAAGGCCTGAACGCGAGGATGGCCAGCGTTCTTGGCTTTCTTTTCGACATCCTCGTAAATGCGGAAAGCCTCGTCCGGGTAGCCTAGCTTCGCTCGGCTGTCGCCCACTTCGATCTGTGCAACCATCACTCTGGCATCATTTGCCGGCAGCGCGTCGCGCAAAGTATCGCGCATGTCGAGAACGGAGAGTTGGAACTGCTTTCCTTCTCCAAGATGCTCGGAAATCCGGCTAGACGCGCGGAAAAGGTCTGAAACTTCAATCGGATATTCATCGCCATGCTTGCGATTACGCCCCGCCGATTTATTCAGCGTCGTCTTGGCGTTTCGATAGTCGCCGCTGATAAACTGGTTTTCAGCATGAGCCAATGCCGCTCGAATTTCTTCGTCAGGAGGGCAACCCCTTGCGATGCAATCGGCCAACGCTTTTTCCGTGTCCTTCAGCGACTGGCCAATCACCACAATTTCTCGATTTGCGGGCTCTGCAGCCGCAATCGCCGGTGTGGCGGCAGTTAAAGCCAGAATCAATGCGAATCGGATAGTCATCGGGAATCCTTTGGAGAGAGGCTATCGCGCTGGTGACGGCAAATTTGACCCGCGTCCAGCCATGTGTCGACAAATGAATTCTTGTTGTCGTCCAACGACATGACATGAGCCATAGAAATTTGCGCAGTATCGAATTCCAAATGTGACAGACTTCTGCAGCGCCCCTTTAATCGCATGATTAAACATCTGGTTGACAGCAGGCAATGGCTGCTCAAATTAGGAAATAGAGACATCGCACGGCAAACGATGGCCCAGGGAGAGATGGAAAATGGCGGATATTTCAGAGCTAATGAGTTTTGACGAGTTTATCCGCCACTGGGCGACCGAGCGCGGCAACCGCCTCGCCATGCGCGAAGAAGACCGGAGCTACAGCTATGCCGAACTCGAAGAGCGAACGGCCCGCGTTGCAACTGCCTTGGTAGCCAAGGGCCTGAAAAAAGGTGATCGCATCGCCTGGATAGGCAAGAATAGCGATCTCTACTTCACGCTGTTTTACGGTGCCGCGCGTGCGGGCATCGTAATGGTGCCCGTCGGCTGGAGACTTGCTCCACCCGAATGGGCCTATATTATCAACGATACCAAGGCAAAGATACTGTTCCTCGGAACAGGTTTTGAATCCGCCCCGGAATCGATGGCAGGCCTGCTTCATCATGTTGAAAAGGTCATGACCGACCCAGAAGCACGGGCGATGATCGCGAATACAACTCCAGCGCCATTCGAACCCTCTGCCGCTGATGACGCTGTGCTGCAGCTCTATACGTCGGGCACCACGGGCAATCCCAAAGGGGCGGTCCTGTCAAACCGGAATCTTTTCGCCTTACGAAAAAATTCGAACGAGGCTGAGCTTGCCTATACCAAGTGGGACGATGACGAGGTGGTGCTCGTCGCGATGCCATGCGCGCACATCGGTGGTACCGGATTGGGGATTATGGCGATCGGCTCAGGATTGCCCGCCTATATTCTGGCAGAGTTTACACCCGACGGCTTTTTCGATGCCGTCGAACATGGCGGCGTGACCCGGCTGTTCATCGTTCCTGCGGCGTTGCATATCCTTCTGCAGCATCCACGTTGTGCATCGGTCGATTACAGTCGCCTCAAATATATCCTTTACGGCGCTGCCCCCATTCCGCTCGAATTGCTGCGCCAGTGTATCCAGATGTTCAAATGCGAATTCATCCAGGCTTATGGAATGACAGAAACGACCGGAACCATCTGCATGTTGCCGCCCGAAGACCATGATCCCAATGGCAATCCGCGAATGCGCAGTGCGGGTAAGCCTTTGCCCGGTGTCGAGATCATGGTGGTCGATTCAGCGGGTAACGAAGTACCAACGGGAGATGTCGGCGAAGTCTGGACCCGATCGTCGAACAACATGATCGGGTACTGGAATCTGCCCGACGCCACTGAAAAGACGATGACCAACGATGGTTGGGTGAAGACCGGCGATGCCGGATATATGGATCAGGACGGATATCTCTACATCCATGATCGCGTGAAGGACATGATTATCACTGGTGGTGAGAATGTCTATCCGGCCGAAGTGGAGAGCGCCATTTACGGACATCCTGATGTCTTGGAAGTCGCCGTTATCGGAATTCCGGATTCCAAATGGGGAGAGGCGGTAAAAGCAGTTTGCGCCCCCAAGCCTGGCGCGACCATTGACCCCGATAATGTGATTGCATGGGCGCGCGAGCGCATTGCCCCTTATAAAGTACCCAAATCGGTCGATATCATCGATGCTCTACCTCGCAATCCTTCTGGGAAAATTCTGCGTAAGGACCTGCGGGCCCCCTATTGGGAAGGCTATGAAAGACAGGTGAATTGATATGAATGGTGCAACGACCGATCTCGATGCTTTTCGCGAGGAAGTGCGAAGCTGGCTGGCCGGCAATCTGACACCTGAACTGCGGCAGGCACATGACCGGTCAACGAGCGTGTTTGTGGACAAGCATTTCAACCTTGCGTGGCAGGCAATCCTGCATCGCAAGGGCTGGGTGGCACCCCATTGGCCCGAACGCTATGGCGGAACCGGATGGAACGACGCTCAACGCTACATTTTCGCATCGGAATGTGCTCGGGCCGGCGCTCCCAGCCTGTCGCCGATGGGGCTCAAAATGGTCGCCCCGGTTATCATGAAATATGGCAGTGAGGCGCAAAAATCCTACTATCTGCCCCGGCTTCTTTCGGGAGAGCATTATTGGTGCCAAGGCTATAGCGAGCCTCAGGCTGGCTCCGATCTTGCCGGGCTGCAGCTTCGGGCTGAAAGCGATAGTGAAGATTATGTGCTCAACGGATCCAAGATCTGGACCACGCATGCGCATGTTGCCAACCACATGTTCTGCCTTGTCCGGACCGGACGAGAAGGGCGCCCGCAGGAAGGCATTACCTTTTTGTTGCTGGAAATGGCGACGCCGGGTGTTTCGGTGCAGCCCATATTGTCGATCGCCGGGGATCATGATTTCAACCAGGTGTTTTTCGACAACGTCCGCGTGCCCAAGGCAAACCGGCTGGGCGACGAGGGGAAGGGCTGGACTGTCGCCAAAACCCTGCTCGAATATGAGCGAGCCGCCGCTTATGCAGCGGGCCTGACAGAGGCACTCGCAGAACTGTGCCGAGCGGCTGACGATGCCGCTTTACTTGAGCAGCCTTCGATTCGGCGGCGTTTTGCCGAATTGGACTCGCAGGTGCGAACAATCCATGCGGTCGAGGCGCGGTTGCTTGCCGCACTCGGCGAGGGACGCGATCCCGGGCCGGCTTCGTCGATGCTGAAAGTCCAAGGCACCGAGTGCCAACAGAAAATCCAGGAACTGGCGGTCGAAGTGGCCGGAATCTATGCGGCGCCCTTCCAGCTTGCCGAACGTCAGGCGGGTAGCAACCAGTCTTATGTCGGCCCAGAGAGCGCACTGCCTGTCACAGCGCGTTACTTCAACGGCCGTGCAGCTTCGATTTATGGCGGTTCAAACGAAATTCAGCGAAACATCATGGCAAAGCTGGTGCTCGGCCTCTGACGGTCGGGCCTCAGGCCAACGATTGGAACACTTTTTCGGCCAGGTCTTTGCGGCAAATCAGCAGATCCGGCAAATATGGATCTGGGCTATTATATCGCATTGGGGAGCCATCGACCCTGCTGACATGGAGACCCGCCGCTTCCGCAACGGCGACGGGAGCGCAATTGTCCCATTCATACTGACCTCCCGTGTGAAGATAGATATCCGCTTCGCCGCGAACCACGGCCATCGCCTTTGCTCCGGCCGACCCCATCGGGAGCAATTCGGCGCTCAAGACATGGGCGACTTCGACTGCTTCTTTTGCAGGGCGGGTGCGGCTGACAACCATCTTTAACGGGCTATTGGCCGCCTGTTGCGTTGCCGGCGGGCTGGATAGCAATGTGACGCCGATTGCCGGCAAAGCGACGGCACCAACTGCTGCGATTCCATCTATAGCCAGCGCCACATGGACCGCCCAATCGGCGCGCGCTTCCCCATATTCGCGCGTTCCGTCGAGAGGGTCGATTATCCAGACTCGGCTGGCTGCAAGCCTTTCCGGATTGTCCTTCTCTTCCTCGCACAGGATAGCGTCCGCGGGGCGCGCGCGCCGCAATTGCTCCATCAGCCAGGCATTGGCTTCGCTGTCACCGGCCTTGCCCAGTTCCTTGCCTTCAAGTCCGCTGCTGCGCTGCAGGTCAACAAGGATTTTACCGGCACCGATTGCCAATCGCTCGGCGAGCAAAATATCGTCGGAATAGGATGTCATCGCAAATTCACTTCAATGGCATGATCTGTTGAATGACATATTGGGCTGCTTCGGCAGGTGTCATTTTGACAGTGTTTACGCGGATTTCCGGGTTTTCAGGTGCTTCATAGGGGCTGTCGATGCCAGTGAAGTTCTTGAGTTGCCCGGAGCGCGCCTTTTTATATAGCCCTTTGACGTCACGCGCCTCTGCGACCTCGAGCGGCGTATCGACAAATATCTCGATAAACTCTCCCTCGGGAAGCATTTTGCGGACCATTTCGCGCTCGGCACGGAATGGTGAAATGAAGGCTGTAAGCACGATGAGCCCGGCGTCGGCCATCAGCTTTGCGACTTCGCCAACGCGTCGGATATTCTCGATCCGGTCTGCCTCAGTGAAGCCGAGATCCTTGTTGAGCCCATGTCGCACATTGTCTCCATCGAGAAGGAACGTGTGGCGGTTCATGAGGTTGAGCTGTTTTTCGACTTCATTGGCGATCGTCGACTTGCCCGATCCCGATAGCCCCGTGAACCATAAGACACGCGGTTTCTGGTTTTTAAGGCTGGCATGATCTTCGCGGCTCATGTCGGTGGGTTGCCAGTGGACATTTTGCGCTCGGCGCAACGAGAAATGGAGCATCCCGGCACCAACGGTGCGGTTGCTGATCTTGTCGATCAGGATGAATCCGCCAAGCGTCCGGTTCTCGGCATAAGGTTCAAAGACAATGGGCTTGTCAGTCGCGATTTCCGCAACGCCAATCGCGTTCAATTCGAGCGTCTTTACCGCCAGATGCTCCATGCTGTTGACGTTGACAGCATATTTTGGGGCCTGAACGGTAGCCGATAGCATCTGCGTGCCCAGTTTCAGCCAATAGGCACGGCCGACATGCATAGGCTCATCTTCCATCCAGACAATGGTCGCTTCGAATTGGTTTGATACCTCCGGCGGGGCATCGGCGGATGCGATCACGTCTCCTCGCGAACAATCGATTTCTTCCGCAAGGCATATCGTGACCGACTGGCCAGCAACGGCTTGGCCAAGTTCCCCATCAAGTGTGACCACTTTGGCAACGGTCGAAGTCTTGCCCGAAGGCAGCACGCGAATGGCATCACCCGGCGCGATGGTGCCGGTCGCAATCAATCCAGAAAACCCGCGAAAATCAAGATTGGGCCTATTCACCCATTGCACAGGCATGCGGAATGGCTTCGCCTGATCCGTGGTTACATCAAGTTCCACTGTTTCAAGATGCTCGATCAGCGGCTTGCCCGTATACCAGGGTGTATTGGTCGAGTTCTTGGTGATGTTGTCACCCTTGAACCCGGAAATGGGCAACGGCACGAAATTGTCGATGCCGATGCTTGTCGCGAACGCCCGATAATCTGCGACAATCGCGTCATATGTCGCCTGATCGTAGTCGATCAGGTCCATCTTGTTGACCGCCAGCACGATATTCTTGATGCCGATCAGCTTCGCCAGATAGCTGTGCCGCCTGGTCTGGACGAGCACGCCCTTGCGTGCATCAATCAGTATCACGGCAAGGTCGGCAGTTGAGGCGCCGGTGACCATATTGCGCGTATACTGTTCATGCCCAGGGCAGTCAGCGACGATGAATTTGCGTTTCTCGGTGGCGAAAAAGCGGTACGCAACATCGATTGTGATGCCTTGCTCACGTTCTGCTGCAAGGCCATCAACCAGCAAGGCAAAGTCGATTTCCTGCCCCTGTGTGCCAACGCGCTTGCTATCGGATTGCAGCGCCTCGAGCTGGTCCTCGAAAATCATCTTGGAGTCGTACAGCAGGCGCCCGATCAGCGTCGATTTGCCATCGTCGACACTACCGCAGGTGATGAAGCGCAACAGGCTCTTGTGCTGATGTTGCTCAAGATAGGCGTCGATATCGTCGGCGATAAGAGCATCGGTCTTATAGATGAGGGGGGTTGTCTGAGGGTCTGTCATCAGAAATACCCCTCCTGCTTCTTTTTCTCCATCGACGCATCACCACCGTCCTTGTCGATGACCCGGCCCTGCCGCTCGCTGGTGGTCGTGAGAAGCATTTCCTGAATCACTTCGGGTAATGTTTTGGCGTCGCTTTCGACAGCTCCGGTCAGGGGGAAGCAACCTAGTGTTCGAAATCGGATGTTGCGCGAGGTGATTTCGGGGCGTCGACCCATGACCTTTTCCAACCGCTCGATATCATCAGCCATGAACAGCCCGCCCTGATATTCGAAAGTTGGGCGAGGGGCCGAGAAGTAGAGCGGCACGATCGGAATATCGTTCAGGTGGATATATTGCCAGATGTCGAGCTCGGTCCAGTTCGAGATGGGGAAGACCCGGATGCTTTCGCCCTTGTTCTTGCGGGCGTTATACAGATTCCACAGTTCGGGGCGCTGGTTTTTCGGATCCCAGCCATGCGTTGATGTGCGGAACGAGAAGATGCGCTCCTTTGCACGGCTTTTTTCTTCGTCTCGCCGCGCACCGCCAAAGGCTGCGTCAAAACCATATAGGTCCAGTGCCTGCTTCAACCCTTCGGTTTTCCACATATCGGTGTGAAGCGGGCCATGATCGAACGGGTTTATCCCGCGTTCTTGGGCCTCGGGGTTCTGATAGACCAGCAACTCCATGCCGCTTTCCTGCGCCATCCGGTCGCGCAGTTTGTACATATCCTGAAACTTCCAGGTCGTGTCGACGTGCAGCAGCGGGAACGGCGGTGGCGAAGGATAGAAAGCCTTGCGGGCAAGATGCAGCATAACTGCGCTGTCCTTGCCCACGCTGTACAGCATCACCGGCTTCTCCGCTTCGGCAACCACCTCACGCATGATGTGGATGGCTTCGGCTTCAAGCCGTTCAAGATGGGTCAGTGTATGCGACATGACATACTCATTTGGCTATTGAATGAAACATCGCAAGCATGGATGTCTTGACCACAGCCAAGCAGGGCTTTTGCTTCAACGACCGACGCTGAAATAGTCAAAGCCAGCCTTCGCCCCTTCTTCAGGCCGATAGATGTTTCTAAGATCGACCAGTACATCGCCTTTCATTACCGCCTTGAGCTTTGCTAGGTCGAGTGCCCGATACGCGTCCCACTCGGTAACAATGGCGACCGCATCCGCGCCATCGGCGGCGGAATAGGCGCTGTCAGCCATCTTCACCTCGGGCAGTATCTTTGACGCTTCATCCATCCCTTCCGGGTCATGCGCATGAATCTCTGCACCCGCATCAACCAGTGACTGCACGATGGCGATCGACGGGGCGTCGCGCATATCGTCGGTGTTTGGTTTGAAGGTAAGCCCCAAAAGCGCGACCTTTTTGCCGCGGGCATCGCCGCCCAAGGCATTGACGATCTTGCGACCCATCGCGCGCTTTCTGAGGTCATTGGCTTGCACGACCGCCTCAACGATACGCACAGGTGTGTCGTTGTCCTGAGCCGTCTTGAGCAGCGCCAGCGTATCCTTGGGAAAACAGCTACCGCCATAGCCTGGACCGGCGTGAAGGAATTTGCTGCCTATGCGGTTGTCGAGGCCAATTCCGCGCGACACGTCCTGCACATTGGCACCCAGTTTCTCGCACAGATCGGCCATTTCGTTGATGAACGTGATCTTGGTCGCAAGAAAGGCATTGGCTGCGTATTTGATCAGCTCCGACGAACGTCGGCTGGTGAAAAGGATCGGCGACTCGTTCAGGAATAGCGGACGATAGATTCCGCGCATCACCTCACGCGCCCATTCGACATCGGTTCCTACGACAATGCGATCGGGGCGTTTGAAATCGCCAATGGCCGCACCTTCACGCAGGAATTCAGGATTGGAAACGACTTCGAATTGCAGATCGGGGCGGACGTCGCGAATGATCCGTTCAACCTCGTCACCTGTTCCAACGGGAACGGTCGATTTGGTAACGATGACGGTTTGGGGACCGATTGCTTCACCAATTTCCTTGGCCGCAGCATAGACATAGCTCAAATCCGCATGACCATCGCCACGGCGTGAGGGTGTACCGACCGCGATGAACACCGCATCGCAATCTTTCACCGATCCGGCAAGATCGATAGAGAAACTCAAACGTCCCGCGTCGACATTGGTTTTCACCAACGCATCAAGGCCGGGCTCATAGATCGGCATGATGTTGGCATTCAACCGGTCAATCTTGCTCTGGTCCTTGTCGACGCAGATCACGTCATGTCCGAAATCGGCAAAGCATGCCCCTGATACAAGGCCGACATAGCCCGAACCAATCATGGCGATTTTCATTATCGAGTTTCCGTATTCTGGTTTGGCTGCGGTTTAAGCGCTGAAAGCGCCAACGGCAAGGATTTCAAATGTTTTTATAGCTGCGGAACCAATCGACAAAGGCTGGAATTCCAACATCAATCGGAGTCGTCGGGCGGTATCCCAGATCGCGCGAGATGTCCGAGATATCAGCATGGGTTGAAGGCACATCTCCAGCCTGCATCGGCAGCATCACTCGATTGGCCGTGCGCCCGCAGGCCTTTTCGATGATTTCGATGAAACGCCCCAACTCTTCGGTCTGGTTGTTGCCTATATTGTAGATTGTGTGCGGCGCGATGCTGCCACCGGGTTTGACATCACCATCGTCTTTCGGCGGATTATCGAGCGATGCAATGACGCCTGAGACAATGTCATCAACAAAAGTGAAATCACGACGCATCTTGCCATTGTTGAAGACCTTGATCGGCTTGCTTGCCAATATGGCCTCGGTGAACAGCCACGGTGCCATATCGGGTCGCCCCCAAGGGCCATAAACTGTAAAAAAGCGCAGACCTGTCTGCGGGATGCGGTACAGATGGGCATAGGTCTCGCTGATCAGTTCGTCTGATTTTTTCGTCGCGGCGTAGAGCGATACCGGGTGATCCACACGGTCATCGACACTGAACGGGATTTTCGCATTCTGGCCATAAACCGACGAGGAGGACGCGTAGACTAAATGTTTGACTTCGCGTTCGCGGCTCAATTCCAGAATGTTGAGATGGCCGACTATGTTCGACTCAATATAGGCTCGCGGATTTTCCAGGCTGTAGCGAACCCCCGGTTGCGCACCCAGATGTACGACGCGGTCGTACATGCGGGATTGGCTGAAATGTGCCAGCTGGAGCCTGTCTGCGAAGTCTATTTGTTCAAACTCGAAATCGCCTTGCAGTTTTTGCAGCTCCGCCAGCCTGTCGTGCTTGAGTTGGGGGTCGTAATAGTCATTCAGCGAATCAATGCCGATCACACGTTCGCCACGTTCGATCAACTTGCGGGAAACATGGTAACCGATAAATCCGGCTGCACCGGTAAGAAGGATCGGGCTTGGCACACTTAGCTCGCTAGTCGAAGCGCGATGCCGCCGTCCACAGGTTCCGGCTGATCGGGCCAAATTCCTCGCGTATCATACACGAGTTTAGCGCTTCGTTCGGCAAGTGGAATTGCCTTGAAGGCATCGTGGTCGACCAGAGGAATAAGGATTTCGCAATCGAGCAACGCACTATCGACATCAATCAGTTCGGTACCGGTTCCTGAGAATTCGCTCGGCAATTCGGCTGCATAGGGCTCGACAATGCGGATACGGTTACCGAAATTGGCGGCAAGCGCAGCGGCAACTTTTTTCGCCGGGCTTTCACGGAAATCGTCGATATTGGCTTTGAAAGCCAAGCCAAGGAGACCCACCAATTTGCCCGGATTTGCCTCAATCAGCGCGCTGGCACGGGCAATAACATGATCAACCTTGCCGTCATTGACCTCACGGGCAGTCCTGATCAGCGGTGTATGTTCGGGGGCACCGTGAACGATGAACCATGGATCGACAGCGATACAATGGCCGCCAACGCCGGGGCCGGGTTGCAGGATATTGACCCGCGGATGGCGATTGGCCAGACGAATCACTTCCCAGACATCGAGTCCCATCTGGTCCGCAACAATCGATAATTCGTTGGCGAACGCGATGTTGACATCGCGAAACGCGTTTTCAACCAGCTTGGTCATTTCAGCCGAGCGGGCATCGGTTGTTACGCATTCGCCGCGCACAAAGCGTTTGTAGAATGACAATGCCTTTCTAGCGCAACGGGGCGTGATTCCGCCTATCGAACGATCGTTCGAAATGAGCTCTTCGAGGATTTTCCCCGGCAACACCCGCTCCGGGCAATAGGCGATTGCAACATCGGGTGTTTCACCGGTTATTCCGGGTATTTTCAGATCAGGGCGCAACTGCGCAATCAGATCTTTGACACGATCGGTCGTTCCCACCGGCGAGGTTGATTCGACGATAATCGTGTCGCCAGCCTTGAGAACCGCAGCGATGCTTGTTGCTGCCGAAAGGACATAGCTTATGTCGGGCGCGTGGTTTTCGTCGAACGGGGTTGGAACGGCAATGACGAAAACATCAGCTGGCTCTACCGACATGGATGCGCGCAACAATTTGCGTTGCACCACGCCTTGAACAAGGCCGTCCAGATCGACTTCCTCGATATGGATTTCGCCGCGGTTGATCGTATCCACCACATGCTGGTGTACATCGACGCCAAGTACCCGGCATCCCGAACGGGCGATTACAGCTGCTGTAGGCAGGCCGATATATCCAAGGCCCATAACGCAAACATCGGGTTTTTTATCGGCAAGCATCGGCCACCAGTCCTGCAATTCTTTGGGCCGCTTTGCCATCCCCGAAAGGGTTGTGCGCGCGTGCCATGGATGAATAGGCTGCTTCATCGTCCAGAAGCGTGAATATTTCGGAAACTATACGGCCTCGCTCAGTGCCGACAAGCTTGGCAGTTCCCGCGGTTACACCTTCCGGACGCTCGGTGGTATCACGCATGACCAGCACCGGCTTGCCGAGGGCAGGGGCTTCCTCTTGAACCCCTCCGCTATCCGTCAGCATGATATGGCTGATTGAGAGCAATCGCGCAAAGTGCGGGTAATCGAGCGGCTCGATCATCGCAATTCGTGAATTGTTGCCAAGTTTGGCTGCCATCACTTTGCGAACATTGGGATTTAGGTGGACAGGAAATATAATGGCTATATCGTCTCGCGCAGTAATATCTGTCAACGCGGCAGCAATATTTTCCATACCGTCGCCAAAATTTTCGCGCCGATGGGTTGTCACACCGATGATGCGCTTGCCCTTGAACTGGGCTTCGATCGCTGACAAGCCAGACGCCAGTTCCGGTTTGCGTTTAATCTTGGCGTTAACCCAGTGCAGGGCATCGATCACTGTGTTGCCAGTAACGTAAATTCTTGTCTCTTGAACATTTTCAGAGCGTAATGCAGCAGCCGATACCTCGGTCGGGGCGAAATGCTGATCGGCAATCGTACCGATGATTTTGCGATTCACCTCTTCTGGCCAAGGTTTGTAGATGTCATGGCTTCGCAAGCCAGCCTCGACATGACTGACCGGAATCTGGCGATAATAGGCTGCCAATGCACCGACCATCGCAGTCGCCGTGTCCCCCTGTACGATGACACGGGACGGCTTTTCAGCATCCATCACTTCGCCGATGCCCGCCAATAACCGCGCCGTTAGCGCATCAAGTGATTGATTTGGAAGCATTATATCAAGGTCATGATGTGTTTCAATTTCACCGATTTCCAGAACTTGGTCCAGCATCTGCCGATGCTGGCCGGTAACCAAGACACGCGAATTCACATCGTCACGCTCTTGCAAGGCATGCACCACCGGAAACAGCTTGATTGCTTCTGGTCGGGTTCCGAAAATGGTCAGCACGGTCGGTTTTGCAGTCATGCCAAACTCTTAGCCTCACCAGCCTTAAATTCATACTAAAGCGATAATTCACCATCGAGACAGGTCGATCGACTAAAATCGGGCTGGAACCTGCGGGCGGGTTCGTCTAGCAGACGGGCAACCAATTTCTGGAAACTGTACATGAAGAATATCATTCTGCCGCTGATCGCATTATCCCTGCTGGCCGGCTGCTCCGGGCCGAAGGCATTGGGAGGCGCTTCCAACATTTCCGTGATGCCTGGCAACGAACTGCCTGCGCCCGATCGAACCGACCTGCTCTCTGAATCGCGTCCTTACCTCATCGGACCGTTCGATAAACTGACCATAGACGTTTTCGGCATTGAAGAACTGAGCCAAAAAGAAGTCCAGACCGACGCAAGCGGTCGCATCTCTTTCCCTCTGGCAGGGATTATCGAAGCAGCGGGCAAAACACCCGCCGAAATCGAGGATGAGATCGAAGTTCGTTTGCGCAGCCGTTATGTCCGCGACCCGCAAGTCAGCGTTAACCTGAAGGAAACCGTCAGTCAGGTCATCACCGTCGATGGGCAGGTGAAGGACCCGGGCCTCTATCCGGTGATCGGTAAGATGACTCTCATGCGCGCCGTCGCGACGGCAAAGGGTACCGCAGAATTTGCCAAACTCGATGATGTGGTAATTTTCAGGACCGTAAAAGGCCAGCAACTGGCTGCCTTGTATAATCTGGAAGCCATCAGGCGAGGCAATTACGCCGATCCGGAGGTGTTCGCAAACGACGTTGTCATTGTCGGCGATTCACAGGCGAGGCGTCTCTTCAAGGATGCAATGCAGATTGTGCCGTTGCTGACCACACCGCTGATCATCGCGCTACAGAACGGCAATTGACGCCGTAAATTCGCTTGGAAATGCAATGAAATCAGCGAGCCGCCGTCGCTCAAAACAATCGTCAGATCGCAACTGGTTTTCCAGTTTTGATCGTGCAACATTCATTAAGGCACTATTGATTGGTGGCCTATCTTTGACCGTCGCGACATTGGCCGGAAGAGAGGCGCTTGTCGGCGCGACACGCGTCCGGAATCCCGATGCGGCATTGATGCTGGACGCAAGCGACCCTCGTGCATCGGCGCAAATTGCCACACGGTTGGTCGCTGAACCTAGGTCGCGCGACAAGGCTGTCGCTCTCGCAAAATCAGCGCTTTCAGAACAAGCGCTTGTTCCAATGGCATTTGCGGTTCTGGCGACCGCAGCCATCGAAACCAATGACATAGAGAGCGCCAAGCGTTACCTCGCCATTTCTCGCAAAATCTCTCGACGTGACGAGCTGACCAATATTCAGTCCGTGGAAATTTCCGGACGTGAAGCTGATATCGGAAAGATTCTCGAGAATTACGACATCGCATTGCGCACCAATTCCGATCTGGCTGGGCAATTGATGCCCCGTCTAGTCAGTGCAATGGAATTACCGCAATTTGCCCCGCATTATATAAAGCTTGCGAAATCGCGCCCACCCTGGCTCGAGGATTTCACCGGCTTGGCGGTGGAAACAACCAAAGACCCAGCCCAAATCGCCCGCCTGCTGATTGCTTCGGGTGGGCTCGCTTCGACTAGCAGGTCAAAAAATATCGAAAGCCTGATGTTACAGCGGCTAGACGAAAAACGGGAATGGCAGCTCGCGCGTGCATATTATCTGTCGCTTCGAGGTTCGCGGCCGCAAATCCTGACGTCGACAGAATTTTCAGATCGAAATGCCGACCCCTCTTCCATGCCCATTTCATGGACGTTGGTAACAAATGCAGCGATTGAAGCCGGTCTTTACAAATTGCGAGGTGACAATCGACAGGGCCTGTCGGCTATCGCACAGCGGAGAGAGCAGGGCATTGCAGCTAGCAAACTGCTTTTTCTCCAACCCGGAAAATATCAGCTTTCCAGCGAAACGCAGTATTTTCGAGGCGGTACGAACGCTCGAGCTACGTTGAGTTTGTCGTGTGTCGACAAGATAGCGAAAACCGAGCTGGGCGAGATTCGGCTCGCCAAGGGCAGGCAGGCCCTGAACGTTGCTCTCAGTCCGTCTTGTACTGCGCAGCGCCTTGAGATCCTGATGGTGGGAGGCGATCAGCCCGGAGGTGCCGAATTGGCGCTTGCTTCAATAACCTTGCGAAAAATGTGAAGCGAGGGAAGATCAGACTGCGTCCTGCTCCAAGGCGTAGCCTGCGGACCGAACGGTACGAATGACATCAGCGGTACCGGGAAGATTAATGGCTTTGCGCAGTCTGCGAATATGCACGTCGACCGTCCGTAAATCGATATTGCTGTCGAGGCCCCAAACCGCATCCAGAAGCTGGTTCCGCGAAAGTACACGGTTCGGCCTTTCAAGAAAGTGTTTCAACAGTCGAAATTCGGTCGGTCCCAGATGCACGGCCTCTCCACGACGCCGGACTCGATAGGATACGGGATCCAGCTCCAGATCGCCAAATGTCATGACGTTACCTGCTAGTGATGGCTTGGTCCGTCGCAAGACGGCCTCAACGCGTGCTATCAGCTCGCGCGGGCTAAAGGGTTTGGTTACATAATCGTCTGCACCGGTCTTGAGACCTCGAATGCGATCATCCTCTTCCCCACGTGCTGTCAGCATGACGATGGGGACAGCAGCGCTTGCTTCCTGTTTACGCAGTTGCCGGCAGATTTCGATTCCAGAAACATTTTCGATCATCCAGTCGAGTACTATCGCGTCGGGCAGCTGTTCCTGGACCATGATCAACGCTTCCTCGCCATCACCCGTCTGGCGAACGTCATAGCCTTCGCTTTCAAAAGTCCACTTCAACAGTTCGGCAATTGCCGCTTCATCTTCAACGATCAAGACGGAGGGGTTCATCCTCAGCCTTCCCTAGCCTCGGCTGCATCGGTTTCGGAATGATACATGCCGGTTGCCGCAAAATAGACCATTTCAGCAACATTCGTTGCATGATCCCCAATACGTTCAAGGTTGCGGGCAACGAACAATAGCTGCGCAGCGCTGCTGATTGTCGCCGGATTTTCCATCATATGGGCGACCAAATTTCGGAAAATGCTGTTGTAGAAATTGTCGACCTTCTCGTCACGGTCAATCACCTTGACTGCAAGAATCGCGTCGCGCGAGCCATAAGCGTTGAGCACATCACGGACCATCGACTGGGCTATTTCAGCCATCGCTGGAATGAGTGTCAGCGGCTCGAACTTGGATACCCGTTCCATATCGGCAACGCGCTTGGCGATATTTTTGGCATAGTCGCCAATTCGTTCGACGACTCCTGAAATTTTCAAGGCTGCGATCACGTCGCGCAAATCGTCGGCCATAGGAGCTCGCAAGGCAATTATGCGAATTGCAAGCCGGTCGACCTCTGCCTCAAGCGCATCAAGCTTGGCATCGCTTGCCACCACTTGTTTTGCCTTTTCATGATCGTGATGAATCAAGGCGTCGATTGCATCCGCGATGGCCACTTCGGCCAGTCCACCCATTTCGGCGACCAACCCACGAAGTTGACCAATATCGGAATCGAAGGCTTTTACAGTATGTTCGGCCATTGTTGCTTCCTTATCCGTACCGTCCGGTAATATAGTCCTTGGTACGTTCTTCCCGCGGATTGGTGAAGATATTCGAGGTGTCGTCATATTCGACGATCTTCCCCAAATGGAAAAACGCGGTTTTCTGAGAAACGCGCGCAGCTTGCTGCATCGAGTGAGTGACAATGACGATGGCGTAGCGGCCTTTCAGTTCGTCAATCAGTTCTTCGATTCGAGCCGTGGCGATGGGATCGAGCGCCGAACACGGCTCATCCATCAGGATAACTTCGGGGCTAACGGCAATGGCGCGTGCGATGCAAAGCCTTTGCTGTTGTCCGCCCGAAAGCGCTGTCCCCGGTTCGCTCAGCCTGTCCTTTACCTCGTCCCACAAACCTGCCCGCCTGAGTGATTTTTCGACGATCGCATCCATATCAACCTTTGCCGGCGCAAGACCGTGGATGCGCGGGCCATAAGCGACATTTTCATAGATGGATTTGGGGAAAGGGTTCGGCTTTTGAAACACCATGCCGACGCGTGCGCGCAGTTGAACAACGTCCATGCCGCTGCTGTAAATATCTTCTCCGTCCAGTTCGATGTTACCCGTGACCCGGCAGCCGGGGATGGTGTCGTTCATCCGATTCAGTGTGCGCAGGAAAGTTGATTTGCCACACCCCGATGGACCGATAAATGCGGTGACATTTTCTGTTTCAATGTCGACCGACACATTATCGATGGCCTGTTTTTCGCCATAAAAGACGTCAACATTTCGGGCAGAAATTTTAAGGGTCTGTGTCATTTTTACCAACGGGTCTCGAACTTGTGTCGCAGATATATGGCGAGGCCATTCATCGCGAGCAGGAATATGAGCAGCACGATGATCGCTGCCGACGTGTTTTGAACAAAGCCTTGGTCTATTTCATCCGACCATAGGAAAATTTGCATAGGCAGAACCGATGAAGCATCAGTGATACTTTGCGGGGGCGAAGCAGCAAACATGCGCATACCGATTATCAAAAGCGGAGCGGTTTCACCTAAGGCGCGAGCCATTCCAATGATTGTACCAGTAAGAATTCCAGGGAGAGCGAGGGGCAGCACATGATGAAAAACTGTCTGCACAGGGCTGGCACCTACCGCCAGCGCCGCATCGCGGATGGACGGCGGTACGGACTTAATCGCATTGCGCCCCGATATCACTATAACCGGCATCGTCATAAGCGCGAGTGTCATGCCACCAACCAAAGCTGATGAACGCGGCAGGCCAGCAATCTGGATGAAAATCGCAAGGCCCAAAAGGCCGAAAATAATCGATGGTACAGCGGCCAGATTGTTGATCGATACCTCTACCCATTCTACCCATTTCTTCCGGGGTGCGAATTCTTCAAGATAGATAGCTGCAAGAACGCCGAGCGGGAATGATAGCGCGAGCGTTACAGACATCGTCAACAACGAGCCCTTAAACGCTCCCCACACACCAGCCTTTTCGGGATTTGTCGAATCAGACGCAGTCAGAAAATTCGAATCAAGGCCGTCAACGCCTTTCTGAAGCATCGTAACAAGCAAGAACACAAGGAACGACAGGGAAAGCGTAATTGCTACGATTCCCATCGCCTTGAACCGCCGCTCGGCGGCATAGCGCTTCTTTAGCCTGGAAGTTGCTTCGGGAGATTGCCAGTTACTCATATGCCTCCCGGAAACGCTTCACGACGCGAAGTGCAATGATGTTCAGAACGAGTGTTACGACGAAAAGAACGAGCCCGAGTGCAAAGGCAGATAATGTTGCCGGATGATCGAAATCGCCGTCGCCAGTCAACAATCGGGCTATCTGGTACGTTACTGTCGTCATGCTTTCGAATGGATTGACCGATAAATTGGCAGCAGCACCCGCAGCCATATAAACGATCATTGTCTCGCCAATTGCGCGACTGATAGCGAGCATGATACCGGCAACAATTCCAGGAAGCGCTGCCGGAATGAGCACCCGCTTGATCGTTTCTGACTGTGTAGCGCCCATTGCCAGCGAACCGTCGCGCATCGACTGCGGGACTGCGGCAATGCTGTCATCCGCCATGGAAGAAACGAACGGAATGATCATCACGCCCATCACTACACCAGCCGCAAGCGCGCTTTCGGTCGTTGGATTGTCTATGCCAATCATGGCTGCGAAGTCGCGCATCATTGGCGCTACGGTTAATGCAGCAAAATAGCCGTAAACGACTGTAGGTACGCCCGCCAAAATTTCCAAAGCCGGTTTGGCCCATTTGCGAAATGTTAAAGAAGCATATTGGGTCAAATAGATCGCGCTCATCAGCCCGAACGGGATCGCGACGATCATCGCAATAATGGCGCCAATGAAAAGAGTTCCCCAGAATAGCGGAACAGCGCCGAGTTTTTCTCCAATTTCGGGCGTCACTGGAGCGAAAGGATCCGGATTCCAGTTGGTGCCGAATAAGAAATCGAAGGGACTGACTTGCCGGAAAAAAAGGCTGGTTTCGTAAATCAGGGCGCCGATAATGCCGAATGTAGTGAGGATCGCAACGAAAGACGCAGCCATCAAAAGCGCCATCACCCCACGCTCGACGCGCGCGCGCGCGTGAAATCTTGCATGGATACGGCTGTAGCCATAGGCGCCGCCGGCAAATGCAATCACCGCGGTCAGGCCCGCGCCGATCCAGTTGAACTTCCCGATAATCTGGCTAACCGCCGGGATGATAGCCTGGGCTTCGGGTCTGAACGCCCCAAAGCCATTGTTGCGGGCGGCTGTCCAGGCTTCGACAATGATTGCCTGCCGCTCCATGTCGAACGCAGGCAAATTTGCCGCGGAAGGATCCGCGAGGATTGCTGTATAAATAAGGTTGGGCGAAATTGCAGACCAAATCCCCCAGCCCATTAAAGCAGGCACCAGCACCCAAAGTGCCATGTGCCAGCCGTGATAGTTGGGCATCGCAGCGATAGAACCTCGCCCGGTGTACAGTGCTGTCGCCTTGGCGCGAGCGGCAAACCATGCGGCCACCGCAAATGCGATCAAGGCGACAAAGACAATTACCGGGTTCATTTAAGCGTAGATGCATCCATCAGCGTGAAGTTCGCGGCAATATCCGCGTTTTTCTTGCGTACATCTTCCGGTGCGATGACCATACCTTTTTTCTTCAAGGATCCTTCAGGTCCCCAAGCCTTCGCCCAGGCGGCTACAAAGTCTTTTAGACCCGGAACGGCGGTGAGATGTGCCTGCTTGACGTAAATGTAAAGCGGGCGAGCGCCGGGGTAGGAAAAGTCCGAGATCGTAGCATATGTCGGCGCGACGCCCGACATGGATACACCTTTCAGCTTGTCCATGTTTTCCTCGAGGAAGGAAAAGCCAAAAATGCCGATAGCCTTCGGATTTTGCGAAATCTTTTGCACGATGAGATTGTCGGCTTCGCCCGAATCGACATAGGCACCGTCTTCACGAATTTCGGTGCACAATTTCTTGTGCTGATCCTTGTCGCTGTCTTTCAGTGCTTTCATAGCCGGATCAGATTCGCAACCCTTGGTCAAAATCAGTTCCGCGAGAGCATCGCGGGTGCCTGAAGTCGAAGGCGGCCCGTATACAAGGATCGGGATAGCCGGGAGGGCCGGATTCACATCGCTCCAGTTTTTGGCAGCCTGCGGTTTTCCGAATGGGTTGGCAGCCAATGCTTTATAGACGTCAGCCGGTGTCAGCTGGATGTTTGGCCCGCCCGAAGCTTCGGCGAACGCGATGCCGTCGAGACCGACCTGAATCTCAACAATCTTGTCGACACCGTTTTTGACGCAATCTTCATGTTCCGATTTCTTCATGCGGCGCGAGGCATTGACAATGTCAGGGTGCTGCGAACCGACCCCGGCGCAAAACAACTTCATCCCAGCGCCCGTGCCATTTTGTTCAATCTTCGGGGCCTTGACGCCGTTCGCCGCTGTTTCTTCAGCAACAGCAGCAGCAAAATGATACACGGTCGACGAACCAACTGCCCATGCGGTATCACGCGTTGAGCCTCCACTTGACGGTCCTCCGCAAGCGGCAAGTGCGGCACTGGAAATAGCAGCTAGAGCCAAAGTCTTGATAGAACGCATTTTTTAACCCCTTTATCCTGAACTTGAGAGGCGCATACGTCATTTCCGTGACGCTTTTATGACATCATCGATTTCGAACCGAATAAGCGGGTATTGCCAATCGAAACAATCTTTTTCCACATTTCGTGGAAAAATCTCGAAGGCAAAAATGGTGAGCCCTGCTGGATTCGAACCAGCGACCTACTGATTAAAAGTCAGTTGCTCTACCGACTGAGCTAAGGGCCCATCGCAGCGCGGAATTCTTTGCGCGGTCAGGAGCGCTCCCCCTAATGCCGAGGTTGACGACGGTCAAGCGGCTTGGGACGATTCAAGCGATGAAAAAGTTGGCGAACGGTCATCCCTGTCAGCGGATCGCGCCAGCCGGCCGCGATTTCCGTGGCAGGTGCGAGTACGAAATTCCGTTCTCGCAAAGCGCAATGAGGAATGGCTAATGCAGGACGTTCGCTCGTCCATATCCCGCCAGACCAAAACAGAATATCCAGATCGAGCGTGCGTGCGTTCCACCGCTGTCCCAATCGGCGACGTCCAAAATGGGCTTCGATCGACTGAAGGCGCTGGAGCATCGAAGATGGATCCAGATCGCTTGCTATCAGGGCGACTGCATTGGCATAGCGTCGCCTTGACGGGCCGATCGCCGCGCTCTCAATAACGGACGATTGGGCGAACACGTCAATATCCGGCATCTCCAGCGCTTCGATCGCCCGCTCGATCAATTTTCGTGGGCTACCGGCGAGCTCGTGACGCTGGTTGGACCCCAGTGCGATCAGGTAGAGCGGCTGGCTCAGATATCCTCCACCAGCCGCCCATATAGCTGGGGCCTGCGATCGCGGAAAAATCCCATGCTGGCGCGATGCAATTGCGCCCGATCGAGATCAAAACTCGATACAAGAATGCCTTTTTCGTGATCATCAAGATCGCAGACAACATCCCCCCATTCGTTGGTAATGAAACTGGTGCCATAAAATTTTTGTGCAGCGCCGCCATGGTCGGATTCTGCTCCCACTCGATTTGCCGCAATTACTGGCATGCAATTCGACACCGAGTGGCCAACCATTGCACGTCGCCACATATGGCGCGTATCGAGCGTCGCATCCTGGGGTTCGGCGCCGATAGCCGTGGGATAGAACAGCATTTCAGCACCCATCAGCGCCATGGCGCGGGCGCATTCAGGGTACCATTGATCCCAGCAGATTCCGATGCCGATGCGTGTGCCGAACACGTCCCAAACTTTGAATCCCGTGTTGCCGGGGCGGAAATAATATTTTTCCTGATAACCGGGGCCATCGGGGATGTGGCTTTTGCGATAGGTGCCGAGGATTTCACCATCGCCATCAACCATCGCCAGCGTATTGTAGAAATGCGAGCCATCGCGTTCGAAAAAGCTGGTCGGTATCGCCACCTTCAGCTTTCTTGCCAGCTTTGCCATGGCCTGCACCGAAGGATGTTCGAGCGTAGGCCGTGCAAGCGTGAAATGCGCTTCTTCCTGTGTCTTGCAGAAATAGGGACCAGAAAAAAGCTCGGGTGGCAGAATGATTTGCGCACCATCAGCCGCCGCTTGTTCCACCAAGGCGGTCACGGCTTCGATATTCTCCACCTCACTCCCCATCAGAGGTAATTGGAGCGCGGCGACGGTGATGGTGCGTGTCGTCATATGTATTTACGGTCGCTTTTTGAAAAGCAGTGTCATCCGGTCGGATTCACCGATGGCTTCATATTTGGCCTTGTCGACGTCTTTCAGTCGTAGCGCCGGGGGCAATGTCCATACGCCGTCGGGCCAGTTGGCGCTGTCTTTGGGATTGGCGTTGACTTCACTTTTCGCGACCAATTCAAAGCCGTTCACTTCCATGAATTTGATGACATCGGCTTCGCGCAGATAGCCCTTGTTGCCATCGGCATAGCTATAGGGTGCATCCGCCTTGGCACGGTGTTGTTCGATGCCGAGCAGGCCATCATCTTTCAGCAGATCGCGCATACGCTTGATCTCCTGATCGGCCATGTTCCAGCGCTGCAGATTATGCATCATGCGCATCACGATAATCCGATCGAAAGTGCCCTTTGCCCCTTCCGGGATGGCATCGAGTGTGAAGGCCGAATAATCGGTTGCTGGTCGCCCTGTTACCTTGGCGACATCATCGGCAAATTTTGCAGCACCGGCTTTCACCGCTTCGCGTGTTTTGTCATCGGCAAAAACCGTCGTGCTGAAATATAAGCCGTTGAATTTCCCGGGTTCCATATAACGGCCTAAAATACGCGAAATCCATTCCCCACCCGGAGCATATTCGCCAACCTTATGATCGGGGTGGATGCGGAAGAATTCAAAAGTCTCGGCCGGGTGTCGATATTTGTCGCGTTTGCTATCTTCGGCGCGCGACGGGTCGGCCAGTATTTTTGCCATCTTTTCGGAGTGCGCCTTATGCATCGCAGCATGCGCTTTGTCATGCTTGTGGCCGTGATTTTCGGCAATTGCCGGTGCCGACAATAGTGTCGCGGTCAGGGCGAGAAACAGGGTTTTCTTCATTGGGGGAGGTCCTCTCTCTTCAGTTCACTATTTTCACTATGCGCTAGCTTTCGGGACAAGGGAATACCGTCAAATCGGCAGTTGCTGGCTGGAGCAGTGAAAACTTCCGCCGCCGGTGAGAACGGCGTCGGCGGGCAGACCGATAATCCGGCGTCCCGGGAACAACGATTCCAGCGCGGCCAAAGCCTCATCATCGTTAGGGCTTCCGTAGATCGGAACGACAACCGCACTGTTACCGATATAGAAGTTCATATAGCTCGCCGGTACCGCCTCTCCGCCCTGTTCGAAGCGGCCGACCGAGGGCAGGGGCGTGACTTTGCAGCCGAACAACTCTGCACGCGCACGTGCATCGGCATAAACAGCAGCGTTGGGATCGTCACTTCCCCGCGCATCAGGGATGACTAGGTGGTTGGGTGCTACAAAGCGTGCCAGATTGTCCACATGGCCATCGGTATGATCATTGGCGAGGCCGTCGCCCAGCCATAGCAGACGATCGATTCCCAGATCGCGGGCGAGGCGGTCTTCAATAGCCGCCTTGTCCAGTGTCGGGTTGCGGTTCGGATTGAGTAGGCAGTCGGTCGTCGTCACGGCCAGTCCTTCCCCATCGACATCGATCGACCCACCTTCGAGGATCCAGTCGCACGGGGTAACCGTCAACCCTGCCTCGCGAGCCAGTTCTTCGCCAATCGTCTGGTCACCGTCAAAGTTAAAGCGGTTGCCCCAGCCGTTAAAGCCGAAATCGCGGGCCAGCCGCTGGCTGCCGTTTGAAACGGCAATGCACCCTGTATCACGAAGCCAGATATCACCGATCGACCGGCGTTCCACCTTGACACTTGGTTCGACCAAGTCCCGGGCGCAGCGGGCCGCTTCGTCCGATCCGCAGATCAGGTGGACGGTTTCGCCGGCACCGCCATCCCAGACGGCGTTCGCAAAGGCCGCAATTTGACGCTGCGCCGCCTCATAAGGTGCCTCCCAATGACCCCAAAAGCTGGGGAAGCCTATCCAGACACGTTCATGTGGCGCCCATTCGGCGGGCATTCGAAATGTCATGTCCTCAGCTTCCGGCGCGGCTCTTGTCGCGAATGGCGCGGAACTCGTCGCCTTCGACCCAGTTCGGCCATGCACTTGTCATCGCCAACATCCGTCCGACGCGGTAATAGAGCCGCAGGTCGGACATCACGCCTGACCAATCCCAGCTTTCGTCAAACTCGTCGCCGGGCGCGTGATAGCGGTTTTCCTCATAATCCTTGGCTGCGGCGGCACCAGCTTCGCGCCCGCCATTGACCAAATCGTCGCCGCCCTCAAAATAGACCATCGGCACACCGAGCTTTGCAAAGCTGAAATGGTCGGATCGGTAATAGAATCCTTTTTCGGGTGTGGGTTCCCGCTCAGGCGTCCTACCCTCAATCTTGGCGGCCGCGTTGAGATAGATGTCGAGGTCCGATTTGCCCATTCCAATCACTGTCAGGTTCTTGGCGGGGCCAGTCATCGAAAAGGCATCCATATTGATACCGCCGACTGTCTTGGCGAGCGGGTAGATAGGATTTTCGGCATAATATTTCGAACCGAGCAGGCCAGACTCTTCCGCGGTTACGGCAAGGAAGACGATGCTGCGATCCGGAGCGCCGCCTTTTTTATGCGCTTCGGCGAGGGCGACGAGCGCCGCAGTTCCGGTGGCGTTATCGATAGCGCCGTTGCAAATTTCGTCGCCATTGACCGGCGTGCAACGGCCCAGATGATCCCAATGCGCGGTGTAGAGCACATATTCATCGGGCCGTTTCACGCCCTTCAATATGCCGACAATGTTCCGGCTGTTTTTCTTTGAAATGGTGTTTTCGAAGCTGACTCCCGCTTTCAGCCCAAGCGGAATTGCCTTGAACCCCTTTTGCTTGGCTGCGGCCATCGCCTTGGCCAGGTCTTGTCCGCCCGCCGTCATGATCTTAGCAGCCACATCCTTTTGTATCCAGCCATTGGCCTTGGTCTGGTCGGCTCCGCCATTTTTGGATTGGGCGAGGAATTGCGGACCGGTCCAGCTCGAATTGACCACGTTCCAGCCATAGGCGGCTGGGGCGGTATCATGGACGATCAGAGCCGCGGCAGCGCCCTGGCGTGCCGCCTCTTCGAACTTGTAGGTCCAGCGGCCATAATAGGTCATCGCCTTGCCACCAAATGGCCCTTCAAGGCCCTCGGTCTCGAAATCGGGGTCGTTGACCAGAATGAGCACGGTTTTGCCTTTTACATCGACCCCGGCATAATCATTCCAGCCCTTTTCGGGCGCGTTGATTCCATAACCGACAAAGACAACGTCGCTGTCCTTGATGTCGATTTTTGCCTGCTCCTGATATGTGCCAGCGACATATTCCGTGCCATAGGCGAAGCTCAGCGACTTCCCATCCTTGCCGGTCACGGTCAGTGGTGCGAAATTCCTGGCCGCAATCTCGACCAAGGGCACATCCTGCGTCCATCCGCCATCCTTGCTACTGGAAGGGTTGCCCGGCTCCAGACCCGCTGCTTTGAATTTCTCGATCATCAGCGCGACGGTCTTTTCCTCGCCAGCGGTTCCAGGAGCCCGTCCTTCGAACGCATCGGAGGATAGGGTGCGCGTAATGTCCTTCATTGTCGCTTCGGACAGTTCAGCGACAGCAACGTCGGGAAGCGCAGTTGCTTCCGGACTGTCCACTTTCTTGCAGCCTGCAAGCGCAAGGGCCGAAACAAGGGTAAGCGTCAAAAGGCGCATGTCATTCTCCAGAATACGAATGTCAGCGCTTCTGCCAGAGGAGTGCATTTGCCTCAAACGAAAAAGGGCGGCTCCGTTGCCGGAACCGCCCCATATTTTTTGAAGTTTGGAAAATCAGAACTTCACGCCGATGCCGACGCCAGCAACGTTGACGTCGGTGCCGCTGTAGAAGTAGCGACGATATTCAACCTTGCCATAGACCTTGTCGTTGAAGCTGTGCTGATAGCCGGCACCTGCGTTGAATTCGTCACCGTCGGCAACGTCATAAGCAGCAGCGACATACAGCTTGCCTTTTTCACCGATCTTGGCGCCAATGCGGCCGCCCAGATTGACGAGGTCGGTGCCTTCAAAGTCGGTGTCGTACGAAACTTCGGGGCCAACAAAGGCTTTTTCTCCGAGGTCGAAGTCATAACCAGCAGCAACGCCGCCGATGAAGTCTTCCGCACCACCGGCCCAAGCAATGCCACCACGGCCTTCGATGCGGCCTTCGCCGGCAGCCATTGCCGGGGTTGCGATTACGGCTGCAGCGGCCGAAGCGAGAATGATCAGTTTCTTCATTTTTATATCCTTGATTTAAGGGAGATAAACCACGTCAGTGGCTGTCCCTGATCTAGGATTCCAATTCTTGCTGGTAAATGAATGTTACGCAAATTTGTAAGTATAAATCTAAATATTGTTGCATAGTTGCAACAGAATCTACGTCATTTTCGACGAACGACCATCGGTCGAGGACAAAAAAAAGAGCGGCCGGAGCCGCTCTTTCGAACATTTGCGATGGACCGCCGATTAACGCGAATAGAATTCGACGACCAGATTGGGTTCCATCTTGACCGGGTAGGGGACTTCATCAAGCGTCGGAACGCGCGTGAAGGTTACCTTGTCATTGCCGTCGGTGCTTACATAGTCAGGGATGTCGCGCTCGGGTAGGCTTTGCGCTTCGATGACGAGCGCCATTTCTTTTGCCTTGTTGCCGAGGCTGATCACGTCACCCGGCTGAACCGAACGGCTGGCGATGTTGCACTTCACGCCATTGACGCGGATGTGGCCGTGGCTGACGATCTGGCGGGCAGCGAAAATGGTCGGCGCAAATTTGGCGCGGTATACGACCATGTCTAGGCGACGCTCGAGCAGACCGATCAGGTTCTGCGAGGTATCGCCCTTCATGCGGTTCGCTTCCTGATAGGCGCGCTTGAACTGCTTCTCGGTGATATCGCCATAATAGCCCTTGAGCTTTTGCTTGGCGCGGAGCTGGAGGCCGTAGTCGGAAATCTTGCCCTTGCGGCGCTGGCCGTGCTGGCCCGGGCCATATTCGCGGCGGTTGACCGGCGATTTGGGGCGGCCCCAGATGTTTTCACCAAGGCGACGGTCAATTTTATACTTCGAATTCTGACGCTTCGACATGAGTCAAAGTCCTTTCAATTTGCTGTCATTTTTAGTCCCGGACCCGCACCAAACCGCCATTTTGCTGTTTGCGGCCACTGCTTCACCGGGGTGCAGGGCCAATTGCGAAGGCGCGCCTATGGCGGGGAGTGTGGATAAAGTCAAGTATCGGCTCGACAGAATGCCGACTGAACCCTAATGGCGCGGGCCATGACAATTGAAACTTCTCCCCAAGATATTAAGGAACCGGCTGAATGCGCCGATATGTCAGAGGTTCGCGCCGGTGTCGACGATGTCGATATGCAGATTGTTCAGCTTCTCGCGCGCCGATTTGGCTATATGGATGCAGCGGCGCGTATCAAGCAAGATCGCGACACTGTGCGCGATGAAACCCGCAAAGCGCAAGTAATCGCGAATGCTCGCAAAGCTGCGCTCGATCTTCGAATCCCGCAGGACGTCATTGCAGAAATGTGGGAAACACTGGTCGAAGGTTCGATCGCATATGAATATACGCGTTGGGATGCGCTCCGACGCTAATCCGCCCTGCTCTTGCGTTTCCTGAACGCGCTCAACACCCCGCGCAATGTGCGGATTTCAAGGCTGTTCCAGCCCGGTTTGGTCAAGAGATTGCGCAACGTCAGTTGCGTTGCGTTGGTGCGCTCTGGCGGAAAGAAAAATCCGCGCTCATCGAGCAATTCGAAAAGCTGCCCTATCATGCCGTCCAACTCAGCTTGAGGGGCAGGGGGATTGAGGTCGACCTTGGGCGGGCTTTCGAGCGACTGGTGTTTCGACCATTCATAGGCGCATAAAATCACGGCCTGAGCCAGGTTAAGCGAGCCAAAATCGGGATTGATCGGTACGGTGATGATGCTGCGGGCAACTGCCACCTCGTCGGTTTCCAGCCCTGATCGTTCTGCGCCAAAGAGGATTGCGCTGTTGACGTCCGACGCGACAATCTCGTTTGCTGCTTCTACCGGTGTCAACACGGGCTTGGTCACTCCGCGTTTGCGAACCGTCGTTGCGTAGATATTTTGTATGTCGGCGGTCGCTTCAGCAAGCGTGTTGAAAACACGTGCGCGTTCGAGGACGATGTCTGCGCCCGAAGCTGCAGGGCCGGCCGATGGGTTTGGCCAGCCGTCGCGAGGATTGACGATCCGCATTTCGGTCAGCCCGAAATTCAGCATGGCGCGGGCTGCCTTGCCGATATTTTCGCCCAGTTGCGGACGCACCAGAATGAAGACGGGTGCTTTACTCACTTCTTGGCTGCTTCGGCAACGCTGCCTGCAAATTCCTCGAAATCCTTGGCCTCGGCAAATTCCTTATAGACGCTGGCAAAGCGGATATAGGCAACAGTATCGAGGCCCTTGAGCCCCTCCATCACGAATTGGCCAATGCGAGCTGATTCAATTTCGGTTTCGCCCAGCGTTTCCAGCTGGCGCTGGATACCCGATACCAGCTTTTCGATTTGCGCCTGTTCAATCGGCCGTTTCCGGCAGGCCACAGAAACCGACCGTTCCAGCTTCTCGCGCTCGAATGGTTCGCGCCGCCCCTCTGTTTTCAGCACCGTAAGTTCGCGGAGCTGAATGCGTTCAAATGTGGTGAAGCGTGCGCCGCAGCCTTCGCACTGGCGGCGACGGCGAATGGCAGCGCCATCCTCGGTCGGTCGACTATCCTTTACCTGGCTGTCTTCATGTCCGCAAAATGGGCAGCGCATTATTTCTCTTTTTCTTGGTTCTTTTTCTTGTTCACGTGCCGGTAGGCTACGATCCCTGCGCCGATAACGGCACCGGTAGCAAGCCCGATTGGGGCGAGAAGGCTGGCAGCGGCGCCAATCGCAGCACCACCGGCAACCTTTTTCACCGTATCCTGATCGGCAAGATGCTTACCGGTGTGGTAGGCATCCTTGGTTGCTCCCCACAGCTCGTCAGCCGCTTCGCCAACATAATGTTTGGCTTGGTTCGGAATGCTCTCTTCGGACAGGCGTTCCGGGGTCTTTGCACCGCATTTCGGGCAAAACTTCATGCCTTCGCTGATTTCAGCGCCACATTCATTGCACATCTGGGACATTATCCGTCTCCCTTCATCTCTGTATTAGATGAGTAAGTCACTTGCCCATTTCAAGTGCGAATATAGCTCAGGACGGATAAATCGGGAAGCGCGCGCACAAAGCCTCGGCTTCTTCCTTCACCCGTGCTTCAATCTGGCCGTCGCCCGCCTCGCCATTTTTGCGAAGCCCTTCGACCACGTCAGCGATCATCCGGCCGATTTCGCGGAACTCGGCCGGCCCAAATCCGCGCGTCGTACCCGCTGGGGTACCCAGACGCAGACCCGAAGTGACAAACGGCTTTTCCGGATCGTAGGGAATGGCGTTTTTGTTGCAGGTGATCGAGGCACGGTCGAGCGCGTGCTCGGCATGCTTGCCCTTCGCCTGTTTGGGGCGAAGATCGACCAGCATCGAGTGGTTGTCGGTGCCGCCCGACACGATATCAAGGCCTTGCTCCTGCAAGCTGGCCGCCAAAGCCTTGGCATTTTCAACCACGCTTGCGGCATAGGTCTTGAATTCGGGACGCATCGCTTCGGCGAAGCAGACAGCCTTGGCAGCAACGACATGCATCAACGGGCCACCCTGCAATCCCGGGAAAATCGCCGAGTTCATCTTCTTTGCGATGGCCTCGTCATTTGAAAGGATGATTCCTGAACGGGGGCCACGTAGCGACTTGTGTGTGGTTGATGTAACCACATGCGCATGCGGGATGGGTGAGGGATGCGCTCCACCCGCAACCAGCCCTGAAATGTGCGACATGTCGACCAGCAGATAAGCGCCAATCTCGTCTGCAATCGCGCGGAAGGCCGCCCAATCCCAGATACGCGAATATGCGGTGCCACCGGCAATGATCAGCTTTGGTTTGTTTTCGCGGGCGATACGGGCGACTTCGTCGAGATCAATGCGATGGCTTTCGCGATCAACGCCGTAGGAAACCGGGTTGAACCACTTGCCCGACATGTTGACCGGGCTGCCATGTGTCAGGTGACCACCCGCAGCAAGATCGAGGCCCATGAATGTGTCGCCGGGCTGCAGCAGCGCGAGGAACACCGCCTGGTTCATCTGGCTTCCTGAATTCGGCTGCACATTGGCGAATTCGCATTCAAAAAGCTTCTTGGCCCGCTCGATCGCGATCGTTTCGATCTCGTCGACATATTCGCAGCCGCCATAATAACGCTTGCCGGGATATCCCTCGGCATATTTGTTAGTCAGCACCGAACCCGTCGCCTCAAGCACCGCACGCGAAGTAATGTTTTCCGATGCGATCAGTTCGATTTTTTCCTGTTGGCGTTTCAGTTCCTCACCGATCCAACCTGCAATTTCGGGATCGCGCTCCGCGAGGCTCTGGGTGAAAAAGCCGTCCGGCTGGACATCATTGGCGGCAGAGGCGGTCATGCGGAATCCTTTGCGAAGTCGGGATTGGAAAGCTTGCTCACGCGGCTAACATGGCGATCACCGGCGAATGGCGTGGAAAGGAAAGTATCGAGGCAGGCCTTGGCCATATCAATGCCGGTCAGGCGCGCTCCCATGGCGATGACATTGGCGTCGTTATGTTCCCGGGCCAGTTTCGCCGAAAGGGGTTCGGAAACAAGCGCCGCGCGACAGGCCGGATTGCGGTTTACGGCGATGGAGATGCCAATTCCCGAGCCGCAAAGCGCGACGCCATATTCGGCTTCACCAGCGGCAACACTTGCGCTCAGCTTATAGCCATAATCGGGATAGTCGACCGAGCTTTCGTCATAAGGCCCCAAGTCGGCCACTTCATGTCCAGCAGCCTCCAGATGCGCAACCAGCGCGGATTTCAGCGCAAGGGCGGCATGGTCTGAGGCAATGGCAATACGCATGGCGGCGGCCTTTCCACTCTGGCGAGTCGGGATTGGGCGCTCTCTAGGATAGGGTCCGACAAAAGACCATGCCGAATTTGGCTGGTAACGCGCCTTGACCTGCACCTTCCACAGCTTTTATCGAGTGCGAATGACAGCCGCCATTCTTTCAATCGCCATGCTCGGAGGTTTCGCCCTGCTTTGGGGCGCGTGGAAGCTGTGGAAGCGAGTCGGATTGGGCCAAAAAGTCTGGCTGATGATCGCCGCGGCTCTAGTGCTATTCGCCAATGTGGCGATCTGGACAATTCCCGACGATCAAGGCCGGTCGCTCGTGAAATCCAGCGACCAGCCCCGTTAAATCACTTGATCGGACAGGCCGGGTCGAGCCGCATATCCAGATAATTTTCGACCGAGCCAAGAAGCAATTCCATTTCATTTTCATAGAAATGGTTGGCGCGCGGGATTTCATCATGATGGATCGTGATGTGCTTTTGCGTCCGCAGCTTGTCTACCAGTTTCTGTACCGAGTTGGGCGAAACCACCTCGTCCTGCGCACCATGGATGATGATACCCGAAGAAGGGCAGGGCGCGAGGAAGCTGAAGTCATACATGTTCGCGGGCGGTGAGACCGAGATGAAACCGCGTACTTCGGGGCGACGCATCAGCAATTGCATGCCGATCCACGCACCAAAGCTGAAACCTGCAATCCAGGTTGAGCTGGCTTCGGGATGGAAAGCCTGCACCCAATCGAGCGCTGCTGCTGCATCAGAAAGCTCGCCAATGCCGTTATCGAATTCGCCTTCGCTGCGGCCGACACCGCGGAAGTTAAAACGCAGAACGGCAAAGCCGCGCGCTACGAAAATCTTGTACATCGCCTGTGTGATGCGATCGTTCATCGTGCCACCGGCTTGCGGATGAGGGTGCAGGATCATCGCGACCGGCGCGCGCGGGCGCGGCGGTGGCGAGAAACGGGCTTCGATACGGCCTTCGGGACCGGGAATTGCTATAGCTGGCATAAGATGTTTCTAAACAGAGGAAATCTAGGGCTGCATTGCCCTTCGGGCTAGGCAGCGGACGACCGGCTATATAGAAGCGAATGCGATTTTCGCAACCTTAACGGACATCCCGCCTGTAATGAAGCCTGATCGTCTCTATCTGGACCATGCTGCGACGACGCCGGTCTCGCCGGTGGTGCGCGATGCAATGGCCGATGCCCTAATGCGCTGGGCCAATCCTTCAAGTCCGCACAGCGAGGGCAGGGCAGCGCGTGCGGCGCTGGAAGAGGCGCGCAAGCGGATCGGGCAGGCATTGGGTTGGGAAGGCGAAATCCTGTTCACCAGTGGTGCGAGCGAGGCGATTGCCCTGGCGCTCAAAGGCTTCGACGCGGTCGCAAGCGCGGTCGAACATGATGCTGTGTTGGCAGCCGTTGGCGATGAGGCGCGCATTCCGGTTGATGACCTAGGCATCGTAAGGCTGGGTTCGATAGCCAGTGGCAGGCGCTACGCAATTCAGCAGGTGAATAATGAAACCGGCATTATCCAGCCGCTAGCCGAACTGCCACCAATCATCCACGAAGGTGGCGGACTTTTGGTGGCCGATTGTTCGCAAGGTGCCGGGAAACTGCCATTGCCCGAGGCGGACATTATAATCCTATCGGCGCACAAGCTTGGCGGGCCACCCGGCCTTGGCGCGTTGCTGACGCGCGATCTGGCGCTGCTCAAACCTACAGGCGGACAGGAAAAGGGGTACCGGCGCGGGACCGAGAATTTGCCAGCGGTGATGGGCCTTGCTGCCGCGTTGGAAAACGGGTTGGACTGGATGGAAGAAGCGACGAGGCTTCGCGCCAAACTTGAAGCGGCGATAGAGGCTGCGGGAGGAGAGGTTGTGGGGAAGGCGTCTCGACGGCTTGCAACCATTGGTAGCTACCGCATGCCGGGCGTTTCGGCTTCAAGCCAGCTGATTTCTTTCGATCTCGCCGGCATTTCGGTGTCTGCGGGCAGCGCCTGTTCGTCAGGTACGCTGAAGGCAAGCCATGTGCTCACCGCAATGGGCTGGGATGCAAAAGCAGCAAGCGAAGTGATACGCGTCAGCTTTGGTCCGCAGACCAGCGAGGAGGATATTGATCGTTTCATCGCCGCATGGAAAGCGATCCGGGAGCGAGCACAGGCGGCATGAACGAGCCGATCTATCTCGACTACCAGGCGACCACGCCAATGGCACCTGAAGTGTTTGCCGCGATGGAGCCTTGGTTGAGAGACCAATTCTGGAATCCGCAAAGCGCGCATATAGGCGGACGCAAGGCTGCGGCGACCGTTGAGGTGGGGCGTGAGCAAGTGGCGGCGTTGCTGCCAAAAGGTGGCCGGGTCATCTTCACAAGCGGCGCGACCGAGGCGCTGAACCTTGCGATCAAGGGGTGCGGACTGCCCGCTTCCTGCGCGGCCACGGAACATGCGGCAGTTCTCGACTGTGTAACGCACCTGGATGGACAGGTTTTGGCCGAACATGCCGAAGCCGCGGGACAGGGCCTGCTGGCGGTTATGCTGGTGAACAACGAGATTGGCACCGTGAAGGCGATTGCCGATCTGGCGGCACAGCAGCAGGCGGAGGGCAGCCTGTTCTTGTGCGACGCCGTTCAGGCGTACGGCCGGATGCCGATTCCGGAAGGCCCGGACATGTTCGCAATATCCGCGCACAAGATACACGGCCCCAAAGGCATAGGCGCGCTGTGGGTGCGCGATGGCGTAAGTCTTGAGCCCTTGGTGCATGGAGGTGGGCAAGAGCAGGGGCTACGTTCTGGCACGCTGTCACCCGCTTTATGTGCGGGATTTGGCGCTGCCGCGCAGCTCGCGGCGGAGCGGATGCAGGAAGATGCGGCCCATGTCGAACGCCTCTGGAATCGCGCGATGGAGCTGTTCGCTGGCTGGACTGTGAACGGTTCGATCACGCAACGCTACAAAGGCAATCTCAACATCCGCCGCGATGGCATCGACGTCGCACGTCTGATGAGCGAATGTCGCGAGGTGATGTTTTCAGCCGGAAGCGCCTGCGCTAGCGGCTCTGGGCGCCCCAGCCATGTACTGCGCGCCATCGGTTTGACCGACGCACAGGCTAAATCCTCTATTCGCCTAGGCTGGGGGCGGTATACGACGCTCGAAGAGATCGAGCATGCGGCCTTGTTGATCAACGTCGCAGCAGAAAGGCAGTTGTCGTGAAGGTGCATTTCGTCAGTCCCGATGGAGAAACAACGCAGATCGTCGAGGCCAAGCCGGGAGATAACCTGCTTGAAGTTGCACAAAACGCTGGTCAGCCGCTTGAGGGAACCTGCGAAGGCCAGATGGCTTGTTCGACCTGTCATGTGATTGTCGCCAAGGATTGGTTCGACCAACTGCCTGTCGCAAGCGAGGATGAGGAGGACATGCTTGATCTGGCCAGCGGTGCACGGCGAACGAGCCGGCTTTCCTGCCAGATTAATCTGACCGCGGAACTTGACGGTCTGGTAGTGCATATTCCGGCGGAAAGTCGGAACATGCAGGGAATTTGAACCCCTTCACTTCCCATTCACCGAAAATCGCCTATATAGGTTAGTGCCGGGTTCGC
>CAYRDQ010000005.1:0-53259 GCA_964423155.1 uncultured Sphingorhabdus sp.
AACGCGCGAAATTCGAAATGGTTCGGGATTTGCGCCTTGTTCATGACGCGACATTCGGACAGCGGGCTAACATAAGCATGGCTTATAGTGTAAGTCGGCGCGCGCCTCAAGTCGGCGGAAGCCCGCCATCAACTTAAGGCATGATGTTATCCGGCTAGGTGATACGCGCACCCTGCCGCAGCAATTCCTGCTGCACGGCCCGAATGTCCACCTCTGCAAAATCGCGGTTCGACTTGACTGCCAGCGCCGCTGCCACGCCTGTCCCCTGCCCGGCCACCGCACAGCACATCATGTTTCGGACGGCCGCATGGCTCACCTTGTCACCACCTATGACACGCCCCGTGACGAGCAGGTTCTTCACGCCTTTAGGCAGCATCGACCGATAGGGGACGTGGAAATAGCGTCCCGTGGTGGGAAGGATCAGATAGCCATAGCCATCGATGAATTCGGGAAAGATGCCGATACTGTCCTCAAAACGGCCCTGCTCCTTCACATCATCGGCGGTCATATTATAGGCTGCATCAATCTTGCGGGTATCGCGAATGCCCAGCGTCATCCCGAAATTGCGAAGCTTCGCAGTCTCGCAACCGGGCATGAAGGCTTGCAACGCGTGGATGGCGTGCATCGCCTGTTTGCGCCCCTCTATCTCGCCCATGGTCAGTGCATCGGGATCGGTGCCGTCGAGATAGAGGTGGCACATGTTCAGATAGGTCAGGTCCCCCTGATCGGACACGGTGCCCCATGTTCCTGCCATGGTTTTCACACTTTCCGGAATCAGGCCAGCCTCGAGGGCCTTCTGGAATGGCTTGCGCAGGAAGGGTGAGAACATCTCATCCTCCTTGCCGCTGGTGATCACTTCCCATTCGCCGCCGACGGCCCAGTCGCCATAGCTTTGCGGGTCAGCCTTTACTGCCTCGATAAAGCGCGTCTTGTTAACCCCGGTCATCGAGAACATGACCGAAACCGACATCATTTCGTCGACAGGATGTTTGTGCGTCGGTGCACCGGCACGATGGGCGATATCGGCATCCCCGGTTGCATCAATCACGCGTTTGGCGAGGATCGCCTCCCGGCCCGCCTTGCTCTCAACGATCACGCCCTTGATCGTATCGCCTTCCATGATCGGGGCGACGCAAAGGCGGTGCAGCATCGGAATGACACCGGCTTCCTCGACCAGCGTATCGGCGACAACCTTGAAACCCTCTGCATCGAGGCTGTGGCTGATCGACTGCGGCTCGGGCATCGCCGCGCCCATTGCCTTGGCGCGTTCTTCAAACTCGCGTCCTATGCCTTCGCTGTCGATGGTCTGCGGGTGGCGATACCAGGCAAAGCCTTCGACGCCGACCTGCGTGATGTTGCCGCCAAAACATCCATAGCGCTCCAGCAGGATAGTCTCGACCCCCGCCCGCGCGGAGGCGAGCGCTGCAGCCAGGCCGCCGGGTCCGGAACCAACTACCAGAACGTCGGTTTGGCGGATGACATCGATTTCGCGTGCAGGCTCCAAAATGGTTGAGGTCATCGTTGCGTATTTTCCCAATCGGGTGCGACAAAGAATGGCGCGTTGGATGGCGGCAGCATGGCTTTTCCCAGCACATGGTCCGCCCCCTTTTCGCCAATCATGATTGTAGGTGCATTGAGGTTTCCGGTGGTGATCGACGGCATCACCGAACTGTCGATCACCCGCAGCCCTTCGACGCCGATGACGCGCAATTCGGGATCGACCACCGCCATCGGATCGGACGGATCGCCCATTTTGCAGGTGCAGCTGGGGTGCAAGGCGCTTTCGACATGGTCCTTGATGAACGCATCAATCTGTTCGTCAGTGGTGCAATCGGCACCAGGCTGGATCTCTCGTCCGCGATAGGGAGCAAAGGCTTCTTGCTGGAAAATCTCCCGCGTCAGGCGGACGCATGCGCGCATCTCTACCCAGTCGTCAGGATGGCTCATATAGTTGAACAGGATCCTCGGCTTGTCATGCGGATCGGCGCTGCGCAGCGTGACACTGCCGCGGCTCTTCGATCGCATTGGCCCGACATGCGCCTGAAAGCCATGCTCGGTGGCGAGCGAGGAACCGTCATAATTGATCGCCATGGGGAAGAAGTGATACTGGATATCGGGATATTTGATCCCGGCGCGGCTGCGGATGAAACCGCAGCTTTCAAACTGGTTCGATGCGCCTTCGCCCGAGCGCAGGAATAGCCAGCGCGCCCCGACCATGGCCTTCCCCAGCAGATTGGCCTTGCCATAAAGCGTGATCGGCTTGGTGCAGGCCATCTGGAAATAGAATTCGAGATGATCCTGAAGATTGGCGCCGACACCGGGTCGATCGGCCAACACAGGGATTCCGTGCTCCATCAGCTCCGCTGCCGGCCCGATACCCGAAAGCTTCAGCAATTGGACCGAATTGATCGGCCCGCCCGACAGGATGACTTCGCGGCGTGCGCGCAGCTGATACTGTTTGCCGCCTCGCTCATATGCGATGCCAACCGCGCGCGTCCCTTCGAACAGGATACGCGTAGCCAGTGCATGCTCGATTACGGTCAGATTGGGCCGCTTGCGCGCATCATATAAATAGGCCTTGGCGGCCGAACAGCGGGTACCGTTCCGGACCGTCATGTCCATCCGGCCAAAGCCTTCCTGACGGTAGCCATTATAGTCTTCGGTCTGGGCATAGCCTGCCTGCTGCGCCGCACCGAGCCAGGCCTGGTGCAACGGGTTTTTGAGCGTGCCATATCCAGTGGAGAGCGGCCCATCGCCGCCGCGATAATCATCCCCCCCTTCCGCGCGCGTTTCGGCCCTTTTGAAATAGGGCAGCACATCGGCAAAGCCCCAGCCACGCGCGCCTTCCTCTTGCTTCCACCGCTCAAAATCGAGTGCGTTGCCGCGCACATAGACCAGCCCGTTTATAGAAGACGACCCACCCAGCCCCTTTCCGCGCGGGCAGTTCAGGCGGCGTCCACCCAGATGCGGCTCGGGCTCGCTTTCGTAGCCCCAATTCCAGCGCCTGGTGTTCATGGGGTAAGCCAATGCCGCAGGCATCTGGATGAAGATCGACCGGTCACTGCCGCCATATTCGAGCAGCACCACCTTGTACCGCCCATCCGCGCTCAGCCGATCGGCCAGAACACATCCGGCAGAGCCTGCACCGACGATGATATAGTCGGCATCGTGGAGGTCAGCCATCGCGGTGCTTTCGGTGCAAGACGAGCAAACCTTTTAGCGTGCCCCAGCACATCAAAAGCAAAACAAGCGCAAGCGGAAGCCCCGACGCGATGGCGCCGGCTTGCAGCGAATTCAATCCTCCGGTCAGCAACAGCATCACCCCAATCCCGCCGACTGCAAACAGCCAGAATGCCTTTTGCCGCAACGGCGTATCCGTGCGCCCGCCCGAGGTCATAGTGTCGATCACCAAGGTTCCCGAATCCCACCCGGTCACGAAAAAGATCAGGATAAGGCAGATAGCGACAAAGGATGTCACCTGCGGCCAGGGCAACGAGCCGAGCAAGACGAACAATTGCTGGTCGAGTGTTGCCTTGGCCAGTCCGGCGCTGTCGCCGCCCACGATATGGGCAATGCTGGCATCACCGAAGATGGTCAGCCACAATATGCCAAGCAAACTGGGAGCGATCATGGCACCGACGATAAATTCGCGTACCGTGCGGCCAAGCGAAATGCGCGCCATGAACATGCCGACAAAGGGTGCCCAACTGATCCACCAGGCCCAGTAATAGACCGACCAGTCGCGATAAAAGCCGGTGTCGGCACGCCCGACAGGATTGGACAAGGCAGGCAGATTGGCGAGATAGACATAGATATTCCGGAACAGGTCTGAAAGCAGCGCGACGACGGGGCCGGTCAGCAGAACGAAGATCAGCAGGCCCAGCGCAACCAGCATGTTGAGCTCGCTCAGAATCCGGATGCCGCGATCAATACCGCCCCGAACCGACAGGAATGTGATGGCCGACATGATCGCAATCAGCGCCAATATCGCCGCCGGGGAGCTGGCGACCTGATACAGAAAGGTAATCCCCGCCATCGCCTGCTGCGCGCCCAGGCCCAGCGATGATGCCAAACCGAAAATGGTGGCAAACACTGCCAGAATATCGATCAGGTCGCCTGTCCGTCCCCAGACAGCCTTGCCGAAAATCGGGTAAAAGGCAGATCGCATCGAAAAGGGCATGTTGAAATCATAGGCGAACACGGCAAGCGCAAGCCCGGTCACGGCAAACATTGCCCAGGGATGCAATGCCCAGTCAAAAATCGTCGCGGCCATCGCAAGATCTCGCGCCATCACTGCATTTCCAGCTGCGCCGCCCAGGGGTGCACCGGCACCGCCTGCCATTGAACTGGTGAAATGCGCGACAGGTTCGCCGACGCCATAAAATACCAACCCGATACCCATGCCCGCTCCGAACAGCATCGAAAACCAAGATAAACGGGAATAATCGGGCGTCGCCCCTTTGCCGCCTAGCCTGATCCGGCCCAGCGGCGAAATGGCGATGGCGATGCAGAATAGCAGCAAAAGATTGCCGGTCGACATCAGGAACCAGTCGAAATTGTCTGTGGCGCCCTTGCGGATGCCCGAGAACAGGTCAGCCGAGCCCTGAGCATCCAATATGCTGTAGGCGATCACAACCAGCGACAAAATCGCGGTCGGGAAAAACACAAAAGGGTCGATCAATAATCCGGCAAACTTGCGCGACGAGCGGCCATAGCCACCTGTATCGATATGTTTTTCCCAGTCCGCCATTTTGCCTCCCCTTGCAAGAAGGCTAAAGCCAATTGGACAACCGGTCCATAGCATTAGAAGGGTTGATGGACGCCATCAGCGACACTCACTCACCCGATACAGGCAGGCCTTCCCGTCAGCTGATATTCGAATCCGGGAAACTCGCCTTTTTCTCTTCCATGAAGGCGACCAGCCTGGCATCGATTTCGGGATCAAGTTCGGGCGCGGTGTAGCTGGCGAGCATGTCCTTATAAACCTTTTCGGCACGCTGTTCGGCATCGAGGCGGCCATCCTCGACCCATTGTTCATAGCTGTTATTGTCTGCGATGGTTGAACGGTAAAAGGCGGATTTGAAGTTGGCCTGGGTGTGTGAGCAACCGAGGAAATGCTGGCCTGGACCGACTTCGGCAAGCGCGTCCATCGCCTGCCCGTTGGCCGACATGTCGACGCCGCCGGCATAGACCGCCATCATCGCCGCCTGGTCGCAATCCATGACGAATTTCTCATAGCCCATGGCCAGACCACCCTCGAGCCAACCCGCCGTGTGGAGCATGAAGTTGACGCCCGCGAGCAATCCCTGCTGCAAGGTATTCGCCGCTTCATAGGCGGCTTGCGCATCGGAAACCTTGGACGCGGTAAAGCCACCCGCAGAGCGGAAGGGCACACCCAGCCGGCGGGCAAGCGCTGCGCCGCAATTGAGGATCAGCGACGCTTCCGGCGAACCGAAGGTTGGCGCCCCCGATTGCATCGACATCGACGAGACGAAATTACCGTAAATCACTGGTGCTCCGGGGCGGACAAGCTGCGCCAGCGCCATGCCGCACAGCCCTTCGGCAAGGCTCTGCGCAGCAACGGCAGCGACCGTCACCGGCGACATCGCGCCTGCAACGATGAACGGGCTGATCATCGTTGCCTGATTGTGCCGCGCATAAACTTTCAGCGCGCCCAGCATGGTCGCGTCGAATGTCATCGGCGAATTGGCGTTGATCAGGTTTACCATCACGCAATTTTCCTCGACGAAATCCTCGCCAAACAGGATCTTCGCCATGCTGACCGAATCCTCAGCACGCTGCGGATGCGTGACCGAACCCATGAAGGCCTTGTCGCTATATTTGATATGGCTGTAGACCATGTCGTAATGGCGCTTGTTCACCGGCAAGTCGACCGGCTCGCAAATCGTACCGCCCGAATGGTGTAGACTGTCCGCCATATAGGCCAGCTTCACGAAGTTGCGGAAATCCTCGATCGTCGCATAGCGCCGGCCCCCTTCGCGGCTGTAGACGAAGGGCGAACCATAGGCTGGCACCAGCACGGTGGTGTTGCCGCCGATGACAACATTGTTCGCTGGATTACGGGCATATTGGGTAAAGATTTTGGGCGCGTTTTTCTGGACAATTTCCCGGCACATGCCGCGCGGGAAGCGAACACGATCGCCATCGGCTTTCGCGCCAGCAGCGACGAACAGCGCGATGGTTTCCGGGTCTTCCTTGATGTCGATGCCGATTTCTTCGAGGATTGTGTCGGCATTATATTCGAGGATCGCCAGGTCCGCATCGCCCAGGACCGAATAAGGCGGGATTTTGCGCTCGATATAGGGTGCGCGCGGGGTGGCCGCGGCGGCATTGGCTTCGGCGCGGCCGCGGCGGCCTCCTGAGCGTCCTTCTCTCGACATGTTCTGATCCTTTCTTCGAATTTATCGTTCGCGCGAGCGGCTGCGGCGACCACGGCCTGAGCCGGCATCGCCTTCAACCTTTGGCGCGGTTGGGAATTTCATGGCGCCGACGAAATAGTCCTGAAATTTGGGTTCGGTCGCCGTTTCAACTTTTTCGATATGCTTTACCGCTTCGATGATGCGTGCTTTCTCGCCGGTGCTGAGCAAAGCCATTGCCGCCCCCATGCCGGCCGCATTGCCAATCGAGCGGACATTGTCGGCCGTGGCACCGGGAATGATCCCGATGTCGGCGACATATTTGGAATCGAGATGAGTTCCGAATGCCCCCGCGAGCAATATTTCCTCGATATGATCGCATTGCAGATAGTCGGTGAGCAACGACACACCGGCGGATAAAGCCGCCTTGGCCAACTGCACCGCCCGCACATCGGTCTGTTTCACGTAGATCGGGTTTTCGGGGCGATCGACCAGCAGGAATTTCCAGATTTGGCCTTCCTGCTCGACGCGGCCTGGAGCAGCCTCGGGCCGGAATAGTCCGCTCTCGACAATCACCCCGGCGCTGGCAAGCTCGACCATCACCTCGAAAATGCCCGATCCGCAAATTCCGGAAATGCGGTGCTTGGCCAGTTCTTCGGGGCGGCTGTCGGATAGCCATTCGTCATGGCCTATGATTTTGACCTCGACCGCCTTGGTTTCGGGATCGATCCGCACGCGTTCGATTGCACCCGGGCTGGCGCGAACCCCGGCGCTGATCTCGGCACCCTCAAAGGCCGGGCCTGTGGGTGAGGAACAGGCTGCGACACGGCCATTGTGGCTGAGCACGATTTCGGCATTGGTTCCGATGTCGACGAGCAGAACGGAACGCCCCTCCATCGCCTTGATCTGCGTAAGATATGCGCCGGTTGTATCCGCACCCACATGGCCGCCGACCAGTGGCAGCATGGCAATCCGCGCAGTTTCCGAAATGCCGAGGTCGAACCGATAGGCTGGAGCCTCAAACCAGTCCTTCACTGCGAGCGTAAACGGCGCCTGCCCCAATTCCACCGGATTGATACCGAGGAACAGGTGATGCATGATCGGGTTACCGACCAGCACAACCTCGAGAATCTGGTTGGGGCCAAGATCGAGCGCGGCGCGAGCCTCCTCCAGCATCGAGGCGATCTGCTTGCGGATTTCGGCGGTCAGTTTTTCTTCGCCGCCCTTGTTCATCATGACATAGGAAACACGGCTCATCAGATCCTCGCCATAGCGGATCTGCGGATTCATCGCGCTGCTCTGATAGGCCAAAGTCCCCAGCGTCAGGTCATAGAGATAGAGCGCAACCGAAGTTGAACCGATATCGATCGCCGCACCATAGGCATCGAACGGCGATGGTGGCCAAACATCGATAATGTCTTTGTCATCACGGACCACGGCAATCAATTGCCGGTCGTTCTGCGCCAAGATGGGCTGGAGCTTTATCAAGGTACGGTGCCGCGGTGCCGCTTCTACCCCGAACTCGCGCAAGGCCTGGGTGAGTGCTTCGCCGTCGCTCGGATTGTCGTCCAACTCGGGTTTGGGAAGCTCGCACATATACAGCTTGATTGCGGGCTTTGGCACACAGTCGATCGCTGTTCCTGCCTTGGAGATGACCGACTGGTGTTGGCGCGCGTCGCTCGGTACTTCGACGACGGCATCCCCGCACAATTGCGCCCGGCAAGCGAGCCTGCGTCCTTCGCGCATCCGGCCTTTTTCGAGCGCCCTGATCTCGCTGTCGGTAAGCGGAGAAAGCGCGTCCGCGCCCACGCTCAGCTTGAACTTGGCATGTTCGCCAGGTGAAAGTTCAATCTGGCAACGGTTGCACAGCCCCTTGCCGCCGCAGATCGACTGGATGTCGACGCCTGCGGCCAGCGCGACGTCATAGACCGTCTCGCCCTGCTTGGCCTCGGCTCGAATGCCCGAGGGAGTGAAAATGATCTTGTGCGACACTTCGCGATCACCCTCTACGCCGACGACCCTCGCGTCCCCCGCGTCCGCGGCCCTCGCCTTCGACAGACGGTTCGCGGAACATGCGGATCCAGTTGGCACAATTGGGGTCAACACCGTTCAGCGTGTCCGCTGCCTTGATCGCAGGCACCAAGCCTTCGTGGCAGGGATTCAGGATCGCGCTGGTCATGCCCGCACAGGCGGCCATCGGCAGGAAGCTGTTGTTGATGGCATGGCGATTTGGGAGACCGAAACCGATATTCGAAGCGCCGCAAGTGGTATTCACCTTCAACTCCTCGCGCAGACGGCGCACTAGACGGAACACATCACGGCCTGCTGAGTTGATCGCACCAATCGGCATAACCAGCGGGTCGACAACCACATCCTGCGGCTTGATGCCATGATCCTGCGCCCGTTCGACGATCAGCTTGGCGATGCGGAAGCGTTCGTCGATATCTTCTGAAATGCCGGTATCGTCATTGGATATGGCGACGACCGCCGCGTCATATTTCTTAACCAGCGGCAGCACCCGCTCCATGACCTCGTCTTCGGCGGTGGTCGAGTTGACCAGCGGGCGACCCTTGTACACCGCAAGCCCGGCCTCGAGAGCCTCGATGATCGAGCTGTCGATACACAGAGGAACGTCGGTGACGGACTGGACGAGCTGGATCACTTCAGCGAGGATCCTAGGCTCGTCCGCCAGCGGGATACCGGCATTAACGTCGAGCATCTGGGCACCAGCCTCCACCTGGGCAAGTGCATCGGCAACGACGCGGTCGTAATTGCCTTCCTTCATTTCGGCCGCGAGCAGCTTTCGTCCCGTCGGATTGATGCGTTCGCCGATCATGACAAATGGCTGATCAAAGCCGATCACAACCTCCTTGGTGGCCGAACTGAGTACGGTGCGTGTCATGCGTTTTCCTGTTCCTGTGCTAATGCTTCATGATATTGATGATCGATATTGGCCGTCAGCGCATCGTGCGCGCGCGAAAGCGACCAGGGCTTGCGGTCGCCCAGCACGCCTGATTGGGTAACGATCTCGCCGACCCAATCTTCCTGCTTGTATGCCATCAGGTGTATGCCATTGATGCCATCGATTTCGGCAAGCTGCTGCATCAGCTCGATCGCGATGGCGCGGCCCTCCGCTTTCGGTTTTTCAGCCTGCTCAAGGCGGCGGATGATGGCGTCGGGAATATGCACGCCGGGAATAGCGCTGCGCAGCCATTTGGCCGTCTTGGCTGACGCGAGGACCCCGACACCCATCAACGTGTAGCATTGGTCGGTCAGTCCCATGTCGCGCGCTTGCGCCATGAAGCTGCGCGCCATATCAATGTCGAAACAATATTGGGACTGCACAAACTGCGCGCCGGCGGCGATCTTCTTGGCAAACTGGTGCACGCGATTCTCAACCGGCGGTGCGAAAGGATTGATCGACGCGCCAAGGAACAGCCTCGGCCCCATGTCCAGCGGCCGTCCGCTAAGGAACCGATTCTCGTCGCGCAAAGTCTTGATTGTGGAAAGTAGTGAGACACTGTCGAGATCGAAGACCGGCTTTGCCTCGGGATGATCGCCAACGCTGACATCATCCCCCGACAGGCAGAGCACCGAACATACGCCCAAGGCCGAAGCGCCCAGTACGTCACCCTGAATCGCGATGCGGTTCCGGTCACGGCAACTGATCTGGATGATCGGCGAATAACCGACGCGGGTCAGCAACGCGCAAACCGCAAGGCTCGACATATGGCAATTGGCGCCCGAACCGTCGGTCGCATTGATCGCATCGACATGACCATCGAACAGGGCTGCACGCCGCAGCACTTCATCGGGGTCAGCGGAATCGGGCGGCGCAATTTCGGTTGTTATGGCGAACTGGCCAGCGCGCAGGACACGTTCGAACCGTCCATGCGAGACATGGCCTTCGCGCATCGGCAAGGGATCGCCGGGGTTGGCGCCATATTCATCGAACAGGGGGTGGTCGTCACGCATCGCGGGCGAGCCTTAACCAGCTCGACTGGCCCTTTTTGCTGTTGTCGACCGCAAACTGGATGTCGCGGATAGCAGCGCCGTCCTGCATGCGCGACGCGCCATCCCAAGCCTCGACCCACACGCAGCGCATTTCCGGCTTCACCTCGCAATGTCCGTTTTCGCGAACACCCCCGCAAGGCCCGTTACGGATGGTTTTGGGGCAATTCATCGGGCAAGACATGCCGGTCGAAGACAGCACGCAATTGCCGCACATCTTGCAGTCGAAAAACAGCGCTTTGCCTTTGGCCTCAAGCGCGGTGATCGGCTTGTCGAGCCGGTTTCCAAAAAGTTTGGTCAACAGTTTCAGGGTTGCAACAATGGGCGGGTTGATGGCGTTGTAGAGCCGCTCCATCCCGTGCGCATGCTTTACCGACCAGAGGCGCAATCTATACATGGCGCCGCGCCTCTTTTGCCGCAGAGGCGATGAAGCCGGCCAGCTCGCCATAGCCGACATTGCGGAAAACATAGTTGAGACCCAGCTTCTCAGCCGCAGCCTCAGCCTTCAACTGCAGGTCGGCATCGTCAGTTTGCGCCAGATAAACAAGATCTCGATAGTTGCCGAAATAGCTTTGCAGCATGTCAGGCCGGGTATCGAGGCCCAAGCCTTCCCACACCAAACGTTCGAAATGCCGCACCAAAAAATCGGTGACGAAGAAGCTGCCGATCTCGGCTTCGGAAATCTCGTTGAACAACGGCGTGCCGGCAAAAAATTCATAGCAATGCGCATGGGGCAGTCGGTTGGCATCATGCCGCTCAAGCACCTTGTCGAGCGCACCGCCGGTGCCGCAATCACCATAGCCGATCAGGACCCGCGAATATTTGTGGCGATGCTCGCTCAGAAAGGCATCGACCCTCGGCGCGATCTGGCCCGGGCGATTATGCAGTTCGGCTGGAAGGCAATGCAGGACAAAGGCATCCCCGGCGCTATCAAGTTGGTCTCGCAAGGCGATGACTTCGTTCGCAATCGCGCCGCAGGCCAACACCAGTGCCGGACCGTCAGGGTTGGCGCTGGTGGTTACAAGCGATTCTGGTGCGACCGCCGCAGCTTCTTGCGGTCGCACCCGGCGACCCAGCCTTGCCTGGCGGCCACCGGTCCGGCGGACGGCGGCATCGCCCATTAGCTGTTTTTGCCGACCAGTGCGCGGGCGAGCTCCGCGCTGATGGCGGCATCGCGGCCATAGCTGTGTGCGCCGATGGCGTCGGCAAATTCCTGGTTCAACGGTGCACCGCCAACCATCACGGGCAGTTCCTTCAATATGCCGCGCTTGTCGAGCTCTTCGATCACGACACCCATATAGGGCATGGTCGTGGTAAGCAGCGCCGACATGCCGAGGATCGCGGGTTGATGATCGTCAATCGCCTTCAGATAATTTTCGACCGGGTTGTTGATGCCCAGATCGATGACTTCAAATCCGGCACCTTCCAGCATCATGCCGACGAGGTTCTTGCCGATATCGTGGATATCGCCCTTGACCGTGCCGATGACATATTTGCCGAGGCTCGCCGAGCTTTCCGATTTGGCCAGGATGGGACGCAGCAGTTCCATGCCGCTCTTCATCGCGTTGGCGCATTGCAGCACCTCGGGAACGAAAAGGATACCGTCGCGGAAATCGACCCCGACTATGCGCATGCCTTCGACCAGGGCTTCGGAGAGAACGTTGTTCGCATCCCAGCCGCGCTCGAGCAGGATTTGCGTGCCTTCATGCACTTCGTCGGCAAGGCCGTCGTAAAGATCGTCCTTCATCTGCTCGACCAGATCGTCGTCGTTCAAATCGCGCAGAATGATTTCGTCGTCGGCCATTGGCTCTCCCCCTCGGTGATCCGGAATCGTCTGCACTGTGTAAGGCTTTTGTCCGGCAATCGGATATTCCAAAAACGACATATTCGGATATAAAAACGACATGGAGCATTCACCCATCACCACCGCCGAGCGGGGAGCACATTATCCGCGCCGCTTCCTGTTCCTGCTGGTGCCGGACTTTTCGCTCATGCCCTTTACCGCCGCGATCGAACCGCTGCGGGTCGCCAATCGCATGCAAGGCGGCCCGCTTTATCACTGGCGAACAGCAAGCATCGATGGCCAAAAGGTGATGGCGAGCAACGGCGCGCAGGTTCAGGTCGATTGCGCGCTCGCCGATGCCGAGCCGGCCGACGCGATTATCGTCTGTTCAGGGGTGGACGTGTATGACCGTTTCGATGCGGCACTCAACGCCCAGCTGCGCCGCCTTGCCCGCCGCTCAGCGATGATCGGCAGCGTCTGCACGGGCAGCGCAATTCTCGCCGATGCGGGGTTGCTCGATGAACATCGCTGCACCATCCATTGGGAAGATATCGAGACACTGGCTGAAAACTATCCCAAGCTGCAGGTCACGCGCAGCCTTTTCGAAATCGATGGCGATCGCTTCACCTGCTCTGGCGGCACGGCACCACTCGACCTGATGTTGCACTTCATAACCGAAGATTTCGGACGCGATCTGGGCGCGCGTGTCGCCGACCAGATGCTCCACCATAGCGCCCGCAAGGCTTCAGAACCGCAGCGGTTGGCGCTTTCCGAACGCACCGGTGTACGCCATGGCGGGCTGCTGGAAGTGATTGCCGCGATGGAGGATCATCTCGAAAACCCTTTGACGCTGGCCGATCTGGCAGCGCGAGGCGGCATTTCAATTCGCCAGATGGAACGTCTTTTCGCCCGGGAGCTCGACGCCCGCCCCGCTCGCTATTATCGTGATCTTCGGCTCAAACGCGCGCGCCAGATGGTGCAACAAACCGGCATGACGATCATCCAGATCGCGGTAGCAACGGGCTTTGCCTCCGCCACGCACTTCGCGAGGGCCTATCGAGAGCTATATGGTATCGCCCCCATCCGCGACCGGGAGGCAATGCGGCGCATTTGAATCGCGATAGGACAGGCAACCGCGGACTATTCCAAGACTTCCAGCTTAACCGACTTCACAAAGACAATTGTCAGGCAGAGGCGTTTCGCTAGGCTGGCTAGACGAAAATAGCTGGCGCACATGACCTCTCGCCTTGACGTGCATGATTTGAGCAGGGAATGATCGAACCGCAAACGGGGGGGAGCGATGATAGAAAAGCTGAAGCTGTTCAAGGCGCGCAAAATCTACACGATGGATCCAGGCCGCCCGGAAGCGGACACCATCGCAGTAGCGGGCGAACGCATAGTATCGGTCGGAACATTTGCGTCGATGAAGCCGTGGCTCGATCGCTATCCGCACGAGATTGATGCACAATTTGCCGACGATGTGCTGATGCCGGGCTTCATCGATCCGCATACCCATTTGCGCGTTTCAGGGCTGTTCATGGGCCTGAACTATGTGGGCCCGATCCCATCTTATGGCCCCAATGGCAGGGTTGAGCCCTGTCTGACACGCGACGATGTTCTTGAACGCCTGCGCCAATTGGTTGCCTCCACCGACGATCCGTCAAGGCCGATCATGTGCTGGGGGTATGACCCGGCACGCCATGGGGGCCATCTTGATCGCGACATGCTCGATGCAATCTCGGCCGAGGTGCCGATCTGGGTGATGTGCTATGCACCCCATATCCTTTACACAAATTCTCCCATGCTGGCGCTAACCAAGGCCGATGCGACCAACCAGCAGCATGGTGTGGGGCGATATGCCGACGGGCGCCTGAATGGCTGGCTGGTTGAAACGGGGGCCATCGCTTTGGGCATGGCTCCGGTACAGCAATATCTGGCACGTCCGGGCGCGGGCGATGAAGCCTTGCGGCTGTTGGCCAGAGCGGCAGTGCATAATGGCGTGACATCGGTTGCCGATATGGGTTGGGGGCTGATGGATATGGAAATGGAATGGACCGACCATCACCGCCTTTCGCTCGATGAGAGCTTTCCGTTGCGCGTTTTCCTCGTCGCCTTTGAACCAACTCTACGCCGCAAATTCGAAGATAGGCGCTTCGACTATCTCGCGCAAAAAATGGCACAAAACAATACGCGCCTGATGGTGCAAGGCGTCAAATGGATCAACGACGGGTCCTTTCCTTCGATGACGTTGAAGCTCAATTTCCCTGGCTATCTGGGCGAGGATCATGGGGAGGTGGGCGAAGTGCCTTGGGCGGAGCTTGTCGACGTGATGTATCCTTACTGGGAACGCGGCATCCAGATTCACAGCCACGCCAATGGCGACCAGACAATCGACATGACGCTGGACGTTTTAGCCGAATTGCAACGACGCAAACCCAGCTTCGATCACCGTTTCACCATAGAGCATTATTCGATCTCGACACCCGCGCAGGCGCGACGGCTCGGTGCGCTCGGCGGAGGTGCCAGCGTCAACGTCTATTTCGTCCATTATCGCAGCCTCTTGCATAGTCAGACGGGTTTTGGTCCCGACCGTTCGGAATCGGTCGCCCGGCTTGGCTCGCTCGACCGGGCGGGCACCAGCTTTTGCATCCATTCGGACTATAATCTTGTAGTATGCCCCATGGCGCCGCTGCACGGGGCGTGGATCGCGGCAAACCGGATCGCCGAAGATGGCAAGACGGTGATGGCCGCAGGAGAGCGGATATCACTCGACAAGGCCCTGCAGGCGATCACGATCGATGCCGCTTATCGCCTCAAGCGAGATCATGAGATAGGCTCGCTAGAAGTCGGCAAATTGGCTGATATGGCGATCCTGTCTGACGATCCTTATGCGTTGGGTGCCGAAAGGTTGAACGACATCAGCATCAAGGGGATCATTAGCGGCGGCCAGGTGCATCTCGCCGATGTCTAAAATGACTCCGATAGCAAGAGCGGTCCAGGAACTGGGTTTTCTCGCGACGGTGCTTCAGGGAAGATCGAGCGATCCCATTGCGGCCAAGCGGGTAAAGACAAGCAATGTCACCATCCTCAGCGGATTTCTGGGCGCCGGCAAGACAACGCTCCTGCGCCGCATTTTGACTGCCGATCATGGGAAACGCGTTGCCGTTATCATCAATGATTTCGGGGCGATAAACCTCGATGTTGCGGAGATTTCGCAGGATCATGGTGATGTAATCGAGCTGACCAATGGCTGTTCCTGCTGCGCGATGGGCAACGACTTTCTCGCCGCATTGGAGCAGGCAGCGGACATCACAACGCCGCCGGATCACATCATGGTCGAGGCCAGCGGCCTCTCCGACCCCGTCGCACTCGCGACGCTTGCCGCCGGTTCGCCTTTTGCCGGATCGGTAGGAATTGTGACCCTGGTCGACGCCATGAAAGCCGGAACTTGGGAGACGGAGGCGTTGAGCCCGCTGTTCACCCGCCAGATAGAAGCAGCCCATCTCATCGTGCTGACCAAGACAAGGATGATCGATCCCGACAGGCTCGGCGCACTCAGAACACAACTTGCAGAACGCTTTCCAGGCCGCCGCATCATGACGGATCAGACGCTCGATACCGAAATGGCATTCAGCGCACCGGCGTTCGGCGCCCGCCCCTCACCTGGCCAGTTGAGACATGATTTGTCAGGCGTCGTCACGCTCCGGATTGCGGTGCCGCGCATGTGGACCGAGACGGGCTTGACCGAACATCTTCGGCAGATGCCTAACGGCATTTTGCGGATGAAAGGCTGGGTACCGGCCGATGACAACAGGTTTATCGGCGTTCAATGTGTCGGTCAGACATTCGACCTAAATGCTGGTTCCGGATCGCAGGGGCCTCCCGGCCTGGTGTTGATCGGCCTACGCGAAAGTGAAAGCAACTGGACAGAATGGTTGTCCAGCTTTGACGAAGCTCAGATTTCGTAAACATCCGACAGGATTATGCTTTGCACGAACCGGCCAATATCTTTTGCCTGTGCTGCGCGAACCGGGTGATCCATCCAGTCGTGCCAGCCTTGGGCTGAGGCCCAATCGACCTCAATGCAGATGCGATCGGGATCGGTTTCGGAGAGACACACCCTCCCTCCGATAAATTCAGCTATGGCGTCCTTGCATTCATCCAACACGCGTCGTTCGTGATAGGCGGCAACGGCCTCGTCACGCGTACCGAGTACAAGTTGGACGACGAGTAGCGATCTATAAGGCATAAGTTATTACCTCTCCCAATGCAGGCAGATGATGCAGTCCGGACGTAACGATTGATAGGCTCCGGATCACTCCCAAAATACCCGTTCCAATTCGAGAAACTCAAATCGAATGCCCTTTCGCCTAAGCCTCCAGCCCCCGCGCCAGTTGCTTGCGGAACAACAGGATGACCACGGCACCCGTCAGCGCGATCGCCCCGTCCATCGCCCAGAAGGCGGATGGGCTCATCTGGTCGAAGCGGCTACCGACCCAGCCGGCGAGTACATGGCCGATAAAGGGTGACAGGAAAGCAACCCCCATCAGGGTCGAGGCGATGGCGGGCGGCGCAGCCTTGCTGACAATCGCGAGCGTGGTCGGCCAGTAATACATCCAGGCCAGCCCCATGATCAGCCAACCCGCAATCGCCCAACCGGCTGCAACGCTGTCTGGCGCACTGCTGCCCATATTGGCGAAGGCGAACAGGAAGGCGCCAAAGGCGACGATGGCAGTGCCGATGCCGACTTTGGTCACGCTGCTCGGCTCGCTTGCCCGTCGCGCCTGCCAAGCCCAAAAGGCGACCAGCAAAGGAGCCGCCAGGATCGCGCCGATCGAATCCATCGAGGCAAACCAGCTTGAGGGCACGTCGCCCAGCGGCGTGGCCAAATTCACATATTGATCGACCCACAAAATGCCGATGCTCCATACCATGGGATAGGCGATTTCGGCAGGTATGGTGAGCAGGATGATGACGAAGAGCAACGCCACCCGCTTGCGCTCCGCCGCGGTCATCGGCGGGGCCTTTTCGCGTTTGCGCGCCACCGGGCGATCATCGGGCAAGTGGCGCTGGCCAAGGATATAGGCAGCCAGGGCGACAAGCATCAATGCCGCCGCCACAGCAAAGCCCGCATGCCAACCGTAAATGGCTGCGACCAAGCCGGTAACAAAAGGTCCCGTCGCGGCGCCAATGCAGATGCCGGTCGAGAAAATCGTGAAGCCGCGCGAGCGCAACGATTCATCGTCACGCGGATACAGCGCACCGACCTGCGCCGAGATATTCCCCTTGAGAAAGCCCGATCCCAAGATCAGCAGCAACAGTGCGAACAGGAATGTCGAATAAAAGGACATCGCCAGATGCCCGGCGCTCATCAGCAGGACGCCAATCATCACCGTCCGTTTGGCACCCAATATCCGGTCGGCGACCCATCCGCCGATGATCGGAGTGAAATAGACCAGGCCCGAATACCAGCCATAGACGATTGCGGCGAACGCAATGTCACTCATCTCTCCCCTGAACTCAAAGACATCGCGCACGGCATCGAGCCCGATAACCTGCGCTGCATTTTGGGGAAGCAACAGCTCCTTGACCATATAGAGCGTCAGCAGCGCCGACATTCCGTAGAAGGAAAAGCGCTCCCACATTTCGGTAAAGGAGAGAAAGTAAAGCCCTTTGGGATGGCCGCCCACTTGCGTCTCACCCGGTTGCGCCACGGCCTCCATATATTCGCCCCCCTGTTGCACCTGCGGGTGCAGCTATCACCCTATCGCTGCATACAGTAAGCAATCAAGTTTGTTTGGCGATTGCTTCAAACTATACTTCCCCTAATTAACACTGCTGATTGAACGTGAAGCCGCATGAGGAGACAAGATGTCCGACAAGCCCTTTACCGTCGCCTATGGAGGCCTGCCACTTGAGGGCGAGGCGAGCGACGGGCAGCTAAGCTGGCAAACACTGATCTCCGCCGACCGCACGCCCTCATCGTCGTTGGTGGTTGGAGTGGCGGATTTCCCACCAGGCGGCCATCTGGAATTTCACCGGCACGAACCGGCCGAATTCTATTTCTGCCTTGCGGGCTCAGCCACGGTTTACGCTGATGGTGAGGAACTTACCCTGCGCCCAGAGGTAGCCGCTTTTATCCCGTCGGGTACCGAGCATGCGATCCGCGCCGGCGCGGAGGGAATGCGTCTGCTCTACGGATTTGCCCGCGACCGTTTTTCGACAATCGAATATGACTATACCGGCCGACCGGTACCGCCGAGCGACGCCGCGGCTTAGCCGGCCAACCTCTCTATCGCCGCGCGGGCGATGGGATTGAGCGAATCATGATCATCGGCCAATATGGCTGCCTTCATGCGGGGATCCCAAAAGTCGCGTATATGCTGCGCGGTCGCGGCAATCGCTGTTTCTTCCCCCTGCGCGGCAAGGTTCTTTGCGATCTGGTTGGCCATCATGCGCAGCTTGGCTATGTCCATTGCGCTTACTCCGCCGGTTCGACGACGATGCGGCGGCTTTTCTCCGACCAGCTGGCATAGCTTTCCTGCCAATCGGTCGGGCCGTTCGAGGGCATCACCTGAACCGCGGTTACCTTATATTCGGGGCAGTTGGTGGCCCAATCCGAATATTCGGTGGTCACGACATTGGCTTGGGTCGCGGGGTGGTGGAATGTGGTGTAGACGACACCCGGAGCCACCCGATCGGTCACTTCGACGCGCAAGGTCGTCTCGCCCGTCCGGCTCGCCAGCTTCGCCCAATCGCCGTCTTTCAGCCCGCGATTCTCAGCATCGGTCGGATGCATTTCGAGAACATCTTCGTCGTGCCAGACGATGTTTTCGGTCCGCCGCGTTTGCGCGCCGACATTATACTGGCTGAGGATTCGCCCGGTCGTCAGCAGCAGCGGGAAACGCGGGCCGGTTCGCTCGTCCGTGGGGACATAATCGGTGACAACAAACTTGCCCTTGCCGCGCACAAAGCCATCGACGTGCATGATCGGACTGCCATCGGGATTGGCTTCGTTCACCGGCCATTGCAACGAGCCTTCGCGATCCAGCCTTTCAAAAGAAACACCAGAAAAACTGGGCGTTAATCGCGCAACTTCGTCCATAATCTCGCTTGGATGGCTATAGTTCCAGCCAAGGCCCATCGCGTTGGCAAGCGCCTGTGTAACCTCCCAATCTCCCATTCCATTCGCCGGTTCCATCACCTTGCGGACAAGCTGGATCCGACGCTCGGCGTTGGTGAAGGTTCCGTCCTTTTCCAGGAAGGTCGATCCGGGAAGGAAGACATGCGCATAGTTCGCGGTTTCGTTGAGGAAGAGGTCATGGACGATGACCAGTTCCATCGCCTTCAGTCCAGCGGCGACATGTGCGGTATTCGGATCGGATTGCAGGATATCCTCCCCCTGCACATAGAGCGCGCGGAACGATCCATCGAGCGCGGCGTCGAGCATATTGGGAATGCGCAAGCCGGGTTCGCTGTCGAGGCTGACCCCCCAGTCCCTTTCGAACAGCGCGCGCGTGTCTCCATCCGAGATATGACGATAGCCGGCGAGTTCGTGCGGGAAGCTGCCCATATCGCACGCGCCCTGAACGTTGTTCTGGCCACGCAACGGATTCACGCCGACACCACGCCGTCCGATATTGCCTGTCACCATCGCGAGATTGGCAATCGCCATCACGGTCGAGCTGCCCTGGCTGTGCTCGGTCACGCCCAGTCCGTAATAGATCGCGCCGTTGCCTCCGGTGGCATAGAGCCTTGCCGCCTCGCGCACGGTCAGGGCCGGAACGCGGGTGATCGCTTCGAGCACTTCCGGGGAATGCCGGCTTTCGGAAACGAAGCGCGCCCAATCCTGATATTCATCCCAGTCGCAACGCTCGCGGATAAAGGCCTCGTTGGCGAGGCCTTCGGTGACGATCACATGGGCGAGCGCCGTCAACACGGCGACATTGGTTCCCGGCTGCAGTGGAAGATGATGCGCGGCCTCGATATGCGGCGACCGGACAAGATCGGTTCTGCGCGGATCGATGACAATCAGCTTGGCACCCGCGCGCAAGCGACGCTTCATCCGGCTGGCAAATACCGGATGTGCGTCTGTGGGGTTAGCGCCGATCACCAGGATGACGTCGGAATCCTCTACGCTGTCGAAATCCTGCGTGCCCGCACTCGTGCCAAAGGTGGTTTTCAGGCCATAGCCGGTCGGCGAATGGCACACCCGTGCACAGGTATCGACATTGTTCGATCCAAAGCCTGCCCGCACCAGTTTCTGGACAAGGAACGTCTCTTCATTGGTACAGCGGCTCGATGTGATTCCACCCAAAGCGCGTGCACCATGCTTCGCCTTGATCGCGTTCAATTTCGTCGCGGTAAAGGTCAAGGCCTCGTCCCAGCTGACTTGCCGCCAAGGCTGATCGACGCTTTCCCGGATCATGGGGGTGGTGATCCGGTCCTTGTGATTGGCATAGCCCCAGGCGAAGCGCCCCTTGACGCAACTGTGCCCGCGATTGGCCTTGCCATCCTTCCACGGCACCATGCGGACCAGTTGCTCTCCGCGCATCTCGGCACGGAAGGTGCAACCCACGCCGCAATAGGCGCAAGTGGTAACTACCGCGCGCTCAGGCTTGCCAATCTCTTTGACCGCTTTTTCCTGCAGCGTCGCGGTAGGGCAGGCCTGTACACAGGCGCCGCAACTGACGCATTCGCTCGAAAGGAAGTCGTCGCCCGCCTGCCCCGCGCTGATCTTGGAGGCAAAGCCGCGCCCGTCCATGGTGAGCGCGAGCGTACCCTGGACCTCGTCACACGCCCGCACGCAGCGCGAGCAGGCAATGCACTTGCTGGGGTCGAAATCGAAATAGGGGTTGGATGTATCAATCGGCAGCGACAAATGGTTCGCGCCGTCATAGCCGTAGCGCACATCACGCAATCCCACTTGCGCGGCGGTATCCTGCAGCTCGCAATCATTGTTGGCGCTGCACGTCAGGCAGTCGAGCGGATGGTCGGAGATGTACAATTCCATCACCCCGCGGCGCAGCTTTTCCAGGCGAGGCGTCTGGGTGTGGACCACCATGCCCTCGGCCACAGGCGTGGTGCAGCTTGCCGGCGTGCCGCGCATGCCATCGACTTCGACAAGGCACATCCGGCAGGAACCAAAGGCCTTCACATTGTCGGTGGCGCACAGCTTTGGAATTTGACCGCCGCTTTCAGCGGCTGCGCGCATCACGCTGGTGCCGGCGGGCACCGTCACGGTGCGACCGTCGATAGTCAGCGAAACTGGTGTTTCCGAACGGCTGGCAGGCGTGCCGAAATCGGTTTGCGGCTGATAGGTCATGCTTCTTCCCTTGCTGGCAAGATCCTTGGCAGGCCCTCTGACAGGGCCTTGATATGGTCGGGGCCGATGCCGCAGCATCCGCCAATGATGGTCGCGCCCGATGCGACCCATTTTTGGGCAAAGGCCAGATAATTGGCCGGATCAAGGTCGGCACGGATATGCCGCAGACCCTCGTTCGCGGCGACCGGTTCCTCATTATGTGCAAAACCATTGGCATAAACGCCGATGCGAATGGCATCGTGCTTGAGGACGGCCTTCGCGCGCCGGACAGCCTCGTCCATCACTTCGGGTGCGCTGCAATTGAACAGCAGCGCCGATGCGCCCAGTTCTCTGGCTAGCAGAGCAGCATCCTCGATACTTTCGCCCGATCGCAAAATCGCAGCGCCCTCATCGTCGAGCGTGAAGGACAGCCAGAGCGGTCGATCGTCATCGGCCAGCAATGCGCCCACCAGCCGCGCCTCGTCGAGGCAGCTCAGCGTTTCAGCCAACCACAGGTCGACATGCGGCGACAAGGCAGCGATCAGCACTGCGATGATCGCCCGCGCGGCATCGGGTTCAAACAGGTCGGCACGATAGGAGCCCATCGCCGGGGGCAACGAGCCTGCCACCCTGGCACCATGCGCATCGGCGACCTTCCGCGCGCATTGACCGGCAAGCGCTGCCAACTGGTGGCCGGACTGCACAAAGCGTTCTGCGCCGATATGAAATGGTACGACTGCATAGCTGTTGGCGGTCACCATTTGTGCGCCGGCCTCGATAAACAGTCTGTGCGCCTTTTCGACAAATTCTGGTGCCTCGATTAGCGCCAAGGCCGACCATTCGGGCTGGCGAAAGGGAGCTCCCAGTCGCTGCAGCTCGCGGCCCATGCCGCCATCCGAAATGATGATTTCAGGTCGCATGGGCGATTTCCATCATCTGTCCTGAGGCCCACAGCATCGAATCGTCACGAGCGACCACCGCGAGCGCCAATCCGGCGGCCTGTGCACGCCGGACGGCTAGATCGGTGGGTGCCGAAATGGCGACGAGCAACCGACAGCGGGCCCGCACGGTCTTTTCGATCAATTCATAGGATGCACGCGAGGTGACGACGAAAAAGCCTTGCGCAGCATCACCTCCTGCCCGCGCCAAGGCGCCTATCACTTTATCGAGCGCATTGTGCCGCCCGACATCCTCGCGCAGTATCACCAGCCCGCCATCGGTGCGGCAAAATGCGGCCGCATGCGTCGCCGCTGTTTCACGGCCTAATGTCTGAGCCTCGCGGATCGCCAGCAGCGCTTCTCGGATCGCTGACGGTTGCGGCAAGGCCGATGGATGGAGCGGCTCGAGAGGGCGCAACGCCGCTTCGACACTTTCGATCCCGCAAAGGCCGCAACTACTATCGCCGAGCCTGCGGCGCGCGCGGTCCATGATGGGCGCGGCGCGGTGGGGTGGCAGATTCACTCGAGCGACGACGCCTTCGCCGCCGTCAACATGATGGCAGTCGACCTCACCAATTTCTTCGGCACCGGCCAAGCCTTCTGACAGCAGGAATCCGGTGACAAAATCCTCCAGATCATCGGGCGTCGCCATCATCACGGCATAGGCAATCCCGTTGATTTCAATCGCAATCGGCGCTTCTACCGGAACAGCACGCGCGCTCGCAGCTTCAGGCAAGCCATAGGCGCTGCGGCGGACCGGTATATGGCGCACCGCGGCTGTCATGTCCCGAAATCGTCCGGCCAATGCTTCAATGCCGAGCGCACCGGATAGGACGTGAAACCGCCCAGCGCACAGAGCGAACCGAACTGCATCGTCTCGCACAGGTCCTCAAGAAGTTGCAGCTCCTCGGCGCGGCTGCGCCCTGCCTTGCGGGCATTGTGCATTTGCGGCAGCGCTTCTACCTTGTCCGCCTGCCCTTTTCCGCCACTGCGGATCCGATCGATCAACTCCACCCCGCGGGTCGATCCGAGCCTGCAAGGCGTGCATTTGCCGCAGCTTTCGGCGGCGCAAAATTCGAAGGCAAAACGGGCCATCGCCCCCATGTCGGCACTGTCGTCAAAGACCGAAATTCCGCCATGACCGATCAAGGCGTCGGCCACGCTATACGCCTCATAATCGAACGGCAGGTCAAACTGGCTGGGCGGGATATAAGCCCCCAACGGCCCGCCAACCTGCACAGCCTTGACCGGTCGGCCAGATGCCGTGCCACCGCCAATGTCGTTGACCAGCGTACCCAGCGTCATGCCAAACGCGGTTTCAAACAGGCCGCCATATTTGATATTTCCGGCAAGCTGGATCGGCATCGTGCCCTTGGATCGATCGACACCCAGCCGGGAATAGAGTCTCGCACCGCCTTCTGCCATGATATGCGGAACCGCTGCCAGGGTCAGCACATTGTTGACCACGGTCGGGCAGCCGAACAGCCCTTCGAGCGCGGGCAGCGGCGGCTTCGCCCGCACTTCGCCCCGCTTGCCTTCCAGGCTGTTCAGAAGTGAAGTTTCCTCACCGCAGACATAGGCCCCTGCCCCCACGCGCACCTCGATGCGAAATGGCGCCAGCTTCGCCGCGGCAATCCCGATCGCCGCATTCAGCTTGGCAATGGCATGCGGATATTCGCTACGGACATAGATATAGCCTTCACCGGCACCCACGGCATGCCCGGCAATCGCCACGCCTTCCAGCAACTGGAACGGATCGCCCTCCATCAGCATCCGGTCGGCGAAGGTGGCGCTGTCGCCTTCATCGGCGTTGCATACGATATATTTGACCGTGCCTTTGGCCTCGAGCACCGTCTTCCACTTGATACCCGCGGGAAAGCCTGCCCCCCCACGTCCGCGAAGTCCGGAATCAAGCACCTCTGCAACCACATCGGCGGGGGCCATCGCGCGGGCGCGGTCGAGCCCAGTCCAACCGCCGGTCGATCCATAATCCTCCAGGCTCAAAGGGCGTGTCCTGCCTGCCCTGGCGAAGGTCAGCCTCTGCTGCTGGACGATGAAAGGATGTTCGACGATCGTGCCGATTGCCTTGGTCGATGTCCCGTCGAGGATAGCATCGGCATCGTGTGGCGTTGCCGGCCCAAAGCCTTTGCCGTCGATCTCCACCAGCGGCTCAAGCCAATGCATCCCCCAGGAGGACACACGTTCGACTGTGCAACCGGCCTTCTCAAACGCCGCAGCAACCGCATCCGCTCCACAAGCCAATGCCAGTGCGTCATCGCTGATCCGAACAACCATCATGCCGACTGCACCAGTCTAACGAGCGCCGCCTCGTCGAGCCGCGAATGGAGCGTGTCGCCCGTGCGCGCGTTGGGGCCGGTGGCACAGAGGCCGAGGCAATAGACGGTCTTCAGGTTGACGCGCTCGCCCGCTGCCGCCTCGGCCGCTGGAGCAATCGCCTCGACTCCGCGCGCCTTGCAGGCTTCGGCACGGCAAAGTTCGACAACAGGGCGCGGGTCAGGCGCTGGCGTGAAATCGTGGTAAAAACTGACCACGCCGTGCACCTCTGCGCGACTGAGGTTGAGTGCCTTGGCAACCGCGGCCTCAGCCTTGGCATCGATACAGCCAAAGGCGTGCTGGATATCGTGCAGCATAGGCAAGAGCGCACCCTTGCGCCCCGCATGCGCCTCGATGATTTCGTTGAGTTTTTCCCCGTCCATCGCGCGCGTCTGGCGGAGTGAGGTTCCCCGGTCAAATCGTTGTTTTTTACCTTTGATAGAATTTTTCTATCAAATCGCCTGGATCCAGTTGCTGTGCGGCAGTCAGCCCGGCGCGTGCCATGCTGCCCAGAGGATCGCGATTGACCACCACGAGACCGACACGGCGCAGGTCTGCTGCGGGCTCCAACGTCAGGAAGGAACACCAGTCCATTCCCTGCATCAGCCGTGCATAGCCATCGGGCACGATCGAGACAAATTCCCCCGAACGCACAAGCGAGAAAACCGAGATATAGCTGTCCGCAATCGCCGCGGGGCTGACGGACAGGCCGCGCTGGGCAAATTGCCGATCGAGGATACGTCGATATTGCATCCCCTGGTGCAAAAGGCAGAGCGGCAGCGAGGCGGCTTCTTCCCAGCCAATCGACGCGCGCTCGTCATACCCAGTACCGCGCCGTGCGATGAAGCGATATTGTTCATTATGCAGCGGCGCCGTCAGCATGTTGGCTGGCGGCTCATGGTCAAGATAGGTCAACCCCGCGTCGAAATCATTGGCATGCAGTCCATGCTCGATCTCGCGCGATGTGCCGGTTTGCACCGACATGGTAAGGCCGGGATTGGCTCGCAAAAGCTCCTCGCCAAACGGGCCGACCAACGGCAGTGCAGCAGGGATAGCATAGAGACGGAACTCCCCCGTCAACGCCTGTGCACTGGCGGCTGCGGCCTGGGAGAGCCCGCGCACGGCGCCCAGCGCCTGTTCTGCCCAGGGCAGGATGGCCTCGCCATGTTCGGTCAGCCCGATGAAGCGGCGGTCGCGTTCGATCAGCCTTTTTCCCAGTTGCTGTTCCAGCGCGGCAAGCCCTGCCGACAGGGTTGGCTGACTGACACCGCACTCGTGCGCTGCCTCGGCAAAATGCCGGTGGCGGGCCAGCGCGACAAAATAACGCAGATGCTGCAGCTGCATGATTTCTCCCTTTAAGAGAAATCTTCTATCACAACGGCTTCAAAAACCAAATCGCGTATCAGCATTCGACGACATTGACGGCAAGGCCGCCCAGCGACGTTTCCTTATACTTATCGCGCATATCGAGTCCGGTCTGGCGCATCGTTTCGATTACCTTGTCGAGACTGACCATATGCGAACCATCGCCAATCAGCGCGAGGCGGGAGGCATCGACGGCCTTCACCGCGCCCATCGCGTTGCGTTCGATACACGGAATTTGTACCAGCCCGCCCACCGGATCGCAGGTCAGGCCGAGATTGTGCTCCATGCCAATTTCCGCGGCGTTTTCGATCTGCGCGTTGGTGCCGCCCATCGCTGCGGTCAGCCCCGCGGCCGCCATCGAGCAGGCAACCCCGACTTCGCCCTGGCAACCCACCTCGGCCCCTGAAATCGATGCATTGCGTTTGTATAGTGATCCGATTGCCGCGGCGGTCAACAGAAAGGTCCGCCGTGTCTCGGCGGTTCCCCGATAGCAACGATCGTGAAAACGCATCACGGCAGGTATGATCCCGGCTGCGCCGTTGGTGGGTGCGGTGACAACACGGCCGCAGGCGGCATTTTCCTCATTGACCGCCATCGCCCAGAGATTGATCCAGTCGAGTACCGCCAGCGGATCGCCTAGACTGCTCCCCTGCCGCGCCGACAATTCTTCGGCCAATGCCGGCGCACGACGCTTCACCTTTAAGCCGCCGGGTAGCGTGCCACCTATGCGGCAACCGCGATCAATACTGTCCGCCATCGCCTGTGCAATCGCATCAAGGCCCGCCTCCACTTCGTCTGCCGGACGGAGCGCGCATTCATTAGCAAACATCAGTTCGGCGAATGTCATGCCTGTGTTTTCGCCCAGCGCTAGCAACTCCTCACCCGAGCGGAAATCATAAGGTAGTTCGATCTCGGCCACCGCCGTACGCGTATTGCTACCGATCTCGTCTTCATCGAGAACGAAGCCGCCCCCGATCGAATAATAGAGACGCCTTCCGAGCAGTTCGCCATCGGTATCAAAGGCCGACACTGCCATGCCGTTCGAATGGTAAGTTTGCCGCTCTCGCTGGCGAAAAACCATGTCGATTTCCGGATCGAAACGCACGGGCTGCCGGCCCAACAGGTCAAGTGTCTTTGCTCCCGTAACCCGCTCTATCAATGCGGGAACGCTGTCGACTTCGACAGTGGCCGGTTCTGCGCCGGCCAGTCCAAGGATGATCGCAGTATCGGTGGCATGCCCCTTTCCGGTCAACGCCAGCGAACCGTATAGCTCGACAGTCACATGGCGCGTGACATCCAGAACGGCCTTCTGCTCCAGCCACTCGCCGAACCGCCGCGCGGCGACCATCGGCCCGACAGTGTGCGAGCTAGACGGACCGATGCCGATTTTGAATAGTTCAAAGGTGCTGATGCTCATTCGCGTGCCGGTAAATTGACAATTTGGGGCCTATGGCCAATCGTCGCCAGGAAGTCGACCAGATGCGCGCCCGACATGCCGAGCGTTGCCGTATTGCGCAGCGGGTGAATATTGACGGTTTCATCTCCTGCCAGTCGCCCGTCAATCACAACCCGTACATGGCCATCGACGTCATTGAAGACGGCCAGTGGCGTTACCGAACCGGGTGCAATGCCAAGCAGACGTTCCATATCTTCAGCCTTGCCAAAGCTGACCTTTTTCGAACCGATCGCCGCAGGAAGTGCCTTCAGATCGACCGAGGCATCATGCGGCGCAGTGACGATCCAATACTGGCCACCAGCATCCTTGAGGAACAAATTCTTGGTATGCAGCCCCGCAATAGCTTCGTGCAGTTCGGTGCTTTCCTCCACCGTGAACACCGCCGCATGCTCGTGCACGGAGAAGGGAATGCCCGCCTCTTGGATCTTTTCCAGCAGAGCCGCTTCCACAGCCATGAATGTTCCTCCCCAAATCAGCAACGCTGTGCGGCGCGGCGCTAGGTTTGCACCATGGCGTCGTCCACCGCCAGCGTACATCATTACCAGATTAGATGATGAGATGCTTTTTTCGTGATTGATGCAAAAAGCAATTTTTATGATGGTCGAATAGTGGTCAATTGCGTCTGTTATGCGGGGGAAAGCGCATCTGGCCAGCGCGACAAAGTCGCGAAAGTTGCGGAATTTTGGGAGGTTCCCCGAGCATCGCTGGAGAAGAGAGAGGGAGATGTCCATTGAAAACTAGTCTGAAACTGTCGACTGCGGTCTTTGTACTCGCGTCGTTGGGGGCTGGCAGTGCGCCAGCATTTGCGCAGCAGGAGGGTGCTGCCGAAGATGATGGCGCCATCAAGGAAATCATCGTTACCGCGACGCGGCGCGATGAATCGGCGAACAAGATTCCCTTGGCAATTCAGGCACTAGATGGGGACTCGCTCTCCGACCTGAATGTCACGAAGTTTGACAAGCTGATCGAATATCTTCCCAACGTGCGCGCGGCTTCGCGCGGCCCCGGGGCTTCCTCCATTTACATTCGCGGTCTGTCGTCGGGTACGCCCGGTTTGCAGATTGCCGGTACCGCAGGCTCACAGCCGACCGTTGCTCTCTATGTGAATGACGCACCGGCTTCGCTGGTGGGTCGCAACCTTGACCTTTACACGGTAGACCTGCAGCGCGTCGAAGTTCTGGCTGGTCCGCAGGGTACGCTGTTCGGCGCGAGTGCCATGGGCGGTGCCGTCCGCTATATCACCAACAAGCCGAACCTCACCGATTTCCAGGCAGGATTTAACTCCAGCTACTCCTTCACAAAGAAGGGCGAGGAAAGCGTTGCCGGTGACGCGTTCATCAACATTCCAATCGTGAATGACCGCATCGGTTTCCGTGCGGTGGTCTATGCCGACAAGCAGGGTGGTTATATCGACAATGTCGCCAGCACCTTCCAGATGCCGTTTAATGGCAATGTCGGCGTCGCTGGACGTTTGCCGACGGGCAACCCGCTTCTTGTGATGCGCGCGATCCAGTCGTGCCAGAATGCCGCGGGCGCGATCCCCGGATGCACCGGCAGCCTTTACACGCCGCCGACCCGCCAAACCATCAACAATGATGCCTTTGTCGAGAAGGATTATAACGACGCCACCTATATCGGCGGGCGCGCTGCACTGACGTTCAAGCTGAACGACGACTGGTCAGTCGATGTTATGCATCTGCGCCAGCAGCTCGATACCGATGGCGTTTTCGATTATGAACCCGCAGTGGGCGACCTTAAGGTCACCAAGTTCGACAAGAATACGCTGGACGACAAGGTCGATCTAACCACGCTCACCATCAACGGCCGCCTTGGCGCGCTCGATTTGATCTACACCGGTTCGTATATGAAGCATCGTGCGGATCAGTATTCCGATTATGCGGGCTATTCGAATATCGGCCTGTACCTGCCCTATTACGAGTGCGACCGCGGCGTATATTACACCGCAGCCTATAACGGTAATATCGGCAACACCTGCTACACGCCGAACAAGAGCTATCGTGTTCGTAACAAGACCAAGCGCTTCACGCAGGAATTCCGCGTGACGACACCCGCCGACAAGCGGCTTCGCGGTACCTTTGGCCTGTTTTATGACAACAACAAGTTGTACGACAACACTGACTGGTCATACCTCCAGCCGGCAGCAGGCTTCATCTACCCGCGTGCAGCCAATCTTGGACCGACGGCGTTCCCGACCGATCCGAACGACCCGAGCGTTCGTCCGCTCAAAGTCGGCTTCTTCAACGACGTAAAGCGTGGCGACAAACAGTTTGCGGCCTATGGCGAAGCATCTTTCGACATCGTGCCCGAAAAACTGACCATTACAGGTGGACTGCGTTATTACAACGAAAAGGCGTCGATCAACGGGTCATCGCAGACCAGCTTTGCGACCGGTGGCCGTGGTATCTACAACCCTGCAACGGGAACCTATACCGCATCGGCAACCCCGCCGACGACCTATGGCATCAGCGCCAACCTGAACCAGCTCTATGCCGATGCATCGCCGGCAAAATATACCGGCGTGCTGTTCAAGGGCAATTTGACCTACAAGTTCGGTGAGGGTTCGCTGGTATACTTCACCTATTCGGATGGTTTCCGCCCCGGCGGTTTCAACCGGCGCCCGTGCCGCGTTCCCAGCGCCATCTGCCCGACCAATGCAGACTTCGTCCGCCTCGGTACCTATGTCCCCGACAAGGTGCAGAATTATGAAATCGGTGGCAAATTTGCCCTGCTCGACCGGCGCCTGCAGCTCAATATTGCAGCCTACCGGATCGACTGGAACAATTTGCAGGTCACCCTGTTCGACCAGAATATCTCGAACCAGACCTTCACCACCAATCTGGCAGATGCCCGCATCCAGGGTATCGAAGGCGATGTGACATGGCGTGTCACGCCAGAGTTTACCTGGAATGGAGCTTTCTCCTTCAACGATTCCGAACTGACCCGTTATCGCAAGGCAACGCGCGTTTTGCGGCCGATCGGATCGCCATTGGCGCAAAGCCCCAAATTTCAGTTCAACACCCGCCTTCACTGGGAAAAGGAACTGGCTTCGGGCGCGGCTCCGTTCGCCCAGGTCAGCCTGCAATATGTTGGCAAGAGCTGGTCGGATATCGTCGACAATGTCAGCATCCGCTACCAGTCGTCCAACCCGACGCTCGGTTATGCAGCTGCGGTTCCGGTTACCTATAACGGCGTAACGGTGCGCCCGGGTGACATCATTGCGCCGCTTCCGGTTGCCGTGCAGCTCGACTCCTATGTCAAGATCGGCGCCTCGGTTGGTCTGTCGAAAGATCAATGGCGCGTCGAACTGTTCGGTGAAAACCTGACCGACGAGCGTCCTGAAATCTTCACCAGCCAGAATGATGGTGAAACCCGCACGACGACTTCGCGTCCGTTGACGGTGGGCCTGCGCTTCTCGTTCAAGATGTAGGGCTACAACAAACTAGCCCTTCGGGGTCGCAAAGGTGGGCCAGTCCCTTGTGTGACTGGCCCACCTCTAGTTTCAAAGCTGGAAAAATCCGCGGTTACTGACGCATGTTGTGGAATAATGTGGTGCAATATGCATTATAGAGGCGTCGCAATTTCATAAGGGTGATGGGTGAGATTTTGGCAGGAGCGCCAGACAGCGAAGCCGCATTAGGGAAAGCCCGATCACTTCTTCAGGGTGGTCATGTAGCGGATGCTGCACAATTGTGCCGACAGGTGATTGCGGATGAGCCGGAAAACCGCGATGCGCTCTACACTTTGGCAGTCATTGCCCGGGTCCAGAAAAAATTCGAAGAAGCGCTGACGCTCAATCGCAAGTTGATTGCGCTTGATCCCTCTAATGGTCGTTCGCATCAGGAAATGGGGCATTGCCTGCGTGACATGGGGGACAGCAAGTCTGCGTTGGCCGCCTATCAGGAGGCCGTGGCCCGCAACAACGCACTTCTCGCCAGCTGGAAAATGCTCGAACAGCTGCACGATGCCGCGGGCCATGAAGCGGCCGCGGATTTTGCCGCCGCACAGGTCGAATATCTCACATCCCTTCCGCCGCAACTGCAATCGGTCGCGGCATTTGTCCAGGAAGGGAAAATGTACAAGGCGGAGCAGCTTTGCCGTCACTTCCTGCAGACCAACGGCCACCATGTCGAAGCGATGCGCCTGCTTGCCCAGATCGCGATGAGTTTCAATGTTTATGAAGAGGCCGAGTTTCTGCTGGAATCCGCGGTCATGCTCGATTCCCAAAATAGCCGCACGCATTTCGACTATGTCGGCGCGCTACAGAAACGCCAGAAATTTTCGGAGGCATTGGAACAGGCACGATTGCTGCGCGAAAAGGAGCCCGACGATCCGCAAGTCGATATGCTCTACGCCAACCAGAACCTGGCCGTCGGTAATTTCGACGAAGCGCTGCGGATCTATCGCAACCGCGTGGCTGAAACGCCGAACAATCCGGGCGTTCATCTGACACTGGGCCACGCCCTCAAGACCACCGGCCAGCAAAAAGGGGCGATCGACGCCTATACCCGTGCCTACCAGCTTAAGCCCGATTTTGGTGATGCATATTGGAGCTTGGCCAACCTCAAGACCTACACGTTCGATGAAGCCCAGATTGCGGCCATGCGCGACCGCGAGGCAGCTCCGGCCACGCAATTGTCCGATCGCTATCATCTCTGCTTCGCGCTTGGCAAAGCGCTTGAAGATCATGGGCAATATGCAGAGTCATTCGAATATTATGAGCGTGGAAACCGGCTGAAGCGCGAAGAGGTTGGCTATGACTGGCGCCGGATTACGGCCGAGATCGACCGCCAGATCGCTCATTGCTCCCCTGCCCTGTTTGCCGACAAGGCCGGATCGGGATGCACCGCGAAAGACCCGATTTTCATCCTTGGCCTGCCACGTGCGGGTTCCACATTGCTCGAACAGATCCTCGCCTCGCACAGCATGGTCGAAGGCACTATGGAGCTGCCCAACATCCTTGCACTGGCGCACAAGCTTGGCGGTCGGCGCCGCATCGATGAAGAGCCCGAATATCCGGCCAATCTGGCTGAATTGTCAAAGGATGAATTGACGGCCTTTGGAGAGGCCTTCCTCAAGGATACGCAAATCCACCGCAAGGAAGGCAAGCCCTTTTTCATCGACAAGATGCCGAACAACTTCCGGCATATCGGCCTTATCCACCTGATCCTGCCCAACGCGAAAATCATCGATGCGCGGCGCAGTGCAATGGGGTGCTGTTTTTCCGGCTTCAAGCAGCTTTTCGCCGAAGGCCAGGAATTCACTTATGGTCTCGAAGAGGTCGGCCATTATTACAGCGATTATGTGCGGCTGATGCAGCATTGGGACGATGTGCTTCCCGGCAAGGTGCTTCGCGTACGCTACGAAGAGGTCGTCGCAGATCTGGAAACCCAGGTTCGCCGCCTGCTCGACTTCTGCGAATTGCCGTTTGAGGAAGCCTGCCTGAATTTCCACGCCACCGAACGCGCGGTGCGGACGGCCAGTTCCGAACAGGTACGTCAGCCGATTTACAAAAGCGGGGTCGATCAATGGGAGAACTATTCACCATTTCTCGATCCGTTGAGGGAAGTTTTGGGACCGGAGCTGGCCGCAAAATAGGGACAATCGAGGGAGGATAACATGGCAAGCAGGGCGGAGATAAACGCAGACAGCGTGGCGACACTAGGCCAGCGCTGGTATGTGCTGATCATCATGATGCTGGTATACACGATCAGCATCGCTGATCGTTATGTACTCTCGACCCTGCTGGGGCCGATCAGCCAGGAATTCAAATTGTCCGACACCGAAACCGCCTGGCTGGGCATCCCGCTGGCGTTGTTCTATGTCGGTATGGGTATTCCGCTGTCCTGGCTGTGTGATCGCACCAATCGCCGAAATCTGCTTGCCATATCAGTGGCGATATGGTCGGCGATGACGGCGATAACCGGCTACACCAAAGGCTATATCGATCTGCTACTCGCCCGCATCGGTGTGGGCATCGGCGAGGCTGGAGGGACGCCCGCCTGTAATGCGATCATCGCGGATTACTTCCCCGCCGATCGCCGCTCGATGGCGATGACGGTCTTCGCACTTGGTGCCCCGCTTGGTGCCTGGCTGGGTTCGGACATTGCCGGACTTGTTTCGGTCGAACATGGCTGGCGCGCGGCTTTTCTCGTGCTGGGCATCCCCGGAATTTTGCTCGCGCTGTTGATCATGGTGACAATCAAGGAGCCGGAACGCGGGCGTCTTGATGCGGTCAAGGAAGAAGCGACGCCCGGCATTGCCGAGACTTTGAAGTTTCTCTGGTCGCAAAAGGCCGCTGTCCATGCAATTTGGGCCAGCGGACTTTCAGCATTCTGGGGTTGGGGCCTAATGTGGTTCACGCCGCTTTATCTTCAGCGCATGTACGGAATGGATGAAGGAGAAGCGGGCCGGATGCTGGGCTGGATCTACCTGTTCGGTGGTATCGGCGCGTCTTTGATCACTGCCTGGATCGTTGCAAAGCCATCCTATGCGGACCCGCGTCGGATCGCGCGTCTGCTCGCGCTGGTCACCGCAGTCGCCACGATCCCTTCGTTTTTCGCCTATTACACCCATGATTTGGGATTTGCGCATCTGATGTGGTGGCTCTTCATCCCGGCTATCTATTTCTACATCGGCCCCGCTTTCGCACTATGCCAGAATCTCGCGCCTCCGAAAATGCGCGCGATGGCGGTGGCGATCTCGCTTCTGATCGCGAATGTCCTAAACCTCATCGTCGCTCCCTGGATTGTCGGCGCAATCAGCGACTGGTTTGCCGGACCTTCGGGTGCGGATGCCGCTTCGCTAAGGATTGCCCAGATGATCCTCGCACCAGCCGGTTTCTGGGCCGCATGGCATTATTGGCGCGCGCAGAAATATGTTGTCGAAGACCAGAAAAGAGCCATCGGATATGTCTGACCCCTTGCTAAAATCCTACGTAAACGGTGAATGGGTTCTCCCCGCGACGTCCACCGCCACGGTTGATGCGATCAATCCTGCGACCGAAGAAGTCTATGCGAAAGTGGCGGTGTGCGGGGCCGATGATGTCGACCAAGCGGTGCGTGCGGCACGGGCGGCCTTTGACGGTTATGCAGCACTGTCGCTGGATGAGCGTATCGCACTCGTCGAAAAGCTGATCGCAATCTTCGAACGTCGCTATGGCGAAATGGTCGCCGCCATTTCGACCGAAATGGGCGCACCTTATGACCTGTCCCATGATGCACAGGCAGAGAGCGGCCCCGGCCATTTGCGTGCAACGATCACGGCTGCGCGCGACATGGTGTGGGAATATGATGTCGGTGCGGACGGGATCGTCGTTCACGAACCCATCGGTGTCTGTGTATTGATCACGCCCTGGAACTGGCCGATCAACCAGATTGTCTGCAAGGTCGGCCCAGCCCTGATCGCTGGCTGCACCATGGTTCTGAAACCCAGCGAAATAGCGCCGCTTTCGGCGCAGCTGTTCGCTGAGATGGTCGATGAGGCCGGGTTCCCCAAGGGTGTGTTCAACATGGTGCACGGAACCGGCACGTCGGTTGGCGACGCTCTGACCAGCCATCCCGAAGTCGACATGATTTCCTTCACCGGATCGACCCGTGCGGGTGTACAGATTGCCAAATCGGCTGCGGAAACAATCAAGCGGGTCGCGCAGGAACTTGGTGGTAAATCGGCCAATATCGTTTTTTCCGATGCCGGACTGGAGGCTGCGGTAACGCGTGGTGTGCATCATTGTTTCAACAATAGCGGCCAAAGCTGCAATGCACCCACACGCATGCTTGTCGAGCAATCGGTATATGATGAAGCTGCAGCCATCGCGGCCCGCGTCGCCAAAGAGATCAAATTGGGCGATCCGATGGAAAAAGGTGACCATCTTGGCCCGGTGGTCAGCAAGATGCATTATGACAAGATCCAGGCGCTGATTCAGGCCGGGATTGACGAAGGCGCACAGCTGGTCGCGGGTGGCACCGGCCGGGCAGACGGTTTTGATCGCGGCTATTATGTGAAGCCTACCGTATTTGCCGGTGTGCACAACAAGATGCGCATCGCGCAGGAAGAGGTGTTCGGGCCGGTGCTCGTCCTGATACCGTTCAAGGATGAGGCGGAGGCAATCCGCATCGCCAATGACAGCCCCTATGGACTCTACGCCTATGTCCAGACCGGCGATATGGCACGTGCACGGCGGATATCGCGGCTGATGCGCGCAGGCGGTGTCAGCATCAACGGCACCAGCCAAGACTATCTGGCACCCTTTGGCGGGTACAAACAATCAGGCAATGGCCGCGAATATGGCGAATATGGCCTGCGCGATTTCCTGGAAATCAAGACAATCAGCGGATTCCGTCCGACATGAAACTGACGGGCATCACAACCTTTGTCGTCGGAAATCCGCCGCCGCATTTTGGCGGGCGCTATTTCGTTTTCGTAAAACTTGAAACGGACAATGGTTCGACCGGGCTGGGTGAAGCCTATTGCGTCCCCTTTTCCCCGCATCTTGTGGCGCACATGTGCGAGGATGTTTTCGCGCGCTATCTGGAAGGCTGCGATCCGCACGACATTGAATCGATGTGGCGGCGCGTATATTCGAGCGGCTTCACCCAGCATCCTGACCTGACGTTGATGGGCGTTCTTTCCGCGCTCGAAATGGCGTGCTGGGACATTGTCGGCAAGGAGGCAAACCAGCCGGTGTATAAGCTGCTCGGCGGGCAGGTGCATGATCGGCTACGCGCCTACACCTATATCTATCCGCGGCCCGGCGACAAAACCGACGTCTATCATGACCCGGATCTCGCCGCGGAACGCGCACAGCTATATCTCGACATGGGCTTTACTGCGCTCAAATTCGATCCGGCTGGCCCATATTCCGCCTTTGACGGGCGGCAATTGTCGCTGGAAGCGCTTGATCTCTCCGAGCGTTTTTGTCGCACGTTGCGCGAAGCCGTGGGCGACAAGGCCGATCTCCTTTTCGGTACACACGGCCAAATGACCGCCGCGGGCGCCATCCGCCTCGCCAAGCGGCTCGAGGCCTATGATCCGCTATGGCTCGAAGAGCCGGTACCGCCCGATGCGCCCGAGGAGATGGCAAAAGTTGCCCGCGCCACGTCGATCCCTGTCGCGGCGGGTGAACGACTGGCGACGAAATATGATTTCGCCCGCATGCTCGATTGCGGCGCAGCGGCGATATTGCAGATGAATTTGGGCCGCGTGGGCGGGCTGCTCGAAGCGAAGAAGATTGCTGGCATGGCTGAGGTCCGCCATGTGCAGATTGCACCACATCTCTATTGCGGACCCGTGGTGGGCGCTGCCAATGTCCAGCTTGCGACCTGCTCGCCCAATTTCCTGATCCTCGAAAGCATAGAGGACTGGGGCGGCTTCCATGCCCAAATCCTGAAACAGCCCATGGCCTTCGAGGATGGTCATGTCATCCCGCCGACTGCACCCGGTCTTGGCGTCGAACTGAACGAGGAAGTGGCCCTCGCCCACCCCTATTCCGGCGATATGCTGCACCTCGAAATGACCCAACATCCGGTTCGATGAGTGAATCATACGACTATGTGATCGTGGGCGCCGGAACGGCAGGCTGCGTCGTCGCTGCTCGATTGGCAGAGAGCGGTGCGACCGTGCTGCTGCTTGAAGCCGGTGGCAGCGACCGAAGCATCTGGATCCAGATGCCCATCGGCTATGGCCGGACCTTTTTCGACAAGCGCATCAACTGGATGTACGATACCGAACCTGTCGAAGCGCTGGGGGGGCGCCGCAGCTATTGGCCCCGCGGCAAGGTGGTTGGCGGGTCCGGCTCGATCAATGCCATGGTGCAAGTGCGCGGCCAGCCGCATGACTTTGACGACTGGAGGGATGCCGGCAATATCGGATGGGGATGGGATGATGTCCTGCCCTACTTCATCAAGGCCGAAGATAGCGATATCATCGAGGCTGGCTGGCGCGGCCAGAACGGACCGCAGCATGTGACCGACATTTCGTCTAAGGTGCATTCGCTCTGCCACCGCTTCATCGCAGCGGGCGAGAGCCTTGGATTGCCTGCTTCCCCCGATTTCAATGGCAGCCGCGGCGAAGGACTTGGCATTTTCCAGATCACGACGCGCAACGGTTGGCGAGCCTCGACGGCCAACGCCTATCTCCGTCCGGCAATCAAGTCGGGAAAAATCGACCTGCAAACCCATGCTCATGCGACGCGCATCCTGTTCGAAGCAAAGCGCGCAACGGGTATTAAATATCGACAGCATGGCTATGAAAAAACAGCATTTGTGCGCGGTGCTGTTGTCCTGTGCGGCGGCGCGATCAACTCGCCCCAATTGCTTCAGCTTTCCGGCGTTGGGGATCAGGCGCAGCTATCCGCACTTGGCATCGAAACCCAGCATCACCTCCCGGGCGTCGGGGCAAATTTGCAGGATCATCTCGCGGTCAGCTATTTTTACGGCAGCGCCGTGCCCACGCTCAATCAGGAGCTTGGCCCCCTGTTCGGAAAGGCGAAGGCGGCGTTGGCCTATGCCTGGAACCGCAGCGGTCCATTGTCGATGAGCGTCAACCAGGCAGGCGGATTTGTGAAGGGATCCGGCCACGAGGAAAGGGTCAATCTGCAACTCTATTTTTCTCCGGTCAGCTATTCGCAAACGCCGCTTTCGGAGCGGCGGCTGGCCAATCCCGATCCCTTCCCCGCCTTCCTGATTTCATTCAACGCGTGCCGCCCAACGAGCCGGGGGCATCTGGCCATTGCCAGCGCCGATCCATTCACGCCGCCTGCTATCCACCCCAATTATCTGGCAACCGAAAAGGATATGGACGAGGCGCGGCAAGGCATTGCGATGCTCCAGCGGATTATAGCTGCAAAGCCCTTGGCCGATGTCGTCACCGGTCGGCTGGTACCCGGTGCGGAGGTGCAGAGCGAAGCAGACTGGTTTGCCGATTTCCGTGCGCGTGCCGACACCGTCTATCACCCCACCAGCACCTGCATGATGGGACCGGATGCCGCCAATTCTGTTGTCGATCATCGCCTTCGTGTGCATGGACTGGATGGATTGTACGTGATCGATGCGTCGATCTTCCCGACCATCACCTCGGGCAACACAAATGCGCCGACGGTGATGGTAGCTGAGAAAGGCGCGGCTATGCTGATCGAGGCGCAGCGCCGGGCGTCGTAGCTATTTCGATTGCGACAGATGGTCCGCCAACGCCTGGAACATTGGCAAGGTGATATGGTCAATCCCCACCGTTGATCCTGTCGGTCCCGACATGAAGCGGACGATGACCATTTCCGCCGTGGGATCGATGTAGATCATCTGGCCGTACATCCCGATCCCCATGAACGCTCCGTTTGCGTTATGGCTATGCCACCATTGGCTCTTGTAACTCCAACCACGACGCGTGTTGTAATCCCATATTGCGCGCGCGAAATCCTCTTTGCTGCCGCCCGCCCTGATCTTGGCAACCACGCTTGCGGGCACAATCTGTTGCCCGTTCAAGCGACCATTTCGCCGGACCATTTCGCCGAAGCGGGCAAAGTCGCGCGCGGTGGCGCTCATCCCGCCCGTCGTGCGCGATGCTCCGGCTTCATCGAGCGTGATATAGGCGTCATTTTCTGCGCCCAGTTTGGACCATATGCGTTGCTCGAGCACCTTTTCGGGGCGCATCCTAGTCACCCGCCCGATGATGAAGCCGAGCACTTCGGTATCGACCGATTGATAGTCGAACCGTTCGCCGTGCGGAGCGACCTTCTTCACGGTTTTCAAAAGCTCAAAAGTGTTCCGCGGCCCGGCATAGTCCTTTGGGCGGGGATAGGAACCGGAGGCGAGCATGAAATTCGCCATCTTCTCATCGGCGTCGGGCGCATCTTCATTATAGTCGAGGCTGGTTGTCATATCGAGCAACTGGCGCACCGTCGCATCGCCAAAGCCGCTTTGGGCAAGTTCGGGCAGGTAATGCGTGACCGTCCGGGTCTCGTCGATTGCCCCTTCTGCAATCATCGCCTCTGCCAGCGTGCCATAGAGCGATTTGGTGAGTGAGAAGCCGATGTGCGGCTGGTCAGCGTTCATCACGCCATTATAGCGTTCGAACACCAACTGTCCCTTGTGGACGATGACGATCGCATCACCATAGCCCTTGTCAAATGCCTCGATCCAGTTCTGCGGGGTGGTTTCACCTTTGGGTACGAAGCTTACCCGCGCTAGGTCAGCCCGGATCGCACGCGGCCATTTGGCGACAGGCCCCTGCCCTCGCGATATCCGCGCGTTGGGAAAAAGCTCCCGATAATGGGCAAAGGACCAGCGGCTTTTGGGGAAAACGATAAAGCTGCCGTCGGAAAATTTGACCTGCTTGTCCGCAGGAACCGGAGAACCCTGCATCCATCCGGTTTTGGCCGGATCGGTGTCAGCCGCGCTGGCATGGCTGTCTTTGGCGCAAACCGGAGCGGCGAAGAGCGCTGCCGCCAGCCAGACCGAAAGTGCAATTGCTCTCGATGCTCGCTCCCCCTTAACGGCGCGGTACAACTTCATATCCCGGTTCTTCGGGCTCATCATCCACCATCTGATCAGGGAAGCCCGTACCCAGGACTTTCAGCCCGAGCGGCTCTTCGAACCGGCGAATGATGTTCGGCGAAAATTCTCGATCCCCATATTGCGCGCGCGCTTCCTTGAACAGGCGAACGATCAGTGGCGACAGCTCGACCGGGACGCCATGTTCTTGGGCAATTTCGTCGAACAGGCCGATATCCTTCGACACAAGATCCATGGTGAAGTTGATGTCGCGGCTGCCGTTCAGGATGACCTGGCTCTCTGTTTCGTGGACGAAACTGTTGCCCGAAGAGATGCGGATCGCCTCATAGGTGGTGTTCATGTCCAGACCCGCCGCCTTGCAGGTCGTCAGCGCCTCGGCGAGCGCGACCAGATGGACCGTGCACAAATAATTGGTCATCACCTTGAGCTGCGATGCGGTACCCAGTTCGCCGGTGTGCAGGATTCGGCGACCCATCGATTTCAAAAGCGGCAGCACCTTGTCGAACCCTTCGCGCGGTCCGCCGGCGAAGATTGAGATATTGCCCGTATCGGCCCGATGGCATCCACCCGATACCGGGCATTCCATGAACAGCGCCCCCCTGGCTCCGACAAGTGCGCCGAGGCGGATGACTTCTTCATAATCCGTTGTGCTCATCTCCATCCACACTTGCCCCGGACGCATGACCTGCAAAAAGCCATCTTCGCCTTCAGCAACCGCCGCGCTCGCCGCCGGTGAAGGCAGACAGGTGATCAGTACGTCGCACGCCTCGCACAGTGCGCGCGGGCTTTCGGCGGCGGTTGCACCGCGGCCTACAAATTCGGCGACAAGCTCCGCACTCAAATCGCGCACCATGACATCATGGCCGTTGCGGATCAGGCTTCCCGCAAGTTTCCCGCCGACATTGCCAAGCCCGATAAATCCGATTTTCATTTTCTATTCTGCCTTTCAGTTACGTGTCTTGAGTCGAAGTGAATCCCAGCTGCTATCGCCTGACCAGCCGCCGTCGACCGGCAGCGTTACCCCGTTCACAAATCCGCCATCGCGGGCGAGAAACAAAATTGCGGCCGCCACGTCCTCTGGCTTTGCAAAGCGTGCCATCGGCACCCGATTGATGATGTCGGTATCGGTGTAAGCCCCGGAACCCATATCGCGTTCGTCCATTTCCGTTTTTATCCAGCCCGGGCAGACAGCATTGACCCGCACACCGCGCCCACCCCATTCGGCAGCGAGGGTTCTGGTCAAACCGACCAGCCCATGCTTCGAAGCGTTATAGGCCGCACGATGGATGACACCGCCTATCCCGGCAATTGAGGCTACATTGACGATACTCCCGCTCCTTTTTGCGAGCATTTGTTGTCCGAACGCGCGGCAGAGGAGAAAAGGTCCCTGCAGGTTTACGGCCATTACCCGTTGCCACTGCTCAAGGCTGGTATCCTCGGCAGCCTCGATCAGGCTGATCCCTGCATTGTTTACCAGGACATCAGCACCACCATTTGTATCGGCAACCATCGCCGAAAGTCGTTCGGCAAATTCTTCCGAGGCGATATCGCCTGAAAGACCGGACACACTACACCCATCATCGCGAAGCGCTGCGACGGCGGTGTCCACGGATTGGATATCGGTCAGGACAACATGATAGCCTTCGGCTGCGAGGAGCCGGGCTGTAACCATGCCCAATCCCTGTGCGGCACCGGTGATGACTGCTGTCTGCATCTTTCCTCCTCTACACTGCATTTCCATGTTGAAGCGGTTATCTCAACCATTAGTGTTCCTAATCGCGCCAATGATGCTGAACGAGGTGGCCGAATGCGGCTAATAAGCGGGCAGCTATGGAGGGAAATCGTGACGGGTAGTGATCAGATAAAGCTGGATGCCAATGGATTGGAAGTGCCTCTCAAAGGGCATGGCGCCTGCTATTTCAACTATCATTGGCTGCGCGACAATTGCAGCACGTCCTTCGATTCCGCGACGCGTGAGCGGGTGTTCGACATTTTCCATTTGGCACAGACGCCGCGTCCGCGCAGCGCGTCCATTGTTGGCGACCAACTGGAAATCGCGTGGGATGGCGAAAACCATGTCTCCCATTATGATCTCGGCTGGCTAGCGAGCTGTGCCTCTGGCCCGCGCCACGACCCGGCCGATTTGCCACGCAAGGGTTGGTATGCCGATCATTATCCGGCAATCCATCGCGTACCGTTCGCATCGTTGCAGACAGACAAAGCCGCTGTTGCGGCGTGGCTGAAGGCTGTTTTGGTCGAAGGTGTGGCATTTGTGACCGACATGCCCGACAGCGACGAGGCGCTCACCGAACTGGTTGGTCATATCGGGCTAGTTCGTCCAACCTTCTTTGGCGATTATTTCGACGTGCGCACGCACATCAAGCCATCGAATCTTGCCTATACGGCGAAGGCGCTCGAACTGCATACCGACACGCCTGCCGAAGAAATGGCGCCAGGAATCCAGTTCCTGCATTGCCGGGCAAATTCGGTAGAGGGTGGCGACAATCTGTTCCTCGACGGCGTTGCCGTAGCCGAAGATTTCCGTAAGGAATCGCCCGAACAGTTTCGCATCCTCAGCGAAACCTGGGTGCCCTTTTATTGCGAGCATGACACCTATGACATGCGATCACGCCAGCGGGTGATCGAGGTTGACGATAATGGTGCGGTTACCGGGGTGACCATCAGCCAGCACATGGCCGATGTTTTCGACCTGCCGCAACGCGAACTGGACGCCTTTTATCCTGCCTTCATCGCTTTTGGCCGCAAGTTGCAGGATGCGAAATATCTGATGCGTTTCAATATCCGGGCGGGCGAATGCATTGTGTTCGACAATCATCGTATCGTTCACGGCCGCGATGCCTATTCTGCCACCAGCGGCGACCGCTATTTGCGCGGTTGCTATGCCGATCGCGGCGAATTGCGTAGCGCGTTCAGGATCCTTTCCGGCGAGGGACGGTTCAAGTGACCCGGCCGAGCGAGCAGCAGCTTCGCGAAGATCTCGCCGCTGCCTTTCGTCTGGCGGCGCAATTGGGCTGGCATGAATCGGTCGGTAATCATTTTAGCGCCGCAGTCTCGGACGACGGCCGGACATTCCTGCTGAACCGCAAATGGCAGCATTTTGCCTCGATACGGCCCGAGGATTTGTTGCTGCTCGACGCGGAAGATCCGCGCGTCATGGAGGGCCCAGATGCGCCCGATGCTTCGGCATGGACGATCCACGGAACGATCCACCGGCAATGTCCGACGGCGCGCGTGGTTTTGCACTGCCATCCGGTGCACGCGACGGCGCTGGCCATGCTTGCTGATCCCGAGCTAAAGCCGCTCGACAACAACACAGCACGTTTTTTCAATCGCGTTTCCTATGACGCTGGTTTTTCGGGGATCGCCGACGAAGCCGAAGAAGGCGTGCGGCTGGCCCGTGCCCTTGGCAATCACAAGACCATGCTGATGGGCAATCACGGCCTGTTATGCGCGGGCGAAACCGTCGCGCACGCATTTGAAGACATGTACTATTTCGAACGCGCGGCGCAGACCCAATTGCTCGCTTATGCAAGCGGGCAGCCGCTCAATATCCTCAGCGATGACGTGGCCGAAAAAACCGCCGCCGGCTGGGAACCCTATCGCGGCATGTCCGATGCGCATTTCGGGTATCTGAAATCACAGCTGAAACCCCTCGATGGCTGAGCCGATGCCAGCAACCATGCGGGCGGTACTGCTGACGGGCTTTGGCGGTTATGACCGGCTCGAACTGCGGGACGATATACCTGTGCCCCGGCCGGGCCCCGGTGAGGTGTTGGTCCGGGTCGGTGCGGCCGGAATCAACAACACCGATATCAACACCCGGATTGGCTGGTATTCGAAAGAGGTCAGCGGCGCGACCGACGACGCCGGCGATGATGGTTTCACAGCCGCGCGCGACGATAGCTGGTCTGGCGCGGCCTTTGCCTTTCCGCGAATTCAGGGTGCCGATTGCTGCGGGACAATTGTCGCCATTGGTGATGCGGTCGATCCCAATCGGATCGGCGACCGCGTGCTCGTCGATCCGCAGGTCCGCAGGACCGACGGCCCGGTCCGCTATCTGGGCTCCGAAATTGATGGAGCCTTTGCCGAATATTGCTGCGTCCCTTCGGTGAATGCATTGCACATCGACAGCCGCCTGTCGGATGCGGAACTGGCGAGCTTCCCCTGCGCCTATTCCACCGCCGAGAACATCCTGACGCGGATTGGTTTGCAACAGGGCGAAACCGTTTTGATCACCGGTGCATCGGGTGGGGTGGGTAGCGCAGCAGTGCAGCTCGCTCGGCGCCGTGGAGCCACGGTGATCGCGATTGCCGGATCTGGCAAGGCTGAGGCGGTCAAGGCGCTCGGCGCGGAACGGATTGTCGAGCGCGACGCAGACCTGACACTTGCTGTGGGTACGGAGCAGGTCGATGCGGTGGTCGATATTGTCGGCGGTCCGCAATTCCCCCAGCTTTTGACCTGTCTGAAGCGTGGGGGCCGCTATGGCGTTTCCGGCGCCATTGCCGGGCCGATGGTCGAACTCGATCTGCGAACGTTATATCTGAAAGACCTCAGCCTAGTCGGCTGCACCGAGGTCGAGCCCGCCATATTCACCAATCTGGTCCGGTATATCGAGCAAGGCGAAATCCATCCTGCCATCGACGCCATCTTACCGCTGGAGGATATCGTCACGGCACAGAAACGCTTTCTCGAAAAAAGCCATATTGGCAAAATGGTATTGGCTATTTCTCCGCCTGCTGCCTGAAATCGCTGAAGCGGCCGATCAGCCAGCTCCGGAACTGCGTAATCGCCGGGTCGGATAGATCGTCGGCGCGCAGCTTCAGATAATAGCCATAGCCATCCTCAATCATCGCATCGTAGGGGACAACCAGCAGGCCCTTTTCGATCTCTGTCGCGAACATGTCGACGTCGCCCAGCATCACGCCGCCCGAGGTCATCGCATATTTGGCAAGCGCGACCGAGGTGTCGAAAGCAAGGCCGCTATTGAGCGGGAAATCGATGCCGTGCCGGCGTAGATAGTCGCTCCAAAGCAGGTCGCGCGGCTGGTTGTCGAGTTTGACGTGCAACAATTCTTCAACCGACAGAAATTCCCGGATCGACTTGCCCTCTGCTGCCTTTGCTGTTTCCGGCGAGCAAAGCGGTTCAACCCGCGTCATCCACAAAAGGTCGGTGACCCAATCGTCAATGTTCGGCCGGTCATAAACGATCGCCATATCGAAATCGGTGTGCGGCATCCCGGTAACATTGGTGCTGCTGATATCGATGCGGATTTCGGGATGTTCTTTGCGGAACTCGCCCAGCATCGGCATGAACAATTGCTGCAGAAAAGATGGCGGCACATGCAGGCGCATCGCGCGGGCAGGCACGCTTTCGTCGCGGATCGCATTCATCGTCTGTTCGATACGCTCAAGCGACGTGCTTACCACCGCGAGCAGTTCCTGCCCCGAAGGCGTCAGCATCAGCCCACCTGCCTCGCGCTCGAATAATTGTTTGCCCAAAAGGTCTTCCAACGCGCTGACATGGCGGCTCATCGCGCTTTGCGATACCGACAATGCGGCCGCGCCACCGGTAAAGCTAAGCTGCTTGCCGACCGCCTCGAACGCGCGCAAGGCATTGAGCGGTAACCAGCGCCGGTCAATCTTGCTTTGCTTGCTGATTTTTCTTCCTCCGCAGCGATTTCCCGGATCCACGCTTGCAACTGAGCATTTGAGATACCGGCATCCAAAAAATATACTTGGCGCTGCGCAACGGTCCGGTCAATCAGCTTTAACGGAGCGAGGCCCTGCATGAGTGAGATTAATTTTCGACGGTTCGAAACGCTGCTGATTCAGCGCAAGAAGGACCATGGATTGCCGCAGGCCTTTTACACCGATCCCGAATGCTTCGAATTGGACCAACGCGCAATATTCGGTGAATCTTGGCTGATGGCCGGGCTGGCCTGCGAACTGCCGCACGCCGGAAGCTATCTGGCCATGTTGGTGGGCAAATGGCCCATCATTATTACCCGCGACAATAAGGGCGACATCCGCGCCTTTCACAACAGCTGCCGCCATCGCGGCTCGATCCTGTGCCATCCGGGACATGGCACAGCACCGAAACTGGTCTGCCCCTATCACCGCTGGACCTATAATCTGGACGGATCGCTTCTCGCGGCAACGCGTATGCCTGCGGATTTTGACAAAGCCACTCATGGACTGAAACCGGTATCGCTGCGCCTTGTAGCCGGTGCCATTTTCATCTGCCTGTCTGACAACCCGCCACCATTTGAGGAATTTGCAAAGTATTTCGAAGCCTATGCAGGGCCGCTGAACTTTGGCGATCTGAAGCTGGCTGCAACCGACCTGATGGTTGAACAGGCCAATTGGAAGCTGGTGATGGACAACGCCCGGGAATGCTATCACTGCCCCACCGGCCACCCCGAACTGGCCAATTCATTCCCCGTCATGTTCAACGGCAATTTCGATCGGAAGGGCGATATGCGCGCGGCTGAATATGCCGCGCAAATGGAAGCGATCGGATTGCCGCATGAATCGCGCGTTGGCCCATGGTGGCAGATCGGCCGTTTCGCGCTCAACGAAGGGGCCAAGACGATCAGCATGGACGGGCAACATCTGGTCAAGAAGATGCTCGTCGAGGCCAATGGCGGCAGTGTCGGATCGTTGCGCTGGGCGATCGATCCGCATCTGTTTGCCCATGCAACATCGGACCAGGTATTTACCTGCAGCTTCCTTCCGGTGTCGGGCACCGAAACCCATGCGTTTAGCAAATGGTTCGTCCACAAGGATGCCGTCGAGGGTGTCGACTATCATGTCGAGCCATTGAAAGAGCTCTGGATCAAAACCAATTTGCAGGACCGCGATCTGGCAGAGAACAACCAACGCGGCGTTGTCAGCCCGGGTTACACCCCCGGCCCCTATTCGACCGATGCCGAAGCGTTGGCGCTGCGATTTACCGACTGGTATTGTGACAAAGCCGGAGCCTATATTTCGAACCATGGCTGATAAACCGACAAAGGGCCTGCGCCCCGAAACTCTTGCTGTCGCCCATGGCTATGACCCTGAAATGGGGATGTGGGCGGCCAAGCCACCCATCTTCATGACGTCGACTTTTGTCTATCCATCGGCGCAGTACGCCAAGGATGTGCATGAGGCATTTTTCGACGGCACCGGACCGCTCGTCGGGAGCACTCACCACATCTATTCGCGCCTTGGCCATCCCGGGCTCGATTTCCTTGAGACGCGATTGGCGGCGATTGACGGAGCTGAAGCGGCCGCCGCATTCGCCAGTGGCATGGCGGCCCATTCGGCAATTGCCCTCGCCTTCATGCGGCCTGGTGACTGTATGATCCATGGCCGCCCGATTTATGGCGGCGTCGACATGCTGTATAACACGGTGCTCGCAGATTTCGGGACACACAGCGCGGCCTATCTCGACGGCACCGATGAAGCAGAGGTTCGCCGAGTGGCGGAGGCTGCGATGGCCAAAGGGCCTTTGAAACTGATCATTGCTGAGACACCCGCCAACCCCACCGCAGCGATTGTTGATCTGGAGCTGATGGTGCGGCTTGCCGACGAGATTGGGGCACAACAGGGACATCGTCCGTTGGTCGTGGTCGACAACACATTGCTTGGCCCCTTTGCGCAGCGGCCGATCGAGTTGGGCGTCGACCTCAACATGACCTCGCTCACCAAATATTGTGCAGGGCACAGCGACCTGTTGGCAGGCGGCGTCAGCGGAAAAGCAGAGCTGATCGAGAAGCTGCGTTTCCAGCGCGTGACATGGGGCAGCCATCTCGATCCCTTCACCGCCTGGCTGGTCTTGCGATCCATGGAATCGGTCGCGGTGCGCAGCGAACGGGCGATGGAAAATGCACGCGCGGTTGCGGAATGGCTGCGCGATCATCCCAAGGTCGCCGGGGTGACCTATTTGGGCTTTCTGCCCGAAGGATCGCGGCAGCGCGCTGTCTATGACCGGCAATGCAAGGCCGCAGGATCGACCTTTTCCTTCCACTTGCACGGCGGCGAGGCAGAGGCCTTTCGCATGCTCGACAGGATCAGGCTGATGAAACTAGCAGTCAGCCTGGGCGGTTCCGAAACGCTGATTTGCCATTCGGCGAGCACAACCCACTATGCCGTTCCGCGCGAGCAGAGGCTGGCGGGCGGCATCACCGACGGCACCATGCGGCTGTCGGTCGGGCTGGAGCATAAGGACGATCTGATCGCCGATCTGGCACAGGCATTGGAGGCAGTATGAGCGAACGCGTTCGGCAGCAATCAGCCATCGACGGGAAATTTCCGGCACCTGAAACGTCATTCGACGTGATTGTGGTTGGCGCAGGGGCAAGCGGAACCACGGCGGCGCTGGCGGCTGCGAAAGAAGGCAAGTCGGTGCTGCTGGTCGATGAAAATCCGGTACCGGGCCATATGGTCGGCAACGACGTGCCCTATTTTTTCGGGGGCCGCGCCACGACTGCGACGCAGAATAGCGAGCGCATGCTCGAAACCTTGTTCATGAATACGGCTGGGCTGGAAGAAGCGATCGAAGCCGGAGTCGAGCTGTTGCTCGGAACCTGCGCATGGGGTGTCTATCGCAACGGCCCGCTGGTGGCGAGCCTGCCGGGACAGGTTGTGGGCCTTGCCGATGGTGAAAAGTCCTGGATGGTCGGTTTTGACCAGTTGGTCCTAGCTACCGGTGCACGTGACCTTCCGATGGCTTTTCCGGGCTGGAACCAGCCGGGCGTCATGGGTGCAGCCGCGCTCCAGATGCTACTGCGCCGTTACGATGCCTTCGCCGGCAAGCGCATATTAATTGCCGGTTCGCACGATCTGGCGCTCGAAACGGCCTTGCTTGCTAAGGAAAAAGGCCTCGACGTTGCCGGGCTTGTCGAGATGCGGGCCACGCCGCAAGGGAACCGGGCCCTGGCAGACGCTGTTGCTACGGCAGGGATATCGATCCTGTGTAACTGCCATATGGTCGAAGCCAAGGGCGGGCTTGACGGTGTTGAACAGGTCATCCTTTCGAACGGCGAAACCATCGCCTGCGATACGCTGGTGATGGCGATTGGTCTGGTGCCGATGATCGAACTGGCCGACGCCGTCGGCAGCAAACGTATCTTCGATCCGCATCGCGGCGGGCATATCGCGATAGAAGATGCGGCCATTTCGGCGGTCGGCAAATGCGCCGGGATTGCGGACAGCGGCTTTGACCACATCGCCTATCGGTACGACTGGCTCAATGCACTGGGTGGGGCTTGTGGTGGCGACACCATCGTCTGCCAGTGCGAGGAAATGACCGTTTCGGACCTGCTGGGTGTGCAACCGCCCCGTTATCTGGACCGCCCGCCCGCAATGCAGGCACGGTCGCTCAAGACGCTGCTGGCTGATGGCCCTGTCAATCAGGACCAGATCAAGCGGTTGACACGATCTGGCATGGGCGCCTGCCAGGGCCGCCGCTGCCGCGATCAGGTGGCGATGATGCTGGCGTTGGAATCGGGCACCGACTTGGCTGCCCTGCCGCTCGCCACCCACCGTGCACCTGTGCGTCCCTTACCGCTCAAGGTCATCGCCGACTGGCAGGAAAGCCAGGAAATGCGGGACGGGTGGGATGTCTGGATGGGAATACCGACGCAATGGGTTCCCTATGCCGATATTGGCACCCCCTTTGAGGAAGAAAACCGGCGCGTGCTGGGCGGGAATATGCGGCTATGAGTGCACAGAAAGTTGTCGTCGTCGGCGGGGGCGTGACAGGGCTGAGCGCGGCCTGGTGGCTGTCGCGTTCGGGGGTTTCGGTCACGGTGCTCGACAAGGGCATTGTCGGCTGGGAGGCATCGGGTCGCAACGGCGGGGGCTGTTCGCATTACCAAAGCCCGTTGTTCCAGGAAGAACAGCGGCTCTGGCCGCAAATGGACGAATTGCTCGGTTACCCCACAGAGCATTGCCCCGAACGCATCGTGATGGCGATCACCGAAAAGCAGCTCGCGCAATATACCTATATCGCCCAGATGAATAACCGGCTGGGCCACCGTGTGGATGTGCTTGATGCACAGCAGGTGCGCGAAGCCGTTCCGCTGGCCGGAGAAAACTGCCTTGGCGGGATTCATTACCGTTTTGGCGGCCATGCCAACCCGCACCGCACCGTGCAGGCCTATGCCTGGGCAATCCAGGACCTGGGTGGCACGATAATCCAGCACGCTCCCGCGACCGGATTCCAGACCGCTGGCGGAAAAGTCACCGCTGTTGAAAGCGAAAAGGGTGTGCATCCTTGCGACGCGGTCGTGATCGCTGCCGGTCCGCAGACCGCGCTGCTGCTCGCCAAGCTGGGTATCGAAATGCCCTTGGCGATTGCCCGGGCGGAAATGATCGTCACCGAACCCGCCCCGATGATGAAATTGGGCGGTGTTGACGGCAATGGCCTTTATGGCCGCCAGACGATGCGTGGCAATCTGGCCTATGGCGGCGGCCCGCATGAATGGGTCGAATTTGGCGAACTGGGCCCCGAAGCGCGCCCCTCAACCCCGCTGACGCGCAATCTTGCACGCCGCGTGGTCGAGATGTTCCCCAACGCCGCGCACCTCAACGTTATCCGCAGTTGGGCGGGGGTGATCGAAATGACACCCGACGGCCGCCCGATACTCGACCGACGCGAGAATATCACCATGGCCACCATGTCAGGCGTCGGCTTCGGCCTTTCACCGGCGTCAGGTCATGCACTGCGCGACCTGGTGATCGATGGCAAATGCAGCTTTACCGATATCGACCTCCTGCGTCTCTACCGCTTTGACGGGATAGAGCCCGACTGGCGGGAAAAGCTGGGCTGGCGGCCTATCTAATGGGCCGCTATTCGGCCTTCAGCCTGCTGCGCGGCGCGTTCAATGGCCAAAGCCATTGGCAGCCGGCATGGCGGCATCCGGAGCCGAAGAAGCATTATGACATCATCGTCATTGGCGGCGGCGGGCATGGGCTGGCAACCGCTTATTATCTCGCCAAGGTGCAGGGTATCCGGAACGTCGCAGTGCTCGAAAAAGGCTATATCGGCAGTGGTAATGTCGGGCGCAACACGACGATCGTGCGGTCCAACTATCGCCTGAAACCGCTGCATGACTTTTTCGAATTCGGGCTGAAGATTTGGGAGCATTTGTCCGACGAACTCAACTATAATGTCATGTTTTCGCCGCGCGGTTCGCTCACCCTTGGCCATAGCGATGCCGATATGGTGCGGCTTGCCCAAAAGGGCGATGCGATGCGTGTCAGCGGGATTGATGCGGAATTGTTGACCCGCGATCAGGTCGCGAAGATGGAACCGCTTCTCGACATGTCACGCGATGCACGTTTCCCGATCGAAGGAGCCTTGCTGCAAGGGCGCGGCGGCACAGCGCGGCACGATGCAGTCGCCTGGGGCTATGCACGCGGCGCGGACAGCCTTGGCGTGGACATCATCCAGCAATGCGAAGTGACCGGATTTGTCCGTGATGGCGATGCCGTGGTCGGCGTGGAAACAACGCGCGGGCGCATCGGCGCGGGCCGGGTCGGCATTTGCGTGGCCGGACATAGCGGCCATGTCGCCGCCATGGCCGGACTGAAACTGCCGATTGAATCGCAAACCCTGCAAGCGATGGTCACAGAAGGCGTCAAGCCGATGATCCATAGCGTCATCCAGACCCAGTCGCTGCACTGCTATATCAGCCAGTCGGACAAGGGCGGGATCGTTTTTGGCGGGGATCCCGACAATTGGCCGAGCTATGCCCAACGTGGCAATCCGATGATCATGGAAGGTGCCATCGCACAGGGTCTGGCGCTGGTCCCTGCCTTGTCGCGCCTGCGGATGCTGCGTACATGGTCGGGCGTGACCGATATGAGCTTTGACGGTTCGCCGATTATCGGAACGACCCCTGTACCCAACCTCTACCTCAACAGCGGTTGGTGTTATGGCGGATTCAAGGGTACGCCGGCGTCAGGCTATACCTACGCCTACACCCTGGCACAGGGCGTACCGCATCCGCTGGTCGCGCCGTTCGAGCTTGATCGCTTCCGCCGCGGTGACACGATTGACGAAACCGGGAGCGGCCCGATGCCGAATAGCCGCTAATGTTGCTGATCCCCTGCCCCCATTGCGGCGCGCGTGCGCAAACCGAATTTGTCTATGAACGGTCGATGGATTCCGTCGTCGCACTCGACACCGAGGCGGATGCAGCGATGGAGACATTGTTCACCCGCACCAATCCGCGTGGGGTGGATGATGAGCTTTGGCGCCACACTTATGGTTGCCGGGCCTGGATGGTCGTCACTCGCCATCGTGTCACCAACGAAATAACATCGGTACGGGCTGTGGGTCCGGAGGCGCTTCCATGAGCGGCGGCGTGATTAATTTCATTTTCGACGGCAAAGCCTATCAGGCACACGAAGGCGATACGTTGGCGGCTGCGCTGATCCGCAACGGCGTCGGCCTTGTGGGGCGCAGCTTCAAATATCATCGCCCGCGTGGAATCATGACCGCCGGGGTCGAGGAACCCAATGCGCTTGTCACCGTTGGAGAGGGTGGCCGCGAAGAGCCGAATAGCCGCGCCACCGACATATTTGTCTATGAAGGGCTGGTGGCCCGCAGCCAGAACCGCTGGCCTAGCCTGTCGTTCGATATGGGTGCTGTCCTAGGGCTTGCTGCACCAGTGTTTTCGGCCGGATTTTACTACAAGACCTTTTTCGGTTCGGCCAAGCGATGGATGTTCTATGAATATTTCATCCGCAAGGCGGCGGGCCTGGGCGATGCCCCGACCAAGGCCGATCCCGACCGTTATTCGCAACGCGCCGCTTTTTGCGACGTGCTGGTGGTGGGTGCCGGTCGTTCCGGACTGACAGCGGCATTGGAGGCGGCCGAGGCGGGCAAGCGCGTCATATTGGTCGAACAGGATATGGTTGCTGGGGGCAGATTGCTGCGCGACGATCATGCGCTGGGCGACGACTGGATTGCCGATAGCTGCGCACGCATCCGCGCAGCAGGTGGCACGATATTGTTCCGCACGACTGCTTCAGGCTTCTGGGAGCATGAATTGGTCACGCTCAACCAGTTGCTCGTAGAACCCGGCCAGCAGCCTGCCAACCGGACTCCGCAACGGTTGTGGCATGTGCGCGCGGGCAAGGTAATCCTTGCCAC
>CAYRDQ010000005.1:53359-114977 GCA_964423155.1 uncultured Sphingorhabdus sp.
ACCGGACTCCGCAACGGTTGTGGCATGTGCGCGCGGGCAAGGTAATCCTTGCCACCGGCTGCATCGAAAGGCCATTGGCCTTTGCACATAATGACCGCCCGGGCGTGATGCTGTCGCAGGCGGTACGCAGCTATGCGAAGCGTTTCGGCATCCTTCCTGGCAAGCGCGTTGTTATCGCGACGAACAATGATGATGCTTATAAGACTGCCGCCGCCGTCAGGGCGGCGGGCGGCGAAGTTGTAGCGATATTGGATGCGCGCCCCGCGCCCGCCGGTGCCGACCTTGCCGGGGATTGCCCGCATTACGACAATGCCGTTCTGTTGTCGGTAAAGGGAGCACGTCGCAGGCTGCGCAGTGTGACCGCAGAAGTGAACGGCGTCGTGCAAAGCTGGGATGCCGATCTGCTGGCGGTATCGGGCGGCTTTACCCCTGTGGTTCACCTGCATATGCAGGCAGGCGGCACACTGGCTTTTGATGAGGCCGCACAGGCCTTCACCCCCGCCACCAGCCGCCAGAATGTCGAGACAATCGGCAGCGCCGCCAACCCGCCGGTCGCGCCGACAATCGCGCCGAAGGGCAATCCCAAAAAATGCTTCGTCGATTTCCAGAATGATGTGACTCTGGCTGATATCGATCTCGCCTGGCAGGAAGGCTATCGATCGGTCGAGCATGTCAAGCGTTACACCACGCTGGGCATGGCAACCGACCAGGGCAAGACGAGCAACATGACTGCGTTGGCACGGCTGGCGCAGCAACAGGGCGTCACCATCCCCGATGCAGGCCTCACGACCTTTCGTCCGCCCTATACGCCGGTGACGATGGGGCTGCTGGCAGGGCGAAACCATCGCGACGCAGGCGCGCATTTGAGGCGACTGGCGCTATGGGATACCCATCATGCGGCCAACCCCATCTGGCAGCCGGCAGGCTATTGGATGCGCCCCCGGGCCTTCCCCCGCGCCGGCGAGGATCTGGCGATGGCAGCCCGGCGCGAGGCACGAACGGTACGCAGCCTGGTAGGCATGACCGACGTTTCGACGCTTGCCAAGTTCGAAGTCAGTGGCCCGGATGCAGCCCATTTCCTCGAAATCATTTGCGCCACCACAGTGTCAAAGCTGGCCGTAGGGCGCGGCCGCTATACGTTCATGTTGCGAGAGGACGGGCTGGTCTTTGACGATGGCACCGTGTGGCGGCTGGCGGAAAACCGTTATTTGCTCACCAGCTCGACGGGTGGCGCGGATCGGATGGCGACGTTGCTGTCCTATGTGCGTCAGGTGCTGCACCCGGAACTGCGAGTCTCGGCCGTCAATGTGCAGGAACATTATGCGGGCATCGCGGTTGCGGGGCCCAACTCGAAAGACGTCATTGCGACGCAGACCGGAGCCGAGGCGCCGCGTCATATGTCTTACGCGCCCGCAAGCATAGAGGGTGTTCCGGTACTGTTACTCGGCGCCAGCTATAGCGGCGAACGCGCCTTCGAAATCTACGTCGAGGCAACCCAAGCTGCGTCTGTCTGGAAAGCGTGCGCGGCTGCGGTAAGCGCGCAGGGCGGCTGCAGCTACGGCCTGGAAGCGATGGAGATATTGCGCATCGAAAAGGGCCATGTTGTCGTCGGCGGGGAAGTTGACGGTCGGGGCAGCCCGCATGATTTGGGTTTGGCCGGCATGCTCAACAAGGCGGGCGGCTTCATCGGCGCGGCAGGCCTGAAACGGCCGGGATTATCTGCACCAGGGCGGTTGCAGCTGGTCGGGCTGGAATCACTCGAAGGGCCGATCCCCGAAGGCGGAATGCTGGTGCCCGCAAGGAATGACGATGCCCAGGGCTATGTCACCGCCGCGGCCTATCGTGTGATGGAAGGCACGCCGATTGCCCTTGCGCTGCTCAACAATGGCGCCTCGCGCCACGGCGAGACGTTGATTGCCACGTCGCCCACGCGCAACATGCACAGCCGCGTGCGTGTGACGTCGCCGCATTTCTACGACCCAGCGGGGGAACGCTATCGTGATTGACGTGACGATCACCGCCATGCGGGCGGCACCGCTTCACGCCCTCGAGATTTGGGCGAATGCGTCGCTTGTCGCTGAACGCTTTGCAGCGGCGAAAGGTCTTGCATTGCCGCGGATGGACGAGGCCAATGGCAACGGCGAATTGACGCTGATCCGTTTCGAGCCCACTGTCTGGCTGATCGAAGGGGATATTGAGGGTCTTGCGGAAATTCTTGGCGAGGACGGTTCTCTCACGGCCATTGGCGGTGGCGTGGCGCGAATTGCCTTGTCCGGGCCGGGCTGGCGCCGCCTGTTAATGGAAGGCGGCGTATTCGATGCCGAAAATCCCGCTTTTGGTTCAGGTTGCAGTGCGGCAACGGTCATCGATCATGTCAATGTCCGGCTGCATGTCGTGAATGATGACTTGTGCGTCGCTTACGTCCCGTCGAGCTACGCGCATGACATGATTGATTTCTGGATGTCTGCGCTCCCTCTCGGCATATAAAAGCCAGTCAGAGATATCCACCATCCTGATAAATCAATGGCTCGACGATATCACTGATTTTGACGTCGATGACTCGTGCAATCACGATGCTGTGCGTTCCGTAGGCCAGCATAGCGTCGATAACGCATCCCAGATTGGCTTGCGCTCCAAGCAATTTCGGTAGCCCGTTCGTCCCCGTTTCCCATGCTCCAATTGTGAAACGTTCGTCATGCGGCATGCGACCGCCGAAAGCCGCCGACACTTCCTTTTGCGCTTTGGAGAGCAAATTTACTGAAAGCGGCGCCGTCGGCTCAAGCAACGCGTGCAGGCTGGTCGTACGATTTACGCAAACCAATATTGCAGGAGGGTCAATCGTCAATGATGTAATAGATGTAGCCGCCATACCCACCGGTCCCCGGTCGCCCTTGGCGACAACAATCGACACCGATGCTGCAAGCCGGCGCATGGCTGCCCGGAAAAGGTCAGGAATTTCGACTACTGCAACGTTTCGCATTTTCACTACCTTGTTGTTACCGCTGCCCCTATTGAGGAAGCAGTTCCTTTAAGGGCACAGCGCCATCAGCCAGTTGCGCAGGATTGATCACAGCTCGTGATTCTACCAGTTTTCGTCCCTGCACATAATCCTTGACCATGTTGACGCAGTCGAGCGCGATCACCCTGCCCGCTTTCAGATAGATGACCGAAAAGCTTCGCGTAGCCGGGTCGCCACGCAATACCGCTTCATCGTAACCGGTCGAAAGTCCAACTGTTTGCAATTTGAGGTCATACTGGTTCGACCAGAACCAGGGGGTCGCCGTGTAGGGCTGCAGTTCTCCGCATATCGCCTTGGCCGCAATCGTTGCCTGATCATTGGCATTCTGCACTGATTCCAGGCGGATGGTCGCGCCGTCGGCAAAGTCATTGGAATGGGTTGCGCAGTCGCCAATTGCATAGACATCCGGCAGGCTGGTTAGGCAATGGCGGTCGACGTCAACACCGTTGTCGCCTTTTGCACCAGCCGCAATCAACGGCTCAACTGCCGGAATTATGCCGATACCTACGATGACCATCTGCGCCTCTATCAGGCCGCCATCGGCCAAGCGAACACCGGCAACGCTCCCGTCTTTACCTTCGATAGACGTCACCGAAACATTGGTCCGCAGATCGACGCCATGCGCCCGATGCTCTGCTTCATAAAATGCCGATAGTTCGGGTCCCGCGACGCGAGCAAGTACGCGCGGGAGGGCTTCGAGCAGCACAACCTTTTTGCCCAATTTGGTCAGCACGGCCGCTGCCTCAAGCCCGATATAGCCACCCCCGATCACGACGACCTGATGGACGGCCTCCAGTTCCGCCATAATCGCATCGGCATCGGCCCTGTTGCGTACTGCATGAACACCTGCGAGATCGGCACCAGGGCACGGAATCCGGCGCGGATCGCCTCCCGCGGCCCAGATGAGTGCGGTATATTCATGCACCGTTCCATCGTCGAGCGTGACGCTTTTCCCTGATGGATCGACCGTAACCACAGCTTTTCCGAGAAGTAGCTCGACCCGCTTTTCTTCCCAGAATGCACGCGGTCGGATGTAGATGCGTTCAAATTCCTTCTCACCCGCCATATATTCTTTCGACAAGGGCGGGCGTTCATAAGGGGGTTCGGTTTCGCGACCAATCATTGTGATCGAACCTTCAAAACCGTTCTGGCGCAATGCAATCGCTGCCTGTGCCCCGGCGTGGCCGCCACCGACGATGATTACGTTGCCCGAGTTGCCAGTCATATATTGATCCTCAATCTTCGCTCAATCCACGACACCAAATGCCCTGGCCTCGTCGATAATGCGTTCGGCTTGCCTACGATGCGGGATATCGAGCATTTTTCCTTCGAGCCCAACCGTTCCTGTTCCCGGATTGGCGGCGAACGCCTCCAGCACGCGGCGCGCATGGTCAATCTCGACCATCGTCGGCGTAAAGCAACCATTGATGATCGCCACTTGTGCCGGATGGATGGCCAGCCTGCCGCTGAATCCTTCGGCCCGCGCCAGTAGTGAGCTTTGACGCAGGCCTTCTTCGTCGCGAAAATCGGCATGAAGTGTTTCAATTGCCTGCACATTGGCTGCATGGGCTGCCAGCAAGGTCAGCGAACGCACCATCTTGAAAGTGAACAGCCACTCGCCATTAGCGTCTCGGTTGGTCGTCGCTCCTATCGCGGTCGCAAGATCCTCTGCGCCCCAGGTTAGTCCGGCAAGGCGTTCGAGATTGCTGCCGGAAAACTCACCGAGATGGAAGGGCGCGATCGCTGTTTCGGTCGCGACCGGAATGATCGGGATTTTTCCAGCCGACAAGCCATGGTGTTGCTCCAACCCATCGAGCATGGCTGACACCGCCCCGACATCGGCAGGCCGATCGGTTTTGGGCTGGATGATGCCATCCGGTCGCCCAGCAATGATTGCGCGCAAATCGCCTTCAGTCATGCCTGAGTCGAGCGGATTGACCCTTACCCAGATTTGTGGTTGCCGCTCGCCACCATGCTCGCCGAGAAACTCGGCCACCATTTCGCGCGCCTTTGGCTTGTTTTCCAGTGCGACAGCATCCTCCAGATCAAGGATGACCGCATCCGCGCCGCAATCGGCAACCTTGGACAGCTTCTTTTCGCTATCGCCCGGAATGAACAGGAACGAACGGATCGGCAGCCGGTTCATGCAGCGGGTTTCTTCCGCTGCAATCCCGATCGCTTGCACGAAGCAACCAGATCGCCCTTCTGGTTAAAGGCTTCGTGAAGAAAGGTGACGATACCGGCACCAGGCCGCGACTTCGATTCGCGCAGTTCGATCACTGTTGTCCTGATGTTGAGCGTGTCGCCGATAAAGACCGGTTTGGGAAAACGCACCTCGTCCCAGCCGAGATTGGCAACTGCAGTTCCCAATGTCGTGTCACCGACCGAAATGCCGACCATCAATCCCAGCGTGAAGCAGCTGTTGACGATGCGTGTGCCATAGTCGCTGCCTTTCATATATTCTTCGTCCAGGTGCAGCTGCGCCGGATTGTGCGTCATCGTGCTGAACAGCAGATTGTCGGTTTCGGTCACAGTCCTTCGAATTGGATGTTCGAACACCTGCCCTATCGAAAGCTCGTCAAACCATAAGCCCGGCATATCTTTCCCTTCCTGATACGCCTTTGCTCAACCAGCAATTGCCGTCAATTTCCAGTCAATTTCTCAAAGTTCAGCCCACAAAGACAAAGAGCGCGAAAACTATGTAGGAATTCGCGCCCTTCGTTACTCTGTCTAGGATCGACGAATGGCTAGAATTTGAACCCGGCTTCGACCCCGATCAGGCGGCGACCGCCCGGCGAAATGAACGATCCGCCAAATTCGATCGCCGGAATAGCCTCGGCGATATATTTGCGGTCGAGCATATTGTCGGCGAAGACCGAGATGTTCCAGTTCTCGCCCTCAAGCCCTGCGCGCAGATTCAGTACGCCAAACGCATCGCGCTTGGCAGCGCCATAATCGCCATTACCTGCGATCGGCGGTGCTCCGAACAGCGATACCGGCAGCAGCGCGCTGAATACAGTTGGCCTGCTCTGATCCTGTACCGTGTGAAACCATGTGTCGCCGGTGATACGATAATCGGCGCGCAGCAACAAATCGATACCCTCAGTTAAGGGGGCATCGATCTGCGTGCCCAGATTGATAGTATAGTCTGCGGTGTAGGGCGATTTGTTGCCAACTGTGTAGGCGCGCGAGCTGTTCTTCTTGATCTCGCTGTCGGTCAGGTTGACCGATCCGAACACCTTCCAACCATCAACAATGCGGCCGGTCAGATTAAGCTCGGCCCCCTTCACATCGACGCGGTCAATATTGGAAACGACGCGCAGCAGCCCGAAGGAACCGACAAAGAATTCGAAGAACTGCATATCGGTGATGCGGGTATAATAGCCGGCAAGATCATAGGTTATCCGACCGTCGATCAGCGAACCCTTGATACCCGCTTCGAACGAACTCGACTTTTCCTTTCGATAGTCGTCGTTGATGAAGACGTCGGCGTCGATTGTCCCGAATGCACCAGTGGTATTGTTGAAAAACTGGTTGATCGTTGCGGACGCACCCTGGTTGTTGAAACCACCCGATTTGAAACCGATCCCCCAGTTGGCGTAGATATTGGTATCGCCACCGCCGGGTTTCCAGCTGATGCTGATTTTCGGCTGAATCTGCTTGAAGGTGGCATTTTTGTCGGGGATCGATCCCGTTGCCGGAAGGCCGGGGTTCAGCTTTGCCCCTGTGATCGGATCGTTCACATTGGGTACTCGGTTCGACACGTTGCGGTCTTCAACATCGTAACGCAACGCAGCGCCGATTTTGAATGAGTCCGAGACTTCATAATCGAGCGAGCCGAAAGCGGCATAGACATCGGTCTTGAACTTGTCCGAATAGAGCTGCGAGGTCGGGTTGGAGCTTCCCGGCGCGTTGTACAGCGTGCGCAAGATGCCCGAACCCAGATCTGCCCCCAGACTCACCCCGACCGAACGATCGATATGGAGCGCATAGGCACCGATCTGCCAGCTAAGCGGTCCATCGCCATTCGATGCGAGGCGGATTTCGCCGCTGATGTCCTTTTGCTTGCGAATTTGAAGCTGGGTTCCATCGCAGGTTGTCGGGCTGTAGGGACCAAAGGTTGAGCCTGCGAAGTTAAAGATGAAGGGCACGGGAATCGTGCCGATCACGCCCGGCGGGTTGACCGGATAACCCGTGTTCGCGGCAGTCGAGGCGAAGCAGGCATTTTGTACGGCGAGATTGGTCGGATTGGCCGGGGCACCAAATGCCGGGGAGATATAGCGCGCAAAGTCCGCTGATGTGCCGTCCGCGGTCAGGCTCTGGTCAACATCCGAATAAAGAGCCCATGCGGTCAACTTGGTCGATCCGAAATCATGCTCCAGCTTGATCGACGCGTCGAAGCTTTGCTGGTCGTTTGTCGGGCGGATATTGCTGTAATAACGGAACGGATGGTCATCGACATCTTCGTTGAACGCGCCACCCAGTGCAGGGAGGTGGAAGGCGGCGTTGAAGTTGATCGACGCCCCCGAAAGGTCGGCATAGCGCGCCTTGATGTCGAGCTCGGTGGCGTCGCCGAGCTGCGCGACAAAGCGACCGTCGACGCTCCACAGTTTCTGGTCATCGACCACTTTGCGGTCGAGGAACAGGTTGCGGTAGAAACCGTCGGTCTGCCGGTAATATGCCGACAGGACGAACCCGGCACCATCGCCCACCGGTGTCGAGATGTGGCCAGTTGCTTCGAGGGTGTTCTCATTGGCGTAGCTGGCCCGGATACCGCCTTCAAGTGCGTCGCCGGGCTTCAAGGTCTGGATGACGATGGCACCGGCAGCAGCGTTGCGGCCGTAGAGCGCACCTTGCGGTCCTTTGAGGATTTCAATCTGGCGCAATGTGCCCTGCGTCTGGTTGAGCTGCGCGGTGTTGGTCTTCAGGATGCCATCAACGACCAGCGCAATCGAACTTTCAGCGTCACGTGCACCGTTGATGCCGCGAATATTGATCTGGGTATCACCCGCTTCCGCTGTTCCGGTTACGATGGTGACTCCGGGGGTCAGCTGGACAAAATCCTGCGCCTTATCGGCACCCGTTTTTTGCAGGGCATCGGCAGTAAGCACGGTCACCGATGCAGGCACATCCTGCAGCCGCTCATCCTGACGGCGGGCGGTGACGATGATTTCCTCGCCTTCACTCGCCCCTTCTGACGCGTCCTGCGCATAGGCCGGAATCGCGGTAAAAGTGGAAAAGGCAATCGATGCAAAAAGGAGTGAACGGGTCTTCAGCATGGCAATCTCCCTGACTCGGCGGTATTCCTGATGGCCATATTCATGACAGCACGCGGCCAACGGTTGCGCTCGGCGATGGGTATTGTATACAATGTTGCTGTCGTCAAGAGGTTGTAACACCCTATGTCCAAGGCTTCGGATCGTGCATATGGTCAGATCAGGGCTATGATCCTGTCGGGTGAACTGTCGCCCGGATCACAAATTGGCGAGGAACAATTGGCCGAGCGTTGCGGTGTCTCGCGTACGCCAATTCGCGACGCTTTGAACCGGCTCGAGGCCGAATTGCTGATCCGGCGATCGGAATCGCAGCGCAGCTTTGTTGCCGATTGGTCACTGGACGATGTCGAAGACGCGTTCACCTTGCGCGGAATGCTCGAATCGCTTGGTGCAGAACGGGCCGCGACACGGATCAATGGCGAACAATTCGCCCGTCTGCGATGGCTGAACAACGCGATTGGCAAGGCGGTGGCGCAGGATCCACCTGATGTCATGGCCTTTCTTGACCATAATCTTGCCTTCCACAACATCATCCTTGATTCCGCCGCATCTCCGCGCCTGGCCAATATGCTGGCGAAACTGATCGAGCAGCCGGTGGTCTGGCGCACGGCGCAAAATTATGATCGCAGCAATCTGGAGCGCTCGCACCGCGAGCATGAGGAGCTGCTTGCCGCCTTTGAGCGACGCGATGGTGCATGGGCGGCATCGATCATGGCAGGGCATATCCGCCGCGCCTTCCACACCTATGCCGATGCGCACAGCCGCAGCGCCATCGGAGAGGCTGCCGAATAGCGCCTCTTGATTTTGTATACAATAAAGGCAAAAGGGGTGACATGACTGGCCGCCCAATCGAATTTGTCGAAGTTGGTCCACGCGACGGGTTGCAGAATGAAAAAACCCTGATCGCAACGGCTGACAAGATCGCGCTGATCGAACGAGCGATCGATGCTGGCGCACGCCGCATCGAAGTAACCAGTTTCGTCAATCCCGTGAAAGTGCCGCAAATGGCCGATGCGGAAGATGTCTGTGCGACACTGCCATCGCGCGAGGATGTGACCTTTATCGGCTTGGTGATGAACATGCGCGGCGCTGAACGGGCGATTGCCACCGGACGCATCAACCAGCTTGGCGCCGTGGTCGTCTCAACCGACGGATTCGCAATGGCCAACCAGGGCCAGACCAGCGCAGAATCGGTGCAAGTGGCCAAGGACATCATCAAACGCGCCAATGCGATCGACCTGACCGCGCAGGCCACCATCGCCGCATCCTTTGGTTGCCCGTTCGAAGGCGAGGTTCCGCAGGCGCGGGTCGTCGATATCGCCCGGCAGCTTGCCGAGGCATGGCCGGTCGAGATTGCATTGGCTGATACCATCGGCGTTGCCAATCCGGCGCAGGTGTCACTCTTGGTCAGCAAGGTGCGCGAGGCAGTGGCTCCCCTTCCGGTGCGCGTCCATTTTCACAATACACGCGGTACCGGCCTCGCCAATGTCTGGGCCGCAGTCGAGGCCGGAGCCGAAATCGTAGACGCGGCATTGGGCGGTCTGGGCGGCTGTCCCTTTGCACCCGGGGCGGCTGGCAATGTTGCGAGCGAGGACGTGGTCTACATGCTCGAACGCGCCGGTGTTCCGACCGGTATGGATCTGGAAAAACTGATCGAGGCCAGCCACTGGCTGAGCGAAATAATGCAACGGAAACTGCCCGGAATGGTGGCGCAAGCCCCGCCCTTCCCCAAGGCGGCATGAGGAGAAACTAGGTTATGGGTTATCGCCTGGGCGTCGATGTCGGTGGAACATTTACCGACTTGTTGCTGTTTAATACTGAAACAGGCGATTTCTGGCGGCACAAAACGCCCTCGACGCCGCATGACAGCAGCGAAGGGATTCTGAACGGGGTCAATGCCATCTGCGCAAGTGCGGGTGTCGCCGCGGCGGATATCGATTATTTCCTGCATGGAACGACGGTCGCGACCAATGCGGTGCTCGAAGGCAAGGGCGCGCGCGTCGGGCTCGTCACGACCGAAGGCTATCGCCATATCATGCAGATCGCGCGCAGCTTCGTTCCGGGTGGACTGGCGGCTTGGATTATCTGGCCTAAACCGCAGCCGCTGGCCGCGCTTGAGGATACGGTTACGGTCAAGGGGCGGATCAACGCGGCGGGTGGCGAATTGCGCCCCCTTGACGAAGCCGGTGCGCGCGCGGCGCTGACGCAGCTCAAGGCGCAGGGCGTAGAGGCGATCACTGTCAGCTTCATCAACGCCTATGCCAATGGCGCGCACGAGAAGCGGGTCGGTGAACTCGCCCGCGAGATCATGCAGGATGTGCCGGTTTCGCTCAGCCATGAAGTCCTCCCCGAAATGCAGGAATATGAGCGGACCTTGACCACCGTTGCCAATGCTGCGGTACGGCCGGTGGTCGGCAAATATGTCTCCAACCTGCGCGACAAGCTGGCCATGGCGGGGATGGCCGGCAAATTATCGCTGCTGCGTTCGGACGGTGGCCTGATGTCTGCGCAAAAGGCAGAGGAGCATCCGGTCAACATCCTGATGTCAGGCCCAGCGGGCGGCGTGACCGGGGCGTTGTGGGTCGCCAGGAATGCGGGTTTCAAGAATATCCTGACCCTCGATGTTGGTGGCACCTCGACCGATGTGGCGCTGATCGAAAATCTGGAACCGCGGCGCCAACGCACAACCGAAGTTGGCCATTTGTCGGTCCGCGCCTCTGCGCTCGATGTGAAGACCGTTGGCGCTGGCGGCGGCTCGATCGCCTATGTGCCCGAGCTAACAAAGGCTCTGCGTGTCGGCCCGCAATCGGCAGGGGCTGTCCCCGGCCCGGTGGCCTATGGCAAGGGCGGGGAGCTGCCCACCGTCACCGATGCGAATGTGGTGCTGGGCTACCTGCCCGAAAACCTTCTCGGCGGCACATTCAACCTCGATCGCGAAGGCGCGAAAAAGGCGGTTCAGACAATTGCCGATGCTCTGGGCATCGACCTGATGGCGGCGGCACGCGGGATCATCGATATCGTCAACGAAAATATGTTCGGCGCACTTCGGATGATTTCGGTGCAACAGGGTTACGACCCTCGCCATTTCGCGCTGATGGGCTTTGGCGGCGCTGGGCCGCTGCATGTCAATGCCGTGGCCCGGTTGATGGGCAGCTGGCCGGCAATATCTCCGGTCTCGCCCGGCGTTTTGTGCGCATTGGGCGATGCGACGACACGGATGCGCACCGAAACTGCGCGCAGCTTTTCCCGGCTGGCGCGCGATACCAAGGCCGACGAGTTGATCGCGATCCTTGAAGACATGGCGGCCCAGACCCATGCCGAATTGCGGTCCGACGGCGTGCCCGAAAGCGAGATCAGCAGCGAGTTCGAGGTTGATGTCCGCTATGCGGGGCAGGCCTTTGAAGTGCCGCTAACGATTACGGCCGAAACGCTGCGCGCCGACGGAATTGACGGCCTGCTCAAACGTTTTGACGAGGAGCATCTGCGGCTCTTTACGTTCAACATGGATACACCGCACGAGATTGTGAACCTGCGCGCAGTTGCGCTGGGCCGCAGCCTCGACCTGCCAGCCGCCGAGCTACCCAAAGGCGATGGCAATCCGGCTGCCGCCAAGATGCGCGATCACACGCTTTGGATGGATGGCAAGGAACAGTCAGCCGTGATCTATGACAGGTCAAAACTGCGCCAGGGCGATATCATCCCCGGCCCGGCCATCGTCGTCGAAATGGATTCGACCACCCTCATCGAAACCGGATGTGTCGCCACGGTCGACCATGTCGGTAACATCCTGATCAACCCGGCGTAAGGAGCAAGACCATGCCTGCAACGATCGTCGAAACCAACACTACCCCGTTCCAGAAAATCGATATCGATCCGGTCACGCTCGACATCATCGAAAATGCGCTGCGCAATGCCCGTATCGAAATGGATGCGACGCTGGTCCGCACCGCCATGTCCCCCGGTATCCGCGAACAGGGCGACGCCTTCCCGCTGATTGCCGACCATAAGGGCAAGATGATTGTCGGCCAGTTCGGCAGCTTCATTGGCGGATTCCTGGAAAGCTTTGACGGCACGCTCGAGGATGGCGACATGATTTTCCTGTCGGATCCATATAGCTGCGAAGGCGCGATTTCGCACAGCAATGACTGGCTCGTGCTGCTGCCGGTGTTCAAGGATGGCCGCCTGCTCGCTTATACTGCAATGTTCGGACACCAGTCGGATATTGGCGGCAAGGTCGTCGGTTCGATGCCGATCAACGCCCGTTCGATTTTCGAGGAAGGTGTCCGTATCCCGCCGGTGAAGATCTGGCGCAAGGGCGAGTATAATGAGGATCTGATCAAACTGGTCATGCACCAGACGCGCAAGCCCGACTGGTGCCAGGCCGATCTCAACGCACTGATCGCCTCGTGCCGCGTGGCTGCGCGCCGCGTGGTCGAAATGGCCGAACGCTTTGGCGACGATGTCTATGTCTCTGCCACGCAGGAATTGCTGGCGCGCAACCACCGGGCGATGAAATCGCTGATCGCGATGGCGGTGGCGGAGGATCCAGTCAGTTTCGAAGACTATATCTGTGACGATGGCATGGGTGCCGGCCCGTACCGTATCAAATGCACCATGTGGCGCGAAGGCGAGAAAGTTATCCTCGATTTCGCAGGTACCGATCCTCAAAGCGCGGCTTCGATCAACTTCTATCTCAACGAAAACATGTTCAAGATGTTCTTCGGCATCTACATGATCATGGTCTTCGACCCGCAGATTCTGTTCAACGATGGTTTCTACGACTTGATCGATGTCCGCATTCCCGAAGGATCGTTGCTCAAACCCAAATTCCCTGCCGCGCTATCGGGTCGCACCCATGCGCTGGGGCGCATTTTTGACATATTGGGCGGTTTGCTGGGGCAAAAGACCCCAGAATTCCTGAATGCCGCAGGTTTCAGCTCCTCACCGCATCTTTTCTATTCGGGAAATGACGCGAAAGGCGAATGGTTTCAGCTTTTCCAGATCGGCTTTGGCGGAATACCCGGCCGTCCGCTTGGCGACGGGCCCGACGGCCATTCGCTCTGGCCCGGATTTACCAACGTCCCCAACGAATTTCTTGAACGTTATTTCCCGCTCTTGATCGAACGGTACGAAACCGAACCCGACAGCGGCGGCGCTGGCCTGCATCGCGGGGGCAACGGGATCCACATGACCTATCGCTTCCTCGCCAGTGGAACAATTTCGATCCATGACGACCGTTGGTTCGTACCGCCATGGGGCGTCAATGGGGGCGAGCCGGGCAAGCGCGCCCGCAAGATTCTGGAAAAGGCATCGGGCGAACAGGTCATCATCGGTAACAAGGTCGAAGATGTTGAGGTAGAAGCTGGCGACCAGTTGCATTTCATCACCTGGGGTGGCGGCGGATGGGGCGATCCGCTCGACCGCGACCCGGCTATGGTGGGCAAGGAAATCCTGCAAGGGCTTGTCACGCCAACGGGCGCGCGCGACTATGGCGTCGTGGCGGGTGAGGACGGGGTTGTCGACGAGGCGGCGACCGATAGGCTTCGCGCCGAACTCCGCGCCCGACGGCCCGCTCTGGACGTCTTCAATTTCGGCCCGCCCATCGAAAAGCTGCGGGCAGCTTGCGAGGCGGAAACCGGGTTGGCCGCCCCGGTGCAGCCGGTGTGGCCGCATCTCGAAGCGGCGGAGTAAGTCTGTTGCAGAACCAGGGAGCCTTGGCAGGCCTGCGCGTTGTCGAACTGGGCCAGCTACTGGCTGGCCCCTTTTGCGGCCAGTTGCTCGGCGACATGGGCGCCGATGTCATCAAGGTCGAGCCGCCGGGCGAAGGCGATCCGATGCGCGTCTGGGGCCAGGGTGCGGAAAAGGTGCAGTGGGAGGTTATCGCGCGCAACAAGCGGGCGGTATCGGCCAATTTGCGGATGCGCGAGGGGCAGGAACTGGTCCGCAAGCTGATCGCCAAAGCCGATATCCTGATTGAGAATTTCAAACCCGGAACGATGGAGAAATGGGACCTCGGCCCTGACGCCCTTCATGCCGACAATCCAGGTCTGATCATCGCCCGCATGTCGGGCTATGGCCAGACCGGCCCTTACAGCGATCGCGCCGGCTTTGGCGGCATTGGCGAGGCGATGGGTGGTTGGCGCTATATCGTCGGCGAACCTGACCGTCCGCCGAGCCGCATGGGCGTGTCGATCGGCGACACGCTGACCGCCACCTATGGGTGCATGGGTGTGCTCGCCGCGCTGCACGTTCGGGAGAAGACCGGCAAGGGCCAGGTGGTCGACGCCGCGCTCTACGAAAGCGTGCTGCAGGTGATGGAAGGTCTAGTCCCCGAATATGACCGTAGCGGTTTCATCCGCGAACGTTCGGGGTCGATCCTGCCCGGCATTGCCCCGTCAAACGTCTATCGTTGCAAGGACGGCGAATATATGATCGGCGCGAACAAGGACTCGCTGTGGCAACGGCTTGCCGAGGCGATGGGGCAGCCCGAACTGGGCACTGACCCGCGCTATGCAACCCATCTGGCGCGGGGCGAGAACCAGACCGAGTTGGACAACCTGATCAACGACTGGACACGCACGTTGACGGTGGACGAGGTTGATGCCCTGATGACAGACTATTCGATTCCGGCCGGCAGGGTCTATCGAGCGCCGGAAATGCTTGCCGATCCCCATTTCAAGGCGCGAGAGGCGATCATCGAGGTTGAAACCGAACGGTTCGGGCCGCTCAAGATGCAGAGCGCCTTTCCGAAGCTTTCGGCAACGCCCAGTGGCGTGCGCCGACCGGCCCCCGCAACGGTGGGCCAGCACAATGCCGAGGTTTATGCGGAGTATCTTGGGCTGGGCGACGCGGATCTTGCCCAGCTGAAGTCGATTGGCGCGATCTGATGGCCCATTCCGAAAGCGACCTTTCGGCAAATTACAAAGGCGCGTTCGACGGCCATTTGGCTTTTGGCGAGAAGCCGGCCTTGCTGATCGTCGATGTCGTTATGGCCTATCTCAATCCGGAATCGCCGCTTTATGCAGGCGTCGAGGATGCACTTGCGAGCAACGATCGATTGCTCGCTGCAGCGCGGAAGGCCGGCATTCCGGTGCTGTTCACCAATGTCGTCTATCAGCCCGGAGGGACCGATGGCGGCTTGTTCTATCGCAAGGTGCCAGCGCTCAAAGTGTTCGATGCCGGTTCGCCGCTCGGTGCCTTTCCGCCGTCGCTGCAACCGCTTCCCAACGAAAAGGTCTTCAGCAAGCAATATGCCTCCGCTTTTTTCGGCACCGGGTTGGCAGAGCATCTGAGATCGAACGGGGTGGACTGCCTTTTGATTACCGGCCTGTCCACATCGGGTTGCGTGCGCGCTACAGCGCTGGATGCGCTGCAAAATGGTTTTGCGCCCTTCGTTGTGCGCGAAGCCTGTGGCGATCGCCACCCCGGCCCGCATGAGGCCAGCCTGTTCGACCTTCAGGCCAAATATGCCGAAGTGATTTCCGAGAAGGATGCGTTGGCAAAATTGCAGCATTTGCGCTAAATTTAATTGCACGATTAAATTCTCCCTATATGCTGTTCACATAGGTCAGGTGACTCTGAATGGGAGAGCGAATTTGAAGATCGACAGCAGCATTTCCGCGGTCGTCACCGGCGGCGCATCGGGCCTTGGTCGAGCCAGTGCAGAGGCACTTGCCGCGGCGGGCGCGAAAGTCGCCATTTTCGACATCAACGAAGCGCAAGGCGAAGAGATCGCGGCCAAGATTGGCGGCATCTTCTGCAAGGTGGATATCACCAGCGAAGAGAGCGTTGTCGCCGGCTTTGAAAAGGCGCGCGCCGCACATGGGCAGGAACGCATCCTCGTCCACTGCGCGATGACATCCAAGCGCGGCAAGACGCTGTCCTTCGACAAGACCACCGGCAAGTATAAACGCACCCCGACCGAGGATTATGCCTTTGGCGTCGAAGGCATCCTCGTCGCCTCCTATCGCCTCGCCTCCTTGTCAGCACTCGGCATGAGCGAGCTGGAGCCGATAGAAGATGGCGAGCGCGGCTGCATCACTTTGACTGCATCGGTCGCGGCGCAGGATGCACAGATCGGTCAGGTCATCTACGGCTCGGCGAAGGCAGGCGTGAATGGCCTTGTCCTGCCGCTGGCGCGCGACTTGATGGACCTTGGCATCCGCTGCAACTCGATCATGCCCGGCATTTTCGCAACGCCACTGATGCTCGGTGCGCCGCAAAATGTGCTCGACAGCCTCGCCGCATCAGTGCCCTTCCCCAAGCGCCTCGGCAAGCCCGAGGAATTTGGCAGCCTGGTGCTCGAACTCAATCGCAACACCTATTTCAACGGCCAGTGCCTCCGCCTCGACGGGGCAATTCGGATGGCTCCCCGCTAATTTATACTGAAAGGATAATCCCATGGCAGAAGCCTATATCATCGACGCCGTCCGCACCCCGCGCGGGGTTGGCAAGCCTGGCAAGGGTGCCTTGTCGCACCTGCACCCGCAGCATCTAGCTGCAACCGTGCTCAAAGCGATCAAGGATCGCAACAATCTCGATACCTCAACCGTTGATGACATCATCTGGTCGACATCTAGCCAGAATGGCAAGCAGGGCGGCGATATGGGCCGCATGGCGGCGCTGGCTGCCGGCTATGACATTTCGGCATCGGGCACCACGCTCGATCGTTTCTGCGGCGGCGGCATCACTTCGGTGAATCTTGCGGCGGCAACCGTAATGTCAGGCATGGAAGATTGCGTGATCGCAGGTGGCACTGAAATGATGAGCTTTACCGCTGCCTATGGCGCGGAACTCGCCAATGCCGGCATCAAGCCGCTTGGCATGGGCTCGGGCAATGCGGCGCTCGACGCCATGCATCCGCAGAGCCACCAGGGCGTCTGCGGCGATGCCATCGCCAGCATGGAAGGCATCACCCGCGAAGAGCTCGACGCGCTCGCGCTTTCGAGCCAGGAAAAGGCAGCCCGCGCCATCCGCGAAGGCCGTTTCGACCGTTCGGTCGTCACCGTTTACAACGAAGATGGCACGGTCGCGCTCGATCATGAGGAGTTTCCGCGCCCCGAAACCACTGCTGAAGGCCTCGCTTCATTGAAGCCGAGCTTCGCAGGCATGGCCGATTTCGACCTTGGTGGCGGCAACACCTTCCGCAAGCAGATCAACCGTCGCTACCCCGATCTGAAGATCGAGCATTTCCACCACGCCGGCAACAGCTCGGGCGTGGTCGATGGCGCGGCTGCCCTGCTGATCACTTCGAAAGAATATGCAGACAAAAACGGCCTGAAACCGCGTGGCCGCATTGTTGCCTATGCCAATATCGGCGATTGCCCCACGCTGATGCTCAACGCCCCGGTTCCGGCTGCAAAGAAGGTGCTCGAAAAGGCTGGTCTCAAGAAGGACGATATCGACGTCTGGGAAATCAACGAAGCCTTTGCCGTCGTTGCTGAAAAGTTCATCCGCGACCTCAATCTCGATCGCGACAAGGTGAACATCAATGGCGGTGCTTGCGCTTTGGGCCATCCGATCGGCGCCACCGGTTCAATCCTGATCGGGACGGCGCTTGACGAACTTGAGCGTTCGGGCGGCCGTTATGGCCTGATCACCATGTGCGCTGCAGGCGGCATGGCCCCGGCGGTCATCATCGAACGGATCTAAGTAATAAAAGGGGGCGGCCATTCATTGGCCGCCCTTTTTACAGCGTCTTGATGATCGCCGAGAAGTCGAGACCGCCCTGCCCGGCCTTTTCAAAGGCTTCGTAGAGCGCAGCCGCTTTCGCACCCATGGGGACATCGGCATCGACCGAGGCCGCAGCCTCCATCGCCAGCTTCAGATCCTTCAGCATCAATGCAGTGGCAAAGCCGCCCTGATAGCCATTGTCCGCAGGCGATTGCGGGCCGACCCCGGGGACCGGGCAATAGCTCGTCATCGACCAGTTCTGGCCCGATGCCTTGGACGAGATGTCGTAGAAGGTCTGCAGGTCGAGACCCAGCTTATCTGCCAGCATGAACGCTTCACAGGTCGCGATCATCGACGCGCCAAGCAGCATGTTGTTGCAAATCTTCGCGGCCTGCCCTGCGCCGCTCGCGCCTGCATGGATCACCGCCTTGCCCATCGCGGCAAGGATCGGCTCGGCGCGCGCAAAGGCGCTGTCGCTGCCGCCGACCATGAAAGTCAGCGTGCCGCCATTGGCCGCAGCGATGCCGCCCGATACCGGCGCATCGACCATTTCATAGCCGGCAGCGGTCGCATCCGCCGTCACCTTGCGCGCGGTGGCAACATCGATGGTCGAACAATCGAGCAGGATCGCGCCTTTGGGCGCATGACCGATGACATCGCCTTCATAGACGCTATCGACGATCTTGCCATTGGGCAGCATCGAGACAACGCCCTCAGCATCGGCCACCGCCTCACGCACGCTGGTGAAGGGCGCACAGCCATTGTCCTTGGCGCGCGACAGCGCCTCTTCTGACAGGTCAAAGGCATTGACGCTATGCCCCGCCTTTACAAGGTTCGCGGCCATCCCGCCGCCCATATTGCCGAGGCCGATAAAGGCTATTTTCATTGGCGTAACAAATCCCTTCCGACGATCATCCGCATCACCTGGTTGGTGCCTTCGAGGATCGAGTGGACGCGCAGGTCGCGCCAGAAACGCTCGATCGGATAGTCGCGCAAATAGCCATAGCCACCGAACAGCTGCAGCGCCTTGTTCACCACCTCGCTGCCATTGTCGGTCGCGAGGCGCTTTGCCATCGCCGAGAAGCGGCTCTTGTCGGGCGCATTGGCGTTCACCTTGCACGCTGCCAGATAGAGCAGCGCACGCGATGCTTCTAGGTCGGTCGCCATATCAGCAAGCATGAACTGGGTGTTCTGGAAATCGGCCACTGGCTGACCAAATTGCTGGCGTTCCTTGGTATATTTGACCGCCTCATCAAGGCAGCGTTGCGCGCCGCCCAGCGAGCAGGCACCGATATTCAAACGCCCGCCATCAAGCCCCGCCATGGCAAAGCGGAAGCCATCACCCTCTGCGCCAACGCGATTGGCAACGGGCACGCGGCAATCCTCAAAGATCACCTGCGCGGTGGGCGATGCATTCCAGCCGAGCTTCTTCTCCGGCGCGCCAAAGCTGAGGCCCGGCGTATCCTTGTCGACGACAAGGCAACTGATGCCCTTCGCCTTCTCATCGCCGGTGCGCACCATCACGACATAGATGTCATTATAACCTGCACCCGAGATGAATTGCTTGGTGCCGTTGAGGACATAATGGTCGCCATCCAGCCTGGCGCTGGTCTTGAGCGCCGCCGCATCCGAACCCGAACCGGGTTCGGTCAAACAATAGCTGGCGATCTTCTCCATGCTGACCAGATCGGGAAGGTATCGCGCCTTAAGCTCTGCCGAGCCGAAGGTGTCGATCATCCATGCGGCCATGTTGTGGATCGAGATATAGGCGCTGGTTGCGGGGCAGCCATAGGCCATCGCCTCCATGATCAGCGCCGCCTCAAGCCGCCCAAGGCCTATCCCGCCATTTTCTTCCGAGATATAGATTGCGCCAAAGCCAAGCTCGCCAGCAGCCTTCCAGACATCGACCGGATAATGGCTTTTCTCGTCCCATTCGCTCGCAAAGGGCGTGATGCGATCGGCGGTGAATTTGCGCGCCATATCCTGGATGGCAAGCTGGTCCTCTGTAAGGTCAAACTGGTTGGTCATTGAACTTCACTTGGTGTCTGCGCTGTTGATTGGCTGGCATTCTCAACCACCGGGGCTGCTTCGGTCGAAACCACCTCCGCTTTAACAGCTGGCTTGGCCGTCCAAACCTCCGATACTCCGGGAAAGTCCATGCGGGTCATGCTCGTACCAAAACAACTATATGTCGCACGATTGCGCAAAGTAGCCTCGGTCATCCGCTCGGCTATGGCGGGCTGAAACGTCGCCAAACCTGCACGTGCAGTCGAAATGTCGCGAGCCAAGCCAACTTCGATCACACGCCGACCATCCGATCGTTTCATGTTCACTGGTAGTATGTCGGTCAAATAAGCAACCTCGCCCGCCTTGAGGCTGAACATCGGCGCGCCGAAACAGTTGGTGGCACCCAGGTTCATTTTTCCCAGACCGTCGAAATCGATCACATAGCTGCCAGGGGTCAATCGGAGGAGCCGCAGTTCATAAGCTGCCTTCTTGTCGGCCGAAATCATGTCGGCAGAATAAACCGTTTTATCGCCCTTCTTTTTCCAGTCGCGCGGTTGGAACATCAGGTCGCCCTTGTCCGCGTCGAACCGACGGAAGCTCATAATTCCGTGCTGGTTGCCCATATCGGCGGATCGGCGAAATGCGATGACAACCGCGGCCTCATTTTCGCCGATGGAAATAGGCGTCTTCGGATCGATTTTCTTACCGGCAAAAAAATTCGGTATACCGGCCGACGGCACGGGTGTTTCTGTCTTGCGTTCAAATGTGGCGATCGAAGTAATGGTTCCGGACACATTGGTCGCACCAACAATACGGTCGAAATAGGCGTCTTTGTCCGTATCGGTCAGCGCAGCGACACGGGCGGTTTCAGAAGCTGGCAATTCTACAAGACGCCATCCACGAATCATCAGGCACGACCTGCGGTTCGCACGGCGCTGTTGTCCTTCGATAATGGCTGCACCAATAGCCGCGCCAATGCCCCCACCGATCGCGCCCGCCATGGGAGAAATCGAAGAGTTGTACATAGCCGGATTGTAATAGCTGTACGTTCCGCTGGGTGTTTGCGAGCCACGCGCGATCAATCGGCACTCCTGCCAATCCTTGTCATACTCAGCCCTCGTTGCCCCTGGCTTATTATAAAAGCGATTGTCCTTGAGGTCGCGCGACGCATCCTTGGCTATTTCCTCAGGCGTGTCTTCAACCTGCGGAACATTCTGTGCGCTCCCTTGCTGTGCGATGACACATGTCGCAAAAACTAATGCTGCAACTTTCTTCATTCACGACCCCCTAACTGATTTTTTTCCAGCCGATGCTCTGGAGACATTTTCCGAATCCGGATCACCCCATGGTCGGAATAATGAATGCGTTCGAACCATCGCCGCCGCCGTCGGGCCAGCGCGCGGTGACTTTCTTTACCTTGGTCCAGAACTTGATCCCTTCCATGCCATATTGGTCGGTGTCGCCAAAGCCCGAGCGTTTCCAGCCGCCAAAGCTGTGATAGGCAACCGGTACCGGGATTGGCACGTTGATCCCGACCATGCCGACATTGACGCGTGACGCAAATTCACGCGCGGCGTGGCCGTTGCGCGTAAATATCGCGACGCCATTGCCATATTGGTGCTTGCTCGGCAGGCTCAATGCCTCTTCGAAATCCTTGGCGCGCACCATCTGCAGCACGGGGCCGAAAATCTCTTCCTTATAGCTTTCCATGTCGGTGGTGACATGGTCGAACAGAGTTGGGCCGATGAAATAGCCTTCCTCATGCCCTTGCAGTTTGAAGCCGCGACCGTCGATGACAAGCTCTGCACCTTCATCGGCGCATTTCTGGATCCAGCCTTCGACCTTCGCCTTGTGCTGCGCGGTGACGACGGGGCCATAATGCGCCTCATTGTCGGTCGAGATGCCGATCTTCAGCGCATGGATCGCGGGGATCAGCTTGGCCTTCAAGGCTTCAGCCGTGTCATCACCCACCGGCACCACTACAGGCAGCGCCATGCAGCGTTCACCAGCCGAACCAAAAGCCGCGCCAGTCAGGTCATTCACTACCTGGTCAAGATCGGCATCGGGCATCACGATGCCGTGGTTCTTCGCCCCGCCCATCGCCTGCACGCGCTTGCCCGCAGCAACACCGCGGTTGTAGACATAGTGCGCGATGTCGGACGAGCCGACAAAGCTGACTGCGCTGATCGCAGGATGATCCAAAATCGCGTCGACCATTTCCTTGTCGCCATGCACAACCTGGAAAATACCCTCGGGCATTCCAGCTTCGAGGAACAGTTCGGCGATGCGGTTGGGAACGCTGGGGTCACGCTCCGACGGTTTCAGGATGAAGGCATTGCCGACGCTGGTTGCGACAGCGCCCATCCAGAGCGGGATCATCGCAGGGAAGTTGAACGGCGTAATGCCCGCACCAATGCCCAATGGCTGGCGCATCGAATAGACGTCGATGCCCGGACCGGCACCTTGCGTATATTCGCCCTTCAGCACATGCGGCAGGCCGCAGCAGAATTCGACAACCTCGAGCCCGCGCTGAATATCGCCCTTGCTGTCGGCAATCACCTTGCCATGCTCTGCGGAGAGCAGGTGCGCCAGCTCGTCCATATGCTTTTCGATCAGCACTTTGAAATCGAACATCACGCGCGCGCGCCGCTGCGGGTTCATCGCTGCCCATGCCGGCTGTGCCTTTTGCGCGGCAGCCACCGCGAGATCGAGCACCGACTGGTCACCCAAGGCAACGCGACCCTGCACCCCGCCATTATTCGGGTCCATGATGTCGCTGAACCGCGAAGCCGCAGGCGCGCCGCCCACAAGGAAATGATCAATCTGACGCACTTTTGGAACTCCCGCTTATAGTCTTTGCATCGCCCATAGCCGCTACGGCGCGCAAGTAAAACGGACAGTTTCATCGAAACTGCCTAACTGTGCGAAATGACAGGGAAGTGGTGCCTCGGGGCGGATTCGAACCACCGACACGCGGATTTTCAATCCGCTGCTCTACCAACTGAGCTACCGAGGCATCTGGCGACGATTCTGTGCGATCGCCGCATTTTGGAGCGCCGCCTATAGGCAGGGCAATAGGCGCTTGTCCAGCCCCAAATTCGCGTTTCCGCGCTATCCTAGGGCCATTCTTCCGGAAGGTCCGGATCGGCCGGTGGACCAGCCATGCGATAGCCCTCTCCCAACCATTGCAGCAAGTCCCGATCCTTGCAGCCTTTGCTGCAAAAGGGCCTGTGCTCCACAGATTCCGCATTGCCACAAATCGGGCATTTCGCTGCTTTAGCTTTGGCTGACATGAACATGCCCATAGCCATTGACCGACGAGTCGGGAACCAGTTCAATTTCGACACCTAGCGAAGACCGCAAAGCGCCTGTTTCTTCGGGCCATTGGCGGACAAAATCGATAATTGGCGGCGGCGCGACGATTTGTCGCTTGCCATGACCAACCGAACGGGCAGCCTCGCGCAACAAGGCAATGGCCCGGCTTTCAATCGAAAGCCGCCCAGGCGTAATTCCGCACAATATTTCCGGAACGGAAGCGCCGGTGCGCGGACGCACGATCTGGGCAAAGCCGAAACCATTTATTGCGGTCTTTTCATGCATTCCCAGGACTTGGCATGCCTCAGCAAGCGCCGCGTCAACCGAAAGCCGTGCTTTTCGATCGGGCATGGCGAGGAAATCGATTCCAATCTGCCCTCCGATATCGAGAATACGGAGAAGACGGGGTATTTCGATCGCCGCACTGTGGTTCAGGGCCACCGGATCGCCGCTGCCATCAATATCGATCATGGTCATTGCACGGGTTCGCTCGAAAGTCAGAAGCCCGCCTTCAATCGGGAATTCGCCTCGAACCGCGCTGTCGATCAGCCCTTCGAAATCGAAGTCATCAAAGGTCTGGGGGGCGATTTCCACCGGCGTGTCGCAGTCGCCCAAATCATTTCGAACTTCATTGGCGCTTGCAGCATCAAGGCACAGGATTTTGTCGGTGATCAACGCCATTTTGCGCAAAAACAGCACCCAGGGCTCATCGCTGAAATGCCAAGAGGGTTCGGACTTTGGTTTTACTCCGATTGCCGGACGCACAATCGCCAGTTTGTACCTTCCCGGTTCGGGGATTGGGCCCCGCGTCATTTCGACCGCGAGCAGCGCGCCCTCGGGTATTTTCGGAGTGTTTTCGAGCAGGGCCTCGACATTTCCACCTAGCGCAACCCGCGCCTTGCCTAAACCCAGCTTTTCAACGATGCGCGCGGTATAATATTGTCCAGCAGCATAGAGCGCCTTTTGCCGCCGCTGCCGAATGATCCGGAATTCCGCCAGTGTATCATCTTCAACCAGACCGGCACGGATCTCTCCGGGACCAGCATCCCACAATAGGGTGCGTGTCATTCGACTGGATAACCTGCCGCCCGCAACAAGGCGCGGGTCTCGTAAAGCGGAAGACCAACAACACCCGAATGGCTACCCGCCATCCAGTCGATCAATGCCTCTGCCCGCCCCTGGATAGCATAGCCGCCTGCCTTGCCCAGGCCTTCGCCGCTCGCGACATAGGCATCGATTTCAGCCGCGCTCAGTCGTTTGAAGCGCACGATACTGTCGCTGATGCGGCTCCGAACCCGCCCCTCACCATCAATTACACACACTGCACTCCAGACATGATGCCGGCGCCCGCTGAGAAGATTGAGGAAACCACGCTGCATGTCACCATCGATCGCCTGGGGCAAAATCCGCCTTCCCACGGCCACTGTAGTGTCACCGGCGACAACAATTTCATCGGATTCACGCGGCACCGCGTGCGCCTTTTCCACAGCCATACGCAGCGCATAGACACGCGCGACCTCTCCCTTGCGAGGGGTTTCATCAATATCCGGGGATGCGATGCGATCTGGTACCACGCCGATACGCGAAAGAAGATCGCGCCGGCGGGGGGATGAGGATGCCAGGACAAGCCGCAAGGGCTGCTATCCGTTATTTGAAGCGATATGTGATCCGGCCCTTGGTCAGATCATATGGAGTCATTTCGCAGAGCACTTCGTCACCGACCAGCACACGGATGCGGTTTTTGCGCATTTTCCCGGCAGTATGGCCAAGTATTTCGTGGCCATTTTCCAGTTCCACACGGAACATCGCGTTAGGCAGCAGTTCGCGCACCGTTCCGCGCATTTCGATCAGTTCTTCTTTTGCCATTCGGCCCCTGTAATGTCGTCTAGATTGGATTTGGAAGCGCCCTTAGGCTTTTTGTCGCAAAAAGGAAAGACCAAGCGATGAATTGCAGTTTATCTAATCGTACGGGCTTTTCGCCCGATTGTTGCGACAAAAAAAGACATGTTAGGGCTGTATCTGCGACAGACGATTGCCATAAAGGCTTCGAAATCAAAACATAAATGGAACCAAACCATGCCCTCCCCCAAAGTTTTGTCCTTTTCCGCCAGTATAGTGTCAATCGCGACAGCATTGGCCGGCCCTGCATATGCCTATGAGGATGTGGTCAACGTTGAAACCCAAGCCAGTGTTCCTAACGACGAAGCACCCAACGGCGATATCGCTGCCACGCCCGATATCATCGTCACGGCAACCCGCCTTCCGGGCTCTGTCGATACTGATGCGCCACCAATTGACGAGCTTTCGGAGGCAGAAATTGCCTCCATCGGCGCATCTTCGATCAGCGATCTGTTGACCGCAATTGCCCCGCAAGCTGGCTCTGGCCGCGGTCGGGGCGGCGGTGGCCCGCCAATCATCCTGCTCAACGGTCAGCGTGTATCGAGTTTTCGCGAACTGCGCGACCTTCCTCCCGAGGCCATCCGGCAAGTGCAGATCTTTCCCGAAGAAGTCGCGCTGAAATATGGCTTTCGCCCCGACCAGCGGGTCATAAACTTCATCCTCAAACCGGATTTCGCGTCATTCAGCGTCGAGCATGATTTCGAATTACCTGAAAAAGGCGGTTTCACGACGAAGGAGTTCGAAACCACATTCACGCGCATTGGCAAGGACAACCGGCTTAACATCGACCTGCAGGTAGAGAGCAGCAGCCGCATTACCGAAGACGAACGTTCGATCGTGCAAAGCGCCGCTTCCGCGCCATTTGCGCTGGGCGGCAACGTCACTGCGGCTTCGGGCGTTGGTGAAATCGACCCTGCGCTCAGCCTATTGGCTGGTCGGACCGTTGTAGTGGCGGCCGTCCCATCCAATCCAGCGCTTGCGGGATTCGCGGCCAATGCGAATGCCCCTGCAACCACAGCAATTGGCGAATTCCGCACACTTCAACCTAGTTCCCAACGTTTCAGCACCAATGCCAGCTGGAGCAAGATGCTTGCCCCACAAACCAGCATTTCGTTGAATGGCAGATTTGAATTCGAAGACAGACAAAGCCTTTTAGGGCTTCCATTTGCAAGCTTTTTGCTGCCTGCAAGCAGCCCCTTCACGCCATTTTCGCGCGACACGCTGGTCAATCGCTATTTCGACAGCCCGCGCCCGCTGAGCCGCGATGTCAAGACCCAGACCGCACAAGCCGGAGCGTCATTCAACACGCTACTCGGGAATTGGCGGTTGTCGCTGACAGGGGATTATACCCTGATAGACACCGAAACCGTAACCCAGACGAATGCTGACTATGGCACCTTGCGCGCCGGAATTACGGCGGGAAACATCAATCCGTTCGCGTCAGATCTTGGTCGCGATCTCGTTTTTGTAGCACCCGACACGGCGGACAGCTTGACCGGGGCGCTTACCCTTCGCGGAACGGTTTCGGGGAATCTATTCGAACTGCCGTCGGGACCGGTGCAGATCACTTTGCGCAGCGGTTTCGACCGACAAACGATAGATAGCAAGGCGGAACGCCGTGGCGTGGCGTCATCGGTTTCGCTTGATCGCGACAATATCAATGGCGCTGTAAACATTGAGGTTCCGCTTCTCGACCGGGGTGTTGGCGCATTGGGCGGGATCGGGAAGCTCTCGATCAATGGAAATATCGGATTCACCGATCTTTCCGATTTTGGCATGTTGATGGAATATGGAGCGGGCCTGCGTTGGTCGCCGATTGAAGGTGTTTCGCTCTCTGCCTCAATCATTGGCGACGAAAATGCTCCCGGACTTGGTCAACTCGGCAACCCGCTCATTGTGACACCGAATGTGGCCTATTTCGACTTTGCGAGAAACGAGAGCCGGTTCATTGATCTGGTGAGTGGAGGCAATCCCGGACTGGTCGCCGAAGATCGCAAAGATCTGAAATTCGGTGTCGATTGGACACCGAAATTTATCGAAGGGTTCAGCCTTCAGATCGAATATTTCAGAAATCGTAGCGAAAACACCACATCTGCCTTTCCTTTGCTGACACCGGAAATTGAGGCAGCATTTCCCGGACGGGTAACGCGCGACGCCAATGGGCAATTGGTCAGGCTCGACCAGCGCCCCGTCAACTTTGCCGAAGAACGTTCGGAGCGCATCCGATGGGGCTTCAACATGTCAGGACCGATTGGCAAACAACCGCAACGTGGCCCTGGCATGAGCGCGCCGGGCGGCGGTCGGGGTCCCGGCGCTGGCGGACCCGGCGGAGGGCGCGGACCTATGGGCATGATGCCCGGAGGCGGCCCGCCAAGCCGTTGGCAGATTGCCCTCTACCACACCTATCGTTTGCAGGATGATATCCTGATCGCACCCGGTGTGCCTGTGCTTGACTTGCTCGATGGTTCCGCGACCAGCAACCTCGGTGGATCACCGCGGCATGAGCTTTCGCTTAATGGCGGCGTCTTTCACAAAGGTATAGGACTGCGTTTCGAGGGCAGCTATCGCGGAGCGACGCGAGTCGATGGTAGCGGACTACCTGGAAGCAGCGATTTGTACTTCGGAGACCAGTTCGGCCTCAACGCTTTCCTGTTTGTGAGCCTCGATCAGCGGGGTGAACTGACCAAGAAGATTCCCTTCCTGAAAGGCAGCCGCTTCGCCTTCCGCGTCGAAAATGTGCTAAACGACTATATCAAGGTCCGCGACAATAGCGGTGCAACGCCGCTCAGCTACCAGCGCGGCTTCCTTGATCCGCAGGGCCGGGTGTTCGAACTCAGCTTCCGAAAGCGCTTTTAACCCACACCCTTCAATTTTCGGATGACTCGCCAAGCATAGGCCTTCGCTGTGTTTTGCGCCGGATACCGACCGGGCGCGCGCGGACGTAGGCCTGATTTGCGCAGGATGCTATTAAAAGCACGGGCGTCGGCTTCCGCATAGCTCCAGTCGCTGCGCCAGGTGATTGAAAGCGAGATTGAGGGATCCGGCCCGACCTTCACATGATGCGGTGCCATTACGGGGACGAAAACGGCTTCTCCCGGATTCAGGCTCCAGTCAGTGGCGCCATTGGCCAATTCATCGCGCCAAACCAGGTTTCGGTGCCCGCCCGTATGATAGCCTTCATGTGTCTCATCGGGTGCGTAAACAGGATCGCCAGCAGGGAACTGGGTCATCGTCTTGCTGCCCTTCAGTTGCAAAAGGATGTTATGTTCGGGATCAAAATGATAGGGCGTAACAGCATCGGGGGATGACACGAAGATAAAGCCTTGCGGCATCAGCATGGCCCCGGTCTTGGCCTCGATAAACGGTTTCAACTCGCCGAGCAGATCGAGCAGCAGGCTGCGATATTCGGGGACCTGTTCGATATTCTTGAGAACCGCCCAACTACGGCAGCTGTCCACATTGCGAATGGTATCGCCGATCGAAAGGCCGTTGGCGATATCGGAATTCGGATCGACGCCGGTGGGCAGATCGCCCTTGTTATACTCGACCGATGCGACCGGAAGGCTTTCCCCGAGTGTCGCAAGCGCGTCAAGCGCGAGGAGAGGGTGTTCGCGCAAATTGTGCCGAAGGCGGTGCGGTGTTTCGGGATAGTTGCGGGCAAATTCGGCCCGCGCTGTTTCGTCAAAAACCTGTGTCATCGTGTCTTCTCATTCGATTTATGCGCCTTTCCTGCATTGATCTGGCGCAAACGGCCCTTGGCCTTCTCGGCCGCAAGCAACATGGCGAAGGCGGAGCGGCGTGCAGTCCCGCCAATTGCAACCGAATACCGGCCAATCGTACGGCGGCCAGACCAGATGCTGTCGATCATGGGATGGTCCTGCGCAGCGCAGCTATCGCACCATAGGATGTCGCTTCGCTCCAACAGTTTGAGATTTTCGATCTGCAACAACACGCCCGGAGAATATCGGGCATAGTCCTCATCAAACGCCGTCTTGAAGGAAAAGCTACCTGGAGGCGTCAGGAAGTTGACCAGCATCGCAATGGCCCGACCGTCAAGGCGGAGAGCCAGCAGTTCCAATTTGCTCTGGTCGGCAGCTCCGGCAAGCGCATTTCGGAAAAGAGCTTCGGTTTCCGGCGCACATGCCAGTGCCGAGCCATTCGCGCCCTTCCACCCTCTTTTCTCAAGCTCCAAAAATTCGTCAATCCAGCTTTCCAAGCCACGTTGGCCATCGGTCCGTTGAAATTTCAGTTGGCCGATTTCCGAAAGGCGATTTTGCTGGCGGCGCAATTCCTTACGCTTCTTGCCACGCAAATTGGCCTCCAAATAAGCTTCAGGAGTCAATCCACCTTCCAGAAGGGCACGTTCCTCACGGTGGACCAGCTCGACACGGCGATCCTTTCGCGAACTGCTCTGAACAAGTGCTTTCGCCAACACACCGTCAACATGGATTCCTGTAAAGTGGGCAAAGAGAGATTGCTCAGGAGTGCCGTCGAGTTCGAACAACAAATTATCCCAGAAACATTTTTCCCAACCTTCTCGCACCAACGGCGTTCCCAGAAACGCATTATGATTCAACCAGTTTTGCCAAGAATGTAAGGGCAATCCCCCATATTTTGTGGACCGGTACAATGGAACAAGCCCCAAAATCTGCTCTCCGCTCCAAATGGTCGCAATGCGAACAGTAAAATCCTTGTCTAGCGCCTCTAGAGCGGATTGAAGATACCATCGTTCGCAAAAGGGGTTCGGCTCTGTAGCCTGTCCCGAAAGCTGATCCCATGCAAAACGGTTATCACTGCTAAATATGAACTGATTCCACGGCTGTACCATGGCTGTTACGTTGTTCGCCGCGAGGTTATCCAACTGCGCGGTTGGCATACTACTGTTATGCCCATCGCCCGTGCCTACGGTCGTTTCATATAGCTCGCGTCGTTCAAAACCCTGTTCCACGATGAGCAGATTATCACTGACACACCAACAATATGCTAACAAAAAAGAGCCGCACCGCAGTGGCGGGACGGCCCTTTTACATTTATGTTTCGGTTTAGGACTTGGCGACTGTGACCGCGACAGGCAGCGGTTTGTCCGGATCGCTGGGGGTATAAGCCGGATTGAACCTATTCAACCAGCCCTCAGTCTCTTTCAACCATTCAATATGCACATCCTCATATGGCAAATTATGCGTCCCCTTGGGCTGCTCAACATAGCGGAAATCCGTGCCTTCTTTTTTGCCCGACGCCTTTAGCCGCGAAACCAGTGTGCGCGATTGTTCGATCGGGATACGCGCATCGCGAAGAGCGGCCACGATAAGGATTGGCGACCATTTGCTGTCTGTAAAGCGCGCTGGCGAAATACCATCAGGATCGTCCGAAGTATCCTGAAAACGGGCGCTGAACGAGCTAAGGTTCACCTCATCCCAACGGTTCATCATCGGCATGTCGTAAACACCGGCACCAGCGACTGCGCATTTCCAGACGTCCGGATCGCGCTGGGCACCGCGCGCCGTTGCGTAGCCACCGTAGGACCAGCCCATGATGCATGCACGGCTCTTGTCGACCAAGCCGGTCGATGCAAACCAGTTCAGGGCATCGTTCAGGTCATCCTGCATGCGCTTGCCATAACCGTTTGGTTTGCGACCTTCTTTTACAAAATCGCTGCCATAGCCGCCCGAACCGCGATAATTTGGCTGGATAACCACATAGCCCAATTCAGCTACCGCCTGATGCCACGGGAAAAAGCCAAATTCCTCCTTGTCGCGAACACCGAAGGGGCCGCCATGTGGCATCACAACCACTGGCAAGTTCTTCCGGTGAGGCCGATGTCTTGGATATGTTACGACGGCTTCGATCTCCAATCCGTCAGACGCCTTGTATCGGATAGAATCCATGGGGTTGAGTTCCATGTCCTTTAATATCGGATGAAACCAACCAAGGATGGAGAGCTTTCCACTGTCCGTATCAAAAAGATAGTAGCCGCCAGGTTGGCTTGGTTTGCCAACGAACAATACAATCTTTGTATCACCTTCATTGGTCGACACAATCTGCACGTTGCCCCGGCCATAGTCGGATTCCATAAGTCTCTGGACCTCGGCCAAGCGACCATTGAACCAACGTGCACGATCTTTTGTGCTAGTGTAGAGAACACCATCTAGATTATTTCCGGCTTCATTGGGAACCAGATCTTCGACGTCATATCCCTTAACCCCGAATACTGGTTCGCCAACGATCTGCATGGTTTTTACGTTGATCTTGTAGACTTTGCGGAGCCCATCCTTGTTGCTGGTCGCATAAGCCATATCGGGTTCATCGAGGAAAATTTCCGGTGTCACCTGTGTACCTGTAAAACTGGTATCTGCAGAATTGGCCACCGTCTTTAACGGGCCGCTTCCGTCAGAGCGATACATCAAGCGCTGCTTCCCACTGTCGCCGTCGAAACCGACTCCCGCCCTTACGACACCTTTGCCATCGGCAATCCAAGTACCAACCTCTACATTTGGGCGCATTACCGACTTGAATTTGCCGGATCGCACATCGATTTCGATTACTTCGGGATTGGGGCTGTAATCCCGCTCTTTCAGCACATCGCGCTGAACTAGCATGGTTTCTTTCGTATGATCGATATGCATAACGCGAGCGCCGTTGCCGCCTGCGCCGGTCCAGGCCAATGGTTCGATTTTCTTCGTTTCGAGATCATAGGAAACAAGGCGCTGAATGTCGTTGCGTTCCCCACCGATCACTTCGCGCGATTGCAGCGTAAAGACGATAGTTCGGTTGCCGACCCAGCGCCATGCCGCAACATTGCGATCGCCCGCTTCCCGAACTTCATCTGCCTGCACAAAAAACACAGGGGGTGAACCGGGATTTGTCAGATCCAGATAGCCCAGATTGTCCACACCATCCTTGCTCATCATAACGGCGAGTTTGGTTCCATCCGGTGATAAACGTGGCGAACGCATGAACGGGCGCTTGCCGAAAACCGCAGTATCTACGCGGCCTGCACCGGTCACAACGATTGTCGGGTTGGATGATGTTGCATCAGCAATTGCTGGAACTGCAACAACAACGGCTGCAGACATCGCCAATGCAAGTTTGCAATACTTAAACATGAAAAACTCCCCAGTTTCTATGCCTTCCGCTATATAGGTGCATGGCATAGCCGCAAGCCCATACTCCGATGCGACCGGTAAAATTCGACGAAATGCAAAGAAAAACCCCGCCGGATCGCTCCGGCGGGGCAAACTTTTAGCTCCGATAGATCAGATCAAACTGCGCCGTGTGCCAATGCCGCCAGCAGCAGCAATGCAACGATGTTGGTGATCTTGATCATCGGGTTCACGGCAGGGCCAGCAGTATCCTTATACGGATCGCCAACAGTGTCGCCGGTCACGGCAGCCTTGTGGGCTTCCGAACCCTTGCCGCCATGATTGCCGTCTTCGATGAACTTCTTGGCATTGTCCCATGCGCCACCACCCGAGGTCATCGAGATGGCAACGAACAGTCCGCCAACAATCACGCCGAGCAGGAGCGCGCCGAGAGCGGCAAAGCCCTCTGCCTGGCCTGCAACCGCCGTGATGATGAAGTAGACCGCAATTGGTGCGAGAACTGGCAGCAGCGACGGGATGATCATTTCCTTGATCGCCGCCTTGGTCACCAGGTCAACCGTGCGTGCATAGTTCGGCTTAGACTTGAAGGTCATGATGCCCGGGTCGTTGGCGAATTGGTCGCGCACGTCCTTCACCACTTCGCCAGCCGCACGGCCCACAGCGGTCATACCCATTGCACCGAACAGGTACGGCAGCAGCGCGCCGAGCAGCAGCCCGACGATGACATAGGGGTTTTCGAGGCTGAAATTGACCGTCAGGTTCGGGAAGAACTCACGAAGGTCAGTGGTATAAGCTGCGAACAGCACCAGTGCCGCAAGACCTGCCGAACCGATGGCATAGCCCTTGGTCACGGCCTTGGTAGTGTTACCCACGGCATCGAGAAGGTCGGTCTTTTCACGGACGCTGTCATCCAGACCGGCCATTTCGGCGATACCGCCGGCATTGTCGGTGACCGGACCATAAGCGTCGAGTGCAACGACCATACCCGCCAGAGCCAACATCGCGGTTGCGCCAAAGGCGATACCGATCACGCCAGCAAGCTGGTAAGCGATGATGATGCCTGCGCAGATCACGACGGTGGGCATAGCGGTCGATTCAAGGCTGATTGCCAGACCCTGGATGACGTTGGTGCCGTGGCCGGTTTCCGAAGCCTTGGCGATCGACCGTACCGGACGATAGTTGGTGCCGGTATAATATTCGGTGATCCAGATGATCAGGCCGGTGATGATCAGGCCGAGCAGCGAGCAGTAGAACAGCGTGCGACCGGTGAAACCGCCCACATCTGCTTCCATGCCGCCCATTGCATGACTAATTGCGAACCAGATTGCCGGAACCGAGAGTACGGCCGTCACAAGGAAGCCCTTGTACATCGCACCCATGACATTGGTGCCACCGCCCAGACGGACGAAATAGGTGCCGATGATCGAGGTTACGACGCAGACGCCGCCGATGAGGAGCGGAAGGCTCATCAGGTTCAGCAGCAATGCGCTGTCGGTAACGCCCTTCACCAGAAGCGCGATGAGTACCATCGTGGCACCAACGGTGACGACGTAGGTTTCGAACAAGTCAGCGGCCATGCCGGCGCAGTCGCCGACATTGTCACCAACGTTATCAGCGATAACCGCCGGGTTGCGTGGATCGTCTTCGGGGATACCGGCTTCGACCTTGCCGACGAGGTCAGCGCCGACGTCAGCAGCCTTGGTGAAGATTCCACCGCCGAGACGCGCGAAGATCGAAATCAACGATGCGCCAAAAGCGAGCGCAACAAGCGCGTCGACAACCGCACGGCTATTCGGCGCCATCATCGCGACATCGGTCAGATACCAGAAGAACACCGCGATCGCGAGCAAGGCGAGACCAGCGACAAGCATGCCGGTGATCGCACCTGCACGAAACGCCATGGTCAGGCCAGCCTGCAAGCCGGTCTGGGCAGCGGCAGCTGTACGCACATTGGCGCGAACCGAGATGTTCATCCCGATATAACCTGCCACACCCGACAGAACGGCGCCGATCACGAAGCCGATGGTCGGAATAACGCCGAGGAATACAGCGACGAGCACCGCAACGACCACGCCAACAATGGCGATGGTGCGATACTGACGGCCGAGATAGGCCTGTGCGCCTTCCTGAATGGCCGCTGCGATTTCCTGCATTTTTTCATTGCCGGCAGATGCGCCCAGCACCTGGCGACTGGTGACAAAGCCGTAGACTACGGCCAAGGCACCGCAAATAATTGCGATTAATGTCAAAGACATGGAGATTCCTTCCCCCTACATTCCCACTTGTTTTTGCGACCGCGCCCAAGAGGACAAGGGCGCAAGCCGCGTTGCTATGCTGTGGTTTGGGGTGTTAGGCAACCCTTAAAAGCCGCAGGAATCGGCCAAAAGCCTCAATGATGTTGATAACCGAGTGAGGGAGGAAGCGGTATGCGTTTCTCACCTTGGAACAGTGTCAGTCCGGAACCTTCTTGCACCTTTCCGATAGGGCAGGCTGGAACCGGCACCTTTTTACCGGACGGGATGGAAAAAAGCAGTTGGTAGTCGTCACCCCAGGATGCCGCCTGCAAACGGCTATCAAGGCTGTCTCCGCGCATCGCGCAATATGCGGAGCTCAAAGGAATTTTCTCGATGTCGATGCCTATTTCGACTTTGCTGGACGCAGACAGGCGATCGGCATCGAGCAGCAAACCGTCCGAGACATCCATCATAGCGGTCACCACAGATGCCAATGCCTGCCCCTCACTCAACCTCGCGAGGGGGCGACTATACGCATCAAGAAGCGGCTCGACGCCCTCCAATCCGGCTTCCGCAAGCTCGAACCCGGCAAGCGCATCTCCAAGTGTTCCAGTGACGTAGAGGACGTCGCCGGGCCGGGCCCCGCTGCGCGAGGGCACAGGCCTGTGGGTAGCCGCGCCAATCGCCGTCATTCCGAGGGACCGTTTGTCGCTTTTGTTCGAAACAGTATCGCCGCCTAGCAAAGGTGCTGAATAATGCGACAACGCACGCTCCAGTCCTTCAGCGAAGCGCTCGTCCCAGTCGCTGTCACCCAGCATAAACCCGAGTAGAACACCCAAAGGCCGCGCGCCTTTTGCTGCGAGGTCAGAGAGGTTCACCGACACCAGTTTCCACGCAACATCGGCAGGATCCGCCTTTGGCAACCAGTGCACATCCTCTGCCATCATATCATGTGTGAGGATCAGGGTTTCGCTGCCCAATTCGATGACAGCGACATCGTCCATCAGGCCGCGCGCCGCCGGGTCACGGGCCATGACGCGCATCATCTCAACGAAAGTGGACTCAGCGGTCAGGCCCGCTTCTCCTTGGCCACGGCGTCGAGCAGGCCGTTGACGAATTTCGCGTCCTTCTTGTTAAAAAAGGCATGCGCGACATCGACATATTCGTCGATTACTGCCGCCGTTGGTACATCGGCACGCGCCAGCAGTTCGTAGGTGCCAGCGCGCAAAACCTGCAACATGGTCTTGTCCAGACGCCCGATTTTCCACTGTTCGCCGAGCTTCGCTTCGATCAACGCGTCGATTTCTTCACGACGCGCATCTACGCCCGCGACCACATCATCGAAAAAGTCGATATCGGCATCGGCATATTGCGCATCTTCGATTTCTGCACCCAAGCGGTGCGCATGGAACTCTGACAGAAGGCGCGCCAACCCGATGGATTCCATGTCCATCTGGTACAGCGCCTGCACCGCCGCAAGGCGAGAGGCTGCTCGGGCTTTGGAACGGGGTGTACTCATAATCTCTTTCTCACGCTTTCGGCGTGCGCGGGCAAGCCTTCTGCTTCGGCCAATGCCAGCGCCGCCGGGCCGATCGCCTTCAGCGCCTTTTTGTCGAGTGCGATGAAGCTGGTTCGCTTCATGAAATCCAGCACGGACAGCCCCGAAGAAAAGCGGGCGCGCCGTCCGGTAGGCAACACATGGTTAGGGCCCGCGACATAATCGCCAATGGCTTCAGGAGTCATCCGTCCAAGGAAAACCGAACCGGCATGGCGAACCAGATCAAACAGCTTTTCGGCGCGCTTATCGTCCACGGCGAGTTCCAGATGTTCGGCTGCGAGGCGATTAACCAGCGACATCGCGGTTTCAAGTTTGTCGACAACCACGATGGCACCATTGGCCTGCCAGCTTTCGATCGCGACCTTTGTCGTCGCCAGTTTTGCGAGCTGCGCATCGATTTCTGCAGCCACCTTATCAGCAAACTGCGCATCATCAGTGAACAGGATCGACTGACTGGTCGGATCATGCTCGGCCTGGCTGAGCAGGTCTGCTGCAATCCATTCGGGCTTATTCTTGCCATCGGCGACGACGACGATTTCGGATGGCCCCGCAACCATGTCGATACCAACTACGCCATAAAGCTGGCGCTTCGCCTCGGCCACCCAGGCATTGCCTGGGCCGGTGATGACATCGACGGGCGGAATGCGTTCCGTACCATAGGCAAGCGCGGCGATCGCTTGTGCGCCGCCGAGACGCCAGATTTCGTCGACCCCGGCCAGATAGGCGGCAGCCATGACGGTCGGGTTCACCTCGCCCTGCGGCGTAGGCGTGACCATCACCAGCCGTTCAACCCCCGCAACCTTGGCCGGAATGGCATTCATCAGCACCGATGAAGGATAGGCAGCGCGTCCGCCGGGGACATAGACACCGGCGGCGTCAACCGCACTCCAGCGCGCGCCGAGGCGGACGCCTTCCTTGTCACGATAATCGCGGTTTTTGGGCAGTTGAGCCTTGTGATAGGCCTTGATCCGTTGCGCCGCCAGCTTCAGCGCATCGCGCAACTCCGGGGCAAGCGCCTGATAGGCGGATTTGCACTGTTCCAGTGTAATCTGCCACCCTTGCTCGGCAATGCTGAACCCGTCGAAGCGCTCGGTCAGTTCGAGCAGGGCGACATCGCCGCGTGCACGCACATCGCGGATCGTCTGTTCGACGATCGCGGTAACATCGGCCTCGGCTTCACGTCTGCTATTGACTAGCTTGTCAAACTGCCGACCAAAATCGGGCTGGGAGGTGGCCAGCCTAAGCATTGACCGCCCCCCGGAATTTTTCGACAAGATCGGAGACACGCGCGTCGGTCTTGAATGCGGCCCGGTTTGCAACAAGGCGCGCCGAAACTTCGGCGATCTTTTCTACCTCCACCAGACCATTTTCCTTAAGTGTCTTGCCTGACGACACAAGGTCGACGATACGGCTCGAAAGGCCAAGCAGCGGCGCAATTTCCATCGCACCATTCAGCTTCACACACTCCGCCTGTACCCCACGCGCGGCAAAATGCTTGCGGGTCAGATTGGGGTATTTCGTCGCAACTCGGACATGGCTCCAGCTGCGCGGATCGTCAGTCGCGGCCAACTCGGAGGGTTCGGCAACGGAAATTCGGCAATGGCCGATGTTGAGATCAACCGGGGCGTACAGCTCCGAATAATCGAACTCGTCGATTACGTCCGAACCCACAATACCGACCTGCGCGGCACCATGGGCGACAAAGGTCGCGACATCAAACGCACGAACGCGGATAATTCGCACACCGGCATCATTGGTGTCGAACATCAGTGCACGGCTTTCCTTATCAAAGAAGGCCGCTTCGGGCTCAATCCCGGCAGCCTGCATCAACGGCAAGGCCTCGTCGAGAATGCGTCCTTTGGGGATGGCAAAGATGATTGGCGCAGTCATTGTCGGCGCGCTTTACTTGTGCGATGCAGCAAGAGCAAGGAGTAGTGCATGTCCGACACCATACGAAATGCCTTTCGCCAGCAAGCAGCCGGATGCCGGATGATGAACTCTCCCTTGACTGCGGAGATACTGGAAACCTTGGCTGAGACACTCAACCGCAACAGCCGTACTGGTACTCGCATCCTAGATTGGCCTGGCGATCCAATGGCGGACGCCCTGAAACTGCGGATCGCCGGAGGTTTGCACGCTTTAGCGCGTTCCAGACAGGATGCGGAACTATCCGGGCTTTACCATTCCGGCATGGGAGATTTTGCAACGATCCTGGATCGCATTCTGATCGAATGGGACGACTGGCTCTACCCTTGGCTCGACAACCCACCACAGACCAACGAAGTCGGCCGCAGCGGCGCGTTGATGGCGGGTCTTATGGTTGCAGCCGAGCGACTGGCCATGCCAATCGAGCTGATAGAACTCGGGTCAAGTGCGGGCCTGAACCTCAATCTGGATCAATTTCATTATGACTTTGGTGGGCGCGCCGTCGGGCATGAATCTTCTTTGGTTCGTATCGCCCCCGAATGGCAAGGCGATGCGCCCGATGGCCTGTGGCCCGAAATTGTCGGTCGCCGCGGCGTCGATCAGAATCCGCTCGATAGCGGTGACGAGGCTACAGCCGAACGGCTACTCGCCTATTGCTGGCCGGACCAGCGCGAGAGACTGGCACGGCTTGAGGCGGCGATCGAAACGGCGCGTCGACACCCACCGAAAGTAGAAACAGGCGATGCCGGCGAATGGATTGAACAGCGATTGGCGGAACCGCAAGCTGAAGGCGTCGCACGGATCATAATGCACAGCGTATTCTGGCAATATCTGCCCTCGCAAACGCAACAACGCATCGAGAATGCCATCACAAGGACGACCGAAACAGTAGCGCCGTCACATCCTCTCGGATGGTTGCGGTTTGAGCCCGACCCCCCTGCAATCTCGCCGATGCAATTGCGTCTTGATCTCTGGCCTTCAGGCGAAAAACTGCACCTTGCAGTCTGTCACCCGCATGGCGCATCTATCAACTGGTTCGGCGCAGAAAATCCTGCATCGCAGAAGTAACGATTTCCGGCTTTTCCCAAGTTACAAAATGGCCGCAACCCTCAATCCGTTCGATATGGATATCGGGAACGAAATCCTCGATCCCTTCGATGTTGGAAGGTGGCAAGGCCTTATCCTCCATGGCCCAGATCAACAGAGTCGGGATCTTAAGCTTGGGAAATTCGCCACTTGCCCAGTCGGGAACAACCGACATCTGGCCGATCGCAGGCACGACCATAGCCGACGCCCGGTACCAATTGATCATACCGAAAGCGACATCAGGATCGCGCCAGCCAGCGACCAGATCATCATATTCGAACTGTTCCATCGCAGCCGGTTTCTGCCAGTTCATGGCTTTTTGGAGTAAGGGTTGGAGCCCGCTTTTCTCGAGCACTTCGTCAACAACAGTCTCACGGAAAAGCCTGATGTACTGGGCCGATGCGCGCTGGACCGGATCGTTGACCAGGATACGTTGGTAAATGCACGGATGAGGCGCGTTAGCGATCATGGCGCGCGGTACGCGGCCAGCCCATTGTTTGCGCAATCCATCAACTTGTCCGTTCAGCGCGACGCTCCAAGCAATTGCGCCTCCCCAATCATGGCCGGTGATCGCGAATTGTTCGACACCCATTGCATCGGCAAGCGCGAATATGTCTGCCGTCAGTTTGTCCGTGGTGTAGGCATCAACGTCGCGCGGTTTTGACGAACCGCGATATCCGCGTTGGTCGGGCGCGATGCAGTAATAGTTCTCGGACAATAGTGGCAATTGGTGGCGCCAAGTCCGGTGTGATTCAGGAAATCCGTGCAGGAAAATAATGGCAGGATTGGCAGGATCCCCCATTACACAGACATCGAGTTCGACACCCGTCGACAACGCAACCCGACGCATAGATGACTTTAACACAGCTCACTCCGAAGCTGGACGCCCCAAACCTTTGTATTACCGATATTTTTGAAACTGTATTGTATAAATTTGTCAAATCTAGGCGCGGGTCAGCGGTACCTCGGGGATGGGAATCCATTCCTCTTCATCCCCCGGGACGATTGGAAAACGCCCCGCATTCCAGTCATCCACGGCCTGACGGATGCGATCCTTGGTCGAACTGACAAAATTCCACCAAACATGCCGTGGCGTGGAGAAGGCAGCGCCACCGAGCAACATGACGCGCGCATCGCCGGTCGCACGCAGCGTCATGGGTATACCAGGCTTGAGAATATATAGTGCGTACCGCTCGAGAGCTTGGCCATCAAGACTAGCATCGCCCATTGCTACCAGAACGGCTCGCTCATCCGCCTGGGCATCAATCAGCAAAGACGACCCACCCTGCATCGCAATATCGGCATAGATTGTCTCGCTATGTTGCGTAGTTGGTGCCGTGACACCCCACAACTCGCCCATGATCACACGGGCGCGAATACCCTCCCCTTCAACAATTGGAAGCGCTTCAGCGGCCACCTGTTCGAACGCTGGATCAATCTCTTCCCTGCCATCGGGCAGTGCGAGCCAAGTCTGCATGCCGCTGATGGGCGATCCCGTTGCTCGTTCCTCCGCAGGCGTACGCTCCGAATGCACAATGCCCCGCCCCGCCGTCATCAGGTTTAGAGCGCCGGGCCTGATCGTTGCACGGGTCCCTAAACTGTCACGATGCTCGATGGCTCCCTCGAAAAGATACGTGACAGTCGCAAGATTGATATGTGGGTGCGGACGCACATCCATGCCTTGCCCGATATCGAAATGGGCCGGGCCGAACTGGTCGACAAAAATGAAGGGCCCCACCATCACCCGGCGTGGCGAAGGCAAAGTCCGCCGCACCTTGAACATGCCGAGGTCGTGGCTGGTTGGGGTGACTTTAAGCATCGTTGTTTACGCTCCCGACTATCCACGGTTCCTTGGTATCAAATCCAAGAGATTTTCAGGAAACACAGGCTCCGGCCAAACAGCGATCTCTGCATGTTCGAACCAGCGATGCTGGGTCATCACTTGCCGTTCAGTTTCTTCATGGCGCGACGTATCAATCTCTCGGCTTTGCGTACGCACATGAAAATAATGCTCTTCCGCAATGATTTCATCACCCCAAAACGCTGTAAAGCGATTATGCTGAATCGCAATCACCTCACCGACGTCGAGGTCAAAACCGGTTTCTTCCAATAGTTCGCGTCGCGCAGCCTCCGCGAAACTTTCGCCTTCATCGACTGCGCCACCTGGCGTAGCCCAGAATGGAGCTTTGGTTTCGGGTGAGAACCTGAAAAGCAAAATACGATCATTAGGATCGAGAACTAGTAACCTCGCCGAGTTTCTTCGCACCGGGGACGTCAAACCCTTATTCATGATTCACCCGGTGCCTTGGCTTTTATCGCTAAGGCATGCACCCGCTCTCCGGGCAGATCGCCCAGCGCCTTGTTTACCATCCGCTGGCGTAAAACGCGGTTGACCCCAACAAAAGCCACACTTTCGATTTCGACGGTGAAGTGGCTTTCGCCGGAGCCATCATCACCACTATGCCCACGATGCTTTGCGCTATCGTTGATTACGGCGAGATGTGTGGGGGTGAAGGCCGCATTTAGCAGTGCCTCCATTTCTATCTGGATCGGGCCTTTTGTCATAGCTTCCCTCTTCCCATATCCAGCCTCTTTGGCCAAGGGGAAAGCATGTCAGCACCGCGCAATCCTGATCGATTCCACGGCCGCATGCGTGGTTCACAGCGCGTTTGCCAGCATCCGCGTTGCCAGCATCCAGGCGAATTCCGCGCGCCCAACCCCTATGGCCGCCCGCCCGGCCCCAATGGCCCCGGTGACTATCTCTTCTTCTGCCTGGATCATGTCCGCGAATTCAATGCCGGCTATGACTGGTTCGAGGGGATGACGGCCGAAGAGATCGCAAAAGCGCAAAGCCCATTGAATGTGTGGCCGAGCGAGACGCGGGCCTTCAAGGCGAACGGCGGTGCCGATTCGCCGCCGCGCTGGGCAGACTTCAACGATCCGCTGGAAGCTATTTCGGCGCGGTTCAAAAACCGTATGGAATCGGCTGCCCCGAAACCGAGAGCTGATGGCAAATTCCTGTCTGGAGAAGACCGTGATGCCTTGAAGACGCTAGGGCTTGGCCAAGATGCAGACCGCAAGGCTTTGCGCAGCGCCTATTCGCAACTGGTCCGCAAATATCATCCCGACAAAAATGGTGGCGACCGGACCCACGAAAAGGCTTTGCAAGACGTGATTGCCGCTTATACGCACCTCAAAACCGCGCCAGCCTTTATCTGACGAGCAAGACCATGACCGACATTCCAAACATCCAGCCTGACAGCCGGGCAACTACAATCCTCGAAGCACCTGACACCAAGGTCAATGTGCGCGAGATGTTTGGCATCGACGTCGACATGGAATGCCCTGCATTCAGCGAGGCAGATGAACGTGTCCCCGACCTCGACCCGGCTTATGTATTCGATCCGGACACCACGCTCGCGATCCTCGCCGGCTTTGCCTATAACCGCCGCGTCATGGTGCAAGGCTATCATGGCACTGGCAAATCGACCCATATCGAACAGGTCGCGGCACGCCTCAAATGGCCGTGCATCCGTATCAACCTCGACGCGCATATCAGCCGTATCGACTTGATCGGTCGCGATGCCATTGTGCTGCGCGATGGGGTACAGGTAACCGAATTCCGCGAAGGCCTGTTGCCATGGGCTCTGCAAACGCCGACCGCGCTTGTGTTTGACGAATATGATGCCGGCCGGCCCGACGTGATGTTCGTTATCCAGCGCGTATTGGAAACCGAAGGCAAGCTGACGCTCCTCGACCAGAACCGCGTTATTCGGCCCAATCCTTGGTTCCGTCTTTTCGCAACTGCCAACACCGTAGGCTTGGGGGACACCAGCGGATTGTATCACGGCACGCAGCAGATCAACCAGGGCCAGATGGACCGCTGGAACATCGTTGTCGGGCTGAACTATCTGCCGGCACAGGTGGAGAGCGAGATTGTCCTCGCCAAGGCTGGTGGCGATGCTGCGCAGATTGCCAACATGGTCAAGGTCGCCGATCTGACCCGGCAGGGTTTCATCAACGGCGATATCTCGACTGTGATGAGCCCGCGTACGGTGATCACCTGGGCGCAGAATGCGGCAATATTCAAAGATGTCGGCTTCGCCTTCCGCCTCTCGTTCCTCAACAAGTGCGACGATGCCGAACGGGCTTTGGTGGCTGAATATTATCAGCGGGTATTCGGCAAGGATTTACCGGAGAGTGTAGCAGCAAAGGCCTGAATAGAATTCAGGCCTCGCGTCACTTAATCTCCGTCCTGGTGGCCCGCCGCTTCGGCAGCACCTGACGTACCGCTGGCACTGCCTTGACCGCCTTCCCACCAATAGGCCGGGCGCTTTCGGTTACCCGTGACCTCTTCGTTCAGCGTTGCCGCATCGTAAAGGCGGCCGTTGATCATCACCTTGGCTACCTTTTCCGAATTGCGGATGTCGGCAGTCGGATCGGCATCGAGCACGACAAGGTCAGCCAATTTTCCGGCCTCGAGCGAACCGATATCCTTGTCATAGCCAAGCGAACGCGCGGATTCGATCGTGCCTGCGCGCAGTGCCTCAATCGGCGTCATGCCGCCGCGGGCAAAGGACCACAGCTCCCAATGCGCAGCGATGCCGGGTTCCTGCCCGTGTGCACCGATCGATACGGGAACACCCAGCCGAGCCAGCTTGGCCGCTTCACGCGCGCTTTCATCGTCGACATAATTGTCTTCGGGCGCGATCGTCCGGCGGGCATTATTGGCCACCAGAACCGTTTCCGGCACATGCTTTTGGAGCAAGGGCTGCTTCCATACCTCGGTATGTGCGCGCCAATAAGGGTCTGCCGCCGGGCCGCCATAAGTGACGACCAGTGTCGGCGTGTACCCAACCTTCGAACGTGAGAAGAATTGCTGCACATCCTGGTAGAATGTTTCGACCGGGATGTTGTGCTCGACCGTGGTGTTGCCATCGGCAATCAAGGTCATGTCTAGGCCGAAGAGTGAGCCGCCTTCGGCCACCGAGCGCATATTCTCGTCGATTGCCGCGGCCACAACCTGCTGGCGCTGGTCGCGACGTGGCTGGTTGTAGTTCTTGATGCTGTGCGCGCCCTGCGCCTTCAAGCGGCTGATATGCGCCAGCGCATCGGCCTTGCTGTCAATCTGCGCATAGACGTGCGGGTTCTTTGCGCCATAGACAATCTCGCCGGTCGAAAAGCTGCGCGGCCCGATAATCTTGCCGGCGCGCACCATTTCAAGCGCAGGGAAGACCAAGGCCGAACGGCTGGAGGGATCGTGCCGGGTCGTCACGCCCATTGCGAGATTGACCATTTCCACCCAGTTCGCCTGCGGTGTCATTTCATCGACGCCATAGGGACCATGGGCATGGGCATCAATCAGGCCGGGAATGATGGTCTTTCCGCTGACATCTACAGTCGGGATGCCCGCAGGAATGGATGTCGAGGCCAGATCACCCACCATGGCGATACGATTGCCTTCAACCAGCACCACACCATTTTCGATAACGCCGCCATTGGTGCCCGCCATCGTCACGATCCGTGCACCGACCAACGCCACTTTGCCGCTCGGCTTTTCCGCATTTATGCGCATCGAAAGCGAGACGCCCGTTTTGGGCGGTTCAAACTTTGCCGGCTTGGCATCCTTGGCCAGCGGGGCATTGGCGAAAAGCGCACTGCGATCGGCGCTGTAAACGACCGGCCCCATCGACCAATGTAGCTTCGCGCCGCCATTCGACCAATGGATCCAGTCTGCACCATCGCCGCTGGCCTTGGTCACTGGCATCGGGCCGCCATTGGGCGAGGCCGTTACTGCCTGCGTGCCCGGCATCAACGGCATGACAAAGGCCTGGTAATTCTGGCGGAAGGCAAAATGGGTGCCATCGGGTGATACGCTATAGGCGTTGACCATTTCGCCTTCGGCATGGGTGCGCCGGGCTTCTCCATTCAAGTCGGTACTGACCAACTTTGCACCCTTGGCGTCGCTGGTGGTGAAATACACCCGATTGTTAGACGCACCGAAATGCGGCGCTTCGCCATCGCGCGTGATGCGGGTCGCTGCACCTCCGCTGACAGAAATCCGATAGACGCCGGGTTCAGCCGAGGCGCGAGGGTTCACCAGATATCCGCCATTGCCTTTCTCGAACACGATGGCCTTGCCATCGGGCGAGAAGCGCGGGCGGGCATAATGGCCGACAGCCTTGGTAACGGCCTTGCTGGCACCACCATTCGCCGAAACGGTATGGATCGACCCCAAACCGGCATCGGTCCAGCGGACAAAGGCGATGCTTTTGCCGTCGGGGGACCATGTGGGATAGGCTTCCATCGCTTCGTTATCATTGGTCAGGCGACGCGGTTCGCCACCCGCCATCGATTTCACCCACAATTTGCCGAGCGTTTCGAACAGCACCTTGCTGCCATCGGGTGAAACCACCGCACCGCGCGGGATTTTGGTTTCGAAGCTATCGGGAGCGACCTCAACTGGCGGACGCGGCGGATCGATGACACCCCGGCTATCCTCTACGCGAAATGGGATGATTTCGCTGGCACCGCTGCCAACACTCAGCTTGCGCAATTTGCCTCCAGCCCAAAAGACCAGAGCCGAACTGTCGGGCGTCCACGCCATATTGGGATAAACGCCGGTGACTGCCCAGGTTTCCTGCACATCTTGATCGAGGCTGTCATATATCTTGCGGTCTGTGCCGGTTTCGAGATCCCTCAGATAGAGTTTTGACCGGGTTTTTTCGCGGCGGACATAGGCCAGTTTCTTGCTATCGGGCGTTGGTGTTGGTCGCACTGCACCGCCCTCACCTCCAACGATGGACTCGGTCTCGCCGGTTTCGATGTCATACCGTTCGATCGCGAATAGCTGATTGTTTGAATCCTGCGCATATTCGAAAATAGGGCCGGGCGTGGTGTTGCGCGTGAAATAGATGTGCTTGCCATCGGGGGCAAAAATGGGTTCACCCAATTCCTTCTGATGGGTTTCATTGGGCTTCTTGACCAACGGCACGCCAGCGCCGCCCGAAATGTGGTAAAGCCAGACCTCGCCCGTACCCAGTGAACGCTGGGTTGTGAAATGCTTCTTCGCCGCAATGAACTGGCCGTCGGGGCTCCAGCTCGCCTGATTGAGCAAGCGAAAATCCTCTTTGGTCAATTGGCGCTTGTCAGAGCCGTCGAGATTCATGATCCAGATATTGTCGCCACCGCCACGGTCAGAGGTGAAGGACAATCGCTTGCCATCGGGCGAGAAGCGCGGCTGGGTTTCATAAGCCAGCCCCTTGGCGATGCGCCGCGGTGTGCCCCCTGCGATCGGCATGGTATAGATATCACCCAGCATATCGAATGCGATCGTCCGACCGTCCGGACTGACATCGACATTCATCCACGTGCCTTCATCGACCGAAATCGGGATTTCACGGACGGTCAACCCTGGCGGCGCGTTGACGTCCCATTTCGGCTCTTCTTTCTTTTCCTGCGACCATGCTGAAGTCGTACAAAATGCTCCTAAAGACAGGGCAGCAAGCGCGAGGCGGGATGCCGAAACGAGTTGCGATTTCATCGATAAATCCTCCTGTTCGGCCGCTATCGATTGCGTATGGCTGCAAGTCAATCCGGTGGGCCTATTCGTTTCGACGAACGTCGCTCTCCGCCCGTCGCACTTCACCTATGGCTGTTCATCGCGGATCAATCTGCAACCGGCAGTCAATTTTTCACAACGGGAGGGGATTCGCTGCAATTTGGGGGCAGTGGAGGTCGCACATGACAGGAGTATTTCGCGAAGGGCATAACAGACCCCGCCCAAGGCGGAGGGAACCGCTTCAACTCGGTCCACCGCCGAACCCTTGGAAGAAGCGAGCAACAATCGGGATTCCGCTTTTGTTTGCGGCGTTGATTGCAGTGCTTTTCGCCACGCGCGATGCAGCAGCGCATCCCGGTCCGGGAGAGCATGAAGCCATAATTGACCGGCCCATAGCGGGCGTACGCAACAACTACTGGTATGACTATCGTTCGGACATTGAAGAGGCTGAAAACGAACTGCGGAAAGATTTGCGCCGTGCGAAATCTGCGCAGGATGAACGCGAAGCCTGGGCGGAATATCGCCGCGAACTGCGCGATGCACGTGCGGACTACCGCAAGGAAATGGCGGAAAAAGGCTTTTTGCGTCGCCGAGGTGTCGTCACTGTAGGCGGTTAGCCAAATACCCGATCCGCCTGTGCGACAGCATCGGATGCACGCAAAGCCGACAGGATGCGCATCAAATGTGGCAAGTCATGAACTTCAAGGTCGACTTCGAAAGTGTGAAAGCTTGCGTCCCGAGCAGTCATGCGCAAGTTGATGATGTTGGCCTTGTGAAAACCGAATATGCCCGCCATTTCTGCGAGCATGCCGGGGCGGTTGTGGATGATGACACGTAACCGCGCCGAACCGCCATCGCTGCCTTGCCCCCAACTAAGGTCGAGCCAATCCCCTTCGGCATCGCCACCCAGTCGTTCGCAATGAATGGTATGAACATGCACCGGCTGACCTTCGCGCCGCAAACCTACGATGCGATCGCCGGGCACTGGGTGGCAGCATTCACCTAGTTCGAAAGAAACGCCCGGAGTCAGACCCCGAATTGAAATCGCACGCTCCTGCGAGGGCCAGTCCTTCTCATCCTCTCCCGGGTCAAAGCCCGGAACAAGAGCCATCATCACCTGACGGTCGGATAGCTTACCCGACCCGATCATCAACATCAGTTCGTCTTCATTGTCGCAATGTAGACGCCCAAGTGCTGCTTTGATCGCTTTTGCACCGATTTTCCCCGGCAAACGCGAACAAATATCTTCGAACAACTGCCTACCAAGCTGGATCAGTTCATCCCTTTCGCGATGCCGAACATGGCGGCGGATGGCAGCTCGCGCCTTGCCTGTGGCGACAAAATTGAGCCAGGCCGGTTCGGGCTGATGGGCCTTGCTAGAGAGGATTTCGACCATATCACCGTTGTTGAGCAGCGTGCGCAGCGGTACGTGCCTTCCGTTCACTTTCGCTCCGACTGCCCGGTCACCCAGATCGGTATGCACCGCATAGGCGAAATCGACAGGTGTGGATCCTTTCGGCAACTGATGCAGCGCGCCCTTTGGCGAAAAGGCAAAGATGCGATCCTGATACATCGCCATACGTGTATTTTCGAGCAGCTCCTCGGGATCCTGGCTCGTTTCGAGAATTTCTATGAGGTCACGTAACCAACCTGCCTGCCCGTCAGGGGCATCATCCTGTTTATAGGCCCAGTGCGCCGCAAGACCATATTCGGCGGCACGGTGCATTTCCTGGCTGCGGATTTGCACCTCGACACGCATATTCTGCGCAAACATGATTGTGGTGTGAATCGAGCGGTAGCCGTTTCGTTTTGGCGTCGAGATGAAATCCTTGAACCGTCCGGGCACCATCTGCCATCGCCGATGCAGGACGCCTAGTGCGCGATAGCAGCTTTCGGTGTCATCGACGATGATGCGAAAGGCGTTAATGTCTGTCAACTGCTCGAACGCGACATGACGTTCCTGCATCTTTTTCCAGATCGAATAAGGATGCTTTTCGCGGCCCGAGACTCTTGCCTTGATCCCTGCTCGCTCCATCGCGCTTGCCATCGACTGGCTGATTTCCTCGATCCGAACCTCACCCTGTTCCCGAATTTGTGACAGCCGACCCGTTATGGTCTGATATGCATCCGGTTCCAGCTGCTCAAAAGCAAGCAACTGCATCTCGTGCATATATTCGTACATGCCGATCCGTTCCGCCAGCGGCGCGTAGATATCCATCGTTTCTTTGGCGATCCGGCGGCGCTTTTCGGGGCTTTTTATGAAATGCAGCGTGCGCATATTATGTAGCCGGTCAGCCAGCTTGACCAACAACACACGTATGTCGTCGGAAATGGCGAGCAGGAATTTGCGCAGATTTTCCGCCGCGCGCTCATCCTCCGTCTGCGCCTCGATTTTGGACAGCTTGGTCACACCATCAACCAGCCGTGCGACTTCAGGTCCGAAACGATTTTCGACATCTTCGATGGAAGTCAGTGTATCCTCGACGGTATCGTGCAGTAATGCCGTGATGATGGTCTCTTCGTCCATCTTCAGCTCGGTCATGAGCCCGGCAACTTCAACCGGATGGCTGAAATAGGGATCGCCACTAGCGCGTTTCTGCGTGCCGTGCATCTGGACAGTAAATACATAAGCCCGGTTCAGCCGATCCTCATCGACATCCGGATCATAGGCGCGAACCCGTTCCACCAGTTCATATTGACGCAGCATCAACGTCAAAATGTGCGTTTCTCGCTGCAATGCAACAGGAAAGTGGATTGAATGGAAAATCTGCCGAAGTAGCATCGCCAGGTGTAGCAAAAAGTACCGACCGGCCGTCTCCGGTTGCGCCGCAGTTTACACATTGCATTCGAACCCACCCGGCTTATTCTTCGTCGATTGAGGGGAGTGGTACCATGGCTACAAAGTTGATCCAGAAATTGAGTATGATCACATCAGCGCTAGTAATGGCCGCAGCGATATCTTTTGCGCCACCGGCTTCGGCACAAACCGCAGCTGGAGGGACCATTTCGATCACCTACAGCCCCGGGATGAACGAGGGGTCAGAGGAACTGGGTAACATCCTTCGCGATGCGGCTATTTTCGAGGAGCTCGCTCAAGGGATCACCGAAACCGTAAATCTTCCCGATGATATGCTGGTCAAATTTCGAAACTGCGACACGCCCAACGCCTTTTATGAAGCAAAATCCCGTCAAATTACAATGTGTTATGAACTGATGGGATTGCTTGCTCACAATGCCACAAATGCAGGCAAGGATGACGAGAAGGTTGGCGAAGACATGATGTTTGCTAGCATCTTCTTCTTCTATCACGAGATGGGGCACGCACTGATCCATCAACTCGACCTGCCAATCACCGGGAAAGAAGAAGATGCAGTCGACGACATGGCTGCGCTTCTGCTGCTGGAAAATAACGAGGACGGCAGCGGAGGTGTCATGATTGGTTCGGTAGTGGAACAATTCGGGCAATTGGCTTCGCAGATGGAGGATGCAAATTCTCTCCCCTTCTGGAACGATCACTCTTTGGATGCGCAACGCATGTTCCATCTCATTTGTCTGATATATGGCAGCAATCCAGAGGCTTATGCCGAACTAGCCAGTGAGGACATATTGCCACCGGAACGGGCGAAGCAATGCCCGTTCGAATACAAACAGCGCGCCCGCAATTGGCAGCGGCTGATGGAAAATCATCTGAAGCCCGAACCTGCCTAACTTCAGGGGAATTCGACAGTAAAAAGCGCCGGTCACGCTTACTGCACAAGGGGGAGAGGAGGCAGCAGGCGCAATCCGGCGCAGTTTGTCTCGGTCCAAAGATCAGTAGAAGGGGTGGCCTGTCGCCTGATCATTCATGTGAGAGCGACCGAAAAACTCTCGCATTTTATGGATCAATCCTTTGCGAGGATGACCTTTTTCTTGCTGTTGCAGTTGGCTATATCGCTCGCTTCGAGGATACGATCACCGGCCTTGAAGCTGGTGACTTCGCCAAATTCCTTGGCAACGCTCGCGCAGACATTGCGCGGAGCGGAGCTGGAAACCGGAGCGCGGCAGCTTGTGCCTTCACACTGGAAAACCACGCCACGAACAACCGCCTTGGAGGCGACAGCAGGCTGAGCCAGTTCGACCGTATAGTAACGGCCAGTGTTGGCATGGGCCTGCGGCGCGGCAAAAAGAAGAACTGCGCTGGTTGCAAATGCGCCGACGAGCGCGCCGAAGCGCGTGGAAGTTTGGGAGAGGGTCATTTCTTCAATCCTTTTGTCTGGACCTTGCTTTCGAACGCCGGCCTTCCCATTTTGAGCTTGGCCGGAATTCGAGCCCCTGGAAAACCAGTTGCGAATCGCTACCTAATGCCCTAGGTTTTAAGTTGCAACTGAAAACTGATATTCGACTCGCAAATTTTTCTTTGCGCATTAGGACGGTCCGATGGGGAAATTGAGAGAGCCACTGAACGAAATTGCCAATTGCGGTTTGCCTGCTGCATTAGAGGCGATCGGCGAGCGATGGTCGTTCATGATCCTGCGCGCCGCGTTCAATGGTGTGCGTCACTTCGAAGAGTTTCTTTCGGAAATTGGTATCGCCCGAAACATTTTGGCCAACAGGCTCACCCGTTTGACCGAGGCAGGCATCCTGCATCGTAGTCCCTGCCCCGATGATCGTCGGCGCGTCGAATATCGGCTTACCGCAAAAGGTCTGGATTTCCTGCCCACAATGATCGCCTTGCGCCAATGGGGCGAGCGTTGGGAAACGGGTGTCCCCTCCAACCCGGTTCTTTGCGACGAACGCGATCACAAGCCTATCCTGCCCGTAAGCATTAGGGGGCATGACGACCGCGTATTGTCGCATATGGATTTGTGCTGGATCGACGCTGCCGAGATTGATGCAAGCAGCCGCAATCCCGACAATGAGGAGCGGGCAAATGTCCGGCAACTGGGCTCTGGTTAGCTTCGAATCCGCCTGCTGCATCGCAACATTGAAATTTTATTGCGACTCTGCTATAGAGAGTTTTAATTAAAGCATTTTGGCTGCGCCAGCAGCCTGAAAAAGAGAGTTTCGAAACATACGGCACTGGCACGTCAGCATTGGCAACATTCAGGATTTGCCAATCAGACTGCCCAATACTCAATCCAGAAAGGGTCCATTTTATGGCGACTTCCGCTGTATCCTTTGATGTTGGCGATTATGTGGTTTATCCCAAGCATGGCGTAGGCCGTGTTATCGAACTGCAAAACCAGGAAATTGCTGGCATGCAACTCGAACTCTATGTCCTTCGTTTCGAGAAGGAAAAGATGACCTTGCGTGTTCCAGTCAACAAGGCGGAAAGCGTCGGCATGCGCAAACTGTCTTCGGACAAGACACTCAAGGAAGCCATGGAAACGCTCAAGGGTAAGCCGAAGGTGAAGCGCACCATGTGGTCACGTCGCGCGCAGGAATACGAAGCCAAGATCAACTCGGGCGATCTGGTTTCGATCGCCGAAGTGACACGCGACCTTTTCCGTCCAGACGATCAGCCAGAGCAAAGCTATTCAGAGCGTCAGATTTTCGAAGCTGCGTCAAGCCGTCTAGCCCGTGAACTGGGTGCGATGGAGAAGACCGACGAAAAGGCGGCCCTTGGCAAGATCCTCGATGTTCTGAAGGCCGCGGCACCGCAGTGGTATGAAAAAGCCGAATAAACCAGGTCAAACCGAATTCGGAGGGCGCCTTTAAAGGGCGCCCTTCTTGTTTGTGCGAAGCCGTTTGACCCATTTCGCGGTTACAGGCATATCAGTCCGCAGTTCGGCATGGCCCCCAAAAGACGGGAACAATTGATGAAAACAAATGTGCTCCGCATGGGCGTTGCATCTGCAACGCTGGCAATGATCGCAATGCCATCGGTCAGCCTTGCCGCCACAAAGACATTCCTGATTGGCAGTTTTGAAGAGCTGATCGTCGATGGTGACATCATGGTTGTCATCGATAACAACAAGGCGCCCTCGGCCAAGGCAAGTGGCGACAAGGCGCTGATAGAAGCGGTCAAAATCGAACGTAACGGACTACAGATCCGGATTCGCATTCAGGATTACGAAGGTAAGACGCAAACGGTACGTCCGAACGATCCATTGGTAATCAATCTGGGCGGGCGCGGTGTCAAACGTATTTCTGCTAATGGCAGTGCCTCTATCCGAATGAATGACTTGCGTGCAGTTGGAGATACCGCATCGCTCAAGCTTTCTGGCCCTGGCTCAATTTCAGTCGGCCGCCTCGATAGTGACCGACTGATCGTCAATTTGACCGGATCGGGTTTGGTTGAAATCGGTGCCGGAAGGGCGCGATCAGCCCAGATTTCAGTCGACGGAACGGGAGCGGTTACCGCTGGCCAATTGACATTGCAGCAGGCCAAGCTTGCGCAAACCGGCAATGCCAAAACCCATTTGTCAGTAACTGACACCGCCGAAATAACCAACAGCGGTGCTGGCACGATTACCATCGATGGCAAAGCAACCTGTTTCGTTCGTCAACCTGGCTCCGCCCGGATTATTTGCGCAAAGACCGCCAAACCATGATTCTGATCCGCACACTTTCATTCCTGTCCACATTTGCGCTGGTTGCATGTAGTGGAATTGCAACAGGCAACAGTCAGCCGGAAAACGGGCATTGTGTTCCCGGTATCGCAGCTGCAGCGAGTGAAGCTGGTCTCGAGCAGACCAGCCTCTGCATAAAAAGTGGAGCAAAAACGCATGCCTTCACAGTGGAAGTTGCGAGGACATCGGCACAGCAGGCCCGGGGCCTGATGTTTCGCAGTGAACTTGCCGATGGGAAGGGCATGATATTTCCCTTTTCGGATGTCCGCATGGCGAGTTTCTGGATGAAAAACACCTATATTCCGCTCGACATCATCTTCATCCGCGCCAATGGCGAGATCGAAAATATCGCAGCGAATACAATACCCTATTCAACCGACCCCGTCGAATCCACGGCCCCAGTTGCAGCCGTGCTGGAACTGCGAGGCGGGCGCGCGGCGGAACTTGGCATCAAGCCCGGTGACACTGTACGCTGGACGGCGCGATAATTGCCTTTTTGATTGCATGCCAAAGCGCAAGCTCCTAATCGGCGGCGCATGGGACTCTTGGCAAAAATCTTTACCTGGTGGGATGGCGCCACCATCGGAACCGCCTTTTACAGCGCTCGCAAAGGGGTGCTTGTTGGCGAAGATGAACAAGGTAACCGTTATTTCCATTCGAAAGACGGCGCCCGTCGCTGGGTAATCTACAATGGCGCCAATGACGCAAGCCGCGTCGCACCCGAATGGCATGGCTGGCTGCATAGTACCTTCGAGGGTGATCCGGAGAGCTATTTGCCGCCAAAGCGCAAGTTTGAACTTCCTCAATCGGTGAATCCGACCGGAAGCGACGCTGCCTACCGACCACAAGGCGCGCTTGAGCGCGGTGGACTACGTGCCGGTTCGACTGGCGACTATGAAGCTTGGAGCCCGGATACCGCATGAGCCGGCTTTTTCCCGCCCTGCTGCTATCTGCTACGCTGTTTTTGTCGGGCTGTAACAGCAACGAACCGCAGGTCGAACCCAAAGCAAAAGCCAAAACCGAGGCAAGCGCCGATAAACCAGTAGCCGCTCAAGGCGAGCAACTCGGCACACCTATGGCAGAGCGTATTGCCGTGATCGGACTTTTGAACAAGCGCAACGGACAAACACGCGATTTTGAGTTAAAACCCGGCGAAGCGGTTCGTCTGGACAAGGTTGTTATAAGGGTTCGTGCCTGCGAGAAAACAGCTCCTTGGGAAAACTACCAGGATCAGGGGGCGTTCGTGCAACTGATTGTCCGCCAGCGCCCGGCAGGTACGAACGACGCCGAACGCTGGGCACAGGTTTTTTCCGGCTGGCTGTTTCGTGAGAATCCCGCAGCGAATATCGTGCAGCACCCGATTTACGATGTATGGGTCAAAGAATGCAGGATGAGCTTCCCAGGCGAGGAAACGGTTGCTGAGGAGCCTGACGCAGCCGCTTCTGACAATCGGTCCAAGGCACCCCAATCCGTCCCTGCAGACAATGCACCAACGGCTCCCGAAGCTGCAGAAGAAACCGATGGCGAAGGCGAGGCAACGGTCGAAACCTGATTACGGACTTCGGTCAACGCCAGAGAAAGCAGCTCGAGATAGTGCTTTTGCGTTATCTCAATCGCTCCCAATGATTTCAGATGGTCGGTCGTGAACTGGCAATCAAGCAGAGTAAATCCACCCAGTTTCAATCTGGCTACGAGCCATGCCATGGCGACCTTCGAGGCGTCGGTAACGCGCGAAAACATGCTCTCGCCAAAAAAGGCGCGGCCCATTGCCAACCCGTAAAGCCCGCCGACCAATTCTCCGTCGCGCCAGCATTCGACGCTGTGCGCCAACCCCATATGGTGCAGTTCTATGAATGCGGCCTCGATGTCACCATTGATCCACGTTTCACGGCGGATGTCTGTGCTTTCGGCGCAACCGGCTATGATGCGCCGAAATGCGGCATCCGAGGTGACTTTGAAACGATCTTGCCGGATCACCTTTGCCAGCGACTTCGAAACGTGCAACCCGTCTAACGGTAAGATTGCTCTGTACTGTGGTTCAACCCAGAAGGATTCACTGTCATCACGCGAATCTGCCATCGGGAAGATGCCATTGGCATAAGCGTTCAGAAGTAAGTCGATAGCAATCGGCACGACGCTATCCTAACATCAATTGCGCCAATTGCCAGTTTGGGCTAAGGGCGCCCTCATACCCCGGCCAGTCGCTATCCTTTGATTCCCGCTGGCTCCGGGGTGATTTGTTTTTTGACGGGAACAGCCGATGACACGCCGCCGCAAAATTTATGAAGGCAAGGCCAAGATTCTTTATGAAGGCCCCGAGCCCGGCACATTGATCCAATATTTCAAAGACGATGCGACGGCATTCAATGCCCAGAAAAAGGGTACGATTACTGGCAAAGGCGTGATCAACAATCGTGTTTCCGAACATGTTTTCAGCCGCCTTGCCCACATCGGTATCCCGACGCACTTCATTCGCCGCCTCAATATGCGCGAACAGTTGATCCGTCAGGTCGAAATCGTTCCGATCGAGGTCATCGTTCGCAATGTCGCTGCGGGTACCCTGTCGAAGCGCCTCGGTATCGAGGAAGGCACCCCTCTCCCCCATACGCTGCTCGAATATTGCTACAAGGACGACAGTCTGGGTGATCCACTGGTTGCCGAAGAACATATCGCCTGTTTTGGCTGGGCCAGCCAGGAAGAGATGCAGGATATTTCGTCGATGGCGATCCGCATCAACGATTTCATGTGTGGCATGTTCGCCGCCATCGGCATCCGACTGATCGATTTCAAGCTGGAATTCGGACGGCTCTACGACGGCGATTTCAGTCGCATCATTCTTGCGGACGAAATCAGCCCGGACGGCTGCCGCCTCTGGGACATCGAAACCGGAGAAAAGCTGGACAAGGACCGTTTTCGCCGCGACCTTGGCGGAGAGGCAGAGGCCTATCAGGAGGTCGCCCGCCGTTTGGGCCTGATGCCTGAGGAAGGCGCAGGTGCCGTCTTGGATCTGGTCACCCATCGCCTGCGAAAAGGCAAATGATTTCGACCAGTGGCAGTTGCCATTGAACAAAAAGCAGCGATAACGACGGCATGGGGAAATCCTTTGCTGTAGTACGAGCCGCGCTTTTGTTGGGTGTAGTCCTTTGTCAGGGTTCGCCTGCCATCGCCAAGTCATCACAGGGCATAACGCGGACCGAACCTTGGAACAGCGAAACTAGCGATCTTGAGGCCGATGATAGCATCGTTTACGGTATCTTACCCAATGGATTGCGCTACGCGATCCGCCACAATGAACGTCCACAAAATCAGGTTCTGATCAGGATGGCCGTTGATTTCGGCTCTGCCGCAGAAGCAGATGACGAACAGGGACTGGCCCATTTCATCGAACATATGGCCTTTAACGGCAGCACCCACGTGCCCGAGGGCGAAATGGTTCGAATGCTCGAGCGGCTGGGCCTTAGTTTTGGAGCTGATACCAATGCTTCTACCGGCTATGTGAGCACCCAATATCGGCTGGATCTGCCGCGCGCGGATAACGAGTTGATCCGCCAATCGCTGTTCCTGTTGCGCGAAACGGCCAGTGAAGTGCTATTCGATCCCGGCGGCGTTGATCGCGAACGGGGCGTCGTCATTGCGGAAATGCGCGACCGCGAGAATGTCAATTTTCAGCGCAACCGCGCCGCGAACAACCTTCTCTATCCGAACAGCTATTTCGCCACACGCTACCCGATCGGCAAGCTTGAAGTGTTGCAGAATGCCAGTGCCGAAAAGATGAAGTTGCTGTATCGCAAATGGTATACACCCGATCGGACGCGGCTGGTGATCGTGGGACCAGTCGATCCCGTTGCCATAGAACGCGAACTGATGCGGCAGTTCGGTTCGTGGCACGGGTCCGGAAAATCGCTGGGCGACATCGATCGTTGCAGCTTCGACAGCAATCGGCAGGCCGGCGCCGACATTTTCGCCCACCCTGAAACAACTGAAGCTTTGAACATCGAACAAATAATTGCCGACAAGCCGCGTCCAGACACATTTGATCGCGCGCTTGTGGACGTTCGCATGCGCATGGCAGGGTCGATCCTTTCCGAGCGCATCAGCCGCAAGCAGCGCAAGGAGGACATTCCGCTGTTGGGTCAAGGTCTGTCATTTGCCGTCGGTTTTTGCGACCAGCACGCCCGCATCGGCCTTTCGGTTGCCGGCAAGGATGGTAGTTGGCGCTCCGTCCTTCCGATTGCCGAGCAGATGACACGTCAAGCGGTGTATTTCGGCTTCACCGAAAAAGAGATTGCCGAGCAGCTTCGCCGTTTCGATGCCGCATTCGCAAATGCCGTTGCGAGCGAGGCGACAACGCCAAGCGCCACCTTTGCGGCCGAGCTGACCAATCTGGATGCTGATATTGTCACAGCTGCGGAATATCGGCTTCGACTCTGGAAACAGCTTCGTCCCTTCATGACCGCAGATTCTGTCTCGCGCGAATTTCGGAAATGGTATGGGCAACTCGATCGCCCGCAAATCTTCCTGTCGACGCGTGACGGGAATGGGACGTCCGCCAGCGACCTTCTCGAGGCGTTTCAGCAAAGCCGCCTGGTCGCAGTCTCTGCACCGGAAACGCGCAACGAGGTTGCATGGACCTATTCCGATTTTGGCCAACCCGGCAAAATAAGCGAAGACATACGCATCGAAGACCTCGATATTCGCACCATTCGCTTTGAAAATGGCGTTCGGCTCAATCTAAAACGAACCGAGTTTGAAAAGGACCGAATCCGTTGGTCGTTGCGCATCGATGGAGGGCGGTTGGCCTTTGCACCAGAGCAGACCCCCCTGGCGATGCTGATGGACGCCGCGTATGTGTCCGGAGGCCTTGGCAAATATGACGTAGACGATTTGCGCTCGGTATTGTCGGGTTCGACGGCGTCTCCTTCATTTTCCAGCAATTTGGATCATTTTGGCGGTCAGGGTGCGGTGGTTCCCAAAGACCTTGAGTTGCAATTCCAGTTGCTCGCCGCGATTGTGACCGACCCCGGGTATCGCGAGGAGGCTGTGAGGTTATTTAAACGGCCGCTGCCCGAATTTTTTCGCCGGCTGGATGCAACGCCAGGCTCAGCGCTGTCAGTCGGTCAAGCAAGAATCCTGTCCGGCAACGACCCTCGGTTTGTCCTCCCGAAGCTGGAGGCGCTTGAGGCAAGCCAGTTTGAACAGCTCAAAACAGCTCTGGGCGACAGGTTAGCCAAAGGCCATCTCGAAATCGGACTGGTTGGCGACCTTGACGAGCAACGCGCAATAGACATTGTTGCAAAAACTTTTGGCGCCCTGCCCAAGCGCGACGACAATCTTGCCGACCACAGTGTTCAGAAGAATGTCCGGTTTGCCGACACTTTCGGTGTACATACACTATACCACCGCGGCGAGGCTAACCAGTTGACCTGGAGGCGTATCTGGCCAACCACAGATGACAGTGACCATAAGCTGGAGCAGACGATGGGGCTGCTGGCAGATATTGTTCAAATCAGGTTGCTTGAAGAGCTTCGGGAAAATCTTGGAGTTTCCTATGGATCGTCGACGGATTCCGATATGTCTGACGTCTATCCAAGCCGAGGTACATTTTCGATTTCGACCAATGGTGATCCGAAAGATCTGGATAAGATCGAACAAACCGTTGGCGCGGTTATCAGCGAAATTCTGGAAAAACCAGTGTCCCCCGATCTGTTCGAACGTGCGCGAAAGCCGACGCTGGAACGTTATGCTGATTGGCGGAAACGCAATCCAACCTGGGTTGGGATAGTTGACGCCGCACAGACCCAGCCAGATCGGTTGCAACGATTCAGGGACAGCGAAGCCCGGTTCCGTTCGATTACAGCCGATGATGTTTGGCAGGCTGCCAAACAGTTTCTTTTGAAGGAGAAGAACTACACATTCAGAGTACTGCCAAAACCGGCAGCCGAGTGAAGTTGGCCTGAAAGTTTTAGCCCTTGGTCTTGTATCCGCAGACTATGCCAAGCACGAAAGACAGGAACAATCCAAGTTGCACCTGATGCAAGGTCGATTCGCTCCAGCCAAAAATGGCATTGCCGAAACCGAATACGCCCACAAAAATAGCAGCTGCCAGACCCACCATGGCTATTCTCCGCTTGTATGCCCTTCCGGCATGGTTCGGCTAACAGATATGCGAAGGAATAGGTTCAGATATGGTTGGCGTACATGGTTAACGCCGATTTACAGCTTACGCCCCTTGCCTGCTGGGCTGGCAAGGCTATAGGGGCGCGAAAGCCACTCCAGCAAGGCAGCCGCACATGAAAACCCGCGTCTTCGTAACCCTGAAAAACGGTGTTCTTGATCCCCAGGGCAAGGCGATACACCATGCGCTTGAAGGGCTTGGATTTTCTGGAGTTTCCGATGTACGCGCAGGTAGGCTGATCGAAATCGAGCATGACGAAAGCGTCAGCAAGGCCGAGCTCGAAGACATGGCGCGTAAGCTGCTTGCCAATATGGTGATCGAGAATTTCGAGATTGAGGGCAAATGATGCGCGCCGCCGTCATCCAGTTTCCCGGGTCCAATTGTGACCGCGACATGGCGGTTGCGATACGCGAGGTTACCGGTGCAGAAACGTCGCTCGTCTGGCATCGCGAGAGCGACCTGCCGACCGGTCTTGACCTCATCGCGGTACCCGGCGGATTTTCCTATGGAGATTATTTGCGATCGGGCGCCATGGCTGCGCGGTCGCCAGTGATGCAAGCAGTCGTCGCCGCAGCTGGCCGGGGTGTCCCGGTTCTGGGTGTGTGCAACGGTTTCCAGATCCTGACTGAGGCGGGCCTTTTGCCTGGCGCTCTCATGCGCAACGCCGGTATCCGCTTCGTCTGCCGCGAGGTTAGGCTGACCGTCGAAAACAGCCAGTCAATCTTTACGGGCCGTTACAGCGCAGGCGAAGAAATTGTCATTCCCGTTGCCCACCATGACGGCAATTACTTTGCGGACAGCACGACACTCGACCGACTTGAGGGCGATGGCCGCGTAGCTTTCCGCTATGCCGAGCAGGTCAACGGTTCTGCACGCAACATTGCCGGAATCCTTAACGATGCTGGCAATGTCCTTGGCATGATGCCGCACCCCGAACGCATGATTGAAGCGGTACAAGGCGGCTCAGATGGCAGGCGGCTCTTTGAAGGACTGATCCGCGAGATCGCCTGATTTTGCGGTCTTTGGCGCAGGCTGTAACCAGCGGCCTACCAGCACCAATATAGTCGGCCAGAACATCGTATTCCAGATATCGTGCCAATGCCCGGCATCGGGTTGCAGATCACCCCTGGCATGCTCGTTAAGCATATCAATATATTCAACACCGACGGCCATCACCAGTACGACCAGCCAAGCCAAGACCCAGCCCCCTTTGCGACGCCAAAACAGCCGGACCGCCAGAAATACCGCCAAGCCAGCATATATATGCAGCGCATCCTTTGCCAGGCCGGTTGTAGCTATTACGTCAAGTTTGAACTGCTGGAAATCCAGCGGCGACAGACCGGAAAGCATCGGATCAGACCTGCGTTTTGAACGGCGTGAAGTTGGTGCTGTCGTCGAATATATCGACACCTTCCTTGCGCTTCAGCCAACCGACCACAGCGTAAGTGACAGGGGTGAGCACGATTTCCCAGAGCACTTTGAGGCCCCAATTGGTCACCATAACCACAATCACCGCTTCATTTTCCCATACACCCCAAAAAGCCAAAGGATAGAAGATGAGGCTGTCCACGCCTTGTCCGACGAAGGTTGAACCAATGGTGCGCGACCAGAGGTGCTTCCCCTGCGTCCATATCTTCATCCGCGCCATGACATAGCTGTTGACGAATTCGCCCGCCCAGAAAGCGACGATCGAGGCAAAAACGATGCGCGGCACCTGCCCGAAAACGCTTTCATAGGCCGCCTGCCCTTCCCAGCCCTCAGCAGGCGGCAGACTGACCACAACCCAGCTCATAAAGGCCATGAAGAGAAGACCTGCAAATCCCGCCCAGATCACCCGCCGCGCGCGCGCATAGCCATATACTTCGGTCAGCACATCACCGATTACATAGCCGAGCGGAAAAAAGAGGATGCCTGCGCCAAAAATGCGGGTTCCAATTACGTCGAACGACTGTCCAAACAAATCCAGTGTGAAGAATATTGGAAAATCATATTGTGCAGGCTTTGCAGCGCCAATCACATTGGAAAGCAACAGCACCGCGACAAAGGCCGCCATCACATAGTCATAATAGCGGAAATGCCGCCCTTGCATTTCGGCGGCGGAATGGGCTTCGACTGCTATATTGCTCATATAGTTGCCATATCCCGCTTTGCAGCATCGCGCAAAGCGGTTATTGCGCAGCCAGTGCGCGCCCTTAGCTCAGCTGGATAGAGCGCGAGACTTCTAATCTTGAGGTCGCAG
>CAYRDQ010000006.1:0-112831 GCA_964423155.1 uncultured Sphingorhabdus sp.
AACTGCGCCAGCAGCTTTGGGAATATGTGGTCGAACTCAACAAGCAGGGTACGACTGTCGTCCTCACAACGCACTATCTCGAAGAGGCGGAGCAGTTGTGCGACAGGATCGCCATCATCAACCATGGCAAGCTGATCGCGAACAAACCGACCAAGGAACTGGTCGGCATGGCGCGCGAAAAGGCGGTCATCGTTACTTTGGACAAAAGCCCTCGCAAGGCATCTGACAATGGTGCATTTAACCAGGACTTTATCGTCAAGGAAAGCATGTTCGAAGGAAACCGGCTGGAACTGGTTTACAATCGGGACAAGACCGATGCTGGCCGGATATTGGCACATGTGCAGGAAATGGGCTTCCAGATTGTCGACGTCACGACCAAAGAGGCCGATCTGGAGGACGTGTTCCTTAGTCTGACTAGCGGAAGTGCGGAATGAGGTTCCCCCTCCCCTAAGTGGGGAAGGGGAATTTGTTCAGAACCGGTAGCTGATGCCTGCGCTGACAACCCAGGGATCCAGCTCGTGCTTGGTGCTTAAGGCGAGCGTGTTGCCCGCAAAGAAACGGGCTGTGGTATTCATGAAATAGCGTTTCGCGTCGATCGAAAGTCCAAGGCCGCTTTCATCAAGCGGAAAATCTATACCGCCTTGCAATGCGAAGCCAAACTCGCTCGACAAGTTTACGCGGGTCGCACCAAGCGCTCGCGCAGTGGTATCAGGATCTTCGCCGAAGATGATAAAGTAGCTGGGGCCGGCACCTAGATAAGGTTTAACCCCGCCGCCCAGATCGAAATGATATTTGGCCGTGACCGTGGCAGGAATGATATTCGCATTGGAAACCAGTTTGGCACCCGAAAGCGCACCAGCACCGACCACATCATGCTGTGTCACGCCCGCAATGGTTTCAATTGAGACATTGGGAGCGACGAAATACTCAATCGCCACCGTTGGCGTAATATTGGTATCGGCGCGAGTTTGTGACCCGGCCGCGAGTCCAATGCCATCTGTATTGACCCGGGTGATCTTCGCACTGGGATCCACATAAGTCGCAAATGCCTTTACCTGAAAATCCCCCTGATTTTCAGCTGCAAGTGCGGGAGTTGTTGAAGCGATCGCAAGCACTGCGGTTGCACATATTTTTGAAGCAGTTTTCATTTTTGTAGGCTCCAGATTAGATGGAGCCGGCAAAGCGGGACGTTGCCTTACCGGCTAGCGTCCCTGTTTCTCCCCGTCGCAAAGGTGGGAATTGTGCTCGCGCAATTCAACCGTTTGACTCTACGGTATTTTGCCTGTGCATGCTGGTTGGTTTGCGGCAATTGACACTGGCTAGAGAAAGGCACAGGAACGTGGCCGTGAAAAACGAAGCCGATGTCCTCATAATTGGTTCGGGTGCTGCGGGCCTTACAGCCGCATTGCAACTTGCCCAAAAATATCGCGTGACGGTGCTCGCCAAAGGCGCGCTTTCCGATGGCGCCACCGCCTGGGCACAGGGCGGGATCGCGGCCGTGCTCGAACCCGGCGATACTTTCGAAAGCCATATCGAGGATACGATGGTTGCCGGTGCGGGCCTCAACAACCGTGAGACCGTGGAATTTGTTGTCGAGCATGCCCCGCAAGCCATCGACCGGCTGGCAAAGCTTGGGGTACCGTTCAATCTGGGTGGACCGACCAACGAATTTGGCGAAAGCTGGCACCTGACACGCGAAGGCGGGCATAGCCATCGCCGTATCGTCCATGTCAACGACGCGACTGGATGGGCGGTGCAGCAGGCTCTGGAATCGGCGGCGCGCGAAAATCCCAATATCACCCTGGTGCCTGACATGGTGGCGATCGACTTGATCGTCGGCCGACATCAGGAACGCTTTTCAACCAGCGGGCGGGTGCATGGCATTTATGCGCTGAACCGGAATAGCGGGAAGGTGGAAACATTCACCGCGCGCGCCACCATATTGGCAACGGGCGGGGCAGGGCGCACCTACCTTTATTCGACTGCGCCGCGCGGCGCGACCGGCGATGGCATTGCCATGGCGTGGCGCGCGGGATGCCGAGTGTCGAACATGGAAATGATGCAGTTCCACCCCACCTGCCTGTACAATCTGGAGGTCAAGAATTTCCTGATCACCGAAGCGGTGCGCGGTGAGGGGGGCATCCTCAAAAACCCCAAGACAGGGCACCGCTATATGCCCGATTATGACGAGCGGGCCGAACTGGCCCCGCGCGACATTGTGGCGCGCGCCAATGATGGCGAGATCAAGCGCGACGGCCTCGATTATGTCCATCTCGATATCAGCCACAAGGATCCGGAGTTCGTCCGCGAACATTTTCCCAACATCTACGAGAAGCTGATGGGGCTGGGCATCGACATCACGAAGGAACCCATCCCCGTGGTTCCCGCGCAGCATTATACCTGCGGCGGCGTGCTGGTCGATCTGGACGGACGCACCGATGCGCCTGGGCTATATGCCGCGGGCGAAGTGACGCAATCAGGCTTGCATGGTGCCAACCGCCTCGCCTCGAACAGTCTGCTCGAATGTTTCGTGTTCGGCGATGCCTGCGCCGCGCATATCGATGCGCATTGGGATGAGCTGCCACCGCCGCCTGCCATCCGTTCATGGGACGAAAGCCGCGTCACCGACAGCGATGAGGAAGTGGTCATCGCGCAATGCTGGCGCGAAATCCGGCAATTCATGTGGAATTTCGTTGGCATCGTCCGCACGACTAAAAGGCTCGAACGCGCTAAACATCGCATTGATTTGCTCCGCCGCGAGGTAGAGGATTACTACAGCCACTTCCGCGTGACACCCGACCTGATCGAGCTGCGTAACCTGGTTGAGGTCGCCGACCTGATCATCCGCTCCGCGCTGTCGCGCAAGGAAAGCCGCGGGCTACACTACACGCTCGATTACCCCAAGCTGCTGCCCGAGGCGCGCGATACGGTGTTGGTGCCTTAGGCCTTTTTCCGCGCCACCCACATATGGTGCACGCCGACGATAGCAGCACCGATGGCCAGCCCTGCAATTCCTGAAAGGCCTGCATCCACAATCCATGCCAGCGCGCCTTCGTGCAGGCCGAACCATTCCGCAGGGTGCAGGCCGAAACCGTGGACGATGATCTGGCCGCCGACCCAAAGCATCGCGGCGGTGCCCACAACCGACAGGAAGGTCATCAATTTGGGCATGCCCTTGACCAGACCGCGACCGAAGGCTTGTGCAGCACCATTTTCGCGCTGGGCCATGTGCAGGCCGATATCGTCCATCTTCACGATGAAACCAACGACGCCGTAGACTGCGATGGTGATGACCACGGCAACCAGTGCCAGCACGCCAGCCTCCAGCCAGATCGAGGTTTCGGCCAGTCCTTTGACCTCGTTGAGGGCAATCGCCATGATTTCCGCGGACAGGATGAAGTCGGTGCGCACGGCGCCCTTCACCATATTCTCTTCATGCGTCTTGCTGCAGACCTCGGCATATTCCTCGGCCAGCGTCTCTTCCTCATGCGGCATCAGCTTTTCGAGGACTTTTTCGGCCCCTTCGAAACAGAGGAATGCGCCGCCTAGCATCAACAATGGCGTGATCGCCCAAGGCAGAAAGAAACTGAGCAGTAACGCCACCGGCAGAATGATGATGATCTTGTTGAACAGCGATCCCTTGGCGATGCGCCAGATGATGGGCAATTCGCGATCAGGAGTGAAGCCGGTAACATATTGCGGCGTGACCGCGGTGTCGTCGATCACCACGCCCGCGGCCTTGCTGCCTGCCTTGCCTGCCGCCGCGGCAACATCATCGACCGATGCGGCGGCGACTTTGGCAATGGTGGCGATATCGTCGAGAAGCGCGGCGAGACCGGATGGCATGGATTTCCCCTGAGTTACTTATGCTTTGGCAGTGTTAGCTGGCGTCGAAACCGTCGGCAAGGAAGCGTTCCGCGATGGCGGCGTGGAGCGCCGCGCCTTTGGCCATCACGCTTTCGTCGAGCACCATGCGGTTCGAATGCAGGCCGCAGCATTGCCGCCAGTCATCGCCTTCATGGCTTGCGCCAAGGAAGAACATCGCGCCGGGAACCTTCTCAAGCACATAGGCGAAATCCTCTGCCCCCATGATCGGGGCGTCGAGCGTCTTCCAGCTTTCGGCCCCGAAAGTGGCTTCGACAACCTCCTGCCCAAAGCGGACAGCGCGGTCGTCGCACAGGGTGACCGGAAAGCCCTGCTCGATATGCACCTGCGCCTCGCAGCCATGTGCGGCGGCAATACCTGGCGCAAGACGCTGCAATTCCTCTGCCACCATCGCGCGGCGGCGCGGGCTGAGCGTGCGGATCGTGCCAAGCATGCTCGCGCTTTCGGGAATGATATTATTGGTCGTCCCCGCCTCGATCTTGGCGATGGTGATAACAGCCGGATCGAAAACCGAAACCTTGCGGGTCACCATCGTCTGGATCGCCGAAACGATTTCGCAAGCGACGGGGATCGGATCGACAGTGTCGTGCGGCATGGAGGCATGGCCGCCCTTGCCAGTCACCTTGATCGACAGCACATCTGACGACGCCAGCAACGGCCCGGCGCGGCCGGTGAAAATCCCGTGCGGTGCATTGGGCATGATGTGGAGCGCAAAGGCAGCATCGGGCAGCGGGTCTAGCAGACCATCGTCAAGCATGAAGCGCGCACCATGATGCCCTTCTTCGCCTGGCTGGAACATGAAATAGACGGTTCCCGTCAGTTGTTCCCTTCGGGCGCACAGCATTTTTGCGGCGCCCACCAACATGGCAACATGCGTGTCGTGCCCGCAGGCATGCATTGCGCCGCTGGTTTCGGAGGCAAAATCGAGGCCGGTGTCTTCGTGCAGCGGCAGTGCATCCATATCGCCGCGCAACAAAACGGTACGACCATTTGAAGGGCCGCGTAAAATGGCGAGCAAGCCCGTTGTCGAAGGCCCTTCACGAAACTCAAGCGGAAGCCCGGCGAGTGCGGCTTTGATCTTCGCCAGCGTTTTGGGGTTTTGCAGGCCCAGTTCCGGTTCGCGGTGGATCGCGCGGCGGAGTTCGACGAGGTCGGGGAGGAGGCTTTCGGCGTCTTCGCGCCAAATCGTGGTGTTTGGGGGGATGTCAGTCAGCGTCATAAGACGCTCACTAACACCCCTTTGGATCAAGCGGTAGTCCGATCAATTGTCGAGACGGACCGTCGCATATTGCGTCGGCGCGCCGCGGCGCTTCACGCCCAGCAAAACCGCGCTGCGATTGGCCTTTTTGGCGTCGCCGATCGCGGCGGCAAACTGCGCGGTAGAAGTCACGGCTTTGTAATTCACCGAGACGATCACGTCGCCTCGGCGTATTCCGGCTTGCGCTGCCGAACCTGTACCCGGAATGTCAACCACCACACCCTTAATGTCGGTTCCCATCCCCAGTTGGCGGGCAATTTCGGCGTCGAGCGGAATGACGCTGACGCCAACTGCATCGCGAATTGCCTTCGCATCAGCATCGTCGCCTTTATTTTCGAAATCCTTGTTTTCGTCGGGGTCAAAGGTGCTCTGCGCCAGCTTTTCCTCGGGCGGGCGGGTTCCAACCGTCGCAGTCAACCGCATCGGCTTTCCTTCGCGCAAGATATCGAGCGGGATTTTTGTGCCCGGCTTGATGTTCGCTACGATATAAGACAGCGTGTTATCCGGTGTCACATCCTTGCCGTTGACCTTGAGGACGATGTCGCCCTCTTTCAGACCGGCCTTGTCCGCTGCCTCACCCGGCACTGTGCGCGTTACGAACTCGCCCTTGTTCTTGTCTATGCCCAGCGCATCCGCCATGTCAGGTCCGACGCCCTGAATGCCAATACCCAGATAACCACGCTCAGGCCGTACGCCCTTGCGCAGCGATTCGATGACCGGCATGGCTTCTTCCGCCGGAATGGCAAAACCGACACCGATATTGGCGCCAACAGGGGAAATCAGGCGGTTGTTGATGCCAATCACCTTGCCCTGCAGGTTGAACAACGGGCCGCCGGAGTTGCCTGGGTTGATCGCGGTGTCGGTTTGGATAAACCGGTCATAGGCACCACCCGCGCCGATATTGCGCTGCAAAGCGGATACGATACCGGCAGTCACTGTGCTTCCGAGCCCCAGCGGATTACCGATCGCGATGACCCAGTCACCCACGCGGTTCGACTGCGAACTCTCCATTTCGACATAGGGCACGTCGCTGACATTCACCTTGAGTAGCGCCAGGTCGGAAGTTGCATCGCGGCCGACGATCTGTGCCTTGAATTCACGCCCGTCGAAAAGCGTTACGGTTACCTCGTCAACCTCATCGCCACGCGGTCCACCTGCTACCACATGGTTGTTGGTGACAATCAGGCCGTCGGCACTGATGAAGAATCCGGAACCGCCGCTCTGTTGTTCCTGCGTTACCGGACGACGTTCGCCTGTAAAGGGATTGAAACTGGTCGCGACCTGCACCTTTTGCTTCGTCGCGATATTGACCACGGCCGGCTGCAATTGCGCTGCCAGATCGGCAAAGCTGTTGGGCGCCCCACGCGGAGCCAGCCCCGATTGAGCGATAGTTACCGGGCCTTGCACTGCCGCCGTAGGTCCGGGATTTCCCGTCGAAAGCGCAAAAGCGCTTCCCGAAAGCAGAAGAAGGGCAGTCACTCCATAAGCGTAACGCACGATATCATTTCCTCTCATCAAATCACCGCCGGCATCGGCCGACAAAATACTCCAAATTTCATGGCGTCAAAAAATGAACGCCAATTGAACGGTAGGGAGGCAGGGGCAGCTGCTTGGCAAACGACCTATCCCGTTCGACGAACGACTTGTCGTCAACGGCCCTCCCTGAAATTGCGCAGATAGTCATTTTCGCTCGACAGGACGATGTTGGTCTTACCGCCACCATCCTTTTCTTCTTGCAGGAAAGTCTGGCGATAGGATTGCATCGAACGGTAAAAATCATAGAAATCCGGATCTTTGCCATAGCTTTCGGCATAAATGCGGGCTGCCTCGGCATCGGCTTCGGCTCGTATGATCCTTGCTTCCTTCTGCCCTTCGGCATCGATCGCGACGGCCTGTTGCTGCTGCGCCGATTGCATGCGCTGATAGGCGGACTGCAGCGATTGGCCTTCTGGCAAGTCGGTACGTTTTATGCGGACGTCGATGATCTGCGCGCCATATTTGCGTGCCTCGCGATCCAGCGACGCCTGGATATTGTCCATCACTGCCCCTCGCTCAGCACTGAGAAGGGTTTCGAACGAGCGCTTGCCGAGTTCGTTCCGCAACCGCGATTCGAGTATCGACTGTAACTGGGCCTTCAACGCTTCCTCGGTGCGGATTGCCTGATACATGCGCGCTGGCTTGACGATGCGGAAACGCGCAAAGGCATCGACCCGCAGGCGACGGCGGTCGGTTGACTGAACCTCTTGGGGTTGCATTGAAACCGACAATACACGTTTATCGACCCATTGGATCTGTTCTACGAAAGGGATGCGGAAAGTAAGGCCTGCCCAAGTGTCGCCAAACCGCTGGTTTTCCTTGTAGGGATTGACGACGCGCAGAGGCTGACCATAGCTTGATATGATCGCCTGTTTGGTCTCCGGCACTATCGAAATCGACATGCTCAGCAGAACGAGCACCGCCAAGCCGGTGAGGCTCAGCGCGACCGGGTTTTGAAGGAACGGGCGGTTCATCACTGTTTTCCTGTAACGGTTACGGTGTCGGTTTCGGTCGCCTTGGCACGGCGCTGGATTTCAGGAAGCGGCAAATAGGGCGTAACATTACCTGCTTCGACAATGGTCTTGTCCACCTTGCCCAAAATCTGTTCCATGGTCTCATAATATAGGCGGCGGCGCGTTACTTCGGGGGCCTGCCGATATTGCTCGTATATCTTGTCAAACTCAGTCGTTTGACCCGCAGCCAACTCGGTAACCTGACTGGCATAGGCCCTCGCTTCGTTGAGATAGCGCTCGCGACGCTGCTGCGCGCTGTTTACTTCGCGGAAGGCGGCTTTGACCTCTTCGGGCGGGTCAGACTGGCGGATCGAGATACTGCTGATCGCGATGCCTGATTTATACTCGTCAAGTATTGCCTGCATGCGCTGCTTTACCTGCGCCTCAATCGTACCGCGGGCGACACCAACGGCTTCGTTATAGTCAAAGTTGGAGAGTTCGGCGCGCATCGCGCTTTCGCCAACCTCCTGAACTGTGCTGTCGGGATCGTCTAGCTGGAACAGGTAGAGCTCCGGGCTTTTGATCGACCAGCGAATGTCGAAGGCTATGTCCATCAGATTCTGGTCTTTGGTCAGCACCAGATTTTCACTCTTGCTGTTGGCCGAACCGATCGACGTGGTGCGCACCTGAAGCGCATCGACTTTCTGCATTTGCTGCAACGGGGCGGGCAATGTGAAGCTGATACCGGAACCGACCGTCCGTGAATATTTACCCAGGGTCGTGACGACGCCCTCTTCCTGCTGGTCGAGACGGTGGATGCTGGTCCAGATGACCCAAAGCGCGACAAAGCCGCCAACGATTATCGGCCACCAGCTTTTGCCATTCGCCCTTGGCGGTAGGCCACCGAAGCCGCCGCCTTTGCCGCCCGATCGGCGAAAAATTTCATCGAGTGAAGGCCCGCGCTGACGTCCGGCATTGCTTTCTTGCGGTTCCCAAGGACTAGACACTTTCGGACCTTCATCTGTTGAACCAGTGGGTCGTGACGATGGTTTCTGGCCACCTGACTTCGCACCGCCATCGGCTCCGCCGAAATCCCAGGGCCCCTTGCTATCATTGTGCAACGCCTGTGGCGTGCCGCCTTCCTCTTTTTGCATCATGACCGACATATAGGATGCTGTTTCAAGAAAAACAGTGTCATTCCCGACAAACTGATTCTATTCGGCTTTCCCATGTTTGATATCGACAAAATCGGGGCGGCGTTGACTGAGACCGGGCAGGGTCGCGTAAGTGGCATCAGGGAAAAAGACGGCGCGGTTTCGATCGTTATGGATGTCGCCGGACTTTCTGCCGAAGAACGCGAGCATTTGGGCCAGGCTATCAAAGCCAAAGTGGCTGAAATCGAGCCGGGTGCTCCGCTGCGCATCGTACAGACTGCGGAGCGTATCGTTCCCAAGCTGATTGCCGTTGCCAGCGGTAAAGGTGGTGTCGGCAAATCGACGCTTTCGACGAATCTAGCCGTGTCTTTGCGCAAAATGGGGCGGTCGACAGGGCTGGTCGATGCAGACATTTACGGTCCGTCACAGCCGAAACTCTTGGGTGTCGAAGATACCAAGCCCGATGCAGAAGGTAAAAAAATGTTCCCGGTCCAGGGCGCTGGTGGAGTGCCCTTCCTGTCGATGGGACAACTTGCTTCGCCAGGACAGGCCATTGCCTGGAGGGGACCTATGGCGGGACAGGCGTTGTCGCAGCTGGTCGATGCACATTGGGGTGATGTTCGCGAAATTATCGTCGATATGCCTCCCGGTACGGGCGACATACAACTCTCGATGGTCCAGAAACACAAACCTGTTGGGGCGTTGATTGTCTCGACACCGCAGGATCTGGCATTGATGGATGCAACTCGCGCCATAGGCTTTTTCAACCAGGCGCAAGTTCCCATAATCGGCTTGGTTGAAAATATGGCCGGTTATGTCTGTCCGCACTGTGGCGACGTGAGCGATCCGTTTGGCAGCGGAGGTGCGGAGGCGGCAGCGGCAGAACTGGGCATTCCCTTCCTTGGCCGGATACCACTCGACATTTCTGTGCGCGTTGCCAGTGATGCCGGCACGCCGCCTGCGCTGGGCGATGATGCCATTGCACAGGCGTTTGCCGATATAGCAGCGCGCATAGGCACTTGGCTCGACAATCAGGGTAGCAAAACGGGAGATCGCGCCCAGTGAAAGACAATGGCGGCCTTGAGCTTTCTCGCCGCAACCTGCTTGTAGGCGGCGGTGTAGGAGTGGGGCTGCTGATCGCCTGGGGGATTTGGCCGCGCCGATATGTCCCGACCATGGCTGCAGACAAGGGCGAACATCTTTTTGGCCACTGGCTGAAAATCGGCGAAGACGGTCGGGTCACGATTGCAATTCCCCAGGCTGAAATGGGCCAGGGCAGCTATACCGCACTGGCACAGATTGTTGCTGGCGAATTGGGAGCCGACTGGCGATCGGTTGCCGTGCAACCTGCAGTACCAAGTCCCGTATTTGCAAACGCCTTGTTTGCCAAGGAATGGCGCTCTGCGCTGCTGCCAGCCGCAATTGGAGCCATAAGCCCTTCGACCGTTCTCGACAATCTCAGCGAAAGCTGGGCTGAACGCAACACCTTCATGATCACGGCCGGTTCATCATCAATTCGCCAGTTTGAACGGCCGTGCCGCATCGCCGGGGCTGCTGCGCGCGTGCTTTTGTGCACGGTTGCAGCCAATCGTTGGGACACCAACTGGGAAAATTGCGAGACCGAAAACGGTTTTGTCACTTTCGGGAAAAAGAAAATCCCGTTTGCCGAACTGGTTGCCGAAGCGGCGCAGCTTGATCCGCCCAGCCCGGTGCCTTTGCGCGCTTTCGCCGTGAACGGCATATCAGGACGCGAGGCAATACGGCTGGATGTGCCCGCAAAAGTCGATGGCAGTGCCAATTTCGCCGGCGACATCAGGCTGCCCGATATGCTTTTCGCATCGGTAAGGGCCGGGCCAATCGGCGACACGGTGCTGAAAAAGATCGAGCGCGGCGGTGCCGCAGGATTCAAAGGGCTGGTCGATGTGGTCAGGACCGACCATTGGGTCGCTGCGCTCGGCACAAACTGGTGGGCCGCCAACCGGGCGCTCGATGCCATGGCACCGACATTCGAGACGACTGGTCGCATGCCGGAAAGTCCCGAAATTTCAGCAGCACTGGAGAAGGCGCTCGACAAAGGCCCCGGTGCGCGCTTGATGGATACCGGCTCGGTCGACGCGACATTGGACAAGGCAGCCGGCACGCGCATTTTCCGCAGTCAATATTCGGTCCAACCTGCCCTGCACGCGCCTTTGGAGACGCGGAGTGCGACAGCGCAATATGAACGGGGACGATTGACGCTTTGGATGGCAACGCAGGCCCCCCAGGCTGCACGCGAAGCTGCCGCCAAGGCGATCGGGCTGGAGGCAGACGACGTCGCACTGGTGCAGACAATGGCGGGCGGCAGCTTCGGTCGCAATCTCGATTCACAGATTGCGGGGCAGGCCGCGGTACTCGCTAAACATATTGGGCGTCCAGTGCAGGTGATATGGTCTCGACCTGAGGATTTCATTCGGGACCATGTCCGTCCCCCGGCGCTTGCACGCCTGACAGCGTCACTCGACGTCGCCGGGCGGATTGCCGGGATGGCGGTTCGAATCGCTGTGCCGTCGTTTGCGCGCGAACAAATGGCTCGGCTCGGGGGAGCAAATCCCGTTGAGGCAATACAAGAGGCGTCAGGGGAGCATGATCCGCTCGCGATTGATGGCGCGCTTCCGCCTTATGCCATACCCAATCTCAGTATAGATCATTTCCCGGTCAGATTGCCGCTGCCGACCGGATTGTGGCGGGGTAACGCGCACAGCTATACGGCATTTTTCGTCGAAAGTTTCATCAACGAACTGGCCGCAGCCGCCGGCGTCGAGCCTTTGTCCTATCGCATGCAAATGCTGGTAGGCCAGACGCGCCTTGCCCGCTGCCTGACCGGGGTTGCAGCACTTGCAGGATGGGATGGTGGCGCCGGAGCAAGCGGCAAGGGCATTGCCTGCCATTCGATGTACGGCAGCCATATTGCGGTCATCGCTACGGCTCGTACCGATGAAAGCGGCGTTCGCGTTGACCGGATTTCTGCCTGCGTGGATTGCGGGCGGGTTATCAATCCTGAACTTGCACGCCAGCAGATTGAGGGCGGCATAGTATTTGGTCTGGCACAAGCACTCGGATCGGCGACCGATTATGAGAATGGGTTGCCGGTCGCGCGCAGGCTGCGTGATCTCGATCTGCCTGTCCTTTCGGATATTCCGGAGATTGAGATAGAGTTTATTCGGAGCGAGGAAGAGCCGGGTGGTGTGAGCGAACTTGGCGTGCCCGCTGTGGCACCGGCGATATCCAATGCATTGTTTTCGGCTGCCGGGATCAAGTTGAGGGAATTGCCCTTATTGTCGCGCGGACTGTGACCGCTATTTCCCTGCCATGACCGTTCCCGCTAACCACCCCGCGATCAAGAAGCCGAAAATTGGTGTACTCGTAGTCAATCTTGGCACACCCGAGGCACCAACGACGTCCGCCGTGCGCCGCTACCTCAAACAGTTTCTCTCCGATAGACGGGTGGTCGAAATCCCGCCCTTGCTGTGGCAACCAATTTTGCGGAGTGTTATTCTCAATGTGCGGCCGCGCAAATCCGCAGCCAACTATGCGAAGGTCTGGATGCCGAACGGATCGCCTCTGGCGGTATACACCAAGGCGCAGGCCGAAGCGCTGCAAGCGCGGCTCGGTGAGAATGTCGATGTGCGCTACGCCATGCGGTATGGCGAACCCGCTATTCATCGCCAGCTTGCAGCCATGAAGGCCGATGGCTGCGACCGCATCGTGATTGCACCGCTTTATCCGCAATATTCAGGTGCGACCACCGCGACCGTAGTTGATGAAGCGTTTCGCGCATTGTCCGCTATGCGCTGGCAACCGGCGCTTCGGACGCTTCCGGCTTATCATGACGATCCAGCTTATATAGCGGCGCTCGCAACCTCGCTTGGAACGGAATTGGCGAAACTCGATTTCGAACCCGATGCGATTGTCGCCAGCTTTCACGGCATGCCGGAACGCACCTTGCATCTGGGAGATCCCTATCATTGCCAATGCCAGAAAACGGCGCGGTTGTTATCAGAATCGATCGGCAAGAAGTTGACTATCGCTTTCCAGTCGCGCTTTGGCCGTGCCAAATGGCTTGAGCCTTCGACCGAAGAGACCATCAAAAGACTGGCCGCCGAAGGCAAAAAGAAGATCGCCATTTTCGCTCCTGGCTTTTCCGCGGATTGCCTCGAGACATTGGAAGAACTGGCTATCCAAGGCGAGGAACAGTTTGTGGAGGCAGGCGGGGAACGCTACGCCTATCTGCCTTGTCTGAATGATAGCGCGCCGGGGATGGACATGTTGGAAACCCTCGTTCGTCGGGAACTTTCCGGTTGGCTGTGAATAGCGATGCACTGACGTTTACGGAAACTTGTTGCCCGCCCCAACTCTGGTTATGCCATTCACAAGACTAGGAAAGACAGTCAGGAGTGGATGAGATGACACGCATTGCGGTGGTTACCGGAGGCACACGCGGCATTGGTGAGGCGATCAGCCTCAAGCTGAAGGAAAAGGGGCGTCTCGTAATCGCCAACTATGGCGGAAACGACGCGGCAGCCAAGGAGTTTTCCGACCGCACCGGAATAGCGGTTCGCAAATGGGATGTGGGTGACCATCAGGCCTGCCTCGATGCCTGTGTGGCGATCGAAGCCGAATTTGGCCCCATCGACATCATGGTAAACAATGCCGGTATCACCCGTGACGCCACCATGGTCAAAATGACATTCGAGCAATGGGACGAGGTTATCCGCGTCGACCTGACAGGTTGCTTCAACATGGCGAAGGCTGTGTTCGCCGGAATGCGCGAGCGCAAATGGGGCCGCATCGTCAATGTCGGCTCGGTCAACGGGCAGGGTGGGCAGATCGGCCAGGTCAACTATGCGGCCGCCAAGTCGGGCATCCATGGGTTCACAAAGTCGCTGGCGATGGAGGGTGCGCGTTTTGGCGTCACCGCCAATGCCATAGCCCCAGGCTATATCGCGACTGAAATGCTCGCGACGATCCCCGACAATGTGATGGAAAAAATTGTTGCGCAAATTCCGATCGGTCGCCTCGGGCAGGCCGACGAAATCGCGCGCGGCGTCGAGTTTCTAACCAGTGACAATGCCGGCTTCATCACCGGATCGACCCTGTCGATCAATGGTGGACAGCATATGTATTGATGATGGCGGACCGGTCGCCTTATCACCCGCCGGTCAAGCGTAGTGTAACGATTGCTGGGCATCAAACCTCCATCAGTCTGGAACCCATGTTCTGGGATATGCTGAAGGCGGCATCGGACGAAAGCGGGCTCGCGGTTAATGCGCTGGTTGCAGCTATCGACAATGAACGCCTTGCATCGCCGACACCAAGCGGCCTTGCCGGAGCGATACGCATATGGTTGGTTCAAAGATTGAAGGACCGGTCAGGCGGATAAACAAAGTGCCGCCCTGCATTGCAGTGGCGGCACAGTATGCGACCCGAAGCCTGAAAGATGGCTCGATACGTTCGGTAGATTAATACGTTGCGGAAGAAACAACCGGCCCGGTTCCTCGCGCTTTCGGGGGGGACGTGCGCGAGTTCCCAAGTGCGGTGATAAGGGAGGGAATTAGGGCCGCACTTTGCCGGATGACGGTTGCATCTACCGCTCCGTAATAGTGGTATGTCAGCAGTGGCCGAGTTTAACCATACCGCTTTAACCCCATAGGGAAATGGCTAGGGTCAAACTCCTGCTTCCACCGCAATCCGTACAGCATCGGCCGCATTGGAGGTGGACAGCTTCTTAAACAACAGCATACGGTGCATTTGCACCGTCTTTTCGCTCAGCGTCAGCATATAGGCGATTTGCTTAGTGCGGTACCCCTGTGCCATCAGCTTCAAAATCTCGCGTTGGCGTGGTGAAAGCGTCTCGACAAGTGCTGCTGATTGCTGTTGCCGTATCGCCGTTATGCTGTCGTCTGTCGTGGGAATTTCGATCTGCGAACCGACATAGAATTCCAACTCGCCATCGGCGTCAAACATCGGCGCAAGCATGACTGCGTTGCGGAATTTGGTGCCGTTCTTTTTGTAGTTGATCAACTCGGCAATGGTCGATTTCTGCTCGGCAATTGCTGCGCGCAATTTTTCGGTCTGCGCAGTTTCGGTGTCGGCACCTCGAAGGAAACGGCAATTGCGACCCACCACCTCGTCTTCGGCATAGCCCGTCAGATCGAGAAATGCCTGATTGACCGCGATTAAAGGATTATCGGTCTGGCGTGGATCGCTGACGACGGTTGCAATCGGGCTGTGCCTGATGGAGTCGAGAACCGGATGTCGACGCCGTTCATAGTCTTTCATATGCTTCACAAATGGCAGCCTTTCCGACTTCAAAATGCCGGATAATTTTTGGAAAAGCAACTATTTGGAAAAACAATACAGTTTTTACCCTGTAATTTTTAGTCCGCACCGACACGTTCGATGTCGGCACCTACGAGGCTCAGCTTTTCTTCCAACCGCTCATAACCGCGATCGAGGTGGTAGATCCGACTGACCTCGGTTTGGCCTTCGGCTACCAGTCCTGCGATAATCAGGCTCATGGAGGCACGAAGATCGGTGGCCATGACTGGTGCGCCGGTCAATTTGGGCACACCATGGACAATCGCGGTCCGGCCCTTGGTTTCGATATGCGCGCCCATGCGGTTGAGTTCAGGGACGTGCATATAGCGATTTTCGAAGATGGTTTCGGTCAACACGCTGGCGCCATCCGCCATACACAGCATCGCCATGAACTGCGCCTGCATATCGGTGGCGAAGCCAGGATAAGGGGCGGTTGAAATGGTCAGCGGTTTCAGGCGACCTTCTGCAGCTACGCGCAGCCCGCCCTTCACCGATTCGACGGTTACGCCGCAAGCACGTAGCGCATCGACTGTTGCCTGCATCTCGCTTTCATTGGCGCCAACCAGTTCGACCTCGCCGCCGGTGGTAGCAACCGCGCAAGCATAGCTGCCTGCTTCGATCCGGTCGCCCATGACACGATAGGTGGCGCCGTGCAGGCGATCCTTGCCGTGGATGGTCAGGTCAGAGCTGCCAATACCTTCAATCTCTGCACCCATGGCGACGAGCAGGTTGCACAGGTCGACTATTTCGGGCTCGCGCGCGGCGTTGTGGAGAACGCAGGTTCCCTTTGCCAGTACAGCTGCCATCAAGGCATTTTCGGTCGCGCCCACCGAGACCACGGGGAAGGTATAGCTTCCGCCGGGCAGTCCGCCTTTGGGGGCGGTCGCTTTTACATAGCCGGACGCCAGTTCGATTTCTGCACCAAAGGCCTCAAGCGCTTTCAGGTGCAGGTCGATCGGTCGGTTGCCGATAGCGCAGCCACCGGGCAGCGAAACCGTCGCTTCCCCCATCCGCGCCAGCATTGGGCCGAGCACCAGGATCGAGGCACGCATCTTGCGGACCAGTTCATAGGGCGCGACCGACGAGGTGATACGGGTCGCCTCCAGCGTCATCACGCGACCGAAATCCTCCGGGCGCGAACCGGCAATCGTCGTCGAAATGCCGAACTGGTTCATCAGGTGCTGAAAACCGTCAATATCTGCCAGCCGTGGCAGGTTCCGCAGCGTCAGCGGCTCGTCAGTGAGCAGCGCGCACGGAAGAAGCGTCAACGCGCTATTCTTCGCCCCCGAAATCGGAATCTTGCCCTTGAGCTTATTGCCACCGCGAATGATTATCTTGTCCATCGCAGCGGTTTAGCGCGATGCGCGCCGCGTGCAAGCTCATCCTTTGTCGAGCGCTGCCGCGACTTGGCCAAGGCGTTCCTTGCCCCAGAACATTTCATCGCCAACGAAGAAGGTGGGAACACCGAATGCCCCGCGCTCGGCGGCCTCTTCTGTGTTAGAAACGAGCTCGGCCTTGACGTCCGGCTCTTCCGCTTTTGCAAATAAAGCTGCGCTATCCAGCCCGGCCTTGTCGAGCACGTCTTTCACAACAGCGGGATCGCCGGTGTTCGCCCCATTCTCCCACATTGCGGTCACGATCGCCTCGACATAAGGCATGAAGCAACCCAGATGCTGGGCTGCCACCGCGCCGCGCATCAGGTGGAGCGAATTGATCGGGAAATTTGGATTCATCGTGAACGGAATGGCGTGTGCCTTCACAAAACGGTCGAATTCGAGCATTTCGTAATTCCGCTTCGCAGGCGTTTCAGCATAGCGTATAAGCGGCGCCTGGTTGTTGGTAATCTTGAACAGCCCGCCCAGAAGGATGGGCACATAGATGGCGGTCGCGCCGGTCTCCCGACACAGTTCGGGCAGCACCTTGTGCGCGAGATAGCTATTCGGTCCGCCAAAATCGAACAGGAATTCAAAGGTCTTGGTCACCATCTTTCTCCCCATGGACGCAGGTCCAGCTCGTGCGTCCATGCACTCCGTTGCTGTTTGTGCAGCATGACATAGGCCTCGGCAATCGCGTCCGGCGACAGCACCAGATCATTGGCTTTGGCTTCGTCAAAATCGGGGCGCAGGCCGCGAATGAATTCGGTATCGATGCCGCCATCGATAATGCTGTGTGCGACATGGATATTTTGCGGCCCCAATTCGCGCGCCATCGACTGAGCCAGCATGCGCAATGCAGCCTTGGCACCCGAAAAGGCTGAGTAGCCAGTGCCGCCACGGATTGAGGCGGTTGCACCTGTGAAGATGATCGTCCCGCGTTGCCGCTGGACCATATGTTTAGCTACCTCACGCCCCATCAGAAAGCCTGCGAAGGTCGCCATTTCCCAAACCTTGCGATAAACCTGCGCGGTGGTTTCCGTGATGCCAAGGCGCACATTGGCTCCGATGTTGAACACCGCGACATCGATTGGCCCTACATCGCGCTCGATGCCTTCGACCAGTGCCATCATCGAATCCTCGTCACGCGCATCGGCGGGGCAGGCGACCGCTTTGTGCCCCGCATTGCGGATCGACTGGGCGAGTTCTTCCAGCTTGTCGGTATGGCGCGGACGTCGGTTGACACAGGCTGTATATCCCTCCGCCGCAAACGCCTTGGCTATCGCTCCGCCCGTTGCATCACCGGCTCCGATTATCAACGCTGCTGCCATTGACGATTCTCCTCTTTTTCAGAGGATTGCTTGCCAACCGGGAATTTGCAATCGATAGAGGCACAAATAATCCTTGGGAGGGGACAATGAAAATGCGCCGCCATACCCTGTTGCTGCTTGCACCGCTGTTGCTCGCGGCGACGCCGCCCAAGGCGCCCGATATAATCCTGACGGGTGGAACCATCGTCACCATGGCGGGCGATGAGGCGGCAACTGTCGAGGCGATCCTGGTCCGCGCAGGCCGCATTGCCGCCACGGGTTCGCTGGCAACAGTGAAAAAGGCAGCGCGCGGAAAGCCCGAGACAGTAGACCTCAAGGGACGCACCTTGCTGCCTGGCTTTATCGACGCACATGGCCATATGGGCTTTGTCGGGCAGAATGCGGGCATGGCACAGTTGCAGGCGCCGCCGGTCGCCAATATTTCGAACATCGCCGATCTCCAGGATGCGCTCCGCACCTATCAGCGGCCAGCGGGCCTGCCCCTGATCATAGGCAATGGCTATGACGATTCCCAGTTGGCGGAGCGTCGCCATCCGACCCGCACCGATCTGGATGCAGTATCGTCGACGGTGCCAATTCTGGTCATCCATGTCAGCGGCCATTTTGCGGCGATGAATTCGGCGATGCTCAAGCTTGTCGGCTATGGTCCGGATACGCCTGACCCCCAAGGCGGTGTTATCCGGCGTGAAGCCGATGGCAAGACGCCCAATGGCGTTATTGAAGAAACTGCGATGTACCCGATCGTGAAGTTATTGACGCCGCCAAGCGTGGACGCCGCAATCGCGCCGCTGGTGGCAGGTGCCAAAATCTACGCCGCCAACGGCATCACCACCGGTCAGGACGGCCGCGTGATGCCCGAGAGCTGGGGCGCGCTCGACGAGGCGGCCAAGCGTGGACTCTTCCCCATTGATGTTGTGGCGCTGGTTTCATTCGAGCGCGAATGGAAGGACGATGTCCGGGTAAGGATCGGCAAGGGCTATAGCGGCAACCTGCGCATCGGCGGGGTCAAGCTGACGCTCGATGGATCACCACAGGGGCGTACAGCCTGGCTCAAGGATCCGGTTCCCATCCCGCCGCATGGACAAAAAGAGGGCTATGCCGGCTATCCCGCGATCGACCTGAAGCTGTTCAACGCAAAGCTCGTAGATGCGGTGAAGAACAACTGGCAGGTGTTTGTCCATGTGAATGGTGACGCGGCGGCGCAGGCGCTCATCGACGGCGTGCAGGCGAATGGGCTTGCCGGGCGCCGGACGATCGCCATCCACAGCCAGGTCGTGCAGCGCAGCCAGCTGGAGGCGATGAAGGCGCTCGATATCCAGCCAAGTTTCTTTGCCAACCACACTTATTATTGGGGGGACTGGCATCGTGAAGTCGCGCTAGGCGGAAAGCGCGCCGATTTCATATCGCCGCAGGCCACGGCTTGGTCGCTGGGCCTTCGTCCGACGGCGCACAATGACGCGCCGGTTGTCCCGCCCAATATGATGCGTCTGGTCTGGTCGTCGGTGAACCGCCGCACGCAGTCAGGCGACATTTTGGGGCCGCTCGAACGCATCCCGGTCTATCGCGCCTTGCAGCAGGTCACGATCAACGCTGCCTGGCAGATTGGCGAAGATAAGGATAAGGGTAGCATCGAGCCCGGCAAGCGCGCCGACCTCGTCCTGCTTGATGGCAACCCGCTGACCACCGACCCCGCAGACCTGCACAAGCTGCGCGTTGTGGCGACTATCAAGGATGGAAAGGCTGTGTTCGGCAGTCTCTCCGAGGCATCGCCGAAATAGCGATCAGGCCTTTTCGAGCGTGCATTGTAACGGGTGCTGGTGCTTCTTTGCGAAGTCCATCACCTGGTTCACCTTGGTTTCGGCAACTTCATAGGTGAAAATGCCGCACACGCCGACACCCTTTTGGTGGACGTGCAGCATCACCCGTGTCGCCTGATCGGTATCCATCTGGAAAAATGCCTTCAGCACATGGACGACAAATTCCATCGGCGTGTAATCGTCGTTGAGCAGCAGCACCTTGTACTGGCTCGGCTTCTTGGTCTTCGGGCGGGTGCGCGTCGCAAGGCCAACGCCCGGGCCGCGCGTGTCGTCACGATCCCCGTCGGGGCCAGCAGTAATCAGCAGTATCGAATTCCGGTCCAAAGCCATGTCCTGAAAATAGGGTAAGGAGGGGGCGTTTCGCAAGTGTTGTTAATGGTAAACTGCACACAAAGAAAAAGCCGCCCTTCCACTGGGGAAGGACGGCTCTTTCCATAGTGCGCCGGCTCGTCTGGTTTCCTGCCTCCAGGGAGGAGAGGAGAGAGAGGGGGCAGGTGCTCTAACGCCCCGGCGCAATTCTCAAAAAGGGCTTATGCAGCCTTCTTGAAAAAGTCGGCAGCGACCGCGAAACGGTTCGAGATCGGCTGGAATACGTCGTTTGCCAGCTTAACGAGCGCTTCGGTGTTCTTCGAACCCTGCGCAACCGCAGTGTCAAAGCCCTTGCGCATCCATTCGCCCTGCAGCTTCACGAAGTCGGTCGGGTTTTTCACGCCGGTAACTTCTTTCACAGCAGCCTGAACTTCTTCGAAGTTCTTCTTGGCATATTCGATGTTGGTCTTGCCAAGGTCCTGAGCGCCCTTTGCGGCGATCTTGCCGGCTTCAACCATAGCTTCGAGGTTCGCCTTGTTGAACTCGGTTGCTTCAGCAGCGAGCTTCTTGCCCTTTTCAGCAGCTTCGGTCGCCTTTTCGCGGATGTCAGCGAAGAAGTCAGCGGCCTTGGCCTGGGCTTCCTTGGCGGTTTTTTCAACGGTATCAGTCATTTTCTTCACTCCTTCGGAGAGGGGTTTCTCGTCAACAGAAACGATGCGGGTGACCAGTTGCTCTACCTTTGCGGGCGCGGCTTCTGCGACAGCGGCAACCGACGTTGCAGGCGCAGCCTTGCGGGCCTTGGTTGCGGTTGTTGCGGTCTTGCTTGCCATTGTCATTGCACCATTACTGTTTTGTTGCAGTGCACAATAATGATTGCGGGCAGTGAAGTCAACGGAAAATTGTGCAGTGCACAAAAAATAAAATCCGCCTTTTTCAGCGGATTGTGCAAAACCTGTCCCCGGAAAAGCATTCCGGGGACAGTTTAGGCGATGCGTTTGTTATGCGGCCTGGTCGATAACCAATCGCTCGAAACGGTCATAGTGATAATCGGCGGAACCGAATTGGCCTTCGATAAGCGTCGCGCGCTTGAAATAATGGCCGATCGCCAGTTCCTGCGTGATGCCGATGCCGCCATGTGTCTGGATAGCATTCTGGCCGACAAATTTCGCACCGCGCGAAACCTTGGCCTTGCACTGCGAGACTGCTGCCATGCGCTCATGCGCCGGCTTGTCGAGGTGCAACGTAGCATAGGTCGTCATCGATTTGGCCTGCTCAACTTCCATGAACATGTCGACCATGCGGTGCTGCAGTACCTGGAAGCGGGCGATCGGCTGGCCGAATTGCTGGCGCTGCTTCGAATAGTCGAGCGTGCCTTCGTGCAGCTTTGCCATCACGCCGGTGGCTTCGGCGCACACGGCGACTGTAGCTTCGTCAACGACGCGGTCGATCAGGTCGATTCCGCCCGCGAGCAAGGCGTCTCCCGGAATCGCGACATTCTCGAAATAGACTTCCGAGGCGCGGTTGCCGTCGACGGTCGGATAGTCGCGGCGGGTGATGCCGGGCAGATTGGCGTCGATCAGGAACAGCTCGACTCCATTGCGTTCGCGGGTCGAACCGCCCATGCGGGCGGTGACCAGCAGATGCGTCGCCCAAGGCGCGCAATAGACCACGCCCTTGTGGCCGTTGAGGATATAGCCGCTACCATCGGCCTTTGCCGTGGTGCGAATATTGGCAAGATCGTAACGACCCTGAGGCTCGGCATAAGCAAAGGCGATGATGGTTTCGCCAGAGATAATGCCGGGGATATGCGCCGCCGCCTGTGCACCGCCAACAGCCTTCAATGCGCCGCCGCCGATAACGACAGTCTGAAGGTAAGGCTCAATTGCGATGACCTTGCCGAATTCTTCCATCAGCAAGCCATTTTCAAGCGCGCCGCCGCCAAGGCCGCCATGCTCTTCGTCGAACGCCGCGCCCAACAGGCCCAGTTCGTTCGCAAGGGCATTCCAGATGCCCGGGTCGCGTCCCGCGTCGCTGGCAATCATTTTCTGGCGGGTGTCGAAATCATAGGTGTCGGCCAGAAAGCGCGCGAGCGTGTCGCGGATCATCCCCTGGGTTTCGTTATAGGTAAAATCCATTTCTGCTTATCCTCTCAAAGACCCAGAACCATCTTGGCGATGATATTGTGCTGGATCTCGTTGGATCCGCCATAAATGGTAGTCTTGCGCATGTTGAAATAGCTCGGCGCGGTGCGGTGCGCATAGTCGGGGCCAATCGGGTGCTCATTGTCCCCTTCGCCAAAGCCGCGGAAATAGGGCGCGCCATAATGGCCGACCGCTTCGAGTGCGAGTTCGGTGATGCGCTGCTGAATTTCCGAACCCTTGATCTTGAGCAGGCTCGATTCCGGTCCCGGGCCGCGACCAGCGGCTTCACCGGCAAGGCTGCGCAGCTCGGTGAATTCCAGCGCAGTCAGATCGGTCTGCAACTCGGCAACCTTGCGCTTGAAGAAGGGGTTGGCGAGCAGCGGGCGATCGCCGTCCATTTCGGAACGGGCGATATCCTTGATGCGTTCGATGCCACGCTTCGAAGCCGCAACCCCGGCAATGCCGGTGCGTTCGTGCGCGAGCAGGAACTTGGCACAGGTCCAACCCTTATTTTCTTCATAGACGCGCTGCGAAACCGGCACGCGGACGTCCTCGAGCCAGACTTCGTTGACCTCATGCTCACCACCCAAGGTGATGATCGGGCGCACCGTGATGCCGGGTGACTTCATGTCAATCAGGAGGAAGCTGATCCCTTCCTGCTGTTTTGCATCGGGGTCGGTGCGAACGAGGAAGAAACCCCAATCGGCATGCTGCGCCATCGTGGTCCAGGTCTTCTGGCCGTTGACGATATAGTCGTCGCCATCACGCACAGCCTTGGTGCGCAGCGAGGCAAGGTCGGAGCCCGAGCCGGGTTCCGAATAACCCTGGCACCACCAATCCTCGCCCGAAAGAATGCGGGGAAGGAAATGGGCTTTCTGCTCGGGCGTACCGAAGGTGTAGATGACAGGGCCGACCATCGAGAGGCCGAAGGGCATCAGGCGGATGCAATCAGCACGCGCGGTTTCCTCGGACCAGATATAGCGCTGTGTGGGCGTCCAGCCGGTGCCACCATATTCAACGGGCCATGCCGGAGCGACCCAGCCTTTTTTGTGCAGGATACGATGCCAGGAGAGGAAATCCTCCTTGCCCAGTTCGTCACCTTCGTCCTGCTTGCCGCGCAAATCTTGCGGGTAATTTTCGGCAATGAATGTCCGGACCTCATCACGGAATGCGAGGTCTTCGGCAGTGAATTCCATATCCATGGCAGCTCTCCTCTATTGCGGCACACCGGCGCGCACAGCCTCTTATCGCGAGGCGACTCGCACCCTATCCGTCTGCCCACCGGATTACCGGACGTTTACGTAAACGTCAATTGACCTGCGACCGATTTGGCAACAAGGTGCACCTTCGGCTTATGCCTTGAGGAGAGGGCATTTATGAAGGAATGGCAGCGCGGTTGGCGCACGGTGCTTGGATCGGGGCTGGCGGCGGGAACGGGCGTTAGCCTGCTCTATTTCGTCTTCAGCATGTTCATCCCCCAGCTGCAAAAGGAAACAGGCTGGACCCTAGGCCAATTCTCCCAACTGCAAGCGCTCGTCGGGGTGGGTTCGCTTGCTGCGCCGCTGGTCGGCTGGGCCATGGATCGCTATGGCTTTCGCAAGGTATGGGCCATCGGCATGGCAGCGGTAGCGAGCCTATATGTCATCATCGGACTCGCTCCGATGATCCCCGCCCTGTTCGGCGCGACGATATTCATAACCGGGCTGATCGGCGTTTCGACCACATCCATATCCTACACCCGCGCCGTCAATGGCTGGTTTTCCCGGCATCGGGGGATGGCACTTGCCGTGGCGGCGACCGGGTTGTCGCTTGCGGCGGTGATTGTGCCGCCGCTGCTCCAGCCGTTGATTGAAGTGCACGGGTGGCGCGCAGGCTATTTCGCGCTTGCCGCAGCCGCATTGCTGATCGGGCTTCCGGCGATCATGTTTCTGGTCGGTGATGGTGTCGGTGCGGCCAAGGCGGAAGCTCAGCCACACCAGTCCTATTTTGATGACAGTTTTTACCGCACCGGTGCTTTCTGGCTGCTTTGCATCGGCTATGTCGGTCTCAACATGCCGACATCGGGCATGCTTAGCCAGATGGTCCCGATGCTTCTCGAAGAGGGTCTTACCCCGGCCAAGGCGGCGCTCGGCATATCCGCCTATGCCGGTGGGCAGTTTGTCGGGCGGCTCGCCTGCGGCTGGCTGCTGGACAGGACGCATCCCCAGCGCGTGGCCTTTTTCTTCACACTGGTTCCTGCGATCGGCGCTGCCCTGTTATGGCAAACGCAGGGCCATTATACCGCCGCTATGATTGCGGTAGCGGCAATCGGCGTACAGCAGGGGGCTGAGGTCGATCTGCTGGCCTATTTCGTTGCCCGGCGCTTCGGACTGGACCGCTATGGCTCGATCTATGGCTGGGTGCAGGTTGCAGGCTGGATCGGCACGCTGTGCGGCATCCTGCTGTTCGGCAAGGTGCACGACTGGACAGGCAGCTATGCGCTGTTTCAGGGCGCCGCTGTATTTTCCTTCATCTTTGCGGCTGTTGCGTTCCTGTGTATCCGCTTGCCGGCTCAGCGTGTTTTTACATAGCTACCGGGCGCTTCTTCCAGCGCCTTGAGCTTGCCTTCTCCCGGCTGGCGTGCGCCTTTGGCGGTGATTTGCTTCGGCGCCTGCCCCGATAACCAGTTCAGCCAATCGGGCCACCAGCTGCCCTTGGTTTCGGTTGCGCCCTCGATATAGTCTTCGAGGCTGGAAACCTTTGGGTCTTCATTCAGCCAATATTGATATTTGCCCTGCGCAGGCGGGTTGACCACGCCTGCAATATGGCCGCTTCCTGCCAGCACGAAACGCACCGGACCTTTGAAATGATCACGGATTTTCCAGACGCTGCTGGCGGGTGCGATATGATCTTCGCGCCCTGCCTGCACATAGGTCGGCGTTTCCACCTTGCGCAGGTCAATCGGCGTGCCGAGCGCGGATAGCACGCCCGGTTCGACCAGCTTGTTGTCGCGGTACAGGTCGCACAGATAATCCTTGTGCCATTTGGCGGGCAGGTTGGTGACGTCGCCATTCCAGTGCAGCAGATCGAACGCCGGATATTCCTCCCCGAGCAGATAATGCTTGTTCACAGTGGACCAGATCAGGTCGTTGCCGCGCAGCAGGTTGAAGGTCAGCGCAAGGTAGCGGCCATCGAGGAATCCCTGCTGCGATGCCAGCGATTCGATCATCTTCAACTGGTGCTCGTCGATGAAGTTGAGCAATTCGCCACCGCGGGTGAAATCCACCTGTGCAGTAAAAAAGGTCGCGCTCTTCACCTTGTCCGCCTCGCCGCGGGCGGCGAGGATAGCGAGCGTTGCGGCAAGCGTTGTTCCAGCCACGCAATAGCCAATGCTGTGCACGCTATCGACATCCAGAGCATCGCGGATGGTATCGATCGCATCGATTTGTGCCGCGATATAGTCATCCCAAATTGTATCGCGCATCGACGCATCGGCCGATTTCCACGACACCACGAACACGGTGATGCCTTGGTCCACGCACCATTTGATGAAGCTCTTTTCGGCGGTCAGGTCGAGGATGTAGAAACGGTTGATCCACGGCGGGAATATGACCAGCGGGGTTTCGAACACCTTGTCGGTGGTCGGTATATATTGCAGCAATTGGTAGAGCGGCGTCTGGTGTACCACTTTGCCGGGGGTGCAGGCGATATTTTCGCCCAGTCGGAAGGCCTGCGGATCGGTATGCGTCAATTGCCCGCGCTGCATGTCGGCGAGCAGGTGACTGACGCCGGTCATCAGGCTTTGGCCCTTGGTCTCGATCGCCTTTTCGAGCGCGACCGGATTGGTCAGTGGCGAATTGGCAGGGCTCATCGCCTCGACCACCGTGCGCACTGCAAATTCAAGCTTTGCTTTGTCGGCCTTAGACAGATGCTCCATCTCATGAGCCGCGCCAATCATGTAATCGGACATGAGCTGATAACCCTGACGCATCAGGTCAAACACCGGATGCTCCCATTGCGGGGCGGCGAAGCGGCGATCCTTTGGGTTCAGCTTGTCATGGCCGGCCTTTGCCAGCGGTGCGAGCACCTCACCCCATGCATCGAGCGCATGCTTGTAGGCGCTCAGCGGGTCTGCCGCGCCCGCCCCGAAAGTTTCAGCCATCTTGGCTAGTTGTTCGGGGTCCATCAGGGGCGGGATATTGGGTGAATCGGCCATGCGCCTTGCTTACCCCAATCCGCCAATTTGGCGAAACAACTATTTATTGTGCAGTGCAACATGGACATTCGAATAAATCTAGGGCATAAGGTGGTTTGATAACTGGAACCCCAATGACATTTGAAAACCTACCCGCGCTTCTTGGCGAAGCGCTTACCGCGCGTGGCTATACCGCGCTTACCCCCGTGCAAACTGCTGTAATCGCCGAAGAAGCCGATGGTCGCGACCTTATCGTTTCGGCGCAAACCGGATCCGGCAAGACTGTTGCATTTGGCCTCGCCATGGCTCCGCAGATTCTTGATGGTGGACTGGTCAGCCTTGCGCGCGATCCGGCGGCGTTGATTATCGCCCCCACCCGAGAATTGGCGCTGCAGGTCAGCCGCGAACTTATGTGGCTCTATGGCAAGGCCGGCGTCCGCATCGCCACCTGCGTCGGCGGGATGGATGCATCGAAGGAACGCCGCAACTTGCAAACCGGGCCGCAAATCGTTGTCGGCACACCGGGGCGTCTGCGCGACCATCTGGAGCGCGGCGCACTGAACCTGTCGGCGCTAAAAGTTGCGGTGCTCGACGAGGCAGACGAGATGCTCGACATGGGTTTCCGTGAAGAGCTGGAGGACATCCTCAATGCCACGCCCGAAGGCCGGCGCACCCTGCTGTTCTCGGCAACGATGCCGAAACCGATTGTCGCCCTTGCGAAGCGATATCAGCATGATGCACTGCGCATTTCGACTGTCGGCGAAGATCGCGGGCATGGAGACATCAGCTATCAGTTCGTCACGGTGGCTCCGCCAGACATTGAAAACGCGGTGGTCAACCTGCTGCGGTTACACGAAGCCGATAGCGCGATCCTGTTTTGTGCAACGCGCGAGAGCGTGCGCCATCTCTATTCGAAACTGACCAATCGGGGCTTCATCGCTGTCGCTTTGTCGGGCGAACATAGCCAGAGCGAGCGCAACCAGGCGTTGCAGGCGCTGCGCGATCGCCGCGCCCGTGTCTGCGTCGCGACCGACGTTGCCGCTCGCGGTATCGACCTTCCGAACCTGTCGCTTGTGATCCACGTCGAATTGCCACGCGATGCCGAAGGTTTGCAGCACCGGTCAGGCCGTACTGGCCGGGCGGGCAAGAAGGGCACGGCTGTGCTCGTCGTTCCTTACCAGCGCCGCAAGCGGGTCGAATCGATGCTGCGCGGTGCGCGGATCGAGGCGGAATGGATCAAGGTTCCGACCGCGGAAGACATCCGGGCCAAGGACCATGAGCGCCTGCTCGAAACGCTTTTGGCCCCGGTCGAGGTCGAAGAGGAAGACCGTGCATTGGGTGCCCGCCTGCTCGAAACGATAAGCGCCGAGGATGTGGCCGCCGCGCTTGTACGCGCGCACCGTGCCAAAATGCCCGCACCTGAAGAGTTGCTCGACAATGGCAGCGGCGAACGGATGCCGGACAATCGCCGTGCCGGCTTCGACGATTCGGTCTGGTTCAAACTGAACATAGGTCGCCGCAACAATGCGGATCCGAAATGGCTCTTGCCTTTGCTCTGCCGCCGGGGCGGGGTGACCAAGAACGACATCGGCGCAATCCGCATCGCTGCGGACGAAACCTATGTCGGTATTTCAGCGGCGGCTGCCCGTCATTTCGCCAAGGCCGTTGCGCAACGCGGGCATGATGAGGACAATGATGTCGAAATCATCGAGGCCGAAGGCCCGCCACGTCAGGCCGCCCGCGAAAACCGCCGCAAGGGTAAGGCGAACGAAGCCACGCCGCGCCACAGCCCCCGGCCTTTCAAAGGTCCGCGCGGTGATGGCCTCGCCGGTGAGGGCAAACGCCCCTTCCGCAAAGCCGGACCTCCGCCGTCTAAACATGGCGTGAAGCACAAGACCAAGGGCAACCGGCCGCGTTAGGCCGGTTTTTCTGGAAAAAGGCTGAAACATCGCGCATGAGGGCGGCTCTCTGGTCCAATTTGTAACAAGGAGCCCCTGGAGTCCGATGTCCGAAGAATTCTACCGCATCAAGCGCTTGCCGCCCTATGTCATCGCCGAAGTCAATGCGATGCGAGCGGCCGCGCGTGCGGCTGGGGAGGACATTATCGACCTCGGCATGGGCAATCCTGACCTGCCACCGCCTCAGCATGTCATCGACAAGCTGGTAGAGGTGGCGCAGAAACCCGACGCGCATGGTTATTCGGCGTCAAAGGGCATTCCCGGCCTCCGCCGCGCACAGGCCAATTATTATGGCCGCCGTTTTGGTGTCGATGTCGATCCCGAAACCGAGGTTGTCGTCACCATGGGGTCGAAGGAAGGGCTGGCCAGCCTCGCCACCGCGATCACCGCGCCGGGCGATGTCGTGCTCGCACCCAATCCGAGCTATCCGATCCATACCTTTGGATTCATTATCGCAGGGGCCACAATCCGCTCGGTACCAACCACGCCCGACGAGAATTATTTCCGCGCTCTCGACCGTGCGATGGCCTTCACCGTGCCGCGCCCGTCGATCCTCGTGGTCAACTATCCGTCGAACCCGACCGCTGAAACGGTCGACCTTGCCTTTTACGAGCGGCTGGTCGCATGGGCGAAGGAGAACAAGGTCTGGATCCTGTCCGACCTTGCCTATTCGGAGCTTTATTTCGACGGCAACCCGACGGTGTCGATCCTGCAGGTGAAGGGCGCGAAGGATGTCGCGATCGAATTCACCTCGCTCTCGAAAACCTATTCGATGGCCGGCTGGCGGATCGGCTTTGCGGTGGGCAACAAGCAACTGATCGCCGCGATGACGCGGGTCAAAAGTTATCTCGATTATGGGGCGTTCACCCCGATCCAGGCAGCGGCCTGCGCAGCACTCAATGGCCCGCAGGATATCGTCGAGAAGAACCGCGAACTGTACCACAAGCGCCGCGATGTGCTGGTAGAGGCCTTTGGACGTGCCGGATGGGATATCCCCGCCCCGCGCGCCTCTATGTTCGCCTGGGCACCTCTGCCCCCAGCGCTTGCGCACTTGGGTAGCCTCGAATTTTCGAAGCAGTTGCTCACCGAAGCCAAGGTCGCAGTCGCTCCCGGTGTCGGCTATGGTGAGGATGGCGAAGGCTTTGTCCGCATCGCGATGGTCGAAAACGAGCATCGCCTGCGGCAGGCCGCGCGCAACATCAAACGCTATCTGCAATCGATGGGTGTGAATACGCCGACACAGGCAAAGGCGATTTAGGGCAGGGTCGCTTCGATACTGGGCTTGAAGGCTGGCTCCATGCGAGCCTTCGAAGCCTGTTCATAGGCATAGCCTGCCCGCAACACGCGTTCGTCACCCCATGCGGTACCGATGAAACTGATGCCAAGCGGCAGACCTTCGATCATTCCCATTGGTACGGTCAAATGCGGGTAGCCGGCAATGGCGGGCAGCGCACTGGCGCTGGGGCCGGAATATTGGTCTCCATTGACAAGGTCGGTCTTCCACGCGACGCCGGTGGTTGGCGACACCAAAAGGTCGACCTTGTTTTCGCGAAGCAATCGGTCAATGCCTTCTGGCCCGGCCAAGCGTTTCGATTTGGCGAGTGCTTGCTTGTAGGACGGATCGTCCAGGCCGCCCTTGGACTGCGCCAGCTCGAACGTTTCCTGTCCGAACCAGCGCAATTCGGCAGCTTCTGCCTTGTTGAACGCGATGACCTGCTCGAGCGTACGCGTCTTCACGGTAGGCGGCGTCGTGGCCAGATAGGCGTTCAGGTCGGCTTTGAGTTCGACCAGCAAAACCTCGAATTCGGCCTCACCCAGCCCGTCAAAGCCCTTTCGGGTATCGGCAATGTCGACAATCTCTGCACCTTGTTTGCGCATCACATCCAGGGCCGCCTCAAACTTTGCATTCAATGCGGGATTGTCGCCGATCCGGTCGCGCGGGACGCCAAGGCGCATGCCTTTGAGCGCATCGCCGGTGAGATTAATGGCATAGTCTTTCTTGCGCCCATCCGCCTCGACTGTCGCTGGATCCGTCGGATCCGAACCGGCCATAGCGGTCAGCAACAAGGCGGCATCGCGCACTGTGCGAGTCATCGGTCCGGCCGTATCCTGACTGTGCGAGATCGGCACAATCCGGGTGCGGCTCACTAGGCCCAACGTGGGTTTGAAGCCGACAATTCCGTTGACCGAGGCCGGGCAAACGATTGAACCATCGGTTTCGGTGCCGATGGTCAGCGGCGCAAGATTGGCCGCAGCCGCTGCACCGCTGCCCGACGATGAGCCGCAGCTGTTGCGGTCAAGGACGTGGGGATTGCGCGTAAGCCCCCCAACCGCACTCCAACCGCTTGTCGAGCCGCCTGAGCGGATATTCGCCCATTCGCTGAGATTGGTCTTGCCAAGAATTATTGCTCCCGCTTCGCGAAGCCGGGCGATCATTGGCGCATCGCGATTGGTGAAATTGTCTTTGAGGGCCAGCGAGCCCGCCGTTGTCGGCACTGGTCCGGCAACTTCAACATTGTCCTTCACCAACACAGGAATACCATGCAACGGGCCGCGCACTTTGCCCGATTTCCGTTCGGCATCAAGGCGGCGAGCCTGATCGATAGCGTCGGGGAATGTGGCGATCACCGCATTCAGCCTTGGTCCGCTGTCTTCAATCTCGGCGATGCGTTTGAGGTAAGCCGCAACGATTTCTTCGGCGCTGGTTTCGCCTGCGGCTTGTGCCTCGGCGAGTGCGGCAGCATCCGAGTGCGGCTTCGGCGCGGCGGCTTGCAGGGCAGCAGTGCCCAAGAGAATCGAGCTGGCGAAAAGGGCAATGCGGTGTTTCATGCTTGGTACGCTAACCTTACTTGACGTTAACGGCAATCTACTTGCCATATCGGTTGCAATCCGCCATCGAAATTTCATGGCAAAGAAAGATTTCGCATTCCGTTATCCCCTCCGTGTCCGCTGGGCAGAGACTGACGCGCAGGGTGTTGTCTTTAACGCGCGCTATCTTGATTATGCCGATATCGCGGTGACCGAATATTGGCGGGCCTGTGGCTTGCGGCTGGTGAATCCGGACGAGCCGCTCGAGTTTCACGTCAAAAAGGCCACGGTCTTGTGGAACGCACCCATCTTCCCTGACGAAATGATTGAAGTGATGTGCCGCACCACCAATATGGGCCGCACCAGCATCACCAAGATTGTCGAGATCCACGGCTCTGCCGAGGACGGATCGGACGATTTGCGTGCCGAAGTCGAACTGGTCAGCGTCTTCGTCGATCTTGAAAGCCATCGACCGATGCCATTTCCCGAATGGATCAGGGATGTGTTTCTGAAATTCGATGCCAAGGCTGAAAATGCGCCGAAGCTGGAAGAGGTTCCGGCAGAATGACCACCCGCGTCGAATTTTTCTATGACCTGTCCAGCCCATGGACCTATCTGGCCTTCACCAATTTGTGGCCGATGCTTGAGCGGACGGGCGAGCAGGCGGTGCTCCGCCCGATATTGGTCGGCGGTGTTTTCAATGCCGTGAACCAATCGGTCTATGCGGCGCGCGAGATGACCGATAACCGCAAGCTCAAGCATAGCTGGAAGGTGTTGCTCGACTGGGCCGCGCTGGCGGGCGTTGAGATGAATTTTCCGTCCAAATGGCATCCGGCAAAAAGCGTCAATGCCATGCGCTTTGCCTGCGCGCTCGAAGGCGACCAGGATGCGCTTCGCCGCTTTTCAAAGGCGGCATTTGAAAGCTATTTCGGTGCCCAAGAAAATCTCGACGATGCCGACGTGCTGGAGGCCGTTGCCGACAGAATTGGCCTTGATGGCGCGGCATTGAAGGCCGCTACCCAGAGCGAAGACGTCAAAGCCCGCTTGCGCACCAACACCGAAGAGGTGATTGCGCGTGGCGGCTATGGATCGCCCTCGATTTTCGTCGATGGCACCGACATGTATTTTGGCAATGATCAGCTGCCCTTGGTTGAGGCTGCTTTGAAGAGATAGGTATCACCGAAGCCCTGAGCCTGTCGAAGGGTGCTTTACTGTTAGGCGTGCTTCGACAGGCTCAGCACTACGGTTTTAGTTGGAGAGATTTAGCATGAACGACCGCATTTCAATCACCATGCTTGAAGATGGCATTGCTGACGTCCGAATGACGCGGGTCGACAAGATGAACGCGCTCGATGCGGCGCAGTGGGAAGCGCTGGTCGCGGCGATCGACCAGTTGAAAGCAATGCCGGGCCTGCGTGTCGTTGTGCTATCGGGCGAGGGGCGCGCTTTTTGCGCAGGCCTCGATCTGGCCAGCCTCGGCGGGGAGCGTGAACCGGGGACTTCGAGCGCAGGTGGCAGTCTATCCGACCGTACCAAGGGCATAGCCAACAATGCGCAATATGCGGCCTGGGGCTGGCGCGAATTGCCGGTGCCGGTGGTCGCTGCCGTGCATGGCGTGGCTTTCGGGGCAGGCAGCCAGATCATGGCGGCGGCCGACATCCGCATCGTCCACCCCGACACGCGCATCGCGATCATGGAAATGAAATGGGGTCTGGTCCCCGATGTCGCCGGTATGCCTTTGTGGCGCACGCAAGTGGCCGATGATGTGCTGCGCGAAATGATCTACACTAACCGCGAGTTTAACGGCGTCGAGGCCAAGGAAATGGGCTTTGCCACCCATGTTTCGGACGATCCGCACGCAAAGGCCATGGGAATGGCGCGGGTGATCGCAAACAAGAATCCGCACGCCATTCGCGGCGCCAAGCGCATGTGCAACGCGCTGGCGCACGCGAGCGATGCGGAGCTCTTGCAGATGGAAAGCGATGAGCAGGTGAAGGTCATCCGTACACCCAACCAGATGGAAGCGGTGATGGCCGAAATGCAGAAGCGGAAACCGGTTTTCGCCGACTAGTCGACCGGTTTCGTCAACATCTCTTCCAATTCTGCGACCACTTCGGCGCGCAAGGGCTTGGCCTCATTATCGGTGCGGCAGACGATCACGCTGTCGCAGGTTCCGATGCACTGGCCCTTCTGGAACATGGCCTGCACCACAACCCAACTGGAATTGCCGATGCGGCCGATGCCCGAACCGATGGTGACGGGGGCGGGGAAATTGCCTTCGCGCAGATAGTTGATCTCGACCGATGCGACCATGGTGCGCTCATTCTTGGGCCGGTCCGCCCAGGGGCGCGCCTTGCGATGGAGCTGGACACGGGCATTCTCGAACAGCGACGCGAAGGCGACATTGTTGAGATGCCCGTTTATGTCCATGTCCTGAAAGCGCGTGTCGCTTTCGAGGATGATGGGATAGGCGGCCAAGTTAAGCCGCCAACCTTCAGGCTTCGCCATTACAGCTTGCGTCCGATCAGTTCCTTCATGATCTCGTTGGTGCCGCCGAAGATGCGGGTGACGCGTGCGCCGCGCCATGCACGTGCGATCGCATATTCGTTCATATAGCCGGCACCGCCATGAAGCTGGAGGCACTTGTCCATCACTTCCCACTGCAATTCGGTGTGCCACAGCTTTGCAGCTGCGCCTTCCTCTGCCGTCAGCTCCTTCTTCAGGTGCCGGGCGAGCGCCCAATCTAGATGCGCCCAGCCGACTTGTAGCTTTGTTTTCAAATCGGCCAGAGTGAAACGGGTATTCTGAAAATCTAGGATCGGCTTTCCGAAGGCCTTGCGCTCGCGGCAGAATTCCACTGTGTCGTCAAAGGCCTTTTGCGCGCTCGCCTGAGCTGAAACCGCGATCGACAACCGCTCCTGCGGCAATTCGCTCATCAGATAGATGAAACCCATGCCCTCTTGCCCGAGGCAATTAGTCATCGGCACGCGAACATCTTCGAAGAACAGCTCAGACGTGTCGGCTTCATCCTGCCCGATCTTGTCGAGGTTGCGACCGCGCTTGAAGCCTTCGCGGTCTGCTTCGACGAGGATGATCGAAATGCCCTTATAGGCTGGCTGGATTTCGGTGTCGGTCTTGGCGCAAACGAGGATCAGATCGGCATTCTGACCGTTTGTGATATAGGTCTTTGACCCGTTGATCACAAAATGGTTGCCGTCCTTTTTGGCGGTCGTACGCATCCCTTGCAGGTCGGAACCGGTGCCTGGTTCGGTCATCGCGATGGCTGTGATCACTTCACCGGAAACCAGCTTGGGCAGCCAATGTTTCTTCTGTTCTTCAGAGCCGTAAGAGGTCAGGTAGTTGACCACGATGTCAGACTGCAACGAGAAACCGGTCGCGGCACCGCCATAATAGGCCGACTCTTCGTCGACTATGGCGTTATAGCCAAAGTCGAGGCCAAGCCCGCCATATTCCTCGGGTACGGTGGGGCAAAGCATGCCGAGTTCGCCTGCCTTGGGCCAGATGTCCTTTGGTACGATACCATCTTCCGCCCATTTGGCAGCATTGGGAGCCACTTCCTTTTGCAGGAACTGGCGGACGGTCTGGCGGAACGCCTCATGGTCTTCGGTATAGGCGCTGCGGGGGATGACATCGAGCGACATGGTTGCCCTTTCAAAGCTGACAAAGTTGACGCTTACAAAGCCTCAACTTTACGCAAGCGTCAAGCGGGAATTTAACCGTATGATTAAATGTCCTCGCCTGCCGCCCGAGCCCGCTCGAGCAAAGTCGCTTCCGCCGCTGGAACGCTGCGATAGGCATAGATCAGGAGCGCAATCGCAATCGGTGCAACGCCGATCAGCGAGAGGATACCGGTGCGCAAGTCACCCACCAGCTTGCCGTCGACCATCGTTCCGTTGAGATCGGCGATCTGACCCACCATATAGGGTCCGAATCCCAATCCTATCAGCGTCGTGGCGAGGAAAAACACCGCGGTCGCGGTGCCCCGCATCCGGGGTAATACCAGATCCTGCGTCGTTGCTGCTGCCGCGCCCAGGGCGGCGCTTCCAAGTACACCTGCCATGAAGTGCATGGCATAGAACATGACCCCGCTGGTGGTGGTAAATGCAAGCCAGATCGGGATGACGGGGCCGAGCACGCCAATCATCACGACCAATATGCGCCCCGCCGGATTGCGCGTGCGCAAATGGTCGGCGAGCCGCCCGCCGATTATTACGCCCAGAAAGCCGCTGAGCGCCGCGAGAGCGCCCAGCCAGAAGGCCAGTTCCTGTGACGGCAATTTGAGCACCTTTTCAGCATAGGGCGCGGTCCATAGCGCAAGACCATAGGAAGCCAGCGCAACCAGGCCATAGCCCAGCGCGGTGCACAGAAAGGCAGGTGTGCCCCAGATCAGCTGGAAAGTGGCCGGGTCACGCGCGCGCAGATTGGTCGCCCAGGAAAAGACCGCATAGAAGCCGACTGCGACCGCTGACCATTGCGGGATATTTCCGGTCAGCCCGATCATCATCCATGCGAAACCCCCCAATGCGGCGGCGGCAAACAGGTTGAGCGCCAACGCACCGGCTCCCCGGCGGGCCGCGCCGATCAGGGTAAAGGGTGGTACGATCGTCGAGAGATCGTGGAGGAAATCCTTGAACGGCGTGGGTGACATCGCGACCGGCGTCCCGTCCATCACCCCGCGTGCGGGTTCGCGCAGGCTCAACACCCAAAGCGCAACAAGCAGGCCGGGAATACCGACGGCAAGAAAGGCCGCCTGCCAGCCGACAAGCCCCAGCGGTCCGCCGCCGGGATAGGCCAGGTTCCAAGCTTCCTTGATATAAGCGCCGATGAACAGCGAGACGCCGCCGCCGATATATAGGCCCGACGAATAGATGGCGAGTGCGGTTGCGCGCTGCCGTTTCGGGAAATAGTCGGATATCAGCGAATAAGCCGATGGGCTGGCGGTGGCCTCGCCAATGCCCACGCCCATGCGTGCGAGGCCCAGTTGTGCCCCATTTTTGGCGAGGCCCGAAACCACAGTCATCGCTGACCAAAGCGTCAGGCCGATGCTCAGCAATTTGGTGCGGTTCCAGTTATCGGCCAACCGCCCCAGCGGGATGCCAAACAGGGCGTAGAAAACACCGAACGCCGCGCCCCCAAGAAAACCCATTTGCGCATTGTCGAGGCCAAAATGCGCCTGGATATCGACCACAAGAATGCTGACAATCTGCCGGTCAATAAAGTTCAGGATGTAAACGACGACAAGGACGCCGAGCACATACCAGCTATAGCCGCTTGCAGTCTTTTCCTCTTCCACGTTGGCGTTCGCAATAGATGCCGGTTCGCTGGTCGCGCTCAACGCGTGTCTCCTCTTGCTTGTCTCTCGTTCGCGCCTTGGGCTAGCAGAGGATATGCAAAGCGCAAGCGGGTAAAGGATGGGCGATGGCAGTTTCGGTGTTGATGGTGTGCCTTGGCAATATCTGTCGATCGCCTTTGGCGGAGGCCGCGTTGCGGCATCATGCCGAACAACTGGGGCTGGATGTGATCGTTGATTCTGCTGGGACCGGTGATTGGCATGTCGGCCATCCGCCTGACCGCCGCGCGCAGGAAGTTGCCCGCAGGCTCGGCGGCATCAATATTAGCGGCTTGCGCGCACGGCAAGTGCATCGCGACGATTTCCGCCGTTTCGACCATGTCATCGCGATGGACCACAGCAACCACCGCACACTGTTAGGCCTCGCGCCGCAAGCGGCGACTGCTCAACTATCGCTACTCCTCGACCACCTTCCCGGGCAGGAGGGCGAGGCAGTGGCAGATCCCTATTATGGTGATATTGCCGATTTCGAGGCCTGCTGGCGTCAGGTGGAGGCTGCGACGAAAATACTGGCAGAAAAGTTGGCAGCCCGCTGAGATAAGGCCAAAATCTGGTATTGCTATCCGCCCGCCACACTGACAGCTTGGCGATCAGGAAGAGCAGGAGGAAATTGGGTGTCCGATATCGCCGTCATTGCCGCCAGAGTTCGTTCGCAAGCCGAATTGTTGCCAGCGCTTTATGGCCCGATCGATTTTGACACCTCGCCCGAACGCTTCGCTGACGGCCCTGATGATCGGACCGAATTGTCCGACGTGCGCGGCAAAAGGCGCGCCGACTATCTGGCCGATACCGAACTGGTAGCGCGCATCCGTGAATACAGCATGTTGGGCGATATTACGGGCGATGCCTATGCGGCGCTGATGCACCAATTTGGCTTTCGCCGGTTGGTCGATATGCTGGTCGAGGCGTGCGACAAGGGTGTCGATGCCGTCGAGGGCGCGCCCCCCGAATTGAAGGCGCTGATATCCGAAATGGAACGCATTCCCGATTGGCTCGATATGCGGCTGGTGGAGGAAGGCGCGAAGGCGGATCGCAATTCGGCGGCGAATATTTCCCCCTTTGCCATTCGCGGTGCCTTTATTGCGACCTTCCTCAACAAATATTCGGCGCTACCGATGGCGCTCACCGGAACGTTGAGCCACGCGACTGCGGCGCGCCGGGTGAAGGAAACCGCGACCTTTTTCACCACCACCGTGCTGCCCGGCGCACTCGAGCGCCATGGCGCAGGTTTCAAGGCGGCGGCGATGGTGCGGCTGATGCATTCGATGGTGCGCGTCAATGTGCTCTCGCGCCCCGGCATGTGGGATGCAAAGGTCTATGGCATCCCGATCCCGCAGCTGGACCAGATGCCTGCCGGGCTGATACCGATCTATTTTTTGTCCGAAAAGGTGCTGGGGCAGGGGCGGAAGAGCTTTAACGTGGAGGAGCGGGCGAAGGTCGAACTGGCGCGCTATCGCTGTTACCTTCTGGGGCTTCCCGAAGACCTTCTGGCCGACAACCCGACCGATATTGTCCGCATCTGGTGCACGCGCAGCGCGACATTGCGTTATGAATATGACGATGCGATTTGTGGCGGCCTGCTGCGCGCCACGATGGAGGCGGAGCTCAGCAAGGATCGTTCGATCCCGGGCCGCGTCTTCCGCCGCCTGGAACGCTCCTTCGCACGGGTGTTTTTCGTCAACACCTTCCTGAAAGGCGATGAAGCGGCTGCGGCGACGGTGGGCGTGCCGCTGACCGGCAAGGACAAAGCGCTTTATGCCGCGACGATGGCGGCGATTATCGGCCAGACGCTGGGCCACAAAGTCGCTTCGCGCCTTCCAGTGCTCGGCGAAATGGCCGACCAGCTGCTCGTTTCGCGGCTGCGGCGGCAGTTGGCTGACTATGGCCATGCCGAATTTACCACTGACGCGGCGCAATATCGCCCAGCGACCCGCTGAGCCTTTCGAAGGAAACGGGCCGGGCCGATTCCGGTTTCGCTTGAAATTGGAGCGATTTCATCCAATATTACCAACTTAGGCGGCTATGGTGCCGCCATTATGAGGAGACGTTTGAAATGGCTGAATGGTCTGATCCGCGGGTAACGCAAACCGGCGCGGGCGTTACCATTGATGGCAAGCCGATTGCCTCAACGGCAGTCGACGCCGGGCTGCGCGCCCATATGCTCAAGGTTTACAACTACATGGCGTCGGGCGTTTTGCTCACCGGCATCGTAGCGATGCTGTTCGCCAACAGCGGCATGGCCGCGCAGGTGATGGCAACGCCGCTGCGCTGGTTGATCATCCTGTCACCGCTCGCCTTCATCATGGTGATGAGCTTTGGCATCAACAAGCTGTCGACCGGCGCATTGCAGGCGATGTTCTGGGCTTTTGCAGCCGTCATGGGCCTGTCGATGTCGACGATTTTCCTAGTTTATACCGGCCAATCGGTCGCGACGACCTTCTTCGTGACGGCGGTATCGTTCCTGTCGCTCAGCCTTTGGGGTTACACCACCAAAAAGGACCTGACCGGCTGGGGCAGCTTCCTGATCATGGGCGTAGTCGGATTGTTGCTGGCCTCGATCGTCAACATCTTCCTGGGTTCGAGCACCCTGCAGATGGTTGTCAGTTTCCTTGGTGTGCTGATTTTCGCGGGCCTGACGGCTTATGATACACAGCGTATCAAGAGCGAATATCTCTATTATCGTGGCCATGAGGCACTCGGCAAGATCGCGATCATGGGGGCACTGAACCTGTATCTCGATTTCGTGAACATGTTCCAGTTCCTGCTCAGCTTCCTGGGCGACCGCGACTAAGCAAAGCGGCAATAGGACATGACAAAGGCCCGGTGGTTAAACCACTGGGCCTTTTTCTTTGCCCAGTTCGGCGATGCATGCTTTATTTTTCGTCATTAATCGTGTTGACAGCCAGCAAGGTCCATAAGGGTTCGCGGGAGTGCAAATGACAATGAAATATGTTGGTCGGGGTCTGCTTGTTGCCGGTTTGACAATCGTGGTGGCCGCTTGTGCGCCCGCTCCCAAGCCAGTTGTTGTCGCGCCGCCGCCGAAAGTTGTTCCACCGCCCGCACCCGTGATTCCGCCCATGCCGTTGCCCCCGGGCGGTGCGGCTGTGACCATGACGGTGCCGCATATTGGCGGCGATGGCGTTCGCGTGACGCCCAATCGCGGGCTGTCGCGCGAAGAAAATATCTGGCACCTGCGATCGGCAATCAACGTAGCCGCGCTCAACTGCCAGGGGCCGGTCTGGGGCGAAATCGCCCAGAACTACAATAAATATCTGCAGGTCCACAAAACGCGGCTGGCCCAGGCGAACAAGGCGGTCGATAGCGAATATGTGAAGCGCTATCCGGGGCAGAACGGGCTGCGGGTTCGTGATACCAAGACCACCGACCTTTACAATTATTTCGCATTGCCGCCGGTAAGGGCTGAATTCTGCGACAAGTCGCTGGTCAAATCGCGCGAACTGGTCACCTTGCCGTCGAATACGCTTCCGGAATACAGCTTCGGCGCTCTGAGCGATGTCGATGCGGTGTTTATCAACTTCTTCAACGCGTTCGAACAGTATAAGATCGACCTTGCGAACTGGAACGCCCGCTATGGGCCACAGGCCAAGCCCGTCGCGCAAGCTTCGTCCGTGCCTGCAGCGGTGAATACCACAACCAAATAGTCAGTGGCTTGAGCGTCAGGCCATCTGGATATAGTCGCGCATTGCGGAGGCTTCTGCCTCGATCTTTTCGATACGGTATTTGACCAGGTCGCCAATCGATACAAAACCGGCGATCCTTCCATTATCGACGACCGGTAGGTGGCGGATGCGCCGACGTGTCATCAGCGACAGGGCCGATAGCACTGGCGTGTCGGAAGCGACGGTGATTGCCGGCGCGGTCATGACGTCGCCGACGCGTTTGCCCATCATCGCCGCTCCATGAGTCGCAAGGCCGTAAATCACATCGCGTTCGGAGAATATTCCGATCACCTGATCGCCCTCGACCACGGGCAAAGCTCCGATACGCTTTTCGGCGAGTCGCGCCGCGACAGTTTCTACCAGTTCATCGGGAGATGCCGTGAAAACCGCGCCTTCGCGGCCCTGCAGGATAGTTGCAATCGTCATCGCCTTCCTCCCAATCGCCTTGCTCCGTCGCTCTTCATAGCATAGACGCGGCTCAGGACAAAAATGACTCGACCCTCCCGCCTCGACAATCCCGAATATGCGGCCTTCGCGTGGGCGCGCTATCGTCGGTTGATGGCATGGATGTTCGTGTTTACGCTCATCATAACGGGTGGCGCCTTGGCCCTGTTTTGGCAGCAATATGGATTTGTATCGATCCACCTCTACATCGCGACCGCCTTGGGTATCATTTTTTCGGTCATGCTGATGTCGGCACTGATGGGGCTGGTCTTTCTTTCCAGCGGCACGGGACATGATGAAGCAATCGAAGATCCGTGCGCCGAGTTGGCGGATGTCGATAAATGACAGGTAGTGTGCACAACCTGCCGGTACGCGGCGATCCGATCCTGCGAGTTGTTCCAGGGCCGGCGGATATCAATTCGAACGGTCATATTTTTGGTGGCTGGGTGCTTTCGCAAATGGATATTGCGGGCGGCATAGTGGCAGGGCGGATAGCGCAAGGGCCTTGTGCGACCGTCGCTATCGACAAGATGGAGTTTATCGCTCCTATCCTGCTGCGCGATATCATCTCGGTTTATGCCTCGCTCGAACGGAGGGGGCGCACTTCGATGGCAATCAAGATCGAGGTGATAGCCACCCGCGATCGGGGGGAGCAAGAGGTGAAGGTGACCGAAGGGCAGTTCACCTTTGTCGCGCTCGATGAAAACCATCGTCCGCGGCCTTTACCCTAGTTTTTCCCTAGCACTGTTTCCTCGACCGCCTTGCGATAGGCCGCAGACACCGGCACGCGGGTACCGTCCTGCATTATCAGGTCAATTTTCCTGCCGCTGCGGCTGATTTTTTCAACTGCCTGCCGTGCCACCCACCACGAGCGATGAACCTGTAGCCCGTCATAATCGCCGAGTTCCTGAAGTGCATCGCGGAAGCGGATAAGGATAAGGGTATCGCCTTTGTCGGTCGTGGCGCGCAAATAATGGTCTTCCATCTGCAAGTGCAGCAACTGTGTGCCCAGATGGTCTGGAAGGCGCGACAGAAAGCGAATCCCTGCATTGGTCGGCTTGCGGCTTTGGGTCTGGAATCCGTGCAGGGCGATCATGAAAAAGGAGTTCATCCCGATTGCGATAAGGTTGATGGCGAGCAACTGTGCAAACAGCACCATAAGTTCCTCGACACCACGCGACGGGCGTGAGGGGATCTGCGTGCCAGGCAGTTGTGCGGCCGCTATCGACCATCCCCAATATTCGATGGCGTGTACGATGAAGGTCATTGGAATCGTCGCAAAAAGGACGCATCCGAATATCGCGCTCCACCGGCTGAACTCGTCAAACGCACCCGTTGAACGGATGATCCGCGCGGTTATCGGCATCATTAGCATCCCGAAAATTATCAGGACTGCCATCCAGTAGCTCAGACGTAAAAGCGGTTTTCCGGGAAAAAGGCCGAAAGGTGTCACAGAGACCAGCAGGATCGCGATTACGACATATTGCGCCAGATGTCGCAGCTGGTGTCGCCAGTCCAGATTCCGCCAGTAGTCAAGAAATCCGTGCAGTGTCATGCAGATATGCCCCGATTTCGAGATTTATTATCAGTTAAGAGCTGCGAAGACAAGCTGTGGAAAATTTTGCTGCATTTTGGCGTAACGTCAAATTTCAGCAATCATTCGCGAACGGATTTGTTGTTTTCGCGAATTCGCGATTGTGTCGGCGACCCGAGGGTGGCAACTTTAAATTACGCTAAGCCCCCTTGGCGTTCAGTTCGAAATTATTTTGAACCCCCCTTGGAAGCGGACGAAGTCGCCCTTCGTCCGCTTCAATTTTCAAGCTTCAGGTCATAGTATAAAGTGGCACTGCCATTTGCTCCGACCGTCGCCTTCCACGTCGGAACCCCATCGACCTTGGCGATATGCTTTGGCGCACCGCGAAGTTCGTAGGGGATTTCGATCTCGACATTGACTACCTCATTGCGCGCATTGGTTACATCGACCTTGTAGCGCTGCTTCTCGCCAGTCGCACTCATCCGCGTTACCGCGATACGCACGTCGCTTGATTGGCCGATAATCATCTCGACATCGTCACCCACCGCCCGGTCGCCGAGCGAGGATTGGCCAGCGAGCAGCGGACCAAAGCTGCTGTCTTCGAACACCATGACCTGCCCTGACGGCATAGGCAGCCCCAGGCCCTTTTCCTTCAGGTTCTCGCTGCGCAGAAGGATTTGCATCGGCATGCTCGAACCGTCATCACCATATTGATCGACATTGGCGATATAGATCCGGTCGAATGCGCTTCCGGGTTTGACGATCATCGCTACCTGTTTCTGGCCCTTGGCGTTTACCGTCACGGGTTCAGGAACACGGTAGAGTTTGAGGTCGCCCAGATCTTCCTGCTCGGCAACGACGACAGCAACCGGGGCCGCCATCGGCGCAGACTTCATCCGTGCGCCTGTAACAACGATGTTTTCGGCATCCGCCTCTGCATACATCATCATCGGCGCAGGCGGCGGTGGCGGGGGCGGCATATCGGGTAGATAGCCCAGATTGTAGGGAACCTGATGGGTTCGCTGCATGGGCCAGCATGTCAGGTTGAGCGCGCCGCCCGTCGGGCGCGGCTGGGCGGCACGACGTTCGCGATTAGGCTCTCCTGCAACCGCCATGGTGTTCGCATTCAGGAAACTCTGGTTGCCGCCATTGGCCAGGGTCAGCCAGGCGAACATGTCTACCTTTTCCTTGCCGGTGCTTTGCGGCGCGCCTTCTTCGCCCTCGCGGACCTGCGCGACATAGTTGGCCTGCCAGTCAAAGCCTGAGGCCATATAGGTCAGGGTCAGCTTGACAGTAACCGCGGTGTCACTCTGCGTAATCACCGACAATGTGGGTTTGGCCGAAAGATTCTGTGGTATTCTACCATATTGCATCCGTTCCGGCAGGCCGGTGCAGTGCAGGGCTTCATACCCTTCGGCCGTTTGCAACACCACACCGCCATACGGGCCTGCGGTGATCATCGCCTGCTGCTCGCGGACTTTGCCGGTCGCCTTGTCAGTGCGCGTCAGCGTCACTGCGCGCTTCAGATAGGCGTCAACCAGCCCTGATGGGGAAAGCAGTCGCGCATCGCGGTTCTTCTCGCGCACGCCCTTGGGCAGGCCAGTTACGATAGCGCTTTCGGGGAACATCCCCTCTGCGACACCTTCAAAGCGGATCAGGCTTTCGCCTGCAGGGATGGTCAATGTGCGCGCTTCGGTGATGAGCGCATAGCCTCGCGGCCAATCCTTGTTGATTGGGGCCTCGCCGCGCCCGCTCGCCCGATAAACGGTGAGCGAGACATTTTCCGGAGCATCCGAAATGACAACGCCCTGCGCCGCCAGCGGGCTGGCGGAAAGTGTCAGCGCAAGGGCCAGGCTTGCCCGCATCACCGAATCAGTAGCGGCTATCGAATGTCGCGGTCAGCACGGTTTTGCCATTGGCCGACACCGGTACGCTCCATTCGACCCGATCGGCCGAGACGCGCTTGCCTTCCATACTCTGTTCGGTGATGCGCACATCCCCCCACAGGCCGTTCTGGCCGAGATCGACCGTGATCGCGTTGTTGCGCGCGTTGGTGACCTCATATTGCATTCTGGTCTTCCAGCGGCTCGAACTGATCCGGGTGCGTTCCAGCACCACTGTCTTAACTTTCACGTCAAACGCATCGCCGGTACGGATCGACATTGCGCTGCCCATCGGGGTCGCCTCGATCATGCTTTCGCCGATGAACTGCGGGTCGCCACGCTTGTCGCGAATATAGACACGCATCGTTCCGGCGGGCAGCTGGTCGCCCAAACCTCCGCTGCGAGAGGTGGAGAATTTGAGCACCGAAGAGGCACTTGCCGCCTCGTTGGTCGAAAGCCAGCCATTATTGAATTCATAGGTGCTGCGCGCAGGGGCCGCCTTCACATCAAGGAAGCTGACCTGCTTTTGCTGGGCGTTGGCGATCGTTGTGCGCTCTGCCAGCGGGTAGAGATAATAATCGCCGAGCCGTTCGCGATCGTTGCTCTCGGTTCCTGCTTCGTCGATGGTTCCGGTCGAAGGGTTCCAAGGCGTCTGCCATTGGCGCCGCCCGCTACCTCCATTGGGATTGCCAGCGACGAGCAGGACATTGGCGTTGCTATAGTCGGTGCCGGTGTTGTTGGTCAGCGTCACCCAGCCCTGCACGTCGATCGTCTGCTTCGTATCGTCGAACAGCGTGACATAGTCCGATGTCCATCCCAGGCCCGGCGTTAAATAGGTCAGAGTCGTAGGGGTCATTCCGCCCTTCGATTCGAGCGTGACGGAAAGCGTCGGGCGAGCGCGCAGATTGGGGGGCACCTTGTCGAAAATCACGCGGACGGGCAGGCCGTCGTCGCGCAGCACTTCTATGGTATTGCCGATCTGGAGGACGACGCCGCCATTCGCAGCCAAGACTTTTGCCGCGACGCGCACTTCGGCACCAGTGGCGGGATTGGTGCGGATCAGGGTTACCGTCTGTCCGACGGCTTTTTCCATCAGCTTGGCAGGGGTCAGCAGGTCATAGTCGAAATTCTGTTCGACTATGCCGATGCCGGGTCCGGTGAGGGTTACCGTTTCGGCACGAATCTGCGCCGAAACATCGGGGAATTCCTGTTTCGAACGGCCGGACGGCATATTCAGCCGGCGCGTATCCTGCACCAGGCTTTGGCCATTCTGGTATATTGTGACAGCGACGTCGCCCTGCGCGGTTGCACCGCCGGGCACGGCTACGGTGGTCGCGTCTTGCGCTAAAATTGGCGCGGCCAGCGCGCCTCCCAATGCCAAAAGCCAGGCTGCACGCATTTTGCTACTCCCCCATCGTTGGTCGCTGGAGGATGGAATATTTTTTGCAACATGACCAGAGCCTTAATGGCCCGGTACAACCACGCTAACGGCCTTTGGTCTTATTCGGCAGCGACGATATCGTCTTCGGTCGCCTTGGGTTTGCGGGCGCGTGGTTTGCGGGCCGGCTTTTCCTCGGCAACGACGTCATCCTCGTCGTTCGCGGCTCCGATAGCCGGCGGCAGGACAGTCAGGTCGAGGCCTGAATCGGTAGTCTCGCTGTCGCGATTTCCGTCACGATCATTGCGTTCATAACGATCGTTGCGGTCGCGGCGATTGCGGTTGTTGCGATCATTGCGGTCGCGGCGATCGTTCCTGTCATTCCGCGCCGGGCGGCGTTCTTCGCGTTCCTCGGCTATATCGCCATCTTCGCTCGAAACTTCGCTTTCGATGGCATCCTCATCACCGGCTTCGCTGTCGCGATCATCATCGCGCCAGTCGCCGCCTTCGCGGTCGTCATTGCGCCACTCGCCACGCGCCTGGCGATTCTCTTCCTGACGGCTGCGGAAATCGGCCAGAACCCGGAAATAGTGATCCGCAAACTGGTGGTAATATTCTGCCTGCACCCGATCGCCGTTCAATTGGGCGTCCTGGGCCAGCTTTTTGTATTTTTCCAGCATCTGGGCAGCATTGCCGCGCGCACGGTTGTCGATGCGATTCTGGTGATCGTAGCCGTTGCGGTTGTTATTCTGCGTGCGATTATTGCCCCGGCCGCGGCGGCGGCTGGTCTGCCGATTATTCATAAAGACGAACCTGTCCTGTAATAAAGCAACCCAATTTCCGTGTGTTGTGCCCGTAACGCGACCGCCCTGTGCGGTCCCCCTCATAGACATCGATGCGTTGGGGCAGCTTCCCAAAAAGGGCCGGTTTCCGGCCACATCGCTGTGAAGCTAGGTCGCTCCTAGCCCTTCATTTCCGCGATTCCAAGCGAAAATTATCCTCAGGAGCTTTTAGAAAGGCTTAACGCCCTGACAATGCCGGAAAGGTCCTGTCGCGCTGTCACCTCGAAACCGCTGGTGCGTGCCAATTCGCTCACTGCCAAATCCTGCCCGCGCCCGATTTCGAATATCGCGATGCCGTCGTCGGTCAGCACGGTGCCGATCATTGGGATCAGGTGGCGATATTCATCCAGTCCGTCGGCGCCGGCAAACAGCGCAGAAGCTGGCTCAAAGGCGCGCACCTGCTCTGCCAGTTCGGCATCGGTTTCGACATAGGGTGGATTGCACAATATCAGCTCGAAACGGCCGAGATTGTCGTTCCACCCTGCTTCGTGCCAGCTTCGGTGCAGGAAAGCACTCCGGTGCCCAAAACCCAACCGCTCGCCATTGGCTTGCGCCACGGTCAGCGCATCGGCGCTGGCATCGATGGCGATGCCCTGGGCATCGGGAAACAGCGACAGTGCAGCTAGCAGCAATGCCCCGGATCCTGTTCCCAGATCCAGGATGCGCTCAGGCGGATGGCGTCGATCGAAAAAGGCAGCCGCCGCCTCGATAAGGGATTCGCTGTCACCGCGCGGTATCAGCGTTGCTGGTGTGACATTCAAGGTCAGGTCCCAGAATTCCTGGACACCGCGAATATAGGCAACTGGCTCGTGCGCCTTGCGGCGTGCAAGCAGGGATTCGAAATTGGCCGGTGCAGCAAGATCGCGGGCGCGGAGCAAAAGCGCATTACGGCTGATGCCAAGGGCATGCGCCATCAGCAGCTCGGCATCAAGACGCGGTGTCTCGCTGCTCGCCGCCAATTCCTGGGTAGCGGCAACCAGCCTTTGGGCGGCGGTGATGCTCATTTTGGCGGTCTACCCGGTTCCAGTGTCCCGCCATGCGGTGTGCACTGGCCCTGCGGCACATATTTCCATCGATCGGGCATATAGTCCTTGGTCGCGGTGCCCGCGCAATCGGTCCCGGGACCCGCTGCACAATCATTATATTGAGCCAGCGCGATGCCATAGCATTTCTCGCGGCTATTCTTTTGTGGCTCGGGCATCACAAGGCCGCGGCCTTTTTCATCATAGCGGATATTGGTAGTCGCCGGCTTTTCGCAAGCCGAAAGGCTCGCGGCTGCGGCGAGAAGACTTGCCAGCCGTGCCATATCTGCATGTGCCCGATGCCCCATGCGCCCCCAATAGCGCGAAAAGATTTGGCCAGCTATGGCGAAGCGCATGCAATCTCGATTCGATTTTAAAATCCACGCCACCGACGGAAAAGCCCGCACCGGCAGCATCCAGATGCTGCGCGGCGAAATCCATACGCCCGCCTTCATGCCGGTTGGCACCGCCGCGACGGTAAAGGCGATGCGCCCCGCCGAGGTGCGCGCCACCGGTGCGGACATCATCCTCGGCAATACCTACCACCTGATGCTGCGCCCGACAGCCGAGCGGATGGCGCGGCTAGGCGGCCTGCACACATTCATGGGCTGGGACCGGCCGATCCTGACCGACAGCGGCGGCTATCAGGTGATGAGCCTGTCGAGCCTGCGCAAGATTACCGAGGAGGGTGTAACCTTCCAGAGCCATCTAGACGGATCGCGGTTTATGTTGTCGCCCGAACGCTCGATGGAAATCCAGCGCTTGCTCGGTTCAGATATCGTGATGGCGTTTGACGAATGCCCTGCCAATGGCGTGTCGCGCGACGAAGCGGCCAAATCGATGGCGCTTTCGATGCGCTGGGCCAAGCGGAGCCGTGACGGTTTTGACAGCGGCGGCGAACATGCCGAGCGCGCGGCGCTGTTCGGAATCCAGCAAGGGTCTCTTGACGAGAAATTGCGCAAGGAAAGCGCCGATGCGCTGATCGACATCGGTTTCGATGGCTATGCTGTCGGAGGCCTCGCCGTGGGTGAAGGTCAAGAGGCGATGTTCGGTTGCCTCGACTTTGCGCCAGACATGCTGCCTGCTGACAAGCCGCGCTACCTGATGGGCGTGGGCAAGCCTGACGATCTGGTCGGCGCGGTTGAGCGCGGGATCGATATGTTCGACTGCGTCCTGCCGACACGGTCAGGCCGTAACGGGCAAGCCTTCACCTGGAATGGCCCGGTCAATATCCGCAACGCCAAACATGCCGAAGACCAATGCCCGCTCGACGAACGCTGCGACTGCCCGGTCTGCACGACATGGAGCCGCGCCTATCTGCATCATCTTGTCCGTTCGGGCGAGATATTGGGGGCGATGCTGATGACGCAGCACAATCTGCATTTCTACCAGAGCCTGATGGCGGGGATGCGGGCGGCGATAGCAGAGGGCCGTTTCGCGGCTTTTGCGGCTGACTTCCGGCGGGACTATCTCAAAAAATGAGCGGAGTAGGTGCAGCTCTGTCGCGTGCCGAGGCGAACAGCCCGTTCCTCGCAGGGCTGATCGAGCGCCAGCCCGAGCTTGTTGCCTATCTGCGAAAAGATGATCTGGACGGCGCGCTGGCGGCGGCGTTGTCGATTGCGGTTGATGGCGATTGCGCCGCGACCTTGCGCAAACAACGGCAGGGCGTAGCGCTGGTTACGGCGATTGCCGATCTGGCCTGCGCTTGGGACCTGGCACGCGTTACCCGCATCCTTTCCGATTTCGCTGACAGCGCTCTCGATGCTGCAATCGCGGCTGCCTTTGCCGAGCGCGTACCCGATGCCTCTTTGCAGGGCTTTGCGGTGATTGGCCTTGGCAAGCATGGCGGGCAGGAACTCAACTATTCGTCGGATATCGATCCCATTTTCCTCTATGACCCTGAAACATTGCCGCACCGCGAACGCGAGGATGTGGCCGACAGCGCGGTGCGCATCGGGCGGCGCGTGATCGAACTTCTATCGGCGCGTGACGAAAATGGCTATGTCTTCCGCGTCGATATGCGTCTGCGACCCTCGCCTGAGGTGACGCCGATTACCATCCCGGTCGAGGCCGCGATCAGCTATTATGAATCGAGCGCGCTGGCCTGGGAGCAGGCTGCCTTCATTCGCGCGCGCGCAGCGGCTGGTGACAAGCTATTGGGCGACTATTTCCTCAAAAGCATCCAGCCCTTTGTCTGGCGCCGCAGCCTCGATTTCGGGCAGCTCGCCAATATCCGCAAGATGAGTGGCCAGATTCGCGACCATTATCACAAGGGTCAGCAGCTCGGACCCGGCTACGACCTGAAGCGGGGAAGGGGCGGGATCCGCGAGTGCGAATTTTTCGCGCAGGCGCACCAGCTGATTCATGGCGGGCGCGACCCCGGCCTGCGTATGGCCGACACCCGCACGGCCCTGGCCGCATTGGCAGAGCGCGAGCGGATCGGTGCGGACGAAGCGCAAACGCTCTCGTCAGCCTATGAATTGCTGCGCACCATAGAGCATCGCTTGCAGATGCTCGACGATCGGCAGACGCACAGTCTGCCGGAGAATTCGGATGATTTGGACCGGGCGGCGCGGCTGCATGGTCTGACGGATGGCGGGGCGCTTATCGTACTGCTGGAGCCGGTGGTCGCACAGGTTGGCGCGGTTTATGACGGGCTGGCAGGCGATGAGGAGGAGAGCACGCAAAGGCTCGCCGATGAAGGTTTCCCTTTGGAGGACCAGCTTTCGGCGCTTGGTTATGCTGATCCGCCCGCCGTTGCCCAAAGGCTGGCGCGCTGGCGCAGCGGGCAATTGCGGGCGATCCGATCGAGCTCTGCGCGGGAAGCGTTCGAGACAGTCCTGCCCAAAATCATGGAGGCGCTCGCCAAGGCACCCGATCCTTCCAATGCGCTCGCCCGTTTCGATAATGTGATTGAGGCGTTGCCGAGTGCGATCAACTTTTTCAACCTGCTCGATGCGCGGCCTGCGTTGTTGCAACTGCTGGCGGACATTTTGAGCTATGCGCCGACGCTGGCAGATGCGCTCGCACGGCGCGGCGAGCTGCTCGAAGGGTTGATCGATACCAGCGCCTTTCGCCTACCCGAAAGCTGCGAGACTTTGGCCGCCGAGCTTGAGGCGCGGATTGTCGATGATGATTACCAGACGCTGCTCGATCTAGTGCGCGCCTTTGTCGGCGAGAAGCGCTTTGCCTTTGGCGTGCAATTGGTCGAAGGGCAGCAGGATCCGCTGGCGGTGGCGCAAGCTTATGCCATGCTAGCCGAGATCGCGGTCGCCAAGCTGACCGCTGCGACCGTGGCCGAGTTCGAACGTGCACATGGCAAGGTGCCCGGCGGCGAACTGGCCATACTCGCACTGGGTCGATTTGGCGGTGAGGCGTTGACCCATGCATCTGACCTTGATCTGATCCTGCTCTTCTCAGGCGATCACGGCGAGGAATCAGACGGCGCGCGTCCGCTTGGCGCGACGCAGTATTTTAATCGTCTCGCGCAGCGGGTGATTGGCGCATTGACCGTCGCGACCGCTTCGGGCGCGCTGTACGAGGTCGATACCCGGTTGCGGCCATCGGGTGCGCAGGGGCTTTTGTGCGTGTCGTTTGAAAGCTTCGCGAAATATCAGCGCGAAGAAGCCTGGACGTGGGAACATATGGCGCTGACCCGTGCGCGACCTGTTTATGGATCGGCAGAGGCGCGAGCGCAGCTTGACGCCATCATTGCCGAAACGCTGTCCATGCCCCGCGATGCGGCCAAGCTGGCCGACGATATCCTCAAGATGCGCGGCGACATGACAACGCACAAACCACCCAAAGGTGCGCTCGACGTCAAGCTGCTCCCCGGCGGGCTGGTCGATGCCGAATTTGTCATCCACGCGCTGCAACTGCGTTTCGGCAAAGGGCTCCATCCGCAGCTTGATCAGGCGGCAGACGCGCTGATCGCTACAGGGCTTTTGCCGGAAAGATTTGCGCCTGCGCAGGCATCACTGACGCGGCTGCTCGTGCTGCTGCGGCTCGTCGCGCCCGATTGCGAGGTTCCCCCCGAACCGGCGCGTGCGGTGATTGCCAAGGCGCTGGGCTTTGCTGATTGGGACGAAGTCACAAAAGCTATCGAAAACGCGCGTGCCATTATTTCCGCCGAGTGGCTTGGCATCGCGCCGCGTCTGAAAAATGGAATATAAGGAGACTGAAAATGACCGATGTCAACGACACCCTCCCAGCTGTCACGGTGAAGGATAGCGCAGGCCACGATGTTGCGCTGGGCGCACTCAAGGGGCCGTTTGTGCTCTATTTCTACCCCAAGGCCGATACCCCGGGCTGCACCAACGAAGCGAAGGACTTCACCGAGTTGCATGGCGATTTCGCCAAGGCAGGGGTGACGGTTTACGGCATGTCGAAAGACAAGCCTGCGAAGCTGGCAAAGTTTGCCGACAAATATGGGCTCAAGGTAACCCTGCTGTCCGACGAGCAGAGCGACGCGACCGAGCAGATGGGCGTCTGGGTCGAAAAATCGATGTACGGCAAGAAATATATGGGCATCGAACGCTGCACTTTCCTGATCGGTAAGGACGGAAAGGTCGCGCGTGTGTGGCACAATGTGAAGGTCAAGGGGCATGCGGCGGAGGTGCTGGAGGCGGCCCAAGCGCTCGGATAATGTCGTCCGTAACCACCGCATTTCTGATCATTACCGCCTTCCTGACGGCGTTGCTGTCGGGCATTTTCGGTATGGCGGGCGGGCTGGTGTTGATGGGTGCGCTCGCTTTTGTCTTGCCGGTATCAGCTGCATTCGTCACGCACGGATTGCTGCAACTCGTCGCCAATGGCTGGCGGGCGGTTTTGCATCGGCAGCATATCGCCTGGCCGATCATCTGGAATTATGCACTTGCCTCCGCACTCGCGGCGGCAGTGGTTCTGGCGATTGGCTTCATGCCGTCAAAACCGCTGCTGTTCCTGCTGCTCGGTCTAGTGCCTATGCTTGTGTGGCTGCCGAAGAACTGGTTGCAACTGGATGCTTCGAAAACACCTCACGCGCTGGTTTCAGGGTTTCTTGTCACGGGGCTTAACCTCAGTGCTGGTGTCGCCGGCCCGTTGCTCGATATCTTTTTCGTCCGAACCGAACTCAACCGGCACCAGATTGTCGCGACCAAGGCGGCGACGCAGGTATTCAGCCATTTGGCGAAGATCATCGTCTATGGTGCGCCTTTGCTGGCGACCGGGGAAAATGGTGTTCCGCCCTGGTGGGTATTTGCTCTGGCAATCCCCGCGTCGATGATGGGGACGACGGCAGGCGGTTGGGTACTCGACAGGTTGAGCGATGCGAATTTCAAGCGCTGGACGGCATGGATCGTCACCGCCATAGGTCTATTCTATCTGTGGAAGGTATGGGATTTATGGTTTTGACGCTGGGCGAAGCGTGCAAATCGGTGCTCGAAACCGCCGATCCGCAGGCCAAGCTGATGCGGGCGCGGGCGGTGGCGCGCGACTGGCGGCTGGGTCGGCTTGTGCATCGTTTCGATGCGGATATGCCCGACTGTCCGGCACGGCCTGACCATCCGGAGTTGCTCGCCCCTCGCTTCATGCCCAAAAGGCGGCGTGCCGGTTCCGAACGGGCGCGGATCGCGATGCTGCATGCACTGGCGCATATCGAATTTGTTGCGATTGACCTCGCTTTCGATCTGGTAGGGCGGTTTGGCAGGCTGTTCCCTCGCGACTTTACCGACGACTGGCTGCGTGTCGGCGCGGATGAGGCGATGCACTTCGCACTGCTCGACCGGCGGCTCAAGCAACTCGGTAGCCATTACGGTGCTATGCCCGCGCATGACGGGTTGTGGGAGGCGGCTTATGTGACACGCGACGATGTGCTGGCGCGGTTGGCCATCGTCCCGATGGTGCTCGAGGCGCGCGGGCTCGATGTGACGCCCGCAACCGTTGAGCGATTCGAGGCGCAAGGCGATTCGGACTCCGCACGCATCCTGCAGCGCATCTTTACCGACGAAATCCGCCATGTTTCGGCAGGGACGAAATGGTTTGAATCGGGCTGTCGCGATGCCAATCTATTACCAAAGTATTACTGGAAAACACTGGTAAACCGCCACTTCCGAGGGGCTGTTAAGCCTCCGTTCAACGACTCGGCGCGTTCGAAGGCCGGTTTAACGCGCGATTATTACATGCGGGTTGCAATGTCCTGACGGCCTCGCCAGACCCAATGACACATAAGGGGTAGGCAAATAATTGCCGCAAATTTGGGGATCTTTCCCGTACGCAAATACGGGATTGCAACAAAGGGTCGTAAAAACACATGGTACACAGCGTTTTGGCCACAGGCCAATCACTGATGGGAAAAGTGTTACTTGCAGCTAGCCTCGTCGCTTCGGCGTCGGTTGCTACTCCTGCACTTGCCAATTCCGCCGCAGCCGCATCGGATGCCTTCCGCGTCAAGCCGGAAGATGTTGCCGCAAACAAGACTGCGCTCGGCGTTTCCGATCCAGAATTCCGCGCTTTGCACGATAGCTGGGGCCAGGTGAATGGCACCGCTCGCAAAACGCAGGTTTCTGTTCCGTCGATCAACCCTGTGGAATCGATGCGCATGACCAGCCAATTTGGCTATCGCACCGATCCGTTCCAGGGCCGTCGCAAGAACCACAAGGGTCTCGATATAGCCGGTCCGATTGGCACTCCGATCTTTGCGACCGCCGATGGCGTTGTTGGCCGCGCACAATGGGTTTCGGGTTACGGCAAATATGTCGAGGTTGAACATGGCAACGCCATCCAAACCCGCTATGGTCATTTGTCGGCTATGAATGTCTATTCGGGTCAGCGCGTCCGTAAGGGCGATATCATCGGCTTCATGGGATCAACCGGTCGTTCGACGGGTAGCCATCTTCACTATGAGGTCCGCATTGCTGGTGAACCGGTCAATCCGACCAGCTTCCTTGAACCTGCAACAAATATGTCAAAAATCTTGATCGCGTCCAAGGATGCTGATAGCAAGGCTTTGGGCGGTCCAGCTGAATAAGCAACTCCGACCGTAAACGCATCACCTTTGGGAGAGGGTGTAAATCTGGGGCTGGCTTGGTGGAGACACCTTGCCGCCCTTTTTGTTTGTCTCTACATGTAGGACATGACCATGGCTCCCGACATCCAGCTTTTGCCAAATGCCGCGAAACGCGTAACGGAAATCGCACATAAGCTTGGCAAGGAACCGCTGCTGCGCCTGTCGGTGGAAGGCGGCGGCTGTTCGGGGTTCCAATATCGCTTTGGTTTGGCCGATGCAATTGAGGCGGACGATTTGGTTGCCGAATCGGGTGAGGCAAAACTGGTGGTCGATTCGGTCAGTCTCGATCTGGTTCGGGGTTCTGCGGTCGATTTCATCGAATCGCTGGGCGGAAAAAGTTTTCAGGTGACGAACCCCAATGCCCAATCGGGCTGTGGTTGCGGATCGAGCTTTTCGGTTTGATGCGCGGCTGACCCCTCGCTAGGGTCGCTTTATGCGTATCGCGACTTTCAACATCAATGGCATCAAGGCGCGGCTGCCGCGCTTGCTCGAATGGCTGGATGAAACCAAGCCGGACATCGCCTGTCTGCAGGAAATCAAGACGCAGGACGATGGCTTTCCCGCGGACGAGTTCGAACGGCTTGGCTATGGCGCGATCTGGCATGGCCAGAAAAGTTTTAACGGCGTAGCCATCTTGGCGCGCGACGCCCAGCCGGTCGAAACGCGGCGTGGCTTGGCAGGTGATCCGGACGACGAACAGTCACGCTATCTGGAGGCGGATGTGCACGGAGTCCGCGTCGCCAGCATCTACCTACCCAACGGCAACCCACAGCCCGGTCCCAAATTCGACTATAAGCTGAAATGGATGCAACGGCTGCGCGCGCGTGCGGCGGAATTGGGAGTACTCGAACTGCCGGTGGTGCTCGCGGGCGATTATAATGTCATTCCCCACGATCATGACATCTGGTCGACCAAGGCGCTGCTCGACGACGCGCTGCGCCAGCCTGAAAGCATCGCGGCCTATCGCACTTTGCTTGCCGATGGCTGGACCGACGCGCTCGCGACGCACTATCCGCAAGGCCGGGTGTGGACCTATTGGGATTATCAGGCAGGTGCGTGGCAGCAGGACCACGGCTTTCGCATCGACCATCTTTTGCTCAGCCCGGTGGCGTCGGACCGGCAGGTCGCGTGTGGCGTCGACAAGGACCATCGCGGCAGGGAAAGGGCGAGCGATCACGCCCCGACATGGATCGAGTTGGCTTGAAATGAATGTTGCTTTTCAGCGACTCGTACTGTCGCTAGCGGCATTGTCGCTGTTATTATCTTGCGGGGTATCCGACGACAAAAATGGCCGACACTTTAACGTGGAGAAGTTCGAAACCGATCCATCAGATTTCAATTACATTCCAACATCGGGCTATGTCGATAAACCAGAGATAGCAGTCCAGATTGCCGAAGCTATTGCCGTTCGGTTTTATGGTCGTGCGAACGTCGAAAGTCAGCGGCCCTATCGGGTCAAAAGAGTTGCTGATCGTTGGGTGGTGCAAGGTACATTACCACAATATGAAGGCTTGAAGGGTGGTGTGTTTGAAGTTCAACTATCAAGTTCTGATGGCAAGATATTGAGGTTGATTCATGGCGAATGAGAGCCGGAGGAAGGGGAGAGCGAAGTGATATCATTGGAGACCGAATTTGCCTCATCCGGATTGCCCGGCGCAGTTGCGCTGATTGCTGATCGTGACGGCGTCCGTTTTGCCGAAGCGTTCGGCCATGCTGACGCCACCATCGCGCGCCCGATGCAGGTCGATACGGTTTTCCAGATCGCTTCGATGACCAAGGCTGTCGTTTCAGCGGGTGCGATGCAATTGGTAGAGCAAGGCAAGCTGGCGCTCGATGCCCCTATTGGTGATCTGCTCCCGCAACTGGCCAACCCTCAAGTGCTGACCGGCTTTTCAGATAGCGGCGAACCGCAATTGCGGGCGGCAGCGCGACCGATCACGCTCCGCCATTTGCTCACCCACACAGCGGGACTTGGCTATTTCTTCATTCGTCCTGATATCCTCCGCTATTTCGCCGCAACCGAAATGCCCGCGCCGGGCTCGTTCGCCTCGATCCAGATGCCGCTGCTGTTCGATCCCGGCGATAATTGGGAATATAGTGTTGCAACCGATTGGGTGGGACTGGCGGTTGAGGCGGCATCGGGCAAGCGGCTCGGTGAATATCTGCAAGTGAGCCTGCTCGATCCGCTGGGCATGACGGCTACGGCATTCCGCGATGCGTTGCCCGATGATGCAGCAAGGGTCCATGCTCGCACGCCCGAGGGCGGCTTTGCGATCCAGCCAATGTTCATTGGAGGCGGCGAGTTCGATGCAGGCGGTGGCGGCCTGACATCAACGGCGCATGACTATGGTCGCTTCGTGCGCATGATCCTGCGTGGAGGGGAGCTGGATGGCAACCGTGTGCTGGCCGAGGCAACCGTGGCCGAAATGGCATGTAACCAGGTCGCGCCGCTCCGCGCTGGCTATATGGGCAGCGCAATGCCCGAACTGGCACAACCCTTTGATACCTTCCCTGACCAGCATACCGGCTGGGGTCTCGGTTTCCTGATCAACCCCGAACAAGGGCCCAATGGCCGTTCGCCGAACAGCCTTGCCTGGGCGGGGATTTTTAACAGCTATTATTGGATCGATCCGGCAAAGGGCATTGGCGGCGTGATGATGAGCCAGCTGGCGCCTTTCGGCGATGCCGGGGCGTTGGGCTTCCTGGGCGCGCTAGAGCGCGCGGCCTATGGGATCGATGCTTGACATATTGCATTTAATCGCGTGATTAAACTGAGCGATCCTGAGGAGGGATCGACGATGAACGCACCGATCCGTAAACCCTTGCCGCCGTTTGATTACAGTCAGCCAGCGGGTGCGCCCGCATTTCTGTCACCGGATTCGGTCGCCTGGCGAGTGTACAAGAACCGGATTGCGCTCGGCATTGGTGGAGTCGCAGCAGTGCTGCTGGAATTCGCCGATCCGCGGATCCGCTCCGGCGTTTGGGATCATTCGATCTACAAGGTGGATCCCATCGGTCGTTCCGAACGCACCGGCTATGCTGCGATGATTGGCGTTTACGGGCCACAGGCCGCCGCCCGCCGTGTTATCGAAGGCGTCAACCGCATGCATTCCAAGGTGGAAGGGCAAACCCCTGGTGGCATATCCTATTCGGCCAAAGATCCCGAATTGCTCGACTGGGTGAGCGCGACCGCAGGCTATGGTTTCCTGACCGCCTATGACCGTTTCGTTGCACCGCTTTCGATCGAAGATCAGGAACGCTTCTATCGGGAGGGGACCGCGGTTGCTGAACTCTGTGGTGTGCAGAACAAGGTGAGCAGCCGTGCCGATTTCTCTGCGATGATGGAACATCTGGCCCCGCGCTTTGAGCCGCATCCGATCAACAAGGAGTTTCTCGATATCATCCAGTCGGGCAAGGCCGCGCCACAAATCCCGCGTTTCCTGCATCGCGCACTGGCACGCGCTGCCGTGTCGATCCTGCCTCCGCTGGTTCGTGAGCGACTGGAACTGGGCCGCGAATATGATCTAACCTTGGCGGATCGCATCGCGATCAAGTTGGTCGCCCGCGCGGCAGAGCGCAAGCATGACCCGGAATCACCTCCCGCACAGGCTTGTGTGCGGATGGGACTGCCAAGCAACTTCCTCTATTTGCGACCGAAGGAGCAGCAACGCTTGCTTCAGGTCGGTGCGTTGGCCGCTGCTTAATTCGACTTAGGCAAAATCCGGAAACACCGTTCGCTTCAGCTTCTCCGGATCGATCGCATAATGCGCCGAGAGCGCGTTGACCACCATGGCCTCGAACCGCATCGTCGGCTTCAGGTCGCGCCCTTCGTACAACTGGCTGGCGGCGAGGCCCGGCCAGTCGGTTACAATCTTGCCACCATTGGCCAGTCCACCACCAAACAGCATTGCCGCCGATGCCGTTCCATGGTCGGTGCCGCGCGTGCCGTTGACATGGACCGTCCTTCCAAATTCAGTGGCGACGAGGACCAGCGTTTTCGCCCAGGCTGGGCCCATTTCGGTGCGTAGCGTGTCGATCATCTCATCGACCCCCTTTAGCACCGCGCCCAGCCGCCCTTCCTGATTGAAGTGCGTGTCCCACCCTGTAGTTTCGACCATTGCGACACGTGCGCCATCGGTTCCGGCCATCAGGCTGGCGACCAGTTTTCCAGCGGCAACCCCGCCGCGCCCGGCGCCCGGATCGATACTGCCCGCCATCGCTTCGGTCTGCGTCGCGCTTTGCCAAAGCGGCGCGAGTTGGGCGTCCTCGGCATAGAGCATCGCTACGCGCTCCATCAGGCCGGTATCGGCATCGGGCAAGCGCGAAGGGGCGTAGCTGCTGACGCTCACCGGGCCGCGCATCGCCGGCGGGATCGCTGTAGCCAGCGCCAACGCCTTGCTCTCGCCTTTAGGAAGCAAGGTGAGCAACCGGTTCATCCAGCCATCGTCGCGGCCATAGGGCCGAGTCCCCGCCGTCTCGAGCATGTTCTGGCCATCGAAATGCGAACGCTCGCGATAGCCCGAGGCGATGGCATGATAGAAGGCCGCCTGTTTTTCTCCGAACAATCTGGCGCTCGCGGACAATTGCGGATGCAGCGTGAACAGGCTGTCGAGCTTGGTTCCCTTGTCCGCGCCATTGCCAATCTCCCCGCGAGCGCTGGCAAAGGCCGGATCGCCGGTCGGCGCGAGGATGGCGAGCCCGTCGGCGGCGCCGCGCTGGATGACAAAAATGAAACGCCGGTCAGTGTCGACAGCGGCAAGGGCTATGCGCGGCGCGAGCGCTATGCCTGCGCCGGACACGCCGGAGAGGATGAGGTGGCGGCGATTGATAATCATGGGTCTATCTCCGCAGAAATTCAGGGGAAACGAGCAGCAGCGCGAGACCTTGCTCGGGGCTTTCGGCACGGGCGATATGCTCGGCGGTCATTGGCAAAAGGGCGCCGGGCAGGATGGTCGGGGCGAGCTGGCGCGCATCGACACGGTTGCCGGCGAGCTTGGCAAAGCGGCCAGCAGTTTCCACCCGTCGCATCAACCCCGCAGGCCCTGCCCAATCAGCAGTGATGTCGCCATAACCTTTAGGTGAGCCCGGTTTCCAGACCGGTTGTCCCAGCTGGTTCAACAGCGCCACCGCGGCCTGCTCGCGTCCGGGGATGGACTCGACACCAAGCGCGCGCAGCGCCGAAATCGTCCATTCCCATGGGGTTTTGAATTTGGCTCCGATCCCGGTCCAGCTTTCAGGCGCCTCGATCAGTGTGCGGTAAAGTACGGCCAGATCGCCACCGGTCTTGAGGAAATTGGCTTCAAGCCTTTCCACCAGCGCTGCGGGTGGATCGTCGGCAACAAAATGCCGCGCCAGCTTGGTTGCGATGTGTCTAGCGGTCGCCGGATGGGTGGCAAGGTCTGACAGGATGGCGTCCAATGCCTTGGCACCATTTTGGGTATAGCTTCGGCCGACGATTGTTCGCTTCCCGGGTTCGTGCAGGGCGTCGACAAATATGCCTTCGCCGGCCTTGGTGTCAGTGCCGAGGACGCGTTGCAAGCGGCGTTCGCCCAGTCCTCCAACTGTCAGCCCGGTCATCGCGCGGGCAAATTCGGTGACGTCGGCCTGCGAATAGGCCGTTCTGTCACCTAGCGTATGGAGCTCTAGTATCTCGCGGGCGAGATTTTCGTTAAGGCCGATTTCGCGGTTGCGACGCGCACCAATCCGCTGCGCGAGCATGCTGTTCGGGCCAATCGATTGTGCCTGGTCGAGATAGAGCAGCATCGCCGGATGCCAGCTGGCAGCCTTCAGCAGATCGACGAAGCGACCGAAAATATGCGGCCGGATTGCCTCAAATTCGAAATTGCCCGCCAGACCAACGGTTACAATCTTGTCTATCGAGATCGCAAAATGGTTGGCCCAGAAATGCACCAGCCGTTCGGCAAAATCCTGCCGCGAACCGAGGGCAACGCCGAGGCGGGCATCGACCGCCGCGACATATTGGCCGCGCAACGCCTTGCGATAGCTGTTGAATTGCTGTTCGCCACTTTCGCCGCCATCTGCTTTGGCCGCCTTCCGCTCGCGATTTTCTATGCGCAGGTCCTTGATCGCGGTTATTAGTTCGGCCCTTGGCGGCAGTGCCGCGATCGCAGCAGGCCGCGAGTCAAATTTTGACATCTGGTCGATCAGCCAGCGTCGCGGATTGGCAAGCGGCGCCGCATCGGGGCGTGCACCCAATCCGAAACGGTTCATGGCAATTGCCGATTCAACGGCCATCAGGCGTCCTCCTCGATCAAGGATGCCCCAATAATTGCGGGGCCTACCTTCTCAACGGACGAGCCGGCAAAACCCTTCGCAATTTATTTTGCTTTTGCGCGCACCCGCCAGATGATGTTGCCGACATCGTCGCTGACCAGCAATGCGCCGTTCTTGTCGATGGCCAGCATCGTCGGGCGGCCTTGCGCCTTTTCCTCCTTGTCGAGGAATCCGGTCAGCACATTCAGCGGCTTTCCGCTCGGCACACCATTTTTGAACGGCACGAAGATTACATCATAACCCGATTTTGGCACACGGTTCCATGAACCATGGCGGGCAATGAATGCACCGCTGGCAAAGGGTTCGCCGATCTTGGCACGATCAGCAAAGACGAGACCAAGTGGTGCGGTGTGCGCACCCAATGCATAGTCGGGACGGCGTTCATATTCGCGCTTTTCGGGACGCCCTGGCTTCACCCGATGGTCGGTATATCCACCCCAATAATGGTGCGGCCAGCCATAATCCGCGCCGAATTCGACCAGCGCCAGATAATCGGGCACCGTATCCGAACCCAGCATGTCGCGTTCATTGACCACGGTCCAAAGCTGTCCCTGACTATCCCAGTCAAGCCCGACCGGATTGCGCAGACCCGAGCTGTAGGCGCCGCTCTTGCCGGTGACGAGATCGAGTTCGATAACCCGTGCCCGACCGATTTCCTGATCAAGACCATTTTCGGCAATATTGCTGTTCGAACCGACCGCAATGTAGAGTTTCTTGCCATCGGCGCTGGCGGCAAGATTGCGCGTCCAGTGGTTGTTCGGCGCTTTGGCGTTGAGTTCAAGGATCTTGTTTCCCTTGGCGGTAATCTTGGTGTCGCCTTCCTTATAGGGGAAAGCCAGGACCGCATCGGTATTGGCAACGTAGAGAATGTTACCGATCAGCGCTATGCCAAAGGGCGAATTCAGCCCCTCAATGAGCGTGCTCTTCACCTCGGGCTTGCCGTCGCCATCGGTATCACGAAGCAGGGTGATGCGGTTTGCGGAAGGCACGGCGGCGCCGGCCTTTTCAAACAGTTTTGCCGCAATCCAGCCTTCGATACCTTCCATGCGATTGGCGGGGGCGTTCGTTTCGGCGACAAGCACATCGCCATTGGGCAGCACATAGATGTTACGCGGATGGTCGAGCCCTTCGGCAAAGCGTTCGACGATCAGGCCTTCGGCAGCGATCGGGGCTTCGCCCGCTTTCCAGCGATCAACCTCTGCCACCGAGACGGTCGGGATCATTTGCTCGCGCGCTTCGGTGATTTCGGGCTTCGGACCTGTCACCTTGTCGAGCGATAGTTGAGCGACGTCAGGGCGGGTCACAAACCAACCTCCAATGCCGATCAGGACGAGCAAAAACGCCAGAAAACCAAAGATATGCTTGCGCATGTTAACGCCCTTCTCCTGCACGTTTACGGTCGAAAATCCAGACCAGTATTGCCAACAGGCAGCCGACGCCAAAGCCGCTGATCATTCCGATTGAAGCTTCATTCATTGCTATGCCGATGATCGAACCGATCAGCAGTCCAAAGAACAGGAAAATGCCGCCGCCAAAGCGCGGACGATCGGACGAGGGCTGATTGTCTGGATTGTTCATGCGAATGTCTTTGCCACCATATGGGGGGTGGGGGCAAGCCTTCAAGCAGGCGTACCTGCATCGTGTAAAACTGGCTAATGCTTTGGTAACCACGTGCCGGAAGGCTTCTGCTACCCATTGCGGGTAAAGACGGTTTTGCAGGCAGGCCACACCCCGGTCGGCCTGCCACCCGTACAACCAAGAGGTCGCACTCATACATGTATCTGCCGCTTTACGTTAACGCCCGCGATGTCAGCGAGGCGCAGGCCCTGATCGCCCGTTTCGGTTTTGAGGCTGGACTTGAAGCGGCAGAACGTGCCGAGAAGAGCCGCAATGTGGGCAATCATCTGCATTATTGCCGCTGGCGGCAGATCGAGCGGCTGGTGATCCTGCTAAATCTCGAGACCACATTGGGGACAATCCACTAAAAAGCGCCAACTGCGCGCTTCCATTTCCGGAACAGAATCCCTAACAGGGCCGCCATGTGGCAGCTCCTGCAATTTCCCTTATGTCCGTTCTCGCGCAAGGTACGCCTGCAGATGGGCGAAAAGGGCATTGCCTATAGCCTGGTGCGGGAAAACCCGTGGGAGCATCGGGACGAATTTCTCTACATGAACCCGGCGGCACGCACGCCGGTGCTGATTGATCCCGCGCGCAATCTGACTCTTTGCGATTCTGTAGCGATCGGGGAGTATATAGAGGAAGTCAGCGACACCGCCCCGATGATCAGCGGCTCGGCTGCCTATCGCGCCGAAATCCGCCGATTGACCGCGTGGTTCGACCAGCAGTTTTACGGCGATGTCACCGCTCCGCTGCTCCACGAAAGGATGAAGAAGCGGGTTGTCTACAGGCAACCGCCTGACAGCACCGTGTTGCGCGAGGCGATGCGGCTGGCCAACGGACATCTCGATTATATCGATTATCTGATAGATCACCGTGCCTGGATGGCTGGACCCACGATGAGCATGGCTGACCTCGCCGCCGCAGCCCAGATTTCGGTTGCCGACTATCTCGGCGGAATTGACTGGAGCGGGCATGAACAGACCAAGAGCTGGTATGCCATGTTCAAGAGCCGCCCCAGTTTTCGCCCGCTGCTGTCAGAGCGGATGGAGGGTGTAACTCCGCCGCCCTATTATGAGCAGGTCGATTTCTAGGCGGAATTCCCGCCGCGCAACGCGCCGCTTTTGACGAGCGCGATCAACAGTAATACCAGCAGCACGGTATTCGACACTATATTCAGCGCAAATCCGGTCGCGTAGGATATATAGCCGTCGATCACATACCAGATGATCGTCGCGTTCAGTATCGCTCGCCAAAATGGGGTGGCGTCGTCTCGAGCCAACCCAAAAACGGCCTTGAACACGCCCAGCAAAGTCACCCCCCAGCCAATGCTGACCGCGCCCATCAAACCGATCGAAAAGCGATGATGCGCATCGGGTTCTGCGGGAAAGGGATTACCCAACATGTCGAAAATAGGGCGAACCACAGCATCGGTTGTCGCAAACGCGCCGGCGGCCAGTACCACACCAAAGAGGATGACGCCCCAAGCCCAAAGCTTGAGCCAGTTTTGCCAGAAGGTGGACATAGTTTTTCCTTTCCTGCTCGATTGATTATGTAGCATATGCTACATTAATGTAGCAGTCGCTACAAGCGTTATTTGCGCATAAGCAGGTCCGGATGGAATATAGCAAGACAGACGAGCGGCGTACGGCGATTGTCGACCGGTTGGCGGACCATGTGCTGGCACATGGTCTTGTCTCCGCCAGCTTGCGCCCGTTGGCCAAGGCTGCGGGTACCAGCGATCGTATGCTGCTCTATTATTTTGTCGATAAAACCGAACTGCTCGCGGCCACGTTGCAACGCATCGCCGAGCGGATGACCCTGGCCTTGGCCGAGCAAGTCGCGCCTGAACCTATGCCGCTGGCCGCTCTGCAGAAACGGCTGGCTGGGCTTCTTTTTGAAGACCGTTTCTGGCCCTATATGTGTGTCTGGCTGGAATTGGCGAGCCGGTCGGCGCGCGGCGACCCGCTCTACACGCCCATAGCGACAGCGATTGGCCAAGGCTTTCTTGCCTGGGGAGAAGCGCAACTGGCGGCAAAAAGCGATGCGACGCGCGCGCGCGATGCAGCGAAGCTGCTCGTCGCGATCGAAGGCATGGTGCTCGTCCGGGCGATCGGGCTGGGTGCAGTGGTCCAGCAAGCGGTCGAATAGATCGCCTTAGTGGATCGAATCCTCGTCGGTTGGCAGCAGTTCCAGAGAAGGGGCGAGTTCTTCTATCGCCTCGTTGACCGCAGACGCTGCCCAGGGTTGGCCCCGCTCGTCCAGCATGTGCATGATTTCGCGCAGTCTGACGACCACGTCCTGCAATTCGGTATTCATGAACCTCGCTCCATCCCGGCGAAATGCGCGGCCTTCTTCATCCGCTTCGATACGCAATTTACACCGAGTTGCATGCACCGTCACCGGGATTTTGCGCGCCGTTACGAGTCTTTACGGTAAACCGGAATTAAGGCTCATGCTTGTACGCCCGCACTGGCTTCACCATACCGGGTGCCACAAAACCCATACCTTCTGGTACCAAAGCCGCTTGCTTGAGTTTCGATTCCATCGCGCGATATTCTTCTTCCATTTCCGGTGAAACAGTTGCCCGGCTAGCGTTGAGCGCCTGGCTGAAATGGCTCATGCGGACTTCATTGGCATCATTTCCGCCCTCGCGCAGGGCGAACAGGCCCGCGCGGCGGACCAGATCCTCGAGATCGGCGCCTGTATATCTGTCAGTGCGCTCGGCAATCTCGTCGAGATCGACATCCTTGCCCAGCGGCATTTTTGCGGTGTGGATACCCAATATGCGCCGCCGTCCGCCTTTGTCGGGAACCGTCACATAAACCAGTTCATCGAACCGCCCGGGACGGAGCAGGGCGGGATCCATCAAGGTAGGCCGGTTGGTGGCGCCAATCACGACGACCGATTGCAGTTCCTCCAGCCCGTCCATTTCGGCGAGTAATGTATTGACCACGCGTTCGGTCGCTTGCGGTTCACTGGCGCCCCGGCCCCGCGCGGGGGCGAGGCTGTCAATTTCGTCGATGAAAATCACCGTCGGCGCGACCTGCCGTGCGCGGGCGAAGAGGCGTGAAATCTGTTGCTCGCTCTCGCCATACCACTTGCTCAGCAGGTCGGATGATTTGGTCGAGATGAAATTGGCCTCGCTTTCGCGGGCCACGGCCTTGGCAAGCAAAGTCTTGCCGGTACCCGGAGGGCCATAAAGCAAGAAGCCTTTCGCAGGCCGGATCCCGAGCCGGCGGAAAGCATCGGGGTTGCGCAACGGCAATTCGATCCCTTCCTTCAGCTTGGCCTGTGCCTCGTCGAGCCCGCCAACATCCTCCCAGCGCACATTGGGAGACTGCACCATCACCTCGCGCATGGCAGATGGTTGGACGCGTTTGAGGGCCTCAAGAAAGTCGTCGCGGGTGACTTTCAGATTTTCGAGAACCTCGGCAGGGATCGTTCCGCTCGAAAGGTCGAGCTTGGGCATAATCCGTCGCACGGCCTCGATCGCCGCCTCGCGGCTTAGCGCGTTGAGATCGGCGCCGACAAAGCCATAGGTTGTCCGCGCCAGTTCGCGCAACGAAACCTTTGCATCGAGGGGCATGCCGCGGGTGTGGATGGCAAGGATTTCGCGCCGGCCGCTCTCGTCGGGAACGCCAACGATAATCTCACGGTCGAACCGCCCCGGGCGGCGCAGCGCTTCGTCGATCGCTTCGGGCCGGTTGGTGGCGGCGATGACGACAAGATTGGTGCGCGGCTCGAGCCCGTCCATCAGCGTCAGCAATTGCGCGACAAGACGTTTCTCTGCCTCGCCATGCACTTTGTCACGCGACGGGGCGATCGAATCGATTTCGTCGATGAACAAGATGGAGGGCGCCGCCTTTGTCGCCGCCGCGAAAATCTCCCGTAGTTTCTTTTCGGATTCGCCATAGGCCGAGCCCATGATTTCCGGGCCGTTGATGACGAAAAACTCGGCTTCGCTTTCATTGGCCACAGCGCGTGCGAGCCGCGTTTTACCCGTTCCCGGCGGGCCATGGAGCAACACGCCGCGTGGCGGATCAACACCCAGCCTCGTGAACAACTCGGGGTAGCGCAAGGGCAATTCTACCATCTCGCGCAACTGGCGGATGGTATCGGCCATGCCGCCAATATCGTCATAGGTCACATCGGCGCGGCGCACGTCGCCATCATCGCTATATTCGGCGCGCAGCTCGACCTCTGTTTCCTGGTCGATATGGACGATGCCTTTTGGTGTCGTTGAAACGACGGTGAGCCGGATTTCGGTGAGTGCAAATGCGGGAGCCGCGAGCATTTGCGCCAATTGCGGGGGCATGTTCTCAGGTGCGACCCTTTGCTGGCCGTGGGTCGCAACAACATCGCCGGCAACCAGTGCGCGTCCGATGAAATTGCGTTTCAGGGCGTCCCCCGGTCCTTCCAACCGGATTTCGGGCTGGGCAGGGGCAAAGACCACCCGTTTGGCGGCAACTGAACTGGCCTTTTTGACCTCGACATGATCGCCCGCACCCGCGCCGGCATTGGCGCGTTGCAGGCCATCAAGGCGTATAACCTCCAGCCCTTCATCTTCGGGATAAGGATCGACTGCGCGCGCTGCCGTCGTCCGCTTGCCGACGATTTCGATCACATCGCCCTGCTGCAGGCCATGTTCGGCCATATATTCGCGAGACAGGCGGGCAAGGCCGCGTCCCGAATCTTCGGGTCGGGCATTGGCAACCTGGAGTTTGCTGTTCTTTTGCTTTGCCATATTCAGGTTACCTTTAGTCCAAGTCCCTGAATTTCAAGATAGGGTCGGTAGTATGGCTGGGCAACGGGCAAAAAAAGAGGCCGGGGGAAACCCGGCCTTTGGAAAGTCTTACTTTAGGAGAGGATGCCTGTAAGGCCTGACCTATTTGGGGCATTGCCCGTTTTTGTGCAAGTGCGAACAATAGAATTCGGGTTGCAATTTTTGCAATCTGAATTAGCTTTCAATTCAACGAAAACCGGCTTGATTCTGAAGCGCTCTTCAAAGCGCATCATTTTTGCGCCGCACAAATATGCGAGACCTCCCCCATGCGCCGATTGCCGCCATTGCGTTCGCTCGAAGCCTTTATCCGGATTGCCAAGCTCGGTTCGGCAAAAGCAGCGGCATCCGAATTGGCGCTGTCACCACCCGCACTTAGCAGGCGAATCAAGGCGCTGGAGGACTTTATGGGCAAGCCGCTGTTCGAGCGGAAGGCGCAGGCGATGATTCTCAATGCCGACGGTATCGCGCTTCAAAAGGCCATCGAGCCCGCGCTTGAGGCAATGGCTGAGGCGGTAGAGGAGCTATCGGGTCAGGGTGGCGAATATCGGCTGCGCCTGGGCGTGTTACCGCTTTTTGGCTCGCAGCGGCTGATTCCGAAGCTTCCCGAACTGCGCAAGCTGTTTCCCAAACTGCATATCGATGTCGATACCTCGGCGCATGCGGAGAATCTTTTGGGCGATGTGGTTGATGCCGCGATCATCATCGCGGATCAGGTCGATCCACGGCTTTATGCCGTGCGGCTCGATCGCAATACGGTCTATGCGATCGCCTCTGAAACTTTGGCGCGTGAGCAAAAGCTGGAAAAGCCATCGGACCTTAAGGACCAGACGGTTTTGGTACACAGCGACATGCCACTTATCTTTGATGCATGGCGCGATGCTGTGGGCGAGCCCAAGCTGCGCCCTTCTGCGATCGACCATATAGATAGCGGTCCGTTGATGCTTGAGGCTGCGGCCAATGGGTTAGGCGTCGCCATCATGCATGGGAGCCATTTCTCGGACGCGAAGGATTCACGGCTGGTTCGCCTTTTCGATGCAGAAGTGGAAAGCCCGTACAGCTATTGGTTTGTTTGTCGGCCGCGCGCACTGAAGCAGCGTGCAGTGCGAATTTTCCATGACTGGCTGCTGAAAGCGGGCGTTTAAAAGAACCGAGAAGCAGGGAGATTACTCTTCCTGCTTCTCGGAAGGATGTTGGCTAAGGGAGTTTCCCAGCCAACCGGGTCGCATCACCCGATTGGCACCGAATCGGATCGAAAACGCGTGACGCAGGTCACGCACGACAGATTTGTGCGATTTTGATGCCCGCGATCCTTAGCCGTTGTGCGTCATCGCCAAATGGCCGTGGCGTGCGAAAGACTATTCTGCTGATGCTTGCTGGAATTTTCGATTATCCAGCGCATGCGTTCAAGCGCGCTGCCTTCGAGCGGTTGTGAGAATTTTATGCCACAACGATTGGCTCGTACCCATGAAACGGTACCCAGCGCCTGAATTCGTTCGGCACGGACCATTATCGTTGCGCCAACACGAGGTGGATCTGAAAGCTGCAACCGGCAACCCGTACGGGAGATGTTTTCGAGCCTGCAACGCACTGATCGCTCGGGCATCACAAGGCCAGCGTCGATTTCGATCGCTAGCCGTGCTGCTTTCCGGTTGCCCAGTTTTCCAAAGGATCTCTGACCTATCATGGGAGCCATTATATGTTTGCCGGGTGAAGAAATGGTTGCCTGACCGCACGGCCATTCCGGCATGTTGCACCATTCTGGATTGAACGCGCATGGCGTCCAAACATAATGGGCGCTGGTATTGCTACCAGCGCCCACTGCGCCTGATCTTGGAAGTCCTTGGCCACTAGGGCCATTCTTTCCGCTTTCCGGCGTCCGGCTCGCTGGCGGCCCCGAAGGGTCGCCAGTTTGCCTGACTGCTTTCGGTATCCTGCCCGGCGTTGGCTTTTGGCGGTGAGGCCTCGGCCCGCACATGACGTTCGTTGTCCGGCAGCAACCTCTGCTTTCCTGCTTCTTCCACTTTCGCTTCTGAAACGCTCTGGCGAGGTATCTGACAGTTCCTTCGTTCCGCTCCGCTTCCCGTTTCCGTTCCGCTTTGCTTTCCGGCTTCCCTGCCTGACAAGTTCAAACTCTCATCGAAGACCGAGTCGGGCAATGGGAATCTTGCGACTTATCCACAGGGCGAAGGGTTTGCGGTGGACAAAATGGAGAACAAGAAGAAGTGTATCTCTCCAGCGAAACAAAGCGTCGCTCCCACGACATTAAGCCACAAACGAATACGGCCTCCACGCGGTGCATGAAGGCCGTTCGTATCGACGGGCGGGCGGGGGAGAGGAGGAGGAGAGTGCCCGGCCCATCAATGTCTCGAAAGTTTCGCTTTCGTTGAGAGCCATTTGGCGATTGGCGGTTCATTGTGCAATTGCGAAAAGAAATAGGTCAGTTGCAAAATATGCAACTGATCTCAAATTGCGCCTTGTGCACTTTGCCTATCAGGCGGCCATGGCCTGCCACATTGTCATCACCAGCGCGAAACCGCGCGCGTCACCGGTCGTGGTGCCCTCCATGCGGTTCATCACATAGGAAAAGGTCGTTTGCGCATCCATGTCGACGATCGCGATCGAGCCGCCATAGCCGCCCCAATAGCAGCTGTTGGGATTGGGCAGCGGCACCATTCCGCCGGGCAGGCCAAAGCCCATGCCAAAGCGGACGGGAATACCCAGAATGAGGTCTGTACCCTCGACCTGACATTCGAGTGCGCGACGACAACCGGCTTCTGAGAGGAAGCGTTTGCCTTTCGCAACGCCGCCATTGGCCAGAATTGCGTGGATCTCTGCAACCGAACGGGCATTTCCCGTTCCGCCAGCTGCCGGAATTTCCGCTCCACGCCAAGCACGCTTGGCGGTTTCTCCGACATCGATACCTGGGTTGGTCGCCATATTGCTTTGCAGTTCTGAACTCGCCTGAGCGGCGACTGCGACCGGCGGTGGCACCAGTTCCGCGACACGATGGTCTTCGCTTGCGGGCAAGCCAATATGGAAGTCCGCACCCAATGGCCCGGCAATTTCTTCCCTGAATACAGTGCCGACGGTCTTGCCCGTCGCCCGACGGATCACTTCACCCACCAGATAGCCCTGGGTCAGCGCGTGATAGCCCGGCGCTGTCCCGGGTTTCCAGAACGGCGCTTGGCGCGCGAGCAGATCGGTGCATTTGGACCAGTCGTAAAGGTCCTCGCGCTGTAACGGTTCCTTCCAGCCCGAAAGTCCTGCCGAATGGCTAAGCAATTGCGCGATGGTAACATCGGCTTTGCCTTCGCTGGCAAATTCCGGCCAGAATTTCGCGACCTTCTCGTGGAGGTCGAAAACGCCGCGATCAGCCAGCAGCAGTGCGGTGAGTGCCGCCATCGTCTTGGTCGTCGAATAGACGTTGACAATGGTATCGCGTTCCCAGTCGCGTGATTTGGCAGGATCGGCATGGCCGCCCCATATATCGACGATGGTTTCTCCGCCCTGCGTTGCGCAAAAGGACGCGCCAAGATCTGCGCCACTAGTCAGACTTGCGGCCATCACGGACGTGACGCCCGCGAACCGGTCCTGCGTGGTGCCGTGGACGGTCATACGTCGATGCTCGGCGATCCGATATTGGCATGGGCGACGCCACCATCGACGGTGATCGTGTCACCCACGACATAGTTGCCGGCATCCGAGGCGAGGTAGATTGCCGCCGCTGCCATATCTTCGGCAATGCCAATGCGTTTGTTCGGAATGTTGGTCGCCACGGCGTCGCCATGATCACGCGCTGCCTTGTTCATATCCGAAGCAAAGGCGCCCGGCGCAATCGCCGTGACGTTGATCTGGTCCTGTACCAGCCGCGCAGCCATGCGCTTGGTCAGGTAAAGGATCGCCGACTTGGATGCATGATAGCTATAGGTTTCCCAGGGATTAAGGCGGATACCGTCGATCGAGCCGATATTGATAACCTTGGACGGATGCGCCTTTGATGCTGCCGCCTTGAGTTGCGGATAGAGTGCCTGCGTCAGGAAGAAGGGGCCCTTGACGTTCAGGTCCATCACCTTGTCCCACCCGCTTTCGGGAAAGTCTTCAAACGGTGCGCCCCAAGCGGCGCCGGCATTGTTGACGAGGATGTCGAGCTTCGATTCCCGCTCGGCAAATGCAGCCGCCAGCGCCTTGCAGCCTTCGACAGTCGACACATCCATGGGAAGCGGGATGCAATTCGGGCCCAATTCGGCGGCAGTCTTCTCGCAGGCGTCGGCCTTACGCGAGCTGATATAGACTTTGGCGCCCGCCGCAATGAATCCCTCTGCCATATGACGACCCAAATTCTTGGAACCGCCGGTGACAAGAGCCACACGACCTTCGAGGCTGAATAATTTTTGCAAGTCCATGATGTTCTCCTTTTCATTCCCCTCCCGCTTGCGGGAGGGGTTAGGGGAGGGGGCGAGCGCAGCGAGCCGTATCAGGCTTCGGGCCCTCCCCCGGCCCCTCCCGCAAGCGGGAGGGGAGTTTAGTAACCGTTCAGTCTGGCTACGCGATCTGCGTGGAAATAAATGTCGCCCATATATTCGGCGAGCGCGCGGTCGCGCTTCATATAAAGGCCGATATCATATTCGTCGGTCATGCCGATGCCGCCATGCATCTGTACGCCCTCACGTACCGAGAGGTTGCAGGCTAGACCGGCTTTCGCCTTGGCGACCGAGGCATAAAGCTCGGCACGGGGATCTTCCTCGTCGAGGAAATTCTGCGCCTTGAGTACTGCCGAACGGGCCATTTCCATTTCGCCGTAGAGATGCGCCGCACGATGCTGCAGTGCCTGAAATTCGCCGATGACCCGGCCAAACTGCTTGCGCTGTTTGAGGTAGTCAAAGGTCAGGTCCATCGCGCCAGTACCTACGCCCACCATTTCGGCTGCGGAACCAGTCCGTCCGGCGTTAAGCATCTTGGCGAGAACAGCCCAACCACCATCGACATCGCCGATCACCGCATCGGCAGTCACTTCGACACCTTCAAAAGCGATACGCGCGGCCATCGCGGAATCGACAGTGCGCGCGGCTTCCATCGCAAGACCCGCCGCATCCTTTTCGATTGCGAACAAGGTCAAACCGTCGGTTTCACCCACGGCACCTGCGGTGCGCGCTGCAACGATCAGCATGTCTGACGAGCTGCCCTGCACCACGAACTGCTTGGCACCGCTTAGCTTGAAGCCATTGCCGCTGCGTTCGGCCTTGAGGGCAATCTTTTCGGGATGATGCTTCTTGCCTTCCTCCAGCGCGATGCCGATCACAGTTTCGCCTGCAAGGATGCCAGGGAACCAGCGATCGCGCATAGCCTTGTCCGCAGCCTTCAGCGCCTCGACCGCGACAACAGAGGTCGACAGGAAGGGGGAGGGCGATAGGTTACGCCCGATTTCCTCGAGCACGATCCCTGCCTCGACATGTCCCATGCCCATGCCGCCATCGGCTTCGGGGATCAGGATGCCGGTGAAACCCATTTCGGCAAATTGCTTCCACAGATCGTGGCTGAAACCATCCTTGCAATCCATATCCCGATATTTGCGCAGATGCGCGACGGGGGCTTCGGTTTTCATAAAGTCGCGCGCGCTGTCGCGCAGCATCGACTGGTCTTCGTTATAGGTCATGGCCATGGGTCAGGCTCCCGGCATGTCTAGAATGCGTTTGGCGACAACGTTGAGCATCACTTCGCTCGTGCCGCCTTCGATCGAATTGGCTTTTGTGCGGAGCCAGTCGCGGGCGCGCTTGCCCCCGTTCGAACGCTCGCTTTCCCATTCCAGAGCATCGCTGCCGCCCGCAGCCATCACCAGTTCGTGGCGCTTCTTGTTCAATTCGGTGCCGATATATTTCATCAGGTTCGAATAAGCCGGGTGCGCTTTGCCGGTCTTCCATTCGTCCATGAAGCGCTCGCTATGCGCTCGGAAAGCAAGGCTTTCGACGTCGAACATGGCCAACTGGGCACGCAGGATGGGCTCGTCGCCCAGCGCGTGCTTGAAGCCGCCGCCGAGCGAAGCGGTGCCGCCATCGCCGCCGCCCATGCCGGAAATCATCTCGCGCTCATGACCGAGCAGATATTTGGCGACATCCCAACCACGGTTGAGTTCGCCGACAATCTGGTGCTTGGGCACGACGACATTGTCAAAGAAGGTTTCGCAGAATGGCGAATAGCCGGAAATCAGCTTGATCGGCTTGGTCGTAACACCCGGCGTCGTCATATCGAACAACAGGAAGCTGATACCCTGATACTTGTTTTCCTTGTCAGTGCGGACGAGGCAGAAAATCCAGTCGGCCTTGTCGGCATAGCTGGTCCAGATTTTTTGGCCGTTGACCACCCAATGGTCGCCCTTGTCCTCACCAAATGTCTGCAGTGACACGAGGTCCGAACCCGAACCGGGTTCCGAATAGCCCTGGCACCAACGGATTTCGCCGCGAGCGATCTGCGGCAGGTAATGGCGCTTTTGCTCTTCGGTACCGAATTTGAGCAAAGCGGGACCGAGCATCCAGATGCCGAAGCTGTTGAGCGGGCTGCGCGCCCCTGCGCGCGCCATTTCCTGACGGAAGATTTTGGTTTCGGCGGGCGATAGTCCTGCGCCGCCATAATCCTTTGGCCAATCCGGTACGGTCAGGCCGGCTTCTGCGCAACGCTCCATCCACTGCTTCTGTGCTTCGGACTGAAAAACGAAATTGCGCCCGCCCCAGCAGACATCGTCGTCGCCACGTTGCGGGGTTTTCATTTCGGGCGGGCAATTTGCCTCTATCCACGCCCTGATTTCCGTGCGGAATGCATCCAGCTCGCTCATCGGGATTCTCCTAAAAAGTGCCGAATCACTATGTCTCTTTGTGCGCTTTACGCAAGCGTCAACTTGTGAGTGCTGCTTTCCGTAACGGCATTTTTGCGCCCGTTGACCGCGCCTTTTTATAGGCACAGGATGGCGGAGAGAGAGTCGGGACGAGGAGAGGATTATGAGATTCGCTGGAAAGACCGCTGTCGTCACGGGAGCAGCATCGGGTATCGGAAAAGCCACATGCCTGCGACTGGCCGAGGAGGGCGCGACCGTAATCGCCGCCGATATTGACGAGACGGGCGGAAGCGAACTGGCCGCAACCTCCAACGGCAAGATTTTCTTCAAGCGCACCGACGTCTGCAATGTCGATGACATCAAGGCGTTGATGGATTTCGCAGCCGAAAAGACCGGCGGTATCGACATCGTGTTCAACAATGCGGGTGCCGTCGGCGATCGCGCCCCTATCGACGAGATTTCGCCCGAAGGCTGGGACCGGACGATGGACCTGCTGCTTCGTTCAGTTGCGATGGGAATTCGCTATGCGGTACCCCACATGAAGGGGCGTAAGGGCGCTTCCATCGTAAATACAGCGAGCGTTGCCGCGCTGGGTGCAGGCTATTCGCCGTCTGCCTATGCCGTCGCCAAGATTGGCGTGTTGCATCTTTCCAAAATGGCGGCGGCGGAGCTCGCCAAATTCGATATCAGGGTGAACGCGATTTGCCCCGGTTTCATCAAGACCAATATCTTCGCATCGGCGCTCGAAGTGCCGCTTGAAAACCGCGATGCCGCCAATGTTGTGATCCACGAAGTGGCCAATGCAGCTCAGCCGGTGAAAGGCGGAGGTAATCCCGAGGACATTGCTTCGATGGTTGCATATCTGTCCAGCGACGAAGCCCGTTTCATCACTGGTACCCATATGGTGGTCGATGGGGGCATCACCATTGGTCCGCGTCATAGCTGGGATGAAAATGCCCCCGCGATGTTCGATTCGGTTCAGAACTTCATCGGTGCGGCGCAGGAATGACTATTTCGCCAAGGCTGCCAACACGGCTCAAAATGTTCCATGGGCTGGGGTCGATCGCCTATGGAATCAAGGACAACGGTTTTTCGACTTTCCTGTTGCTTTTCTACAATCAGGTTGTCGGGCTCGATGCGCGGCTGGTGTCGCTGGCACTGACGCTTGCCATGATCGCCGATGCCTTTGCCGATCCCCTGATCGGACATTTCAGCGATCGCACGCACACACGTTGGGGGCGGCGCCTGCCCTGGATGTATGTGTGTGCCGTTCCGCTGGGCTTTGCCTGGATGCTGTTATGGGTAAACCCGCAAGGCATGGGGGACGCGATCTTCTGGTACCTTTTGGCCACGGCGTTTTTTGTGCGTGTTCTGGTCTCGGCGGTCGAAGTGCCCAATGCGGCGCTAATACCCGAACTGACCGCCGATTATGACGAGCGCACGTCGATCATGCGCTATCGCTATTTGTTTGGCTGGATCGGCGGATTGGTGATCCTGTTCCTAGCCTATGATGTCTTTCTGGTCCCGAGCGAGACGCATCCGGTCGGGCAGCTCAATCCTGAGGGCTATTGGAATTATGGCCTTTTCGGTGCGGTGGTGATGACCGGGGCAGTGCTGATTGCGGCGCTGGGCCAGCATAAGGCTGTGGCCCGCTTCCCCGAAAAGCGGATGATAACAACACATCCGCGCGGCGTATTTGGCGAGATTTTCGAGGCGCTGAGCCATCCCGCCGCAGTCATCCTGTTCGGCGGCGCGGTGATTTCCTATATCAGCCAGGGGATTACATTCTCGCTGAGCAATTATCTCTACATCTTTGTATGGCGTTTCTCGCAAGAAGCCTTTGCTATCTATCCCTTCATCCTGATGGCGAGCGTTGTCGGCTCGTTTTTCCTCGTGACGCCATTGGTGCGAATGTTCGGCAAGAAGAAAACCGCGATCGTGACAGGGATCGCAGGGATGTTGTTCTGGACGACACCCTTCCTGCTGAACCTTGCGGGCACATGGCCCGAAAGCGGAACCACGCTGTCGACTTCGATGGTGTTCGGCTTTGCGTTTTTCTCCAATGCGTTGAGCGTAACGGCAATGATTACCGCCCAGTCGATGGTCGCAGATCTGGTCGAGGCGTCCGAAATCAAAACCGGCAAGCGATCGGAGGGGGTGTTTTCGGCTGGCTGGTTTTTCGTCCAGAAATGCGGGGTCGGGCTTGGCATCATGGCATCGGGGTTGATTGTGCACTGGTCGGGATTGCCCGCGCACGCGGATCCAGCGACGCTTGAACGGGCGGTTGTCGAAAATATCATGCTTTTTTATGCTTCGGCAGTTGTGATTCTGGCGCTCGCCAGTGCGTTCGTGTTCAGGAACTTCCCCATTGGTCGCGATGATCATGAGGAGCGGTTGCGAATGCTCGCCGATGGAGAAAAAACTAGTTGAAGCCGCCGAAATATCGGCCCAAGGAAATCAAGTTAACCGGACGATTAAAAAGAGGACGACTCGCATGGACTTTACCTTCACCGAACGCGAAACCTATTGGCGTGACCGCGTAAAAAACCACATCGACACCTATCTGCGTCCGCGCGTTGCCGACTATAAAAAAGAGGATGCCACTGGCGAGCGCTGGAAGGTGATTCAGGTCGTCGAAGAGGAAAAGGCGCGTGCAAAGGCGGCCGGTCTGTGGAACCTGTTCATGCCGCCGCAGGGCGCAAATCCGCACTTGGATACCACCATCGAATTTGACGGTCCGCAACTGACCAATGTCGAATATGCGCTCTGTGCCGAAGAAATGGGCCGCATCGGCTTTGCTTCCGAAGTGTTCAACTGCTCGGCGCCTGACACAGGCAATATGGAAGTGTTCAATCGCTACGGCACTGCCGAGCAGAAGAAGCAATGGCTGGTTCCGTTGATGAACGGAGAAATCCGGTCGGCCTTCCTGATGACCGAACCTGCTGTCGCATCGTCGGATGCGACCAACATCGAAACCCGCATGGTTCGCGATGGCGATGAATATGTCATCAATGGCCGCAAATGGTGGTCGTCGGGTCTTGGCGATCCGCGTTGCAAGGTCGCGATTGTGATGGGCAAGACCGACACCGGTGCGCAAAAGCACCAGCAGCAGTCGCAAATCATCGTCCCCATGGATGCGCCGGGCGTGAACATCATCCGCCACCTGCCGGTATTCGGTTATGACGATGCGCCGCACGGCCATATGGAAGTCGAGTTGAAGGACGTTCGCGTACCCGTCGACAACGTCATCCTCGGTGAAGGTCGTGGCTTCGAAATCGCGCAGGGCCGCCTCGGGCCGGGCCGTATCCACCACTGCATGCGTACCATCGGCGTTGCCGAAGAAGCGCTGGAGAAGATGTGCCGCCGCCTCACCAGCCGCGTTGCTTTCGGCAAGACGATTGCCGAACACAGCGTCTGGCATGAGCGTATAGCCCGCGCGCGCATCGATATCGAGATGACCCGCCTTCTGTGCCTCAAGGCCGCCCATATGATGGATACGGTCGGCAACAAGGCCGCTGCGAACGAGATCGCGATGATCAAGGTGCAGGCACCGAACATGGCGCTCAAGATTATCGACGATGCCATTCAGGCGCATGGCGGTGGCGGTGTTTCGGAAGATTTCGGCCTGGCCTCGGCTTACGCCCATCAGCGTACCCTGCGCCTTGCCGACGGTCCGGATGAGGTTCACGCCCGCGCTATCGCGCGCATGGAACTGGGCCGTTATGGCGGAGTGCGCGGTGGGGTTGAATTGTCCAGCGGAAATCTGGCGGTGACACGCTGATGAAAGCTGCAGTCCTTGTCGAACCGGGCAAGCCGCTCGAAATCGAAACCCTGCAGATATCGAAGCCGGGACCGCATGAGGTGCTGATCCGCAATGCGGCCTGCGGGCTCTGCCATTCGGATCTGCACTTCATCGAAGGCACCTACCCGCATCCTTTGCCAGCGGTACCGGGCCATGAGGCGGCGGGTATTGTCGAGGCCGTGGGTTCGGAAGTGCGTACGGTGAAGGTCGGCGACGCCGTGATCACCTGTCTTTCGGCCTTTTGCGGGCATTGCGAATATTGCGTCACTGGCCGCATGTCGCTTTGCCTTGGGGCTGAAACCCGGCGCACACCGGACCAGCCGCCGCGACTGACCCGTCCGGATGGATCGACGGTCAATCAAATGCTCAACCTTTCGGCCTTTGCCGAGATGATGCTGATCCACGAACATGCATGCACTCGTATCGATCCTGAAATGCCGCTCGATCGGGCAGCGGTGATCGGGTGTGCGGTGACGACAGGTGCCGGCACGATTTTCAATGCCTGCAAGGTGACGCCGGGTGAAACGGTGGCGGTTGTCGGTTGTGGCGGGGTTGGCCTTGCCACAATCAATGCGGCCAAGATTGCCGGGGCAGGGCGGATTATTGCCGCTGACCCGATCCCTGAAAAACGGGAGCTGGCGAAAAAGCTGGGCGCGACCGATGTGGTCGATGCGCTGGCCGACGATGCCGCCGCACAGATTATCGAAATCAGCAAGGGCGGCGTCGATCACGCGGTCGAAGCCGTCGGACGCCCGGCATCCGGCGAACTCGCGGTCAAATCACTGCGTCGCGGCGGGACCGCAACAATCCTCGGCATGATGCCCCTGCAGCATAGCGTTGGCCTGTCGGCGATGGACCTGCTTTCGGGCAAGAAGTTGCAGGGCGCTATCATGGGTGGCAACCGCTTCCCGGTCGATATGCCGCGCCTCGTCGATTTCTACATGCGCGGGTTGCTTGATCTCGACAGCATCATCGCGGAGCGCATCCCGCTTGAGTCAATCAATGACGGTTTCGACAAGATGAAGAAGGGCGATAGCGCACGGAGCGTGATCGTTTTCGACCAATGAGCGATGCTGTAGCCATCAACGCCGATGAAGCCTTTGTCGGCACCGTCGAACCCGAGGGCGCTGACAAGCTGGACGAGGGCCGCCTCGCCGAATGGATGCATGCCAATGTGGAGGGCTTCAAAGGCCCTTTGCATTTGACCAAGTTCAAGGGCGGGCAATCGAACCCGACCTACAAGATCGAGGCTGCGTCGGGCAATTACGTGCTGCGCCGCAAGCCTTTCGGTCCGCTCTTGCCTTCGGCGCATGCGGTTGATCGCGAGTATAAGGTGCAGGCTGGCATGTACAAGACGGGTTTTCCTGTCGCACGCCAATATGGCCTATGTACTGACGACAACGTGGTCGGCAGCTGGTTCTATGTAATGGGCATGGTTGACGGCCGGACGATTTGGAACGGGGCGATGCCGGGGGCGACGCCCGAAGAACGGCGTGCCGTCTATTTCGAGATGTTCGATGTGCTGGCGAAGCTGCACAATACCGACATCGAGGCAGCTGGCCTTTCCGATTTTGGCAAGCCGGGCAATTATTTTGGCCGCCAGGTCGACCGCTGGACCAAACAGTATAAATTGTCCGAAACCGAAACCATGCCCGAAATGGAACGGCTGATTGCATGGTTGCCCGCGACCTTGCCCGAACAGACGCGGACCAGTGTCGTCCATGGCGATTTCCGCATTGATAACGCCATTTTCGATCGCAACAGTCCGAAATGCCTGGCCGTTCTCGATTGGGAATTGTCGACGCTGGGTGATCCGTTGGCGGATTTTTCCTATGTCGCGATGGCATGGGTGACCGAAAATGGCGGTCGTTCCGGCGTCGCCGACCTGGACCGCAAGGCGCTCGGGATTCCTGAGCTGGAGGAAGTCGTCGAACGATATTGCGCGGCGACCAACCGCGAAGGCATTCCCGATCTCAACTGGTATTTTGCCTATAACTTTTTCCGGCTTGCGGGCATCATGCAAGGGATCAAGAAACGGGTGATCGACGGCACCGCCAGTTCGGCGCATGCCAAGGCGATGTCCGACCGTGTGACGCCGTTGGCCGAGCGCGCATGGGCGTTCGCGGAGAAGGCCGGGGCCTGATTTCCCCAAAAAGGGGTGAGGAGACATTCTATGTCGCTATTCGACATGCACGGGCAGGTCGCCCTGATTACCGGTTCGTCGCGCGGTATCGGCAAGGCAATTGCGGAAGAGATGGCCGAACATGCTGCCAAGGTCGTCATTTCGAGCCGCAAGCAGGATGCCTGCGACGCCGTGGCTGTCGAAATCAACGCGAAATACGGGGCTGGGACCGCAATTGCCGTTGCCGCCAATATTTCCTCGAAAGACGATCTGCAAAATCTGGTCGACGAAACCCGAAAGGCGTTTGGAAAGGTTACCGCGCTGGTGTGCAACGCGGCCTCCAATCCCTATTATGGGCCGTCGGGCGGGATCAGCGATGACCAGTTCCGCAAGATCATGGACAATAACATCCTGTCCAACCACTGGCTGATCCATATGGTGGCACCGGAGATGTGCGACCGGGGCGAGGGATCGGTGACCATCATTTCGTCGGTCGCTGGCCTGAAAGGCGGAACGGTGATCGGCGTCTATGGCATTTCCAAGGCTGCCGATATGGCGATGGCGCGCAACCTGGCGGATGAATTCGGGCCAAAGGGTGTGCGCGTGAATTGCATCGCGCCGGGCCTGATCAAGACCGATTTTGCCCGGGCCCTGTGGGAAAATCCCGATACACTCGAAGTTTCGACCCGCCGCGCGTCGCTCCGCCGCATTGGCGAGCCACACGAGATTGCCGGGGCGGCGGTGTTCCTTGCCAGCAAGGCGGGCGGCTTTACGACCGGGCAGACTATCGTCATTGACGGCGGCAACACGATTTCAGGAGGATAAAATGAGCGCATTGGAAGGCAAAGTCGCAATCATCACAGGCGCCGGTTCGGGTATCGGTCGCGCATCAGCGCTGCGCTTCGCCGCTGAAGGTGCAAAGCTGGTCATTGGCGACAAGACCGAAGCGGTTTTCGAAACCGCAAAGCAGGTCGAGGCAGCTGGCGGTACCGTCGCTGCGTTGCAAATCGATGCTGGTGTTGAAGCCGATGTGGCGAAACTCGTCGAGACGGCCCAGTCCAATTATGGTGGGGTCGATGTCGCTTTTGCCAATGCCGGAATCATCGGCGATATGGGCGGGATTTTCGAAATCGACCCCGCGACGATGGCCGAAACCTTCCGCGTCAACCTGATTGGCCCGGCGTTGATGGTCAAACATGCGGGCAAGGCGATGGTCGATCAAGGACGCGGCGGTGCCATCGTGCTGACCGCCAGCGTTGCCGGCATCAATTCGGGCGCGGGGCCGCTGACCTATTCGGCGTCGAAGGCAGGCGTCATCAATCTCGCCAAGACGGCGGCGCAGCAACTCACCACGTCGGGCGTCCGCGTTAATGCAATCTGCCCCGGCTTGACCGAAACCGGAATGACCAAGCCAACCTTTGACTATGCCCGTTCAAAGGATGTGATGCACAAGGTGGGGCAGCTCAATCCGCTGAAGCGGGCGGCACAGCCTGAGGAACTGGCCAATGTCGCGCTGTTCCTCGCTTCGGATCAGGCGAGCTATGTCAATGGACAGGCGATTGCAGTCGATGGCGGGCTGACGAGCTCGCATCCGGTTACCCGGCAACTTTTGGGGCAGACGGCGCATTGACATGAGCGATAGCAACGCACTCGAACTGGGTTTCCTGCCCGACCGGCTTGACCGGATCGGAGCGCATATTCAGGCCAAATATCTCGACAGCGGAAAACTGCCCTTTGGCGCGCTGCTGATCGGGCGCGGGGATGAGGTCGCGCACCAATGGTCGTCGGGCGTCGATCCTGACGCCATTTTCCGCATCGCCAGCATGACCAAGCCGATTACCTCGATCGCCTTCATGCAACTGGTCGAGCAAGGCAAGGTTGCGCTCAGCGAACCCGTTGCCAAATATATTCCCGAATTTGCCGATCTCGGTGTGTTTGTCAGCGGCGGCGGCAACATCCCGTTTGTCACGCGCCCACCGGCGACGCGGCTTAACATCATTGATGTGCTGCGCCATACCACTGGCTTCACATACAGCTTCCAGGAACGCACGCCGGTCGATGCAGCTTATCGCAAGACCGAGCTCGAGCACTGGATGAAGAATGACAGCGCGAGCTTCGTTCGTCACCTTTCGCAGATTCCGCTCGAATTCGATCCCGGAACCTGCTGGAATTATTCGGTTTCGACCGATGTGTTGGGCATCTTGGTTGAACGCATCTCTGGCCAGTCACTGGGCGACTATTTCCGCGAGCATATCTTCGAGCCGCTTGGCATGAAGGATACGGGCTTCAAGGTGCCCGCGAGCCAAGCGCATCGCATTCCGCCCTGTTACAGCTTCCATCCCACCGAACAGATGGTGCAATCCGACAAGGCCGGGGCCGAAAGCCTGTGGGCGCAGGGCTGGAAATTTGAATCGGGTGGCGGTGGCCTTGCCTCGACCATCCATGATTATCATCGTTTCTGCCGGATGCTGCTCAATGGCGGCGCACTGGATGGCGTCCAGATTATCAGTCCCAAGACGCTCGAACTGATGACCGCCAATCACCTGCCCGGAGGCGGCGACCTGACCCAGCATTCGAAATCGCTGTTCAGCGAGGCCGAAAATGCCGGTATCGGTTTCGGCCTTGGTTTCGCCTGCAATATCGATCCGGCGGCAACGATGCTGGCTGGATCAAAGGGCGAATTCTATTGGGGCGGCATGTATTCGACCGCCTTCCTGATCGACCCGGTCGAGGATCTGATAATGGTGTTTATGACACAGCTGGCGCCATCCTCGACCTATCCCATCCGCCGGGAAATTCGCACAATGATGTATGCGGCGTTGGCGGCTTAGTCCCCGTCCCGCTTGCGGGAGGGGTTAGGGGAGGGCCCGTCCAACCGCATCCGTTTCAGGCCCTCCCCCAGCCCCTCCCGCAAGCGGGAGGGGAGCAGAAAGGAAGTAAAATGCAATCGGTAACCACCCGCAAGGACGGCGAAGTCCTGATCATCAGCGTCAACAACCCGCCGGTGAATGTGCTCAGCTGGCATGTCCGGCAGGGCCTGGCCGATGGCGTAAACGAGGCCTTGAACGATGATACGGTCAAGGCGGCATTGCTGATCTGTGAAGGACAGACCTTCATCGCGGGCGCGGATATTTCCGAATTTGGTACCGAAAACCAGGCCAAGGGCGTGGTCTTCCATGATGTGCTAAAGGCGATGGAGGGGTCTTCCAAGCCGCTTGTTGCCGCGATCCATGGAACCGCACTCGGTGGCGGTCTCGAAACCGCATTATGTTGCCATTATCGTATCGCCGTTCCTTCGGCGAAGCTGGGCGTTCCCGAGGTCAAGCTCGGCCTGCTGCCCGGTGCTGGCGGGACCCAGCGCCTGCCGCGTGTGGTGGGGATTGAGCAGGCAGCGATCATGTGTTCGTTGGGCGAACCCATTTCAGCGCAAAAGGCTCTGGAAACCGGTTTGGTCGACAAGCTGGCAGGCGAAACCAGTCTGGAGGCGGATGCCATAGCCTTCACCCGCGAATGCATCGCCAAAGGCCCGCGGCCGACCGGCAAGCTGCCGGTTAAGGGCGATACCGCCATCATCGCCAAGCTAGAGGCTGAAAATGCGCGCAAGTGGAAAGGCTTTGACGCGCCTTATGCCAATTTGCGCTGCGTGGCGGCGGCCGCCGACAATCCCAATATCGATGATGGCCTTGCCTTTGAACGGGGCGAGTTCATGAAATTGATGATGGGCAGCCAGTCGGCCGCACAGCGCCACATGTTCTTCGCCGAGCGGCAGGCCGCGAAGATTGATGGCCTTCCCAAGGACATCCAGTTGCGCGACATCCGGAAGGTTGGCGTTATCGGCGCTGGCACCATGGGTGGCGGGATTTCGATGAACTTCCTTGCCAAGGGCATACCCGTCACCATCGTCGAAATGGTGCAGGAAAATCTCGATCGCGGCGTAGGTGTGATCCGCAAGAATTACGAAGCATCGGCTGCCAAGGGCCGCTTCACAACCGAACAGGTTGAAGGCATGATGGGGCTGTTGACACCCACGCTGCGCCTGGAGGACCTTGCCGATTGCGACCTGGTCATCGAGGCGGTCTATGAAAGCATGGATGTCAAAAAGGATGTGTTCGGCAAGCTCGATACCATCTGCAAGCCCGGCGCCATCCTGGCGTCGAATACCAGCTATCTCGACGTCAACGAAATTGCTTCGGCTACCTCGCGCCCGCAGGATGTGCTGGGAATGCACTTCTTCTCGCCCGCCAATGTGATGAAGCTGCTGGAGGTTGTACGCGGCGACAAGACAGCGGACGATGTGCTTGCCACTGCTATGGCGATCGGCAAGAAAATCGGCAAGGTTGCGGTGGTTGCGGGCGTTTGCCACGGCTTTATCGGCAACCGCATGCTCAGCCAGCGGCAACAGCCGGCGATGCAGTTGCTGCTTGAGGGCGCGACGCCCGCGCAAATCGACAAAGTGCATACCGATTTCGGAATGCCGATGGGACCGTTCCAGATGTCTGACCTCGCAGGCCTTGATATCGGCTGGCACCGCGATTCATCGAAGGTCGAAACGATCCGCGATGCGCTGTGTGCCGCAGGCCGGTTCGGACAGAAGAACAGCAAGGGCTTTTACGACTATGACGAGAAGCGTAATGGCACGCCTTCGGCAGAGGCGCTGGCTATTATCGAGGATTTCCGTTCGAAATCAAACCTGCCAAAGCGCGAAATCAGCGAGCAGGAAATTGTCGAGCGCACGCTCTATCCGATGGTCAATGAAGGCTATCGGATCCTCGAAGAAGGCAAGGCGCAGCGCGCCTCCGACATCGATGTCGTCTGGGTCTTTGGCTATGGCTGGCCGGTTTATCGCGGCGGTCCGATGTTCTGGGGTAACCTCGAAGGCGCGGGCAAGATCGTCGAGGCGCTGGAACGCCACGGTGTGAAGGTTGCCAAAAGCCTGAAGGCGAAGGCGTAAGGCCTTCGCCTACCGAGCTAAAAGAAGACGAAATCGCCCAGTGCCAATGGTACACCGGGCGACATTTGCAGGATTTGAACTGCGGCGATTGGTCCATTCCCGTCAACGTCGAGATACAGCTGCCGCGTATCGGTGTTGTAAAGCAGCGTGCTGTTGTTGCTCGTCGGTGTGGGCAATGAACCAAAAGCGCTGAGAAAGTCGACCGTCGCTGTTAGGCCGAAAGTGGATCGGCTTAGCGCGATACGGTCGATCCCGCCGGCTTCAAAGCCGTTGATCGTGTCAAGCCCGCTCTCGTTGCCGTAAAGGAAAAAAGTGTCGGCACCGGATCCACCGTTCATCACATCGCTGCCATTGCCGCCAAAAATCATGTCGTTACCGAAGCCGCCGTTGATGGTGTCATTTCCGTCGAGACCCGAGAGGAAATCGTTCGACTGGCCACCGTCTATGCGGTTGCCCAGGGCATTGCCGATGGCTGTAAACGGGTTGATACCCGACAAGACAAAAAGATCCTCGACATCAGCTGGAAGGACGTAGGATGAAATATTGGCGGCCCAAACCAGAATTTCGTCATGCCCTTCGTTTGCGAATTCAACGACTGAGTCGCCAGGCGTGTAAACAATATAGCTGTCGTTGCCGCGACCGCCGATCAAAGTGTTTGCCGCTGAGTCCGGCGTATTAAAATCCAAGCTACCGCCAAGGTCATCGTCGCCATCCAAGCCGAAAAGCGTATCGCCTCCCGATCCGCCATAAATGGGATTGTCCAGCGCGTTGCCGGTTCCGGTAAAGGCTCCAGTGCCAAAATAGCTCAAACGTTCGACATGATCGGGCAGGGTGAAAACCGATACCCGCGCACTCACCGAATCATTGCCTTCGCCAGCCAGCTCGATCACCGAGTCGCCGATTGCTTCCACGACGTAGAAATCATCGCCCGTTCCGCCGAGCAAAGTGTTGGCCGCTCCGGTCCCGCCGCGCAGCGTATCGTTGCCGCCGAGCCCGACAAGCGTATCGGCGCCCGTTCCACCCGCTATCTCGTTATAGGCGCCGTCATTGCCGATACCGGTAAAGGACTCTGTGCCAGAATAATTGAGATACTCGACATTTGCAGGAAGAACGAAAACCGGGAGATAAGATACCACGCGGTCGCTATCGCCTTCTCCCGGCAGTTCGATGATAGTGTCACCCGCTACGAACACCTGATACTGGTCATTCCCTGTTCCACCGATCATTGTATTCGGAACATCAGGATTGTTTTGTGATCCGCCCCATAGGTTGTCATCGCCCCCAAATCCGAAAAGCTGATCGCTGCCCGAACCGCCCTCGATGAAGTTGTTGAGTTCATTGCCCAATCCGACAAAAGACCCTGTGCCCCTGAAAATCAGGGTTTCAACATTTTGCGGGAGCACAAACGACCCCAAATTTGTCGTCACCGTGTCATAACCTTCGCCGAAAAGCTCAACGATCGAATCCCCGGCAGTATAGACCCAGTAATTGTCGCTGCCGGTACCACCTAGCATTGTGTTCGCAGCTCCGTGGTTCAAGGCGAAAGGGTCGGACCCGTACAGGTTATCGTTGCCATCACGGCCGAACAGTTCATCCGCGCCTGCGCCGCCATATATGAAATCATCCCCTGCGCTGCCGATGCCAACGACGGGCGTCGCGCTGGAAAAACGCAGCTCTTCGACATGTGTCGGCAGGGTGAAAACCGTGAGTTGTGTGCTGATGCGGTCAAAGCCTTCATTGGCAAATTCGACAATCGAATCGCCTGCGACAAAGACATTGTAGGTGTCGTTGCCCGCACCGCCCTGCAGCGTGTTGGTATTACCGAGACCGCCATCGAGGATATCGTTGCCAAAGCCACCGACCAGATAATCGGTCCCTGTGAAACCGCGCAGATCGTCATTTCCGCTTCCGCCGATCAGCACGTCATTGCCTTCCTGGCCGAGCAGGGTCGTGTCAAAGAAATAGTTGGAGCCGAGGATGATCGTGTCATTGTCCATCGTGCCGCTGACGGTCGGCCCGACCCGTTCGATACCGCTGATGCTGCCGGTGCCGAAATTCATCGATCCAGTGGCCCACAGCTGGAAGAGGTTGATCTCCAAACCGCCCGGGCCGGGGGGAAAGCCAAAGAACAGCGTGTCAAACCCGTTGCCGCCGATCACGGTGTCGCGTGCATCGTTGATCGTGATGAAATCATTGCCATCGCCGCCGTCGAGCGTGTCGACATCGGCGGTGCCGGGCGTGCCGTCGTTGATGGTGTCGTTCCCGCCTAGACCCGTAACAGTATCGTCGCCCGCCGTGCCAACAAGATTGTCTGGTCCGCCCGTTCCAACAACATCTGCCATTTTCTCGCCCCTGCAATAATCCTTGTCATAAGCTATAGTAAAAGCATTGGGTTAGCATGTAAAATAAATGGCCAGCCCGAAATCTGTCGGGCTGGCCATTATTGCATCATTGAATTTACGAGAGGGATTTGCCGCAAAGGGTAATCATTCGTCAATAAAAGAGGAAATCCCCCGCCGTGAATGTCTGCCCTGCATTGAGCTGCGCTATTGCGACGGCGGCACCTGCGCCGCTGCCGTCGTCATCATAATAGACGATGCCGGTTGTGGGATCATAGAGGATGGTCGAATTGGTGCTGGTCGCTGCGGTACCCGTCACGAACGCGACCGTGCCGGTTGGCGTGAAGAAAGCGTTGCTCAGTGCGATCTTGTCACTCCCGCTGACGAAATCGAGAATGCGATCCATTCCGGTTTCTCCGCCTTCGTACCGGAATTGGTCGGCCCCTGCACCACCTTGCAACAGGTCCGCCCCGGAGCCGCCAACGATTGTATCGTCGCCGTCAAGACCATTAATCGAGTCGTCGCCGCCGAGGCCCCGGATGACGTTGCCCTGGTTGTTGCCAACGCCGATGCGTGCTGTAGCACTGCCGGTGAAAGTCAGATTCTCAACATTGGCACCCAGAGTGAAGCTAGCCACGCCAGCCTGCACAGTGTCGGTGCCTTCCCCACTGAATTCGACAACGCTGTCGCCAACAGCGGTGACAACATAAATATCGTCGCCGGCCTGGCCGAACATGGCATTGGCTGAACCTGATCCACCGATAAGCGTATCGTTGCCGCCACGGCCAAACAGTTCGTCGATTCCCGTGCCGCCGGTGATGACATTGTCAAAACCGTTGCCAATGGCGGCGGCGTGGTTGCCGTTGTCGGTCAGTGTCAGCCTTTCGAGCTCACTCGAACCAAACCAATCAAGTGCGAATACGCTGGCAGTCACTTGCACTTCATCGATGCCTTCGCCGGCTGCTTCGAACAGCGTGTTGAGTACTGCTTCGCCGGTGGTCAACGCCCCCACGACATAGATGTCATTACCGACACCGCCGAGATACTGGTCGCCTCCGGTGCCTCCGATCATTGTATCGTTGCCGATACCGCCGGCCATGATGTCGTCGCCCGCTTCGCCGCGCAATATGTCGTCGCCATCATTTCCGAACAGGATATCGGCACCGTTGCCGCCGCGCAGGTCGTTGGCGCTGCTGTTGCCGAAGATGGTGTCCGCACCGGAGCCGCCAATCGCATTTTCGATGATCGATCCGCGCGCGATCGCGACATTGCCAACCCGGCCGCCGACGTTGGAGAATTGCTCGGCATTCAGGTTGATACGCTGCGTTTGCGAGAAGCCGGAATAGTCGAGCGTATCGATTCCGCCATGATCGACCACGGTATAGGTAACTGACGGGAACTGCGTGGCATCGTAAATTGCACGGCCTGATGTGTTGTTGAACCCATAAGTCGTGTTTCCGGTGCGCGTGGTGGTCGCGGTGCCGTACATCGCGGTGGTTGCAACGATATCACCCACCATCGGCGAAACAGTGAACTGGCGGGTAAAGCCCTGCCCGCTGAAATAGGTATTTTCCAGCGGATCGAAATAGGACATCACCGTCGTGACCCACGCGTCGTTCAGATATAGCGCGTCGCTGGCATAATCGGCGTTGCCGTTATAATTGCCCGCATGGCCCAGCCCGAGAGCATGGCCAATTTCGTGGATATAGGTCTGGAACGAATAGGTGTTGAGCCCGGTGCCGTTCGACGTCAACCAGGCAGTCGAAACATTGACTGCAGAACTGTTGATCGTGTTGCCGGTGCGGCTCGAGGTTGCAAAAGCGCCCGACTGATTGTCATCGAATGTTATCTGGCCACCCGTGGTGACTTCGCTGAATGTAATACCCAGCGCATCGCTCCACAGGTTGAGCGCCTCGCGCGCCAGGAACTGGCCGTCGGCTGTCAGTGCCTGCACGTTGAAGGTGATTGTACCACCCGGCGCAACATTGAAGTCACGTGCGCCCGAAGGACCACCCCAATAGCCGTTGGTCAGCTGGTCGGCGATCTGGTCATAAGTGAAAGCCTGCAAGGGCGGAGCCAAATCGGCAGTGAGGCGATAGGCGCCGGTATCGAAATTACCATAGCCGCCAACGTCGACATAGTAGGTGCCCGTGGTTGTAGGGGTGAATATCAGGTAGGAGTAAGTGCCGCCCCCGCCATCGTCATTGTTGGCCAGCTTGTTGCCGTTTGCATCCCGAATGAACAGCACCGAATCGACATCCGCGCCGCCACCGGTACTGACGGTCCGGAAGGCATAGCGCTGGCCAGCGGTCAGCGTAATCGCATGCCAGTCATGATCGCCAGCCGTATTGATCGAGCTGTTGACCTGCCCACCGACAGTGATTGTACCCGTCGTGCCGCTGAATCCGGCAATCGTATCGGCACCGGATGTTCCGGCATTGACCGCCAATACACTGAAAGTTCCGGTCTCGGCATCGCCAAATGCGCCGACATCAATGAAGAAGGTGCCGGTTGAGGTCGCGGTAAAGGTTAGGCTCGAATAGGTGCCAAGGCCGCCATCGTCATTGAAGGCAATTTGCGTTCCTGCGCTGTCGCGCAAACGCAGATAGGTGTCCTGAACGTCCAGCGCGCCGCCCGTTGGATCAATCGTAAAGGTGTATGTCTGACCGGCAACCAGACTGACGCGATACCAGTCGCGGTCGCCCAGCGTATCGATTTCGCCATTGGTCGCCGTGCCGAGGGCTAAGGTCACCGTCGAGCTGGTATCCCCTGGAACGACGTCCGGCGCAAAGGTCCCGGCATCGTCAGCTGTATTTCCACCTTTTCCGCCCGCACATTCGCCGCAGGCACATCCGGTTTCGTGGATCTTGATTTCGCCCAGATCACCGGGTTCAAATCCGGAATTGGTCGAGAGTGTCGCTATGGTTTCCAATATCGGCATCTTGCTTCTCTTGCTCCTTCAACAGGCAGGCGACTCAACGGCGAAACAGCGCCGCAGCATCCTTCGCCAATTGCCCGACATCATTTTTGTTCATTGCACGGTCGAATATCGCGACTGCCACTTGCGGATGTTTGACCTCGGAACCGGACCGGAGTTCGGTCAGATCCGCGGTGATTTCGCCATGGTCGGTAAATGCGATTGCAGCCTTTAACGGGCCGGCCGGCTTCGATCCATTGGCGACAATGGTTGCGACAAAGGTGTCGCGGAACTGCGCGCAAATGGCACCAGCATTCATTCCGGGTGGAACCGACTTGCTGCTTGAAATGGTGCAGGTGATTTCAGGACGGCCTGCGGCTGCCGTGCTGCACGCCATTGTCACCGCCGACATCGCCATCACTCCCACCCACATGGAAATTTTCATTCGGCCAATACCAAGTTCAATCGATGTATTGAACCTTAGACATAGTTTCAGCCAAGTCGAGTTTATTGGTAAATGATGCGACGAACCGTGTTTTTATTTCTATCGAGGTTGGATATCGGCCGGACAATGATTTCAACACCAGTGTCCAGCCTTCCAATCAAACAAAGGTAAAATCGCTGGCGACGACGGTTGTGCCGATATTGACCTGCGCGATCTGGACCGGACCACCAGCTCCGTTTCCGTCGGCGTCATAGCTGATGATCCCAGTAGTTGGATCATAGAGGAAGGTCGAATTGGACGAGGTTGCCGTCGCTCCCGCGCCTGAAACGAAATCGACCGTTGCCGTGCGGGTAAAGCCGGTGAGGGCAAGCGCGATACGATCCTGTCCCGAGGTGAAGTCGAGGATGCGGTCGATACCTGTCTCTCCGCCAAGATAGCGGAACTCATCACTGCCCGCACCACCGAGCAGGATATCCGCATCGGATTTGCCTGTCAGGATGTCATTACCATCGAGACCGGAAAGGAAGTCGGCGCCGGCACCCCCCGCAATGCTGTTCGCCAGCTCATTACCAATGCCGGTGAAGGTGGCGGTGCCGGTGTAGTTCAGATTCTCGACATTCGCGCCCAAGGTGAAGGAGGCGACGCTGGCGTTAACCGTGTCGGTGCCTTCGCCAACAAATTCGATGACCGAGTCACCAACCGCCGAGACGTTGTAGGTGTCATTGCCGGCCTGGCCGAGCATCGTATTGGCCGCACCCGAACCACCGATCAGCGTATCATTTCCGTCCCGACCGAAAATTTCGTCGAGGCCGGTGTTACCGGTGATCACATTGTCGAGATCGTTGCCGACAGCGGCAAGGTGTGGCCCGGTGTTGGTCAGGGTAAGATTCTCGATGTTGGCTTGCAGGCCATAGATCGAAATCGTCGTACGCACGGTATCGATACCTTCACCAACAAGCTCGATCGTGGAGTCGCCGACGAGACTGACGACATAGGTATCGTCGCCGGTGCCGCCAATCAGCGTATTTTCTTGTCCCGCTGCGCCACCGCCGCCAGTGAGGCGATCGTTGCCGCCATAACCGATCAAGGTATCGCGCCCGTTCAACGAGGAAATGATGTTGTTGAGTTCGTTCCCGATGCCCAGGAAATCGCTGGTGCTGGTTCCGGTATAGAAGAGGTTCTCGACATTGGACGGGAGTGTCAGCACGCTGAGAGGAGTATAAACGCTGTCATTGCCTTCGTTCGCGAATTCAATGATCGAGTCGCCAAACGCCTGCACCGTGTACCAGTCGTCACCTGCACCGCCCTGCAACGCGTTGGCCGCTCCCGCGCCGCCGACCAGATGGTCCGACGAAGCCCCGCCAACAAGGTACTCGGCATTGGTCGTGCCGGTCTGGGTCCAGCCCTGCAGGGTAATCGTGATCTGTGCCGAATATTCTACGATCGAGGTCAGCGGATTGATAACATTGTAATTCAGAACCTGGTTGAGCGTCTGCCCGACGGGCAAAAAGCCATATCCGGTTCCATTAAAGATGTAGTTGGCAGAAGCTAAAACGACTGCATCGGTGTTAACGCCCGTAAGAAAATAGTTGACCCCCTCGAGCGGGAATTGGGGCGTTAAGGAGAAACTATATCCTTCGGGCCGTGGCAACAGTCCGTCATTAGCCAAAAAATTGATTGTCGTTAAAGGTCCGCGTATTGTCGCAAGATCATCGCGCGTCTGTACGATTGTTGCTTGCGCTGTAGCTGTGCCGCCAATGCCATCGCTGATGGTGTATGAGAAGGTGATCTGCTGTGATCCGGGTGAGCCGACAATAGTCAAATTTTGCTGATTGGGATTAAAAGTCACAGTGCCGCCCTGCACATTGGATATCGAGGTCACGATTATTGCATCGCCATCCAAGTCATTGTCATTTTCGGTCAGCCAGTTAGCTGGAAATGTCGCCTGCAATGATGAGCTTTGAAGCGAGATCACATCGTTGGTAGCAATCGGGTTCTGGTTTGCCGGATCATAGTCATAACGGCGGGTGTGGATGCCTGAACCGCTTGTATCCGCAAGCGAAGCGCTGGGATCGGCCCAGGCAAATACGATGTCGCCATTTGCCAGCACAGCGACTGATGGATTGCTTTGGCTGCCTGTCGCGTTCGCATTCACCCGAGCGGTTGTTCCAATCTGATTGCCGATGGCATTGAAAGCAGCAAATGCGATGCCAGAGCCGCTGCCGTCGCCTTGGGTTCCACTATCGGCCCAGGTCACAATCGCTCCGCCGTTAGGCAGCGGTGCTAGCGATGCCGCACCAATCGTATTCGCCGCGCCAGCAGTAACATCAATTTGCAACCAGTCAGATAGATCGGGTAAAAATGCACCCAGATATCCCGTTTCGGTATTGAATGGGGCGCTTGTTACGGAAACTGCAAATGCAAACCCGCCCGTTGCCAAGCTAGTAATTGCTTCGATCGAGGCGCTATAAGTAGCATTATTGGGCCCTGCGATGGAGAATTCGTTGGTAACTGGCGTTCCTGCCGGTGTGAATACGCGGGCTGTTGCCCCACCCGCAATATCATTGATGCCATTCAGCCATATCGCAGCGATATTTCCGCTGGACAAAGTTGTAACAAGCACCCGCCCGAAAGGAGGTAAATTGGTGCTGTCTATGGTGAACTGACTACCAACCGCCGCATTGCTGCTATCGAAAACTTGTGCAACATAAGCTCCGGAAGTGCCTTCCTGCCAAGCAGCGACGAAGCCACCGCCCGGCATCGCAGAAATGCTGGGCCAATACCGTTGGGTTGCACTGCCAATAGTGAATTCGCTGCCAACTGCAACGCCAGCTGCCGTAAATTCCTGTGCACGTATCACTGCGTTGGGGGCCCCCGCCCCGCCGATCAATGTGCCAACGCCGTCCTGCCATGCGACCAGAAAGTTGCCGTCGCTAAGAGTCGTAACGCTGTGGAAAAGCTGTGCACCTGCCGTGGTCGTGTTGACCGTAAATTCGGCGCCTGCAGGGGTTCCGTCGGCGTTGAAAATTCTGGCGCGAAGATCGGCATTTGCCGTGTTCGTAAAGTTGAATGCACCGGTCAAAAGATAGTCGACCCACACCACAACATACTGGCCGTTTGCAAGAGGCGTTATGATCGGAGCGACCTGGTTTTCGACGGTAGACGTATTGGCAAGCGTTTCTGTACCGACCTGAGTGATGATTGGCATGCGACCCCCCCCTGAAATGTAAATTGCAGTGCATCGATGGAATGACAAAAGTGCCACGCAGTGCAAGTAAATTCGACAGGCTTTTGCGATGAACTGCAGTTACTTGTAATTATTCGTCATACAGGTTCGCATTCGAAACCTGGTTTTTGTTAAAGCGGGGCAGCGCGATAGAACGACCGTAAGCAACGACAGGGCGTTCGGGCAAAACAACTCACCCCGCGACAATGGCAAATCGCCGCTAAACAATTGCTGCAACCGACCGTCTCCTCCATCCAGAATGCATAATAAGAATCCGGGGTCGTTTTCATGTTCCGCAAGAAATTTGTCGCCGCACTTGGCGCACTTGCCCTTATCCTTCCAACGCAGGTGATGGCGTTGCAGTGCGCGCCCTTTGCCCGCCAGGTATCGGGCGTCGATATTTTCGGCAATGCAAAGACATGGTGGTACCAGGCCGAAGGCAGGTACGAGCGCGGCACTGAACCCAAATTGGGCGCGGTGATGACATTCAAGCCGACCCGTTCGATGCCGATGGGGCATGTCGGCATGGTCAGCAAGATCGTTTCGGATCGTGAAGTATTGATCGATCATGCCAACTGGTCGACCATCAACGGTCGTCGTGGACATATCGAGCGCAATGCTCGGGTGCTCGACGTCTCGGAAAAGGGAGACTGGAGCGAAGTGCGCGTCTGGTATGCCCCCATAAAGGGCCTCGGTACGTCCAGCTATCCGCTCTACGGCTTCATTTATGGCGACGGTGAAAGCGAGCTCGACGCCTGATCAGGCATCTAGCGGCTTGGGCGTTTCGTCGAGCGCCGTGCGTCCCCAGATAATCAGGTACAGCAGCGCTGCACCAATCAGGATGAAGGTTGCTGGCTCCCACCAGTTGAACAGAGCAACACCAATCGCAGGCGTGACGATATAGGCGGAGCCGCTGAGAGAAGCGATTTTGCCGGCGACATCGCCTTGCTCAAATCTGCGTACCGCGAGCGAAGCGCCCGTCGTGAAACCTGGGCGGAATAATCCGAACCCAAGCGAAGCCAGGGCAAATCCCAACGTAATCCCGTAAAAGTCAAAACTGATCCCGACAATCGTGATACCCAGAAGCGCAAGGAACGCCCCCCACAAAACCGACGCACGCGATCCGATTTGCAAGATTGGGATTAGACCCCATTGGGCGAGCAGGGTCGCCATGGCGCCGACGAACATGACCGAACCGGTCGCCTCGACCGTTTCCTTGGGTAAGTCGTGCAGCCCCAAGCGGTCGCGGATCAGGAAACCGACCACCCCCAGCATGATTGCCTGGGCATGGCCGCCGATCAAACCCGCCACCAGCCAGCTGGCAAACCGCTCGTCGCGCCAGGGTAGCCGCACTTCCTCGCGCGGCAAGGCATTGTCTTCCTCGATACCCTCTTCGACCTCGGGCTGGTTGACAGACGCTGCGGACGGGTAGGAGGTGACAATCCCGCGGGCGGCGAAACGGGGCGTGTCATTGGGCAAGCGCAGTTTCAGCGCGATAAGCACCAGCACGCCAAAGCTGGCGAAAACCACCAGCGGGCCAGCCAGTCCGAATGGTTCGAAGATCAGGAAATGGGCAAGGGCAGGGCCGATCACCGTGCCCAGACCGAAGGACGAAGCGAGCAGCGACAGCGCCTTGGCGCGCTCTTCACGCTCGGTCCGCGCGGCGATATAGGCCTGCACGGCCGGCGGCGCCGCGGAACCGAAGCCGCCATAGAGGCTTCGGAAAATGGCGAAGATGATGAAGGTAGCGGCGGGTGCGATAAAACCTTCTAGCCCCAGCCACAGCACCAGACCGCATAGCCCCATCGACGCGGCAAAGCCGATCACGCCGACGGTCATCAATGCCTTGCGCCCGCGCTTGTCCGAAAGGCGGGCCCATTTGGGCGCGGTCAGCACCCACAGCAAAGCCGACCAGCTGAACGCCAGACTTACCCAGACGTCAGCTATGTCGAGCTTGCTGGCAATAGCGGGCAGGGCGGATTGCATCGCGGTGTTGCCGGCAGCGGCCACTAGCATCACCAGGAACAGGATCGTCACCCGATCGGCGGGAATGGCGGGGCTTTTGGGCATTATGGCTTCACCCAGTCATAGCTGCGTGTGACCGAGGCGACGTGCAGATCGTACCAGCTATACCAGCGGTCACGCCCGGCATCGCGGATCGCCTTATGCTCCGGATGGTCGCGCCACGCCTTGGCCGCGGCTTCGTCGACCCAATAGCTGACGGTGATCCCGACCCGGTCGTCACCTCGCGTTGAATCGATGCCGCAATAGCCCGGCTGCGCGCTGGCAAGTTTGACCATCGCGTCGGCGGCGACACGATAGCCTGCATCATCCGCCAATGTCCGTTCGGCAACGAAGATGACCGCAACGGTCGAGGGCGGGTAAGTCGACATGGTCCACCCATAGGATTGACTTTACGTTATGGGCAACCCCGTGCAGTCGCTTTATCGACTTTTTTGCTTTACCGGCTTGCATCACGCGCCCGCATTTGCGAGGGCAGATGACTACTGTATTACAGTCCTAAGGCAGATTGATGAACGACGGCTCGGTAGCACTTACTTCGAAGATCGAACGCATCAAGACATCGCTGCGTAGATTCTTCGGCCCCTGGGGCGTATTCTTCAAAGGCTTTCTGAAGCACCCGGTGATGGTCGGCTCAATCATCCCGTCCTCGCGCTGGACGGTGCAGAAGATGCTTGGCCCCGTAAAGTGGGACGAATGCAAGCTGTTCGTCGAATATGGCCCGGGCGTTGGCACCTTTTGCCAGCCGGTGCTCGACCGGATGCGCCCTGACGCAACGCTGCTGGTTATCGATACCAACCCCGATTTCATCGACTTCCTGCGCAAACATTTCCGTGATAGCCGCTTCATTGCGGTGAATGGCTCGGCCGCCGATGTGAACGACATCATCCAGGGATTCGGCTTTGAACATGCCGACTATGTCCTTTCGGGCTTGCCATTCTCGACGCTCCCCGGCGATCTCGGCCCCAAAATTGCCGAGGAAACCGGAAAGGCGATACGCCCAGGTGGCGCGTTTCTGGTCTATCAGTTCCGCGCCCGCGCGCGCGACTTCATGGAGCCGCATTTTAAGCGCATCGATAATGGCTATGAATTCTGGAACGTTCTGCCCTGCTATCTATTCTGGGGCTGGAAAGGCTAAGCCTTTTTTCGCGGTAGTCGTTTTTTCAGCATTTGGGTGATGCGCAGCGAAATGCGCCGTCCGATATTATAGTCGACGCTGTTCACCAGCAGGTAGGAGAGCGACCAACGCAGCCGATTGAACCATGACAGCCTATTGCGATGGAGCTCAGCCGTCTGCATTTCGCTCGCCAGCGCCAGTTCACCCGCCAGCCCGCGCAGATAGTCTGCCAACCCGGCATCATCGATCCGCAGCATCAGCTCCTTGTTGATGAACAGGCTGCGGATGTCGAGATTGGCGGAACCAATATAAGCAGCATCGTCGATCACCAGCAGCTTGGTGTGGAGCAGGCGCGGTTGATATTCGCATATCCGGACCTGCCGCTTGAGCAGATAGCCGTACAGGATACGCGCCGCGCCGATCGTCGCGCCATTGTCGGTCTTTCCCGCCAGTACCAATCGCACTGTCCCGCCGCTACGCGCTGCCCTAGCCAGGCGGCGCAGGATTGACTGGGTGGGGGAGAAATAGGCCGCGACAATGTCAATCAGCCGGGCATTTTGCAGGTCGCGCTTCAGCGATAACGCCCAAGGGGAAAGATGGTTGGTAGGCCCGCCTACCAACCATTGCAGCTTGCCTTCGCCCGGCTGCCACTCGCGGATCAACCGCCGCAGCGCAAGCAGCCTGACACCGCCATCGGCCGACAGATCGATCAGTTCGTTCAGATAGACCGAAATCCGCGCTACCTCCGGCCCGCTAATAGCGAGCCCCAGATCCTCCCAACTCTGGTCGCCGCGCCGACCGAAATATTGGTCTGTAATATTGTAGCCACCGACAAGTGCGTGGATATCATCTACGATCAGGATTTTCTGGTGGTTGCGGATCAGATAGGACAGCCGCCAGCGCGAGCTGAAAAAGCAATATTGCCCGCCCGCATCCGCCAATGGCTGGAAAAAGGCCGTGGACAATTTGGCCGAGCCGAAACTATCGACGAGAAGCGCGACTTTCACGCTGCGTTCAGCCGCCGCAACGAGTGCATCGCGCACCTCGGTGCCGCTGGTATCGTTGTCGAACATGTACATCGACAGCGCGATGCTATGCCTTGCGGACGCGATCAATCGTAGCAGGGCCTGCAACCGGTCTTCGGGAGCGTGTAGGATGTGCAGCCGATGCCCTGAAATGTCGAACCGCTTTCCGGGCAGTCTCAAAGGTTCTGCGGCTTCCTCCATGGTCAGGAGATAGGGTGGCCTTGCCATTGGCGCAACTGCGATGGCAAAGCGCTTTTCGTTGACAAATCGGGCGCTGGCACCTAATTGCGCTCGACTTTCCACACATTCAAAGTGATTCAGGAGCCGACATGGCGCGCGTTACCGTTGAAGATTGCATCGACAAGGTCCCTAACCGTTTCGATCTCGTTTTACTCGCTGCTGAGCGTGCCCGCGAGATTTCGGGTGGTGCAGAGCTGACCATTGATCGCGATCGCGATAAAAATCCGGTTGTTGCGCTGCGCGAAATCGCGGAAGAAACCGTGCGTCCGGATCATCTGAAGGAAGGCCTCACACAGTCGCTGCAGAAGGTTCAGGTCGACGAGGATGAGGAAGTCGATGACATCGGCTCGCTTGCCAAGTCGGCAGAGGCACTGCGCCTTACCGCTGCTGCACCGGCCCGCAGTGCCGGCGTCGCTCGCGACTACGACCGTTAATCGGTAGGCGGGGCTTCCGCGCCGCCCAATACGCGCATCTTTATGCGTCCGCTTTCGAGCAGCGGCGCAGCTATGGCTGCCATACGCCCCTGCCGTTCGGTCACCAGTGCGCGGTTAAAGAATGTGTTGGCGACGACATCGGCTATTTGCAGTCCTGCCAGACGGTGGCTCATTTCCAGCTGCGTGGTCCCGCAGGGGCCAACAAGCTCGGCAATGTCCTTGCGGATCGACGCCAGGGTTTCGGGGCCGTAGCGACCATCGTCTATCACAACGCTGTCGCAACCGGGGATTTCGGGCAGCATCGCGGCGACAACGTCTTCAAGCAGCGCTGCATAGACATCAATGTCATGGTCGCCACGATCGGCGTTCTTCTCGGGCACCAGCGCCGAGATCGCGATGCCGACCATCATCTGCGCTTCGCTATCCTTGATCAGCTCGAACAATAATGCGCGTTCCGCCAGGTCGATGCGGCTGCCCTTGACCTCGCCATGATAGCCGGTGACAGTCCGGAAACGGGCGATCAAGGCCTCTGCAGCAATTTCGTCGATATCGACGCCCGCCAGTGTCATCACGCCGCGCCCGACTCCGCCCGATTCATCGCAATATATAGGCATGGCAGGACGTTAGCCTGCCTTCACGGACAGGGATAGCGCTTCTTCATCAGATCGAACATGGCGGCAGTGATAGTGGTTTTGGGCCGGACCGCGGCGGGATAGCTGCGCAAATGCGCCAGGAGCTCGTTCGAATTCATCGAAGCTTTTTTTGGCGGGCAACTATGGGGTGGTTTTCCAGTCGACTTGTCGGAGACAATCCGCGCGCGATAGGTAGCGCCTGCCGCCTCGGCCTCTTTCTTCAGCAGACCAATATCGGGCGAACCCAATGCGCCAATTCCTTTAGCCCTAAGTGCATCGGCCTTGGAAAGAAAGGTCGCCACGCTCATATCGCCAGCTGCAAAAGCGGAGCTCCCCGCTGTCATGATTGCCATCGCAGCGATCAGCCCAAAATGTCGCATTCGTATCCCTCCAAATTCCGCTGCCACATGGGTAAGCTGCGGAATTTGAACGGTATGTGAATTAGATTTAGGCTCCTTGAGGGTTGGCGCCACCCACGCTCGTACGCTTGCCGCGTCCTGCCTTGGGAATAGCGTTGCCTACGGGTTGGATATTGGTCGGCGCTGCCGTCTTGTTGCCATTGCGCTCGAACTTGCCCGTTTCAAGCAATTGCTTGATCTCGTCACCCGACAGAGTTTCAAACTCGAGCAGGGCCTCGGCGAGAAGGTTCAATTGCTTGCGGTGCTTTTTGAGCAACGCTGTGGCTTTGGCATAGCCGCCTTCGACCAACTTGCGGATTTCAGCGTCGATTTTCTTGGCTGTCTCGTCAGACATCGCCGAACGCTGGCTATAGCCATAGCCCAGATAGCCGTCCTGTTTTTCCTCATATTGAAGCGGTCCCATTGCATCGGACATGCCCCATTGGGTGACCATATCGCGGGCAAGACTGGTGGCATATTGGATGTCACCCGATGCCCCGCTGCTCACCTTGTCATAGCCGAATACCAGTTCCTCGGCGACGCGGCCACCCATGCTTACTGCCAGATTGGCGTGCATCTTGTCGCGATGATAGCTGTAATTGTCGCGTTCGGGCAGGCGCATCACCATACCGAGGGCACGACCGCGCGGGATGATGGTGGCCTTGTGGATCGGGTCAGATGCAGGTTCGTGGATTGCGACAATCGCGTGACCAGCCTCATGATAGGCAGTCATGCGCTTTTCGTCTTCGGTCATCACCATCGACTTGCGCTCGGTACCCATCATTACCTTGTCCTTGGCGTCCTCAAACTCCTGCATGGCGACCAGGCGTTTGGCACGGCGTGCAGCCAAAAGTGCCGCTTCGTTGACAAGATTTGCAAGATCGGCACCCGAAAAGCCCGGCGTTCCGCGTGCAATCACGCGCGGATCGACGTCTGGCGCCAAAGGCACCTTCTTCATGTGCACTTCAAGAATCTTGACGCGACCTTCGATGTCAGGGCGCGGCACGACGACCTGACGATCGAAACGACCGGGGCGCAGAAGCGCCGGATCAAGTACATCGGGGCGGTTGGTCGCGGCGATGATGATGATGCCTTCATTGGCCTCAAAGCCATCCATCTCGACCAGCAACTGGTTCAAAGTCTGTTCGCGCTCATCATTCTGATTGCCAAGGCCTGCACCGCGGCTGCGGCCAACGGCGTCGATTTCGTCGATGAAAACAATGCAAGGCGCGTTCTTTTTCGCCTGATCGAACATGTCGCGCACGCGCGACGCACCGACGCCGACGAACATTTCCACAAAGTCCGAACCCGAAATGGTGAAGAAGGGCACACCTGCTTCGCCAGCAATCGCGCGCGCCAGCAAGGTCTTACCTGTACCCGGCGAACCGACCAGCAGTGCGCCCTTGGGGATTTTGCCTCCAAGGCGGCTGAATTTGTGCGGGTCTTTCAGGAATTCGACGATTTCCTGAAGCTCTTCGCGTGCCTCGTCGATACCGGCGACATCGTCAAACGTCACACGACCATGCTTTTCGGTCAGCATCTTGGCCTTGGATTTGCCAAAGCCCATGGCGCCGCCCGCGCCGCCGCCCTTCTGCATCTGGCGCAACACGAAGAAGGCGATGCCGAGGATAAGGAGGAAGGGTAACGCCTGATAGAGCAGGATCAGCCAAAGGCTCGGCTGCTCCTCGGGTTTGCCTTGTACATCGACGCCCTTTTCATCGAGCAACTTGTATAGCTCGGTATCGCCCTGGATGGGAACAGTGACGATCTGCTCGCCGTTGGAAAGCTCGCCGGTGATGCGATCGGGTGAAATGGCGACCGATTTGACCTCACCCGCCTCAACCTTGCCGCGGAAGTTGGAATAGCTGATGCCGGTCGATGCCGTGCTGCTCCCGCCGCTGAAGATCGATACGACCAGCAGCAATGCCACCATAATGCCTGCCCAAATCATCAGATTGCGGGCGAGGGGGTTGCCTTTGGGTTCCTGTTCGTCGTTCATCTTGGTCTTCCAAAGAAGGGAGAAATACCTGCTTAATGTAGGTCACAAAAGGTGAATGGCAATATAAGGCTTTGGCCAAAACGTGCGAAAAATCCGATTTCTCTAATGATTTTGCTTTCTGGGTGGCGCAGGTTCGATGCGCCACAGCGTTCCGCCCGTACACAAAAGGTCTCCCACCGTGAGTTTACCACCGGCGTGTAGTGTTTCCAGCGCGCGGTCGATCGTGTCGCCACGGGGAGCGACTTGTGGGTCTTGACTCTGTAGCGCCCGGATCAGCAGCCGCCGGACGATTTCCGGAGGCAACCCCGATGGATCGAGCGTGGTACCCCGCGCTTCGATCACTACTATCCGCTCTGGTTCAAATTTTGCGGCCATCCATTCGAGCGCATCATGCGCTTCACGCAAGGCCGATACAGTGCGTGAAATGCGCGCTGCATCGAAGAATCCAGGTGCCGATTGCAGCCAGTTGCGTACCTGCACCCGGTCAAAATCCATATTCGCGTTGCTCGGGTCTTCACAGGGCCGGATCTCGTACGCGCTGCAGACAGCGATCAAATCTTCCTTGGTGAAACCCAGCAAGGGGCGGATGACGCGGCCGTTGCTTTCGCGGATGGCCGAAAGCCCGGCGATGCCACTGCCGCGCGCGAGCCGCATCAACAGTGTCTCCAACTGGTCATCGGCATGATGCGCTGTTGCGATCCAGCGCAGGCTGTTGGCATCTGCCCACTTGTCGAGCAGTGCGTAGCGCGCTTCGCGTGCTGCCGACTGGATGTTACCGGCAATGGGTGTTTCGGGTTTCAGGATATCGTGCGCTATCCCGCGTTCGGCGCAGATTTGCGCGACATAGGCTGCTTCCTTTGCCGCTTCGGGGCGCAGGCCATGGTCAACCGTTGCCGCCATGATCGCCCCGGGGAATGCTGCATGCGCCAGCAGCAATAACGCCAGACTGTCCGGCCCGCCCGAGACGGCAAGGCCGATCCGCGGCACATCCAGCATAGCCGGGTCGCCACCCGTCAGCCGACCCATCGCCTCGGCGAACACAGGTAAGTTGTCTTTGATTGAACCCGCCATCGCACGGGCTTTAAGCCCGGCTGTTGGCCTTGGCTATTGCCTTATTTGCACTTCGCCTTCTTGCGACCTTCGGCCAATCGCGATGCCAGTCTTCCACTGGCTTCTGATGGATAGGCACTCGCCAATTGGCTGTAAGCTTCGCAGGCTTCAGCAGCCTTTCCGAGATCCGACAATGCGTCGCCCAGAAAATAAAGGCTTTCTGGCGCCCGCTCGCCCTTGGGGTCATTTTTGTAGTTGTCGTAGAATATCTTTACCGCAGTTGCTGGCTTGCCGTCATCCAGCCAGGCGCGACCGAGAAGATTGCGGGCAAAGCTGGCGCGTTTGTGCTTAGGATGTTTGCTGACGACTTCCTGCAATTGCACCTGTGCTTCCGGATAAAATTTGGCTTCCCAAAGCCGGTATCCATAGGAATAGCCGTCCTCAAAGGCATCCCCGGTCGCGGGCCGACCGATTGCCGCTACCGCTGCTGTGCGCGCAGCGGTCGGCTTGGGGGCCGCAACGGGTTTGGTCGTGGTGGTTGCCGGTTTGCTGACCGGGGCAACTTTCGCCGGTGTGGTCACAACTTTGGTGTCAACCTCCGCAACACTCGTTGAGGCTGGAGCTGCCGACAGCGTCTTTACCTGTCCTTCCAATGCTTTCAGGCGATCCTCCATCGCCTTCATACCGGCGCCTTGGGTTTCGACCTGCCCTGTAAGCGTAGCCAATTGGGTTTCCAGTGCGTCCACGCGAGAAATCAGATCGGTTACTGCCGACGACGATGGTGCCCCTGCACTGGTGGATTTCGTGCCTTCGGGTTGAATGTCCGCTTCGAAAAACTTGCCGGCTCCGTCTGGGAAAACCTTGCGCTGGACCGCCTTCATTTCCTTTTCGAGCTTAACTACCCGACCTTCGACATTTGCATCTTGTGCTTGGACAGCAGGTATAGTCGCCATGATTGAGGCTACAGTCAGGAAATATCGAAGCTTCATCTTAGCCCTCCCGGCCACTGAACAGTTTTGCTGCCGCCTTTACGGCTGTCTGGCTGAATGGGATATATCCTATGGAGAATCCGGAATAAAGGCTCCGGCAAGGAATAACGCAGAATTGGCGTAAATTCTTGTGGATTGATGGTCCGGGCTTCAGCGCGATGGTTCAGTCGATGGCTGCGGGGCAGGAACGGCATCAGCCGACCCATTGGTTTCGGTCTTTCTTGCCAGAAGTGCGGCGGCAGACACTCCAACATCCGCGATCGAACGCTCACCGGTACCTAACGGGGGCACCGGTCGTCCACCAATGGTAACATCGAGAACCTGCGGCCTTCCCGTGACAATCATCGGGTTATTTGCGTCGGCGGGAACTGTAAAGCTCTCCCCGACCTTCATTTCGTTCTCATAGAGGCGCTTATTGTCGGCATCATAGATTTTGACCCAGACGATTTCTCTGGCTGTAATGACGACTGCTCCTGCAGGATCAATTTCCGCTTTCGCAGATTGCTTCGACTGCGCCTTGATAGGTGCTTCCGCTGCTGATTTGTTCGGCGTCCCGACAGTCGTCTCGGGCGAAAGTGCATAGCTCCGCCAGATGAAATAAAGTGCGATAAGCACAATCGCCAGTGCAGCAGCGCCCCAAGCCAGCCAACGTGGAGGCACCCTGGCTGGATCGGTTGGCTCATAAGCAGGTGTACGTGCAATTGTGCCCTGGTAGCCGACTTGCGCCAGCTCCTCACGCATCTCACCGACAATTGTCATTTCATCAAGGCCGAGGGCCTTGGCATAGGATTTTGTGAATCCGATCGTATAAGTGGAGCCGGGAAGTGTAGCATATTCGGAAGCCTCGATAGCTTCGAGATGACGAATAGGTACGCGTGTTCGATTGGCGATTTCGCTCAACGAAAGTCCGGCAGCTTCTCGCGCTGCGCGCAACTTCGCGCCAACAGATACGGGCGCTGTCGGAGCCTCATCTCCGTTTTGAGCAGTTACATTTTCCTCATCGCGATCATCCACCAAATCGCACTCCAAAGACCCGAACAAAGCGCCTCTCCCGGGCGGTGGCGCGACAATGCCCAACATATATCGAAAGTCAATGTCTAATAGCCGCAGCCACCTTGCAAATCAGGTAATTTCAACGGCTTTTGCCAGTGCCCAGTCTGTCAAATGATCGCGGACGTTGATAGGTGGAGAAGACAATATCGTAGCCATTTCCATTTCTATAGCCGTAGCGTCGAGTGAACGCACCATCGCCTTGATTGCGCCGACCGCTGCAGGCGTGATCGATAGCCGCTTTATCCCGATACCAATCAGCGCCATAGCCTCAAGCGTGCGACCGCCCATCTCTCCACAGACGGTAAGGTCAACCTTGTGCTCGTCGCAGGCTTTGACGACCCTGCGGATAAACCGCAATATGGCCGGGCTGAGCCAGTCATACCGCTCCGCCAACCTGGGATCGGACCGATCGGCTGCAAACAGAAACTGGGTAAGGTCATTTGTTCCGATTGACAGAAAGTCGATTTTCGGAAGCAGAATGTCGAGCGTTTCAGCCAATGCTGGGACCTCAAGCATCGCTCCGAAACGGATCCTAGAAGGCAATTGCTTTTTTCGCGCCGAAAGATAGCCCAGTTGGGCTTCGAAAACCTTTTTCGCTTCGTCGAACTCCCACGGTTCGGAAACCATCGGGAACATGACGTTGAGGTTGCGCCCAGCAGCGGCCTCAAGAAGTGCCCGGGCCTGCGCCTTCATCAACCCCTCCTGATCAAGCGCCAGTCGCAATGCGCGCCAGCCCAAGGCGGGATTCTCCTCTTCTTCGGTAACATGTTTCAGATAGGGCAGGGCCTTATCCCCGCCCACATCAATTGTTCGAAACACAACCGGCTTGTCACCCGCGGCATCCAGCACTTCGCGATAGAAGCGCTGCTGACGTTCGCGTTGCGGCAAAGTGGCTGAAATCAGGAATTGGAACTCGGTCCGGAACAGGCCGATGCCCTCGGCACCTGAAAGTCCGATGGCAAGCGCGTCGTCGCGCAGCCCTGCATTGATCAGCAAAGCGACTTTTCGGTCATCCCGTGTGACCGAAGGTTGATCTCGCAACGCGGCATAACGCGCCTTTTTCTTCTGCCTGTCGGCAAGTTCGCTCGAAAATGCGTCCTGCACGGCGGCTGATGGACGGACGATGACATTTTTTTCGTCAACGTTGAGCAACAGCATGTCGCCCTCGCGTACCGATTGCCTGACGCCTGCCACCCGGCCCAACACAGGCACGCCCATTGCTCGGGCAACGATGATAACATGCGCGGTCAGGGAGCCTTCTTCCAGGATTACGCCACGCAAACGCCTTTTGTCATATTCAAGCAACTCGGCCGGGCCGAGATTGCGGGCAACGAGGATTGAATCCTGTTTGAGGCCAAGTTGGGCCGCGGTTCCCATCTGGCCCGAAACGATGCGCAAAAGCCTGTTCGACAGATCTTCGAGATCGTGCATGCGGTCAGCCAACAAGGGATCGTCGATTTGTCGCATCCGCATCCGCGTCCGCTGCTGGACACGCTCGATTGCAGCTTCGGCAGTCAGGCCGCTGTCGATAGCCTCGTTGATGCGCCGCGACCATCCTTCATCATAGGCGAACATCTTGTAGGTCTCGAGGATTTCCTCATGTTCGCCGCCAGCGCCGAACTCAGCCATATTTGCCATGCGATCGATCTGTTCGCGCATCTTGTCGAATGCCGAGTAGACTCTGGCACGCTCGGCTTCGGTGTCCTCGGCAACTGTATGTTCGATGCGGACATTGGGCTGGTGGAATATTGCGGCACCTGCCGCGACGCCGGCAACGAGTGGTAAGCCGCTCAGGGCCACCGTACCGGTCTGGCTGCTTCCGACAGTGCCGGCTTCGTCGATCAACCCTGCATTGGCGATGAGCTCCGACAAAACCATAGCGGTCGTTTGCAGCGCTTCGATTTCGACCTCGGCATATTTTCGAGGTTCGGCGTGCTGGACGGCAAGCACGCCTACACAGCGTTCGGATCGGACGATCGGTACGCCTGCGAAGCTGTGGAACCGTTCTTCGCCGGTCTCCGGCATATAGCGGAAGGCAGGATGGGCTGCGGCCTCATCCAGATTCAGGGTTTCGACATTGTCGGCTATTGTGCCGACCAGACCTTCCCCGAAAGCCAATTTGGTGACATGCACTGCGTCCTGATTGAGACCGCGCGTCGCGAATAGCTCAAGTACACCGTCTCGTAGCAGGTAGATGGAGCAGACCTCGCTGGTCAACGCTTCACCAATAATATTGACGACCTGGTTGAGCTTAGCCTGCGCATGAATGCCCGAGGCCATTACCTCGTGCAGACCGGTCAGAATGTTGCGTGCGGCGATTGCTGCGCTTTCCATGCCACCCGACTAGCAGATGGCACGGAGGCTTGCGATACCCCAAGGACTTGAAGGCAAAAAAATTACGTATGCCCGACCGCCATCAAGCCGTCGCATGCTCCTGCGCCATTGCGTCCTTTAACTGGAGCTTCTGCTTCTTGAGGCGGTGGATAATGTCATCGTCGGGATAAGGCCGGGATTCTTCTGCCTCCAGCTGGGCTTCGAGTTCCGCATGTTTCAGGCGCAAGGCCGACAGATGATTTTCGCTCACCGCTATCTCCTTCTTGCTTGATGCCCGGAGAGCCGACCAATTCCGACTCGCCTGAGCCAAGGCAATAACTAGAACATGTTTTCCACAGCCTGTCGCGTGAAAAACGATCCATTCTGCCGCATGCCATTTTCGTTCTGGCGGCAAGCTAGGCACGGAGCTATCATTTCCAAAATCACCGCGAGAGCAAAAGGGGCGCAATGAACGACGAAGGCATCAGGCAGCAGATCGAAATGCTAAAGGTGGAGCATCGAGATCTTGATGATGCCATAACAGCTTTGCAGTTCAACCCCGTCTCCGATCAACTGCAGATCGCCAGGCTGAAGCGCAAGAAGCTGGCTATCAAAGATCAGATCAGCGCTCTCGAAGACCAGTTGATTCCCGACATTATCGCTTGAAAAAACAGCGTGCTGTGCAGTTAAAAGACAATATGTTTAACGTGTCGTTATGGAACATTGCGTCGTTAGCCGTGGAAAACTGGTAAATCTTGCTGACAAGCCTTGATTCGCTTTGGCATGGAACATCTATGCATGCGCCCCAGTACCAATTGACGCCCAAACTCATCGACTCGCTCTATACCGAAGCGATGCTACTGGCCGACGAGGCGCGTTCCTACTTTGACAGTGAACGATCGCGCGAGATCACGCCCCCGGAAGTGGCTGTTGCCTTTTCCTGTGAGTCTTTGAAAGTGACTACCCGGTTGATGCATGTCATCGCTTGGTTGCTTAACCAGAAGGCGATCCGTGCCGGCGAGATCCATCCGTCCGATGAGATGCGCGGACTGGATGAGCTGGGCTATGCGCCTGCAACCGACGACTGGATGGTCTGCCGCATGCCGGAGGAGGCCCGTACACTCATATTGGCGAGCGAAGATCTGTATTTCAGGGTCCAGCGCATGAGCAGCCATCTGCACACGGAGCTGGATAGCGAGCCAGAACCACATCGGATGATCGAACAGTTGCGGCAAGCGTTCTGAGTTTCGCGGCGATTACTCAAATCGGAAAGTTTTGCAATTCACAGGGCGTGACCTTGCGCCTTTGACGCCCTATATGGCGCGCATGGAAAATGTTGCACCTCCTAAGGCAAAGGCATTCGAGGATAATGATCTGATCCGCGAAGCCGCGGCGCTGACGCGCGAGTTCAGCGTTGCCAAACCCGGTATCTACTGGCCCGATTTCCTCGGATCGGCCTTGGTCGGCTATATCGGCCTTTACTGCGCCATTGCCGGATCGTCGCTTGCGATCCAATTGGCAGGGGCAGCCGTTGCCATAACCTTCCTCTACCGGGCAGCGCTCTTCATCCACGAAATCACGCATATGAAGCGCGAACATGTGCCGGGTTTCCGCTGGGTCTGGAATTTTCTCGTCGGCATCCCGATGCTGATCCCGTCCTTCACCTATGAGGACACACACAACCAGCATCATTCGAAGATGCGGTATGGCACCGATCGCGATCCCGAATATCTGCCGCTGGCGCTGATGAAGCCGCATATGCTGGTTTTCTTTATGGTTGTCGCGGCGCTGGGGTCGATTGGGTTTCTGATCCGCTTTGCGATCCTTTCACCGCTTTCGCTGCTAAGCCCATGGATTCGCCGCGAAACGGTTGCGCGCTTTTCGACGCTTTCGATCAATCCCTCCTACCGCCGCGCGATGCCCGAAGGCGAATTTCGCCGCGATTGGATCATCATGGAAACCGGCGCTGCCATCTGGTCTATCGGCTTGCTGACTGCCGTGTTTATAGGCTGGATCCCGCTCAAATCCTTCCTGATCTACCTCGCCATCGTTGCTGCGGCGTTGGTACTTAACCAGGTCCGCACGCTGGTGGCGCATCTGTGGGAGAATGATGGCGCGGTACTGAGCGTTACCGAGCAATATCTCGACAGCGTCAATGTGCCCCCACCCGGATGGATGGGCGAGTTCTGGGCGCCGGTAGGCTTGCGCTATCACGCACTCCACCATCTTGTGCCGAGCGTTCCCTATCATGCACTCCCCGAGGTGCATCGCCGCCTTGCCGCCAAGTTCGGCGATGGCAGCAATTACGACAAAGCCAATTATCCAAACCTGCGCGGTTTGCTGTCGCGGCTGGTGGCGTCGTCGATTCGGGGCGGCAAGGCGGCCTAGTCGGCCTTCTCTTTGCTCAGGCGCGACATAAGGATGGCAGCCCGCTTGGCCTGCCGCTTGATGCTATCGAGATCGACCGTTTCGCCGGGGGCATGATCGCCGCGGCTGTAGGTGCCGAGGCCAGCAAGTCCATCAACGTCGTTCGCGACGAAGCTGATATCTCCAGCCCCGCGTTTGAGCGGATCAAGCGCGGGCATTTCAGCAAGGCCCATATCCTTGTTCACACCGTTGAGCCGGTCGAGCAAAGCCTTGTTCCCGGCCGTCGGTGCCATCGCGGGATAGGCGCCAGGGTCGAAGGCGATCGTCGCACTGGTCTTGGGAGCGGACTCTGATACGATCTTCAACATCTTTTCGCGCACCCGTGCCGTCTGTTCTTCCGACAAGGTACGGAAGTCGCCACGTGCCAGCGCAATGCCGGGAATGATGTTGGTCTTGCCGGCCGCCGTCGCCCGGATTCCACCACCGTCCAGTGCTGCTTCCTGGCCAGAGGCGATGAGACCGACATTGAAGGTCAGATTGGGTTCGGGCAATTCGGTGCGGAAACGGTGGAGGATGCGTGCCAGCTCGAATGCAGCGCCGTCGCCATAGGTGTTGCTGAATATCAGCGAGCTATGCCCGGTGACGCCGCTGACTTCGAGTTTCCAGCTGTTCGACGACCGCCGGGCGATGGACCCCATATCGCGCCCTTCATCGCGCACCAGCCCTTCAAAATCGAGCGCGACATCGGCGCGCTTGCCTGCAGCGATCAGGGGCGCACGTGTCACCTCGATCGGGTCACCGGCATCTTCCTCATCCCCGGTCATATGGATTTCGATATTCGCGTCTTTCAGCGTGCCAGCGGCCTGCATCGCCCTAAGGGCAGCGACAATTACCGTCATCCCGCCCTTGTCATCGCCAGCGCCTGGCCCTTCGGCTTCATCTATGGCACCCGTTTTCTTGCGGACGAATTTCTGGAAAGGGCTGTCGGGTTCGAACACGGTATCGAGATGCGCGATCAGCAACAGGCGCTTCGCACCTTTCTTGCCATTTTTGGTAGCGACAAGATGCGCGGAGCGGCCCGCGGCAGCCATATCGATCCATTCTACCTTGAACCCCAGCGGCTCCAGTTCGGCGCGCATCATTTCGCCGACCTTGCGGACGCCTTCAAAATTCATCGTGCCCGAATTTTGGTTCACCAACTTTTCGAGCAAAGCGACCGAACGCTCATATTCGGCGTTGACCGTCGCAATCATTTTCGCCTCCGCCTTGCTCAGTTGCGCATTGGCAGGCTCTGAAAAGGCGAGCGCCAGCCCCGCACCCATCAGGGTGAGGGACTGGCGCATGGTCTTCTTGAACGAGAGCTTCACGCAGGCAGCCCGCTGATCGCTTTCACTTCCATAAAGTCCTTGAGGCCAAACAGGCCGGCCTCGCGGCCATTGCCCGACTGCTTGTAGCCACCAAAGGGTGCGCCCGGTGCCGGCCCCCAATTGTTGATTGCCACCATGCCCGCGCGCAGCTTGGGCGCTACTTCGGCCGCCTTGGCCGGATCGCCGGAAATCACCGCCGAAAGGCCATATTCGGTATCATTGGCGATTTCGATTGCTTCGCTGAGATCGTCATAGGTCATGATGGTTGCAACCGGGCCGAAAACCTCTTCCTTGGCGATCCGCATATCGGGCGTTACGCCCGAAAAGACTGTCGGCTTGATATAATAGCCGCGATTGACCTCGGCGGGCAGGCCGGTTCCGCCCGTTTCCAGTTTCGCCCCTTCGTCGATTGCCGACTGGATCAGACCTTGGATTTTCTCAAACTGGGCCTTGTTGACGACGGGGCCGATATGCGCGCCTTCCTGCAAAGGATCGCCGACCCTGGTGCCATCGAACATGCCCTTGACGAAATTGACCGCTTCGGCCTCGCGATCTTTTTGTACAAGGATGCGGGTAGGCGCGATGCAGCTTTGCCCTGTGTTGATCAGCACGCCCTGCACGGTCGGCGGCAGGACTTCCTCGAACTTGGCATCGGGGAGCACAACATTGGGCGATTTGCCACCCAGTTCCTGATGCACGCGCTTGACGGTATCGGCCGCCGCCTTGGCGACGAGGATACCGGCACGGGTAGAACCGGTGAAGCTGACCATATCGACATCAGGATGCGCTGAAATTGCGGCACCCACGGTCGGGCCATCGCCCTGCACGAGGTTGAACACGCCCGGCGGCACACCAGCGGCGTCCATCACTTCGGCAAAAATCGCTGCATTGCCCGGGCATTCTTCCGAAGGCTTCAGCACCATCGTGTTGCCCGCCGCGATGCAGGGCGCGACCTTGAGCGCGATCTGGTTCAGCGGCCAGTTCCAGGGCGTGATCATGCCGACGACGCCGATCGGCTCATAAACCACCGTATTCGCGCCAACCTGTTCCTTGAACGAAAAATTCTGGAGGGCGGGGATGGTACCCAGGAATCCGCCGAGGCCGGCAGGGGCTTGCGCCATGGTAGCGAAGCTGACAGGCGCACCCATTTCCGCCGCCATCGATTTCGCGAAATCGGGAATGCGTTTCTTATATTCCTCGACAATGCGGTTCATCAGCGCGAGCCGTTCTTCCCGGCTCGTCTGGCTGAAGGTCTTGAACGCTTCGCGCGCCGCAGCGACTGCCGCATCGACATCGGCCTGTGTGCCGAGGGTGATTTCGGTGCAGGGCTCTTCGGTAGATGGGCTGATGACCTCGTGGCGCTTGCCACCGATGCTGTCGACCCATTTGCCGTTGATATAATGCTTCAGATAGCTGTCCATGTCTCTCTCCTTATGTCCCAGCGAGTCGCGAAAGCGAAGCTTCAGTTTTGAATTGGGACTTTTTGGGAGAAGGTCAACAGGGCGTTCAATCGCGCGATTAAAAAAAAGGCCCGACGGTTTTCCGCCGGGCCTTCTGATATTGGATAAATCCTTTAGGCTTAGCCGCTGTAATACATGTCGAACTCGACCGGCGAAGGTGTGGTTTCCCAACGGGTGACTTCGTCCCATTTGAGGTCGATATAGGCTTCGATCTGGTCCTTGGTGAAGACATCGCCTTCAAGCAGGAAGCTGTGATCGGCCGCGAGGCTGTCGAGCGCTTCGCGCAAGCTGCCGCAGACGGTCGGGACCTGCGCGAGTTCTGCCGGGGGCAGATCGTACAGATTCTTGTCCATCGCATCGCCAGGGTGGATCTTGTTACGGATGCCGTCGAGACCCGCCATCAGCAATGCCGAATAGCAGAGATACGGGTTGGCAAGCGCATCGGGGAAGCGGAATTCAACGCGCTTCGCCTTGTCGCCGGTGCCGTAAGGAATACGGCACGAGGCCGAACGGTTGCGGCTCGAATAAGCGAGCAACACGGGCGCTTCAAAGCCCGGCACCAAGCGCTTGTAGCTGTTGGTGGTCGGGTTGGTGAAGGCGTTCAATGCTTTGGCGTGCTTGATGACGCCGCCGATGAAATAGAGGCACATCTCCGAAAGGCCCGCATAGCCATTGCCCGCGAACAGCGGCTTGCCGCCCTTCCAGATCGAAATGTGGGTGTGCATGCCCGAGCCATTGTCCGACTTGATCGGCTTCGGCATGAAGGTTGCGGTTTTGCCATAGGCGT
>CAYRDQ010000007.1:0-101629 GCA_964423155.1 uncultured Sphingorhabdus sp.
GATCGCAAAAATTGAGATTGTCGAGGATCATCGGCGCGCTGCACATGGCATTGGCGCGGCGCTGCACCTGCTTGTTGATCCGGCGGTAATAGAATTCGGTGGAATACCAGCTCATGCCGCCGATCATGCCGATTTTGCGCATTATTTGTTTCCTGTCACGTCGGCCATCATCAAAAAACCGTAGCCCTGAGCCTGTCGAAGGGCGCTTCTCAGGTTAGCCTAAACCTTGAGGCGTGCTTCGACAGGCTCAGCACTACGGTTAAATTCGATTGGCCTTCAAATCCCAATCGCAAAATCGACCTAATGCTGCAAGGCCTTCACAATATCTTCGACCATTTTCTTGGCATCGGCGAGCAACATCATCGTCTGGTCCATGTAGAAGACATCGTTATCGACGCCAGCATAGCCCACGCCGCCCATGCTGCGCTTGATGAAGAACACGGTCTTGGCCTTGTCGACGTCGAATACCGGCATGCCGTAAATAGGCGATGATTTGTCGGTCTTGGCCGCCGGATTGACCACGTCGTTCGCACCGATGATGAAGGCAACATCGGTCTGGGCGAACTCGCTGTTGATATCCTCCAGCTCGAACACCTCGTCATACGGCACATTCGCCTCGGCGAGCAGCACGTTCATATGGCCGGGCATGCGCCCCGCAACCGGGTGGATCGCATATTTGACGCTGACACCCTCTTTCTTGAGGAGATCGGCCATTTCGCGCAGGATATGCTGCGCCTGCGCCACCGCCATTCCGTAACCGGGGACAATGATGACGCTTTCGGCCTGCTGCATCATATAGGCCGCATCTTCGGCCGAACCGCGCTTCCACGGGCGCTGCTCCTTGGCTTCGCCGCCTGCGCCTGCCGATGCATCGGCACCAAAGCCGCCGGCAATCACGCTGATGAAGCTGCGGTTCATCGCCTTGCACATGATATAGCTGAGGATCGCGCCCGACGAGCCAACCAGCGCCCCGGTGATGATCATCGCACTGTTATGCAGCGTAAAGCCCATCGCCGCGGCGGCCCAGCCCGAATAGCTGTTGAGCATCGACACCACGACCGGCATGTCCGCGCCGCCAATCGGAATGATAAGCAAGAAGCCGATTAAGAAAGACAGAACAACGATCGACCAGAAAATCCATTCGGTGCCCGCCGTCGGCATGGTCGCGAAATAAGCTGTCAGGCCGATAATCGCGACCAATGTGCCAAGATTGATCACATGGCGCATGGGGAGCAGGATAGGCGCGCCCGACATCTTGCCTGCCAGTTTCAGGAAGGCGATGACCGAACCCGAAAAGGTGATCGCACCAATGGCAACACCCAGCCCCATTTCGATGCGGCTGACGGTCAGGATTTCGCCATTACCGTCCAATATGCCGAAGGCTTCGGGGTTCAGATAGGCAGCAACACCCACCAGCACAGCCGCCAGACCTACCAGCGAGTGGAAGGCAGCGACAAGCTGCGGCATATCGGTCATGGCGATTTTGCGCGCGGTCGTAATGCCTATGGCGGCGCCGATAGCGATTGCGCCCAAAATAAGCGCAAACCCGTTCCAATCCGGTTCGAAAATATCGTGTCCCGTGGCGCTAGTTGCCGCAGGCGCAAGCGTGACTAGGGGGAAATGCGTCACCAGCGTCGTCACCACAGCAATCAGCATCCCCGCCATTCCAAAGCGGTTGCCCCGGCGCGAGGATGCCGGTGAACTCAACCCGCGCAATGCGAGGATGAAGAACACCCCGGAAACCAGATAGGCAAGCATGGCCACAGAATCCATGGCGCCGGGGACGGCTGCATGTTCCATCTCTTACTTGTCCTTCTTTTTGTACATGGCGAGCATGCGCTCGGTCACGGCAAAGCCGCCAAAGATATTGATGCTGGCGAGAACCACACCGAGCAGCCCGAGCCATTTCGCGCCTGGCGCGCCGCTAGCCGCTGCCGCGATCAGCGCACCGACAATGATCACCGAAGAAATCGCGTTGGTCACCGCCATCAACGGCGTGTGCAAAGCTGGGGTGACCGACCAGACAACATAATAGCCCACAAAGCAGGCCAGAACGAAGATGGATAGGATTGAAATGAAGTCCATGTCTTGCTCCGTCAGCCCAAAAGCCGTTCATTCACAACCTTGCCGTCCTTGGTCAGGCGGATGGCTGCGGTGATTTCATCGTCATCGGGCAACACCGGCTTACCCGCTTCTTTGTCCCAAAAGGCGGAGAGGAAATTGAACAGGTTGCGCGCGAACAGCGCAGAGGCGTCTGCCGCCAGATGTGCGGGGGTATTCGAATAGCCGATGATCTTGACGCCATGCTTGACGACAACTTCGTCTGCTTTCGATCCTTCGACATTCCCGCCCTGTGCGACCGCAAGGTCGAAAATCACACTGCCCGGCTTCATCGACGCGATCTGCGCATCCGAAATCAGGCGCGGTGCGGCCCGTCCCGGGATGAGCGCGGTGGTGATGACGATGTCTTGCTTGGCGATATGGCTAGATACCAGTTCGGCCTGCGCCTTCTGATATTCCTCCGACATTTCGGTGGCATAGCCGCCAGCGCCTTCGCCTTCGATGCCAACGACATTTTCAACAAAAATCGGCTTTGCACCAAGGCTCTCAATCTGTTCTTTGGTCGCCGAACGGACGTCGGTTGCCGACACGACAGCACCCAGACGCCGCGCGGTCGCGATCGCCTGAAGACCTGCAACACCCACGCCCATGATGAATATCTTTGCGGCCGTGATCGTTCCCGCTGCTGTCATCATCATCGGGAAGGCTTTGCCATAGGCAGCCGCGCTATCAATCACCGCCTTGTAGCCTGACAGGTTCGATTGCGACGACAGGATATCCATCGACTGCGCACGGGTGATACGCGGCATGAATTCCATCGCCAAAGCCTGAACACCGGCAGCGGCATAGGCATCGACTCGTTTGCGCTGTCCGAACGGATCCAGGCCGGCGACAACCCAGGCGTCTTTGGGCACGCCCTTGAGCGCCTTGGGATCAGGCCCCTGCACGCCAAGGATGATGTCGGCATCTTTCACCACGGCACCCGCCGCGCCAATCGTCGCGCCAACCGATTCATAATCTGCATCGGCAACCGATGCGCTGGCCCCTGCCCCTTTTTCAATGGCGACGGTTGCGCCGAGCCCGATGAATTTCTTCACCGTTTCGGGCGAGGCCGCAACGCGGGTTTCGCCGACAGCGACCTCTTTGAGAACTGCGATTTTGGTCACGTTATGCGATAATCAGCACAACGAGAACGGTTACCGCGACCGACGCAATGGTCCCCCATTTCAGCAGCGACAGAAATCCCGAATAGGTTTCGCTTGCCGCGCGCATGTCCTGATTTCCAGCCAATTCAGCCTCCCATAGCTTATTGCCCACCGAAACGGGCGTTGGGCGCTAATAACCAGATGGAGGTTATTGCTCAAGCGCCACGACAACAGAAATTTTATTGCATGCTTAATCGGCTCTTTACCTCTTTTTGATACCGCATTGCTTCACCAAAGGCCCGATGGGAAGTTGATGACGGAAAAAGAGACACGATTGCTGATGCTTGTCGATGACGAGCCTGCCCAGTGCAGGCTGGTTGCGGCTATCGCAAGCCGTGCCGGCTGGCGCACGATTTTCGCGCGTGATGCTGAAACTGCCATCGCAATGCTGGGCACGCAGGAAGGAATGATGCTTGATGCCATCATCCTTGACCAATGGGTTCCCGGTTCCGACGCCGCAGCACTGATCGCCGAGCTCAAGGCACGGCGACCGGCCTTACCGGTGTTGCTGCTGACCGCTGTTGGCTCAACAGAAAGCGCGATTGAAGCGATGCGTGCGGGGGCATCGGACTATATCATCAAGCCGGTGGCGGCTGAACGCCTGATCGCCGCGTTGAGCCTTGCCACAGAACATGCCAAGGATTTTGGCGAACTTCTGCCGCTGTCCGAAAAAATCACGCACCAGCTTGCATTTGATGAAATCATTGGGAGTGCACCGGCTTTTCGCAGCGCGCTTGCCATTGCCGCCAAAGCTGCGCGCAGCAAGGCCCCTGTGTTTATCCAGGGCGAAGGCGGCGTAGGCAAGGAAGTCGTGGCTGATGCCATCCATGCCGCCAGTCCGCGCGCCAAAGCACCGTTCCTGAAGGTCAACTGCGGCGCAATTGCGCCCAATCTGATCGATTCAGTGCTATTCGGGCATGAAAAGGACGCGTTTGCAGGCGCGTTCGACCGTCGCGTTGGTATATTTCAGCAGGCCGATACTGGCACTGTGTTTCTGGACGATATCGACCAGCTCCCGTTTGAAACCCAACTCCGCCTGGTGAGACTTCTTACCGATGGCGAAGTGCAACCCCTTGGTTCGACCAACAGCTACAGGATCGACATCCGCCTCGTTTCAGCATGCAATAGCGACCTTTCGGTCAAGCTTGCTGATGGAAGTTTCAGGGAAGACCTGTTCTATCGACTGAATATAGTCCAACTGCAGATCCCGTCATTACGAGAACGCACGAGCGACATTGCAGCGCTCGCTCGACACTTCCTCGCGCGCATGGCGTCGCAACCGGGCTTGCGCAGCCTAGGCATAACGGACGAAGCCATAGCTCTGCTGAAGGCCTATGACTGGCCCGGCAACGTCCGTCAGTTGCAAAGCGCTCTTTTTCGGGCGGCCGTATTGTGTGATCGCGACGCGCTAACGCCCGACGAGTTTCCGCAAATCGCATCGGCGGTTGGCAAACGCGGCGGCAACACAGCCATTGTCAACGATGGCATTGGAATCACCCTGTATGAGCAGGACGGCAATTTACGTCCTCTCGAAGAGATTGAGGCAGATGTTATCCGTCTCGCTATCGGCCACTATCGCGGACGCATGACAGAAGTGGCGCGGCGTCTGGGTATTGGCCGTTCGACGCTCTATCGCAAGCTCTCAGACCTCGGCATCGAAAGCAGCGCTGCCTAATTCTTGCCAAAGACCAATGTAGTCACCCACCATCCGCCAAGCGATGCGGATCCAGTCAAAACCGTCCCCCAGATTATGTCGAGCACCGTCACTTTCGTGCTCCAGACCTTCAATGTCGCATAGTTGGTGAGGTCATAGGTCATATAGCAGAAAAAGCCGAGTAACGCGCCCCAGAGCAACGCCGTTTGCCACTTGCCACTGTACAGCGCGGGGCCGACTGCAAAGATCATCATGCCCAATATGTAGAGCAGGTAGAATGCGACTGCAGGACCGAGCCGAAACCCGCCTTCGTACATCAGCTCGCCAATCTCGGGCTTGTATAGGCGTTCATACATCGAACGCAGCCAGACACTGTCGATCAGCGCAAATGAAATACCCGTGGCGATGTAGGCGACCAGATATTTTGCGATCATGCTTCATTCTCCTGCTTGCAGGATAGCATCAGACCCACCTTACACGATACGGGTGAAACCCGCCGCTCAGCCCGAAGTCAAAGCGGAATCGCGCAATCCGCGCCATACATGGATAGCTTGGACAGTCTCTGGTACATCGTGAACGCGCACGATATGCGCTCCCTGCTCGACAGCCTTCATCGCAAGGAAAATCGAGCCACCCAAACGTGCATCTGCCGGTGCCTCATTCGACAAGGCACCAATCATCCGCTTTCGGCTTGCACCGAACAGGATCGGGCAACCGATACCGTGAAACAGGGACAGGTTGTTCACCAGTTTCAGATTGTCGGATAGCGATTTGCCGAAACCAATGCCGGGATCGATCAGCAACCGGTCGCGCGCAATGCCTGCCGCCACAAGCGCCTCGACACGTTCCTGCAGCCAGTCAAACACATCGAACAAAACATCATGATAGCCGTCATTCTTGTGCGGGTCGCTCGACTGGCTCGGCGCGTGCATCAGGATGATTGGGCAATTGCTCGCCTTTGCCACTTCGAGAGAACGGTCATCGAAAAGCAACGCCGAAATGTCGTTGATCATCGTCGCGCCCGATTGCAACGCGGCTTCCATCACCGCCGCCTTTCGGGTGTCGATCGACACTGCATGGTCTGCACGGGCGAGGCGCTCAATAACCGGCTGGACCCGTTTCACCTCGTCGCCTTCCCAGACAAGGGGTGCGCCAGGGCGCGTGGATTCGCCACCGACATCGATGATCGCCGCACCTGCAGCGGCCATCGCGCCACCGATCTGCGCCAGAGCGTCGGGATCATCGCCATGCTGGCCGCCATCGGAAAAACTGTCCGGCGTGCAATTAAGGATGCCCATCACCCGCGGTTGATCGAGCAGGATAGTGCGCGCGCCCATTTGGATTGCTGGGCGCGGTGTTGTGAGATGCTTGAATTGCGACCGCGCAGCCTCTGCCAGTTCGCCTGAAAGTCCCGCGAGGTGCGCCTCAAGATTTTCGAGCGCCACCAGGGCTTTTGATGCCCGCTTCCCGCCGTCAGTCTCGATGACCTCGATCGCCGAGAAATAGACCATGGAACCGGCAAGCCGCGCGGCCTGCCCGTCAAAACCGATGGGCGTTTCGATGAAGGCGCAAGGGCGGAGGTAAATCTGCCTCACGGCTCGTTGGCAAGCAGATAAGTCTGCCGCAACTCGTCGATCACCTTCAGTTCACCCTCGCGGGTCTGATAATACCAGAAGCTCCAGCCATTGCAGCTGGGCGCATTTTGCACCAACGCACCAATTTTGTGGATCGAGCCATATTTGTCGGTCCATTTGAGCGAGCCATCGGCACGCACAATGGCCCCGAAACGGCGTTTCTTGTCCGTCAGTTGGGCGCCGGCACGAATATAGCCGTTCTCGACCAACTGACCGAAGGAAACCCGCGGCTGCGATTTGGGCGATTGCATGGTTTCGAGCGCCGATTCATCGAGCGGCAGCGCCATTTCGATGCGCTCTTCGGCAACCTTGCAATAGGTGTCCTCGCGTTCGCAGCCAATCCAGTGGCGCTGCAAACGCTTGGCAACCGCGCCGGTTGTGCCGGTACCGAAAAAGGGATCCAGCACGACGTCGCCAGGATTGGTGCAGGCCAGAAGAATGCGATAGAGCAAGGCCTCCGGCTTTTGCGTCGGATGCGCCTTGCTGCCGTTCAGCTTTAACCGCTCCTTGCCACCGCAAATCGGGATCACCCAGTCCGAACGCATCTGCAATTCGTCGTTCAAGGTCTTCATCGAGCGATAATGGAAGGTGTAGCGCGCCTTCTCGCTTTTCGCCGCCCAGATCAGCGTTTCGTGCGCATTGGTGAAGCGCGTGCCCTTGAAATTGGGCATGGGGTTCGACTTGCGCCAGATAATGTCATTGAGAATCCAGAAGCCCTGGTCCTGCAAGGTCGCGCCAACGCGGAAGATATTGTGATAGCTGCCAATGACCCACAAGGTGCCATCAGGTTTCAATATGCGCCGCGCTTCAGCCAACCAATCGGCGGTGAACTTGTCATAAGCGGCGAAATTGTCGAACTTGTCCCAATCATCATCGACCGCATCGACCTGACTGCCATCGGGACGCTGTAGGTCGCCGCCAAGCTGCAGATTATAAGGCGGATCGGCGAAGACCATATCCACGCAGGCATCCGGCAAGGAGCGCATCGCCTCGATACAATCCATCTTCAGGATGCGGTCGAGCGGTAGGCTCTTCTTGTCAACTTTTGCGACCTTTGTTGCGGTTTTCGGTTTGACCGCAATCTTTTCCATAACACCCATCGAACAAGGCTCCCCGCCTGAACAGCGCAAATCAGGGGCCAGCGATGAGTCCTCGGGAGTCTCAGGTCAAGCAGTTTCGATTCGCTGCGACTCGTTGGATTCCCGCGCGGAATCGCAAATATGGGCGGAACGAAAGGAGTCCGGCACAAGATATGGAGTCTCGCGATTCCTGCAGGACTCAACCCCTAGTGGTGTTGCCCTAAAGACTCACCCGTGAAGATTTTACATTCCGTTACAGTAATTCGAGCTGCGCAACCGGCGCAAAACTCCTTCGGTGGAGCGGTGTCGGGCCAAGGCGGCGCAACGCTTCGAGGTGGCTGGCCGAGCCATAGCCCTTGTTCGATGCCCAGCCATAGCCCGGATGCATGGCGTCATAGCTGCGCATCAACCGGTCGCGATGTTCCTTGGCAATGATGCTGGCAGCAGAGATGCAGGGATGGATGGCATCGCCGCCCACCACCGCCTTCGCCGGATAGCGCCATGTGGGCAGACGGTTCCCATCGACAAGGACCTGAGACGGCTCGATGGCCAACGCCTCGACCGCGCGTGTCATCGCCAGCATTGTCGCCTGCAAAATGTTGATGCGGTCTATCTCTTCGACATCGGCAACACCGATTGCCCAGCGACAGCTCGCCTTTATTTCCGCCTCCAACTGCTCGCGACTGCGCGCCGAAAGCTTTTTGCTGTCGTCCAGCCCGTCGATACCCGCTTCGCATAGGATAACAGCCGCAGCCACCACAGGTCCAGCCAATGGCCCCCTGCCCGCTTCATCAACGCCAATAATCATAACCTCCCCTCCCGCTTGCGGGAGGAACCGGGGGAGGGCCAATCAAGGAAGCGCCCTTTTTCAGGCCCTCCCCTAACCCCTCCCGCAAGCGGGAGGGGAACTATATGCGCCAGGGCGGATAACGCCTATGTTCACTCGCGCTGTACAGGCAAACAATGTTCCCCGATGGGTCGAGAAGTCGCGCCTCCCGCCAACCCCAGCTTTCGTCCTGCGGCATCTGCTCGAAGGCAAAACCCTCGCTCAGCAATTCACTCACCCAGGCATCGAGCCGTTTGCTTTCGAAATAGACGACGGTTGACGTCCCGATATCTTCGCTGGCGTGGATCGAGAAGGTTACACCATTGGGCACCTCAAACCGCGCATATCCATTCGACGGGCTATCAACGATTTGCTGCAGGCCCAGCGCCTTGTAAAAATCTACGGATGCCGAGTAATTCGTGCTGCCAACGGTCACCTGGTTGAGCGAAGGACCGGATACCATTGCATCCTCGCGGACATATTGGTGCCCCATTGGGCCATGCCCTTGCCCCAGACCCGGCGCATCGTGCAACGCAAGCCGCACAAACAGGCGCGCCCGCTCAACCGATTGCTGCAATGACAATCCTTGCCCCAACCCGGTCGCGATGGCGGTCGCCAATGTGCAACCGGTTCCATGAGTGTTGCGCGTCTCGATCCGCTCCTCGGTCCATTGCATCGATTGGTCAAATGCAAGGTCGAGCTGGTCGATGATGAAATCACCCTCGGCATGGCCGCCTTTGATCAGCAAAGGGATATGCTTTTCGAGCAGGGCTTCACGACCGCCCAAGGCCTCCAGTTCGGGCAGGTTGGGCGTGGTCAATGTCGCCAAACGCATCAACCGTTCGAAAGCGGAAATCGTATCGTCATCGGCAAGGATGGCACCGCTGGTCGCCACCATCACCGGGTCGAAAACGATCGGGCAGGATAATTCGGAAAGGCTGTCGGCGACGGCATGCGCGGTCTCTGCACTGCCGATCATGCCGATCTTGACCGCATCCACCCCGATATCGCTGACCACCGCCGCGATCTGGTCGATCACCATCTGGGTTGGAACCATATGGACAGCATCGACGCCCAAAGTGTTTTGCGCAGTAATCGCCGTCACCGCGGTCATCGCATGGCCGCCCAACATTGTGACGGTCTTGATATCGGCTTGAATGCCAGCCCCGCCGCCGCTGTCCGACCCGGCAATAATCAGGATGCGTGCAGTGCTCATCCTTTAAATTTCCGTTCGGTCGAGGCTGGATATTTCTCCAGCAGCTTCTTTGAACGCGTTGGCCGATCCAGCAATTCGCCACCGCAATTGGGGCAGCGTTCGTCCATCGCATCGGTGCATTCGGCGCAAAAAGTGCATTCGAACGAACAGATGAACGCGCCGCCGACATCGGCAGGCAGATCAACGCCGCATTTTTCGCAGTCGGGGCGCATTTCAAGCATCAGACCGCCTGCTCTACAGCCGTGCAGATGCGGTTTACGATGGCGCGCACCTGCTTGGCATCATCGCCTTCAGCCATGACCCGGATCACCGGTTCGGTACCCGAAGGCCGGATGACCAGTCGGCCTGTACCTTCCAATTCCTTCTCGGCACCCTCGATGACAGCCCGGACATTGGCATTTTCGAGCGGCTTGCCACCCGAATAGCGGACATTTTTAAGGAGCTGCGGCACGGGATCGAACAAATGCAGCATCTCACTGGCTTTTTTGCCGCTATCGACCAATTCGGCGAGTACGCGAAGTGCCGCTATCGTGCCATCGCCGGTGGTGGCATGATCGAGCAGGATCATGTGGCCTGATTGCTCACCGCCGACATTCATACCGTGCGCCCGCATTTCCTCGAGCACATACCGATCGCCAACCTTGGCGCGTACGAGTTCCAGGTTTTGGCTGTGGAGATAGCGCTCGAGACCCAGGTTTGACATCACGGTCGCGACGATTCCGTCGCCGCGCAACAGGCCACTCCTGCTCATCGACGACGCCAGAAGTGCCATGATCTGGTCACCATCGACGACCCGGCCCTGTTCGTCGACAACGATCAGGCGGTCAGCGTCTCCGTCCAGCGCAATCCCGATGTCGGCACCTGCGGCCACCACTGTTTCCTGCAAAGTCGCAGGATGGGTCGAACCAACCCTATCGTTGATATTCTTGCCATTCGGACTAACGCCAATTGCCGTTACCTTGGCACCCAGTTCCCAAATGGCCGCAGGCGCCACTTGATAGGCGGCGCCATGCGCGCAATCGAGCACGACATGCAGGCCGTCAAACCGGATATGTTCGGGCAATGTAGCCTTCACCGCGTGGATATAGCGTCCGCGCGCATCCTCGACGCGGCGGGCACGGCCGATGTCCATCGATTTGGCGAGCTTGGGCGGTTGGTCGAGCAGTGCTTCGATTGCATGCTCGTCTTCGTCTGACAATTTGAAACCATCGGGGCCGAACAGCTTGATGCCATTATCCTCATAAGGATTATGGCTTGCCGAGATCATGACGCCCAGGTCGGCCCGCATTGAACGGGTGAGCAAGGCAACAGCCGGGGTCGGTATTGGCCCGAACTGGATCACATCCATACCGACGCTGGTAAAGCCAGCGACCAGTGCGTTTTCGACCATATAGCCGGACAGCCGTGTATCCTTGCCGATGACGACGCGATGTTTATGGTCGCCGCGGAGGAAATGCGCGCCTGCTGCCTGGCCGACCTTCATCGCCATTCCGGCGGTCATGGCGCTGGCATTGGTGCGTCCACGAATACCGTCCGTGCCGAAATATTTCCTGCCGCCCAATTGTCTGACTCCCATTTTACTCTTGCGACAGCCTTAGCCAGCGACAGACGCGCGTCCAAGCCGGAAATTGCGCTTTTGGCGTAAAGTCTTCACGCTTGTCACAATAGGCCAGCAGTGCATAAGAGGCGCTTGGAATAATGCGGGAGCGAGCATGAAAAAAGCATGGATCATTTTGGCAGCTCTGGTGGCAGGCTTGCTGCTGGGCATGGCGGTTGGTGACCGGTCTCCATTGTTCCACGACATCGCTGATGTCGTTGGCACGATCTGGCTCAACGGCCTGCGGATGACGGTGATCCCGCTGGTCGTCGCATTGCTCATCACCGGTATCGTGCAGACCGCGAATGCTGCGAGCGCAGGGCGAACCGCGTTGCGATCAGTCGTCACGATGATTTCGATCCTTGTGCTGGTCACCATCATGGCGGCCATTGTCACCCCCGCATTGCTGGCAATATTCCCGCTCGATCCTGATGCGGCACTTGCCTTGCGACAGGCAATGGGGGCAGTTGAACCTGCAGCAGCTCCTCCGCCGTTCAGTGAATTTCTGAAAGCAGTCGTCCCGACCAATCCGTTCCAGGCAGCGGCAAATGATGCGCTGTTGCCGCTCATCATCTTCACTATCGCTTTCGCCTTCGCGATCACGCGATTGGAAGCAGGCAAGAAGCAGATATTGGCGGGTTTCTTCGAGGCAATGGCGGAAGCCATGGTCACAGTGATCAGCTGGGTCCTGGCGCTCGCACCGATCGGTGTATTTGCCTTGGGTGTGGTGCTCGGGATGACCGCTGGTGCGGCGGCCTTTGGTGCGCTCGTGCATTATGTCCTGATCGTTACCGCGATCGGCACGATCATCATGATTTCCGCTTATCCCGTGGCCATGTTCGGTGCGCGTTTCAACCTGTTCGATTTCGCGCGCGCTGCCATCCCGGCGCAATCAGTCGCGATTTCTACGCAAAGCTCGCTAGCCTCGCTTCCGGCCATGGTCCAGGGCGCACGGCAACTGGGCGTAGGCGCGCGCAGCACCGATATCGTGCTGCCGATGGCGGTCGCGATTTTCCGCGCGACCAGCCCGGCAATGAACCTGGCAGTCGCTATCTACGTCGCACATTGGATGGGGATAGAGCTTGGCCCCGAACAGATCGTCGTGGGCGTCATAGTTGCCTCCATCACCACGCTCGGCTCGGTCAGCCTTCCCGGCTCGATCAGCTTCATCGCCGCGATCGCGCCGATTTGTATTGCCATGGGCATTCCGATCGAACCACTCGCTGTGCTGGTTGCTATCGAAACTTTCCCCGATATCATGCGGACATTGGGCAACGTCACCATGGACATTGCCGTCACCGGTACCATCGCAAAGGCAGAGGGTGATCTCGAAAAAGGAGAGACAAAATGAAATATCGTGAACTAGGCCACGGCCTAAAAGTCTCTGCCATCGGTGTCGGCTGCATGCCGATGATCAAGGGTGGCAACATCCTTTATGGCGAGGCTGCCGATCCTGACGAAGCGATCAAGACCATCCACCGCGCAATCGATCTGGGCATTACCTTTTTCGACACAGCCCAGATTTACGGCCCCTTCCAGAATGAGGAATTGGTGGGTGAAGCGATCAAGGGCAAACGCAACAAACTGGTTATCGCGACCAAGTTCGGTTTCCGTTTCGATGGCAACAAGATTGTCGGCGTCGATGGATCGGCGGCCAATGCGAGGGAGTCCGTCGAAGGCTGCCTGAAGCGACTGGGTATCGACTGCATCGACCTGTTCTACCAGCACCGCGTCGATCCCAATGTACCGATCGAGGAGACCGTTGGCGCAATGGCCGATCTGATCAAGGAAGGGAAGATCAAGCATATCGGTCTGTCCGAGGCCGGCCCCGCCACGCTGCGCCGTGCCGCTGCTGTTGCTCCGATCAGCGCGCTGCAAAGCGAATATTCGCTGTGGGAACGCGATATCGAGGAAGACATATTGCCCACCTGCCGCGAACTGGGCATCGGTTTTGTGCCCTACTCGCCACTTGGCCGCGGCTTCCTGACCGGGTCGATCCGCAGCCTCGATGATTTGCCCGAAAATGACTGGCGCAGGAACGACCCGCGCTATCAGGGCGACAATTTCGCCGCAAACCTGAAAGTGGTCGATGCTGTCGGCGAGGTGGCCGCAAAGCATGGCGCGTCGAATGCACAGGTGGCGCTGGCGTGGCTGTTGGCGCAGGGCGACGATATTGTACCCATCCCCGGCTTCAAACGGCGCGTCACGATGGAAGACAGTGCCAAGGCTGCCGATGTCTCGTTGGATGCAGACGATCTCGCCAAGCTGGAGGCCGCTGCACCCCGCGGTGGCACCGCCGGCCCGCGCTATGGCGAGGCCGGGATGCGGATGGTCAGGCTATAGGCCCAGCCAGCGGTAAATGCCCGCGCCATAATTGCCGAACAGATTGTGCGCCCATGTCGCGGCGAGCCAGAATATGACGCCAATCAGCAGGATACGCGGTTCGACCTTGGCCAGTTGCGAAAGGCGCGGCAGGAAACTCGTCTGCCGTTCCCACTTTGCCCAGGCATCTCCCAGTGAGGCTTCTTTCTTGCGATCCTGCCCGTAAGACCCGGCCAGCGCGAGGAAAACCAGACTGCCGTTGAACAGAAAACTGTCCATGCGCGGCGCAACGAGGATGTGCGACAGGCCCCAAAGCGCAAATCCCCACATCATCGGGTGACGGGTCACGCGGAATACGCCGGTCGGCACCTTGGCAGCCAGCGTACGGATCATGTCGCCATCGGGATCAGGCATTGCCGGATTGCCGCGGTGCGAACCGACAAAGAGGATCGCCGCGAGCAAAGTCAAAATGCTTGCAACGATCCAGATGGCGTTGGTCGGTGCCCAGTACATTTCACCGGCGGGTGCCTGTGAAAATTCCCAGATCATCCAGCCAAAGCCTGCGAGCGAAACGAGCGAATAGACGCCCAGAAAGCCTTTTTCGCCAAGCCGCCCGACCATGGGACGTCTTAGCGGATGCGACATCAGGAAATGGCTGCCCACAAAAAACACGCAAGCCGTCAAAAGCGGTGCCAGACTATCCATTTCCCCTCCTCCCGCCTTCAGGCGTCAATATTCATAGGCTTTGGGCAATGCGCCTTCCTGCGGTGTACGGTAACGGTCACGCAGCCTGTCCTGACGGTTCCCCAGTGGCTGCTCGATGCCATCGATCAAAACATGCGTCGGCGCGCTGGTCAGTTCGAGCGGATCGCCGTCCCACACCACGACATCTCCGGCCTTGCCAGCTTTCAGGCTGCCAAGACGATCACCCACACCGAGAATCTCTGCAGGGGCCGAGCTGATCGCGGCAAAGGCTTCATCCCAGGTCAGGCCACTCGCGCGCGGCACGCGTTGCAAGCTGACAAGGTTGCCCGCATATTGGGTGGTGTAGCGCAACTGGTGCGAATCCCGGTCATTGATCATGCCGATCGCGACCTTGACGCCTGCATCCTTCATCCGCCCGATATTGGATTGGGTTGCCCCGAGCATTTCAAAAGTTGCAGGTAAATCGTTGAGTGCCGAGGCGATCACAGGAACACCGGCCTGCGCCAATTGCGGCGCCACCCGCCAGCCTTCGCTTGCCCCTACAAACACCATCTTGATCGCGGGAAATTCGCGCTTGAGTTCCAGAAGGCGCAGCATGTCATTCGCGCCTTCGACATGGATCAGCAGGCGCTGTTCGCCGCGCAGCACGGCCTGCAGAACGCGTGCGTCCTCTTTCTTGAGCAGGTCATCGTCGAACGCATCGCCCCCCGCAGCATGATCCTGCGCCTCGCGCAGCATTGCCCGGAAATGCAAATAGTTGCCGGAGCGACTTCCACCTGCCGCGGCAGCCCCGGCTTCGCCAAATTGCACGAACTGGAACGCACGGGCTTTGGTCACCGGATCGGTATCCGCGCCAAGATCGGCAATCGCACCCTGCCCTGCAAAAATGCTGCCGCTGTCGTCTGGCGCAACGACGGCGCGGGTCACACCCGCACTACGGTTGACTGCTATGGGCGAACGGAACGGATCAATCGCAGGCGCAACATCGATAGCTGCTGAAAAGCCGCTCTTCCCACCGCTCTTGTCATTGGTACCGTCGACGGCATCGACTTCGGAAAGCCCAAGGCGGCTGAACCCGGCGAACACGCCCGGCGTCACCCACTTGCCCTTCGCATCGATGGTGCGTGCGCCAGCAGGAATGGCAACGCCCTTTCCAGTGGCAACAATGGTGCCGTCGCGGACAACAACCGTTCCACCCTCAACCGGCGCAGAGCCATCACCAACGACCAGCGTTCCGCCCGTAATGGCAATCGTCTCTGCCATAGCTGGCGAAGTGAACAAGGCCATTGCGGCAGTTGCAAAAAGAAGATGCTTCATTTCACATCTCCTTCACCAGGCTGGCCCAATTCGAAATCGCTCACCGGGCGGCGTTTGGGATCGTTGGCGTCAAACAGCAATGCGCCATCAATCCAGACCTTGTCTGGTCGCGAATAGACCGAAAGCGGATTGCCGTTCCACAGGACGAGGTCGGCCATCTTGCCCGGCTTCAGGCTGCCGGTCATCTTGTCGATGCCGAGCGCCTTGGCGGGATTGTAGGTCAGCCAGCTGATCGCGGTGGCGTCCGATATCTGGAAGCCCATGCGGCGGCCATTGGCCAGCGCCTTGGCTGCTTCCTGGTTCAACCGCTGGATCTGGTTTTCATCGTCTGAATGGATGATCACGCAGGCGCCTGCATTTTGCAGGATCGCGGCGTTTTCCGGGATGGCGTCATAGGCCTCCATCTTGAAACCCCACCAGTCTGCCCAGACGGCCGAGCAAACTCCATTTTCGCGCAGGAGATCTCCGATCTTGTAGCTTTCAACCGCATGGTGGAATGTGGACACCTTGTAGCCAAATTCCTTCGCCATATCGAGGACGATGGCCATTTCGTCGGCGCGGTAGCAATGGTTCTGAATCTTGATATCGCCATCGAGCACGCCCGCAAGCGTATCCATGCCGACATCACGGGTATATTCCTTCCCGCTGTCGCGCTTCTTTTTATAGTCCTGCGCCTTGATCCATGTCTGGCGGTTGACCGCCAGATTACCCATGCGGGTGGAGGGCATGCGCCCTTTGGCTCCATAAACGCGCTTCGGGTTCTCGCCGCACGCCATTTTCAGGCCATAAGGCGCGCCGGGGAACTTCATCCCCTGCACGGTGCGCGCATAGACATTTTTAAGCACCACAGAACGGCCGCCCATCAGGTTCGCCGATCCGGGAAGGATTTGCAGCGACGTCACGCCGCCATTGGCAAGCGCACGGCTGAAACCCGGATCCTGCGGCCAGACGCTATGCTCGGCCCAAACTTCGGGTGTGGTCGGGCTTGTTGCTTCATTGCCATCGTCATGCGCGGCCACCGAAGGTGTGGGATAGTCACCCAGATGCGAGTGAATATCGATGATGCCCGGCGTCACATATTTGCCGCTGCCATCATAGACCGCAATGTCCGCAGGTATCGGCGTATCGGGTCCGCCGACCGCACTGATCTTGTCGCCCGCAAAAAATACCACGCCATTTTCGATCCGGCCGCCTTCACCGTCAAAGATGGTGACATTGCGGATCGCCGTCGCCACGCCCGGATAGGGTTTATAGGTCGACGGATAAGGGTTCTTGTCGACCTTCGCCGGCTTTTCCGCCGGCGCTGCCGCCGAAGCGCTTTTGGGCGCTTCGGAGGTGTTAGAACAGGCGATAAGGGCGAGCGGGGCGGCGAGGATCGACCAGCGGAACCGTTCCCTCATCTTCAGGCCGCCTTTTCCGCTGCAGGCTCTTCGTCCTTGAGCGTATCGAGGTGCATCCAGCGCTTCACCATCGGCGACAGCAGCAGGACGACCACGGCGACGCCGATCGAGATCCAGCCAAACAGCTCATAGACATCAAGCAGGCCCTGCTTCGTCATCTGGCCATCATGCCCGCCCGTAGCTTCGCCAATCTTGCCAGCGACGAAATTGCCCACCGCAGTCATGTAGAACCAGGCACCCATGATGAGCGAGGCGAGGAATTTCGGCGCAAGCCGGTTCATCGCCGACAGGCCAACGGGTGACAGGCAAAGCTCTGCCGTGGTGGCCAGCAGGTAATAAGCAAAGACGAGGATGACCGGAGTCATTGCCGCTACGCCATAGGCCTGCGCGCCCCAGACCAGCACCAGATTGGCCAGGCCCATCTGCAACAAAGCGAGGCCGAACTTGGCCGGGGCCGAAGGTTCGCTCCCGCGCTTGCCCAGCCAGATCCAAAGAGCCGCGAAAATCGGTGCGAAGATCATGATGATGATCGGGTTGATCGACTGGAAGATCGCGGCCGGCACGCCGCCACGGTCAACGAAGCGGTCGGTGAAGAGGTTCATCGAACCACCTGCCTGTTCGAACAGACCCCAGAAAAGCGGGTTCAACGAAATCAGAAACAGGATGGCAAACATGCGATCCCGAGAATGATCTTCCTTGCTCGCCTTTTCCATGATCATAACCGACAAGATCAGGACAAAGCCCATTAGCGCAATCCACGCGGCTAGAGGCAAACCAGCTGCTAGCGGCGCTGTAGCTATGCTCATCCCAAGGAAAGCAGCTATCGGGAGCACAAGCATGAGCGCGATACCCGCGTACATCGCATTTACGCGGCTGCGTGGGCCAGCTCCAACCGATCCGTAAGGTAGCTGAAACGTCGCTGTTATAACGACATAGCCGAGCAAAAGAATGCCAGATGCCAGTAAGAGATTTTGAATCACATCCTGATATTGCACCAAAACCCAAATCACGGCGACTGATGCCAAGCCGATGCCGTACAGGGTCATTTCGCGCGATTTGGTCAGCGGCTGCGGTGCTTCACCTGCGCCATTGAGTGCCTTTTTGCCGAGTACGAAGACGATCAAGCCAGCAAGCATGCCGATACCGGCAAGGCCAAAGCCCCAACCCCAGCCGATGGTTTCACCGAGATAGCCGACGAGGATCGTACCAATCGCGGCACCGACGTTAATGCCCATGTAGAAGACGGTATAGGCCCCATCTCGACGGATATCGGTCAGCTTGTACAGCTGCCCGACCATCACCGAGATATTGGCTTTCAGGAAGCCCGAACCGACGATGATGAATGCAAGCGCGGCCCAGAACACGTTGATCGCCGGATCGCTCTGCCCGCCGCCGCCTTCAACCGCCATCAAGCTGTGGCCGATCGCAAGCAAGAGGCCGCCGAAAAGCACTGCCTTGCGCTGACCGAGATAGCGGTCAGCCAGATAACCGCCGAGAACCGGTGTGATGTAGACGAGGCTGGTATAGGCGCCGTAGATCAGGTTCGCCTTGCCGTCGCTGAACAGCCAATGCTTGGTCAGGTAAAAAATCAGCAGCGCCCGCATGCCGTAATAGGAAAAACGCTCCCACATTTCGGCGAAGAACAGCATGTAGAGCCCCTTGGGATGCCCTGCAAATTCCGGTTCTTTCTGGATCGCAATTTTTGCGCCCATCGCGAGGAAAACGCCCAATACAACCACGGTTATTGCAGCAATCCAGTCGCCTTCGACCCATAGGCCCATCGGTTTCAAATCGGTCACGTGACCCACCTTCCCTATTATATTTTGCTTCGCCCTCTCTCCGGGGCAGATGGCCGCGCAACCTAACGAAAAAATTGCGGGGGGAAAGAATTTTGTTGCGCTGGTTACTGCTTTTCGATGAACGGTGGCCGCATGTTCAACGATCAAAGCTCGCTCCTCGCCTATCTAGCCTCGCGCCGTTCCGGCAAACCCCGCGACATGGTCGCGCCCGGGCCTGATGCCGGTCAGCTTGATGCCATCCTGACGCTCGCCATGCGCACGCCCGATCATGGCAAGCTCTTTCCCTGGCGTTTCATGAAGATTGAAGATCGTCAGGCTTTTGCAACTCTGCTCGAAAAAGCCTTTGTTGCGGCGAATGTAGAGGCACGCCCCGCACAGATCGACGCGGCGGTAGCCCCCGCCTTCATGGCTCCAACGCTCGTCGCGCTGCTCTATGCACCGCAACCCAGCCCGAAGATTCCCCTATGGGAACAACAGATGAGCGTCGGTGCAGTCGGCATGAACCTGCTGCACGCAGCGCATGCGTATGGTTTTGTCGCCAGCTGGATCACTAGCTGGGCATGCTATGATCCGACAGTCCGATCCGCGCTGTGCGAAGGCGAGGAACAGATTGCCGGATTGTTCTATATCGGCACTGCTGGCCAACCACTTGAAGAACGTCCGCGTCCGGAGCCTGCAAACATTATCCGTTCCTGGCCCTGATATGGTATTTTAATCGCAAGGTTAAACTTGACGCGACCTACTGTGTTATGGCAGTAAGGTGGTGATGAAGACCGAGAGCAAACCCGTATATCTGAAACTGCGCGACGAAATCGCCGCTGCCATTCTCGATGGTCGGTTTTCCGAAGGCGACATGCTTCCTTCTGTTCGGGCTTTTGCAGCCGATCAGGGTGCCAATCCATTGACGGTGGCCAAAGCCTATCAGATTTTCCAGGATTCGGGTCTAGTCGAGGTAAAGCGAGGCGTAGGTCTCTTCGTAGCGCAAGGTGCTGTTGCCAGTCTCCGCAATTCGGAACGCGAGAATTTCCTCAACAATGTCTGGCCTGAAGTACGCAACCAGATGCGCCGCGCAGGCGTTTCGTTGTCTGAACTCGTCGAAACGGCATGAAAAGCTAGGCACCGCTCTTCATCGAGAGAGCGGCGCGATATTCACGAGCAATTCTTATGTCCGCTGGAGCCAGTTTGGTTGCCTTGCGCAGCAAAGCCTGCGCGGTCGAGGCTTTTTTCCCAGCCTTTACCAGAACGTTGCCATAGGCGCGGGTTGTCATGATGCTCGCAGGGTCGATACGATAGGCCAGTCGGGCCAACCGAATGGCTTCATCATGCCGCCCAAGCTCAGACAAAGTCCTCGCAATATTGGCGTTGAGCGCACTATCGTTCATACCGGTACGCGCGCGCAGTTGTAAAAGCGCAGGTAAAGCCTGCTGCCATTGTTTCCGATCCATCAGATCGAACGCCCATAAGCGCAAACCCACTATATCGGCCGGGTTATACGCAACATAAGCAGCAATTGCTTCGCTAGCCGCCCGTTGATTTCCGGCGGCGCGATACGCATTGGCCAGCCGCGAAATCAGCGGTCGCGAGAAGCGCAAAGTTCGCGCTTTTTCATAGGCAGCAACTGCTCCGGGGACATTACCGGCCAGCCATTCGATATCGCCTTTGAGGATCTGGGCGTCGGCCACGCCATCATTGCCAGCAAGCAGTCTGGACGCAGATGCGCGCGCACCATCGATGTTCCCCTGAGACAAAAGTGCACGGATATTTGGAATTACTTTGCGTGCATCCCCGGGATTATCGCTCGCTTCGTTTGCAATTGCGACCGGAGGGCCCAACGGGTTCAGCGCCAAGCCGGATTGCGCCGATGGATATGCCGCCCGGTCCAGATAAATCGCCGCTTCATCGCGCACATCGCGTGCCTCCAATATACGGGCCAACAGCCTTTGCGCATAGACACCGGAGTCGCTCCGCGACGCAACCGGAGCAACCATCTGCAATGCGCCATCCTGATCCCCGGAGCGATGCATGGCGCGTCCAAGCACCAACCTTATGCTTTCATTGTTGGGCTGCGTCGCCAATAAAGGTGCTAGAATGTCTATAGCCTTATTGGGATTTCCCAGTTCATATTCGCATACAGCCCGCAGCAATTTGGGACCCGGCAGCTCGCCATAGCCGCCATCCACTTTTTCCAGCAATCGCCGTGCCAACGCAAATTGCTTTGCACGTGCGGCAATGGTCGCTTGCATAAACACCGCGCGTTGATTGCGGGTATCGAGCTGCCAAATCTTGCGCGCCTGCGCCAGCATGTCGCGATAACGCCCAGTCTCGCCGAGCGTTGCGCCATATTCCTCCAGCAATGGAATGTCGTTGGGATCGATGCTCAGGCCGCGCTCGAACCAGGGCAAGGCCGCCACCATGCCAAACTGGTCGCGCACCAAACGACCGCGCAGCTCGAGAGCACGAACATTGGCTGGGTCCAGGGCCACGGCACGGTCCAATGCCTCGATTGCGCCTGCCTGATTTGATATGACCATGCGCAACCGGCCTATTTCGGTCCATAGCAAGCTGTCTTTCGGCGCGAGTTTGAGCCCCTGATCAAAAGCTTCGCTTGCAGCAACCGTATCACCAAGATCGATCTGAGCCCTGCCCAGCACGCGATAGGCATATGGTAAATTGCGATCTGCGATGCTCATCGACTTTAGGGTTGCAACCGCTTTTGCGGGTTCGCCAATCATCCACTGTGCATGCGCTAGCATATGTGCGTATTCGCGCTCATCGGCACCAAGAGCTTTCAATTGTTCGAGTTGCTCGAGCGCCAGAACGGGATCGAATAGCCGCAATGCCGTTTCCGCAAGTGCCAGACGCGGCGCAGCCCAGCGCTGGTCTGCCTTCACGGCATTCATCAGCTCGACGCGCGCCGAGCGCCAATCTTTCAGTTTGCGATATTCCTGTGCTGACTCGAATGCCGTGATTGCATCAGGCTCCGGACGATACTCCGTTTCGGCAATGGCCGACGAAGCAGACAGGGTGATGGGGGCAAGCAATAAGGCCGCCATCATCGCCAATGCGCTTCGCGAGGAAAGATGCATCAGACATGCATCTCATATTGCTTCAGCAAATCATAGAGCGTCGGTCGGCTAATACCCAGCAATTTGGCCGCATTTGAAATATTGCCTTCAGTGCGTGCGATCGCCCTTCCGATGGCGCGGCGATCCGCGGCTTCACGGGCAGCCTTCAGATTGAGGACGCGGTCGTCGGCATCGAGATCGTCGAACTGCAGATCATCGGTTGTAATGAACTTGCCTTCGGTCATGATGACCGCGCGTTTTACCCGGTTTTCCAGCTCGCGAACGTTGCCCGGCCAGTCCCATTGGTCGATTGCGGTCAATGCGCTGGAGGAAAAACCCTTGATAGATGGATTCATCTCGCGCGCAAAACGGTTCAGGAAGTGTTTGGCCAATAGCACCGCATCACCATTGCGTTCTGCCAGTCGCGGGATCTGGACAGTGACTTCGGCGAGCCGGTAATACAGGTCGTCACGAAAACTCTTTTCGCTGATCATCTGGTTCAGATCACGGTGCGTCGCGCAAACGATGCGCACATCAACCGGGATGGGCTTGCGCCCACCAATCCTCTCGACCACCCGCTCCTGCAAGAAACGCAGCAGTTTGACCTGCAGCGGCAATGGAATGTCGCCAACCTCATCCAGGAAAAGCGTTCCCCCATGGGCGAGTTCGACCTTGCCTTCGGTTGTCTTGACGGCACCGGTGAACGCGCCCTTCTCATAGCCGAACAGTTCGGATTCGAGGAGGTTTTCGGGTATCGCCCCACAGTTAATAGCAACAAAGGGTTTATGCCTGCGGTCACTTGCATCATGCAAGCCGTGCGCAAGAAGCTCCTTGCCCGTCCCGCTCGCGCCAAGCAGCATTACCGACACATTGGTGTTGGCCACCCGTTCAATTGTCCGCGCAGCCTTGATCATCGAAGGAGCAGCGGTAACAAGCGTGCCGAACAGTGTTTCACCCTCATTTCCGGGATTCTGCTCCTTGCGGTTCTGGACCTCCAACTCGCGTACATGGAACGCCCGTTTGACGATCAGGTGCAGTTCGTCGATATCGACTGGCTTTTGATAAAAATCCCATGCCCCGGCAGAAATGGCACGTAGCGCGCTCTCTTTGGCGTTATGCCCCGACGCAACGATGACTTTAGTGTCCGGCTTTAGCCGCAACATTTCATCGAGAGTGGCAAAACCTTCGGTCACGCCGTCAGGATCGGGAGGAAGACCGAGGTCAAGTGTCACAACATCAGGCTCCTCGGCACGGAGCATGGCCATAGCTTCCGCCCGGTTCGAAGCGCACAGCACCTCAAAATCCTCATAAGACCATTTTAGCTGGCGCTGCAGCCCAAGGTCATCCTCAACTATCAGCAGTTTGCGCTTCGTCGTTTCCATCGTCACGCCGCCTCATCCATTTGATCTTCAATTTTGGGTTTTTCCGCCAAGGGCAACAGCAATGTCATGCGCGTCCCCTTTCCAGGTCGGCTGTCGACATGCAGCTGGCCGCCCAGCGATTGTGCTAGCGTCCGGGCTTCGTAAGCACCGATGCCGAAGCCGCCTTCCTTGGTCGACTCGAACGGCTTGAAAAGCTGGTTGGCAACAAAGGCCTCAGACATTCCGCAGCCGCGATCGGTAACGCGGATGGCAACCCAGTCATCCTGCCGCGCGGCAGTAATGCGGATCGGGCTGCCGTCGCTTGTTGCGTCAATGGCGTTCTGCAAAAGATGGTTGAGGATAGTTTCCACCCTGCCCGCATCTGCCAGCGCGAACAAACGTGGCGAACAGTCCATATCGATCGGATAGATCAGTCGCTTGTCATGGGTCACATCAGCGATGGTCTTTTCAATATCGAGCGCCTCAGCAGCGGCATGCTTTGCTGTGCTATGTTGTGACAGCCGCACCAAAAGGTCGTTCATCTTGCCGACCGAATTTTTCAGTGTCTCGATCATATCGGCCTGGAATTCAGGCTTGTCTGCATGCCGTTCGGCGTTGCGTGCGAGGATGCTCAACTGGCTGACCAGATTCTTGATGTCATGCATCACAAAGGCAAATCGGCGGTTGAATTGCTCGAACTGCCGACTTTCAGTCAAAGCCTCCTGGCTACTCGCTTCGGCAAGATAGCTGGCCAACTGCCTGCTAACCACGCGCATCATATCCAGATCTTCCCAGTCCAACGTGCGATAGACCGGTGGCTTTGCCAGAACGGCTATACCTGCCAGTCGTCCGAAGTGGACCAACGGCACCACCGCCCATGCACGGGTTTCATCATATAGCCATTGCGGAACCGCCTGATGGTCGACCATCTCGTCGCTTCCATCGCGAACAGATTCCATCAAAAGGATATGACTTGTGCGTTCGAAGAAGGGAACTGTGTGCGAATTGCTTGCCTGCACGGGCACATCGGCGGTCGGCCAGTTCCAGCGTGCCTGCAGCACCAATCGGGAGTCGGCATCGCGCGTCAGCAACAATCCCGAGGGCGATTCAAAAATGTCCGCGAGCGATTTGATCACGCGCTCATGAAATGGTGCGCCTTCGCTCGGGAAACCGATGGTTTCAGCAAAGCGCATCCATTCAACGCGATAGTCATAACGGTGCTGGAAGAAGTTTTTTGCGATGACAACATTCAACCATGCACGGAATTTCCCCGAAGGAACGATCAGCATCGCGGCAAGCGACATGCCGAAAATCAGGGTGATCTGTGCCATTCGCGTATAGGCACCGCCTACCATCTGCAAAGCGGTCGCCAGCAGGATCATGCCCAGCAAATAGGCGCCAATTGCCAAGAGCGATACCGATCGGAACGTGACGGTTCGCGACAGGCTGATGCGCCATTCGCTATTGCGTCTGGTCCCAAGCGCAAACACCGGAATCAGCATCGCCATCACGGCGCCGCGCATCGCGATCAGTTCGCTGGGCCAGTTACCCGTCAGATAGCCGATCGTGTAAAGATTGAGATCATAGGTCCAGGTAGCGGCCAGCGCCGCCATAGGCAGGCTAATCGCCCAGCGGGCCTGGGGTGCAGATACTGTATAGAGGTTATGAACCAGAACAATTCCGCCAATTGCAAACAGCATCCGGAGCAGTTGCACGGTTCGCGCAGATGCCTCAGCGACAACTGCATATTGCACGGGCAAAGACAGCATCACGAGGTCGATGATTGGCTGCAGCAGCAGAACTACAAACAATGCACCATAAAGCATGGTTATCGTTCGCGGATGTTTGTGCTTTTCACCGGATAGAAGCAAAGCATACAGGAAACCAAGCCAACCAATGTTGCGCGCGGTTTCGGCGAAGGAGCTCGCTATGGCCGAAGGGCCCGCCGCAACATTGGCAATACCCCAAAGCGCGGTTAGCGACAGCGCCCCAATCAGTGCCAGTTGCTGCCTGTTGCGACTTCCATATTGGTGGAAAACCCAGATCGCGAGCGCGGCATAGCAAAATCCGGCGAGCGCATGGCCCCAAAATCCGAAAAAGGCAAAGGCCGCCGCCATGTCAGCGCGCCCCTTCAGGCCACAGGACCACGCGTATCGTCTGCAAAAGGATCAACAGGTCGAGAAACGGCGTGTAATTCTTTGCGTAGTAAAGGTCATATTCCAGCTTTTGGCGCGCATCATCGATCGATGCGCCATAGGGAAAGTTGACCTGCGCCCAGCCGGTAATGCCAGGTTTGACCATGTGCCGCTCAGCGAAATAGGGCAGCTGTTTTTCAAGGTCAGCGACAAATTCAGGACGCTCGGGTCGCGGGCCGACAAAGCTCATGTCGCCCTTGAGAACACACCATGTCTGCGGCAATTCGTCGATCCGCACCATTCGGATAAATTTGCCAACGCGCGTTACGCGATCGTCATTCTTCGCGGCCCAGATCGCCTTGCCATCCGCTTCGGCATCCGCGCGCATCGAGCGCAATTTGACCAGATCAAAGGTTTCGCCATAGCGACCCACCCGCTTTTGGCGATAAAAGGCCGGACCCTTGCTTTCGAGCTTTACCAGCATCGCAAAGAGCAGGATGACAGGCACGGTCAGGAGCAACAGGATTGAACTGGCCACAATATCGAAAAGGCGTTTGGCAATGCCTGACAAACGACGCCCGGACGAGAAACCGTCAGAAAAAATCAGCCAACTCGGATTGACACTATCAAGATCTACCCGACCGGTTTCCCTTTCAAGAAAACTGGAGATATCATTCACATGCACGCCGGTTGTCTTGATCCGCAACAGATCTTGCAAGGGCAAAGCATTGCGGCGTTCTTCAAGCGCCAGAACGACCTCGCTAGCGCCCAGTTTCACCACAAAATCTGCAAGATTGTAAATGGCGTCACGGCTGATTGCCTCTGGAATAACGCGTTTGCTCTCATCCATTGCGATGAAGCCGACAACGACAAAGCCCGACCCTCTTTTTGCCTCTAGATCCTTGATACGCTGCGCCCGCTTACCGGCGCCAAGGACCAACAAACGGCGTTTGAAGCTTTGTCCGCCGACCAGATTGCCCAGCAGCATCCTGTTGAGTGCCAGATAGGCGAAAGCGAGAACCATCGCGTAAAGCGAATTGGAACGCCATAAGGTCATCCCAGGCAGGGCGAAGGCCATAATCGCCATGAATATGACCCCGAGTGATACTGCAACCAGCAAACGTGCGATTGCAAAGCGCAGCGATTGCAGAGCCTCTGGGCTGTACACGCCGACCGCCATCGCAGCGAGTTGCACGGAGGCCGCAAATGTCACCAGCGGCCAGATGCGATTTCCGATATAGTCGACAGCCATGCCAATCTGGTTGGCACGGATTACCCATGCCGTTTCAGCCGCCGCAATCAATAGGCACAGGTCCACCAGTGCCAGAAAGAGCACGGCATAGGGGACATAGTGCTTGAACAGTCTGATCATAACGCCTTGCGACCTGCTTCAAGCCGAGCATTAACCGCGAAAGGTAAAGTGTCGATTAATTTTACACTTACTCAATAAGCGGCGAAATTTGCACAGGTTTTCGCGCAGGAACTTTGTTGCCCATTCCGACATTGCACAATTGCGCAGCCGCCATGCATCCAATAGGACATCAGCATGAAGATCACACCCGTTATCCTTTCCGGCGGCGGCGGCACACGCCTCTGGCCGATGTCCACACCCGATTGCCCCAAACAATTCCTCGCGCTTTCGGGCGAGGCCACCATGTTCCAGCTGACGCTGGCGCGCGCATTGGATCCGGCCTTTTTCAACGCACCGGTCATCGTCGGCAATGGACGCCATACCGATATTATGACGGAACAACTGCAAACAGCCGGCGTGACCGATGCCAAAATTATCCTAGAGCCGTGCGCGCGCAACACCGCGCCCGCCATCGCGCTAGCTGCTTTGGCCGGACATGACGTCAAGACGCCACTGCTGGTCATGCCCAGCGACCATTTGATTGCCGATGTTGCGGCATTCCATGCTGCAATCATGGCTGCGCTACCGCTGGTTGAAGAAGGCTGGATGGTCACGTTCGGGATCGAACCCACCGGCCCTGAAACCGGCTATGGCTATATCCGCATCGGTGAGCAATTGTCCGCCGGTGTGTCGCGCGTCGAACAATTTGTTGAAAAGCCGGATGCTGCGCGGGCGCAGCACATGATCGATGCAGGCAACCATGCATGGAATGGCGGCATTTTCCTGTTTCGCGCCGATATCTATCTGGGCTGGCTAGCGAGCCTTGCGCCAGAGATCCTCAATGCTGCGCAGCAATCGATGCACAAAGCGACCATCGATGGGCCGCTTGTCCACCCTGACGAAGCGGCCTTTGCAGCCTCACCTTCGGACAGCATCGACTATGCAGTGATGGAAAAAGCCGACCGGGTGGCTGTCGCCCCGGTGAATATGGGCTGGTCCGATGTTGGCAGCTGGGACAGCCTGTTTGACATCAGCGAGAAAGACGCAAACACCAACAGCGTGCTGGGCGATGCGCGGCTGATTGACAGCAAGGGCAACCTGATCCGTAGCAATGGATTGCGTATCAACATGATCGGCGTTGATGATTTGATCGTCGTCGCGCAAGGCGACGAAATCCTGATCGTCCCGCGCGGACACAGCCAGGATGTGAAGAAGTTCAGCAACTGAAAAGGGCGCTGCACTGCTGCAGCGCCCCTTCCCTTTTGTCGAAATGACTTAGAAGTTCACCGTCACCTCGGCACCGAAGGTGCGCGGTGGATTGAAATTCGCATAATCCCCCAGCACCAGCCGGTTGGCATTGGAACGACGGTAGATATGCGATTCATTGAACAGGTTGCGCGCCCAGAGCGAAAGGGCGACACTTTGGCCATTGTCCGAAACCGGAATGTCGGCGAGCGACAGGCGGCCGTTGACGATGAAGCTCTTGTCATTCTTCACCGGTTCGTTGTCAAAGGTATAGGCAGGCGAAGAATAGTTGCCATCGAGGTGCAGCTTGACCATCGACCCGGCACCGCCAACGGCAAATTCATAATCTACCGAACCCGAAAGCGCATGCTTGGGCGTGTACACGATAAAGACATCCTGGAAGACCGGCGTCGTTACTGGCGGCGTCAGAGATGCGTTCAACTGTTCCTGCACCGTATTCCGCGCAGGCGGGATTTTGGTGTAGGTATAGGCATAGCTTAGCCCCATCGACAATCCGTCGAGCGGACGGACCGTTAGGTCAGCCTCGATACCCCGGATTTTGGTTTTGCCTTCTGCATTCACCGTTTCGAGCGTGTTGCGCACGGTGCCATTAGTCTGCGGAACGAAGAAGTTGAAATCGACCTGGCTGTTGTTGCGATCCATCATGTAAGCGGCAACGTTCAAGCGTACCTTGCGATCGAACAATTCGGTTTTTGCCCCGATTTCATAAGACTTGACCTCTTCGGGGCCAAACGAGCGATAGATGAGCGAGCGTGAGCTAGCGCCCCCCGCCCGGTACCCGGTTGCATATTTCGCATAGAAGTTGATGTCGTCCGCTGCATCCCATGCCAGCGTCACGAGCGGATCGAAGCGTTTGTTATCCTGCACGAAAGTAAAATTGGTCGCGGCACCGTTCACGGTGAACAAGCGACCATTTTTCTTATCGCGGGTCACGCGCCCGCCAACTGTCAAATGCAGGCTGTCGGCAAATGATGGCGTATAGGTGCCCTGCCCGTAAACCGCATAGCTTTTCGCAAAGGCGACACTGGCGCGCGCCGTTTGAGCCAAGGGATAGGTCAAAGGATCAACGATCGAATAGGCCGTGCCATCGGCATTCCAGCGATTGGTGTTTGGGGTCCGCGCTGCATCTTCGGCCCGTTCGTTGAAATAGTAAAAGCCGAACGCATATTCGAGATTATCGAAGCTGCCGACAGCCTGCACTTCCTGGCTGAACTGGCGTTGATCCAATCTGGCTATGCTATATCGGCTGAAAGTCGCATTGGGCAAAAATGTTGGCGTACGATTGGCCAGTCCCGAATTGTCGAACTGCCTGTCGCTCACGGTGCGCCATGCCGTAGTTGATTTGATCTGCAGATTATCATCGACATCCCATTTGATGGTGCTGTGCACGCCGAATGTCTTGCCGACACTTGGTTGCTGCGGAACACCGATCGACGCTACTTTTGCCCGATCAGGTTGAACTTGCACGATGGGCGGCAGAGGGGCGACGAAGCCTGATGGCAACCGGTTACCGTTTGCCGCGATCTGCGCTACGGTCGCAACCGGGCGACCGGTGGTATTGAAATTGATCAGCTGGCTGAGGAAAGCGGTGTTGGCGTCGCGGCCACCATCAACTGCAACATCGGCAGTGATATTGTCAGTCGGCTGCCAGCGAACGGCAATCCGACCACCATAACGGTGATAATAATTCCAGCCATATTGGCCATCGAGAGGGTTTTTGGTGGTCGCATTCTGATGCTGGATACCGCCATCGATCTTGATCGAAAAACCCGCAAACTCGGGCAGGTTGAGGCGAAGCTGTCCGTTATACGAACCGAAATTGCCTACGCCGACGACCGCCTTTCCGCCAAATTCACCCGTTGGTGCACGCAGTACCATGTTCACCGCGCCACCTTCGGTATTGCGACCGAACAATGTGCCTTGAGGACCCTTCAGCACTTCAACCCGTTCGACATCAAGGAAAGCGGCGTTAAGGCCATGTTGCCGCCCCAGATACACACCGTCGAGATAGACACCCACGCCTTGTTCGCGTGCCGGCTGGTTTGCATCGCCTGGAACAATGCCGCGCATGCCGACGGTCAGCGCGGTCTGGCGAGATTCAAAGGTCGCAACACGCAGCGAAGGAATGGCGCCATCTGCGAGATCAAGCAGGCTCTGCACCTGGCGTTTTTTCAAATCCTCCTCGCCCATTACCGCCATCGAAATCGGAGTATCCTGTAAATTCGTCTCGCGCTTGGTGGCGGTCACGACGATATCAACCAATCCGGGTTGGCCATCTTCAGCGGGCGCGGTTTCGCCCATTTCAGCAGCCATATCGCCGCCAGCGGTCACTTCTTCTGCAGCCAGTGCGGCGCTGCCGCATTGAACAAATGCGATCGCTGCCAGCGATACGGTAAGGCGCGATGCTGTCTTCAACATGATAAATCCCCCTGGGGCTTGATGGTCAGTTTGCGGGAGTTTGCTCGATCGCATGATTCGGACAGAACCCCGGTGCGAGGACGCCCCTAGGCTCTGGCAATTGCAGTTGCGCGACTCTGCCATGTCCAAAGTGCGACAATCAGAAGTCGCTTTTGTTACAAGCAATGCTTCGTCACGAATCTGTCATTTCGGTGCCGCATGTTGCGCTGACATTTGAAAACCGGATGACACATCATGCCAAACAGGGAAGCTGTCCTATACGCCGCTCGCGATCTTTCGATCCTGCCTGCAATGCATGCGCGAATGGGGGATATCGAAATCGCCGGCTGTACAGTAGACCTGCCACCGTTGGCCGAAGGGCTGCACTACTGGTGTTTTGTAGATTGGCTCTTGCCCGACATTTCTGGCATCGAAATGTGCCGCCGTTTGCGTGATATGCCCGCTACACGATTTGCGCATATCACGATGGTTCTCGATGAAGATGATAGTGAACTTAAAAAGCGCGCCTTGCAAAGCGGTGCCGACGATTATCTCCTGGGGCCCGCGGATGCCGATATGCTGGCAGCGCGGTTGAACCAGTATCGCACATCGCAGGCAACGCAGGCACCGGCCGTCACGCTTCGATCTGGCGATTTACAGATCGACATGGGGGCCATGCTGGTCCGCCACGCTGGCAAGCGCATCGTCCTTGCCCCCAACGAATTCAGGCTTTTGGCCCATTTCATCGACAATCCCGACCGAGTCTATTCGCGGACAAGCCTGATCGGCCTGTTAGGCAAGGATGGCACGCGCATCGACGAACGGACTGTCGATGTCTGGATCGGTCGACTGCGAAAGGCGTTGAAATCACAAGGCGTACCCGACCGACTGCGCACGGTTCGTGCCATGGGCTATGTTTTCGACGGCTTTTAGCCTCTCTCTTCAGCCAATCGTTCCGTGAAAACCGAGCGGTAGTGGTACACTGGCCTGCCAGCTGGCTATCGGCCCATCACCGATGTTGCGCGCATCGAAAAGATGCAGCTCCGACTTGCGTTCAGTCAGGTTTAGCGTCGTACCGGCCAGCCAGCCATTGCGCTCCCCTTCACCCCGCGGGACAAACAAAAACTCCTCGACCAACTGCTGCTCGCCGAAATCATGTTTGTCGTCGCGGCCCTTTTTCCAATCCCACAGCGCTATGGCGTGCGGGAAAGGGGTATTACGGAAACCGGTGACATGCGCGGTGAAGCGACGCACAGCACCCGCTGCACGCCGATCGCTTGACGGGAACTCTGCTGCGACGCGCGTCGATTTCATTTCTGCGCGACCATTGGGGTGAAGCACAATCTGGGTGAGCATCGGGGTCGGGGCAGCGATATATTCTCCACGCAGCAATGCCGTGGCCGATCGCTGCCCGAAGGTCGGGTCAGCTTCCAGACAGCCATCAAATCGGATCGTGCCATCCTTCTCCTCCCAGCCATCGGCCAGATGGAAAAAGGAAAATGCTGGCAATTCAAATTGGCGTTGTTTGCTGAAATCATGCTTGTCGACAACCAGGACTCGAGTGCCCAATTCCGGCTTCCACACCATTCCCGAGGCAAGCGGAAATTTGAAGGCATCCTGCACCCAGGGTTGCAGCACGATGATCAAATGGCGCGCGGTCATGGTGAAATCATGGAAATAGCTCGCCCGGTCGAGTGCAAGTTTTTCAGCCTTGGCGAGGCTGCCATCGGCATTGAGTTTCCAGATGAAGGTCGATTTGCCATTGCCGCCGAAACTCCAGACCGTGCCGTCGGGTTCGACCCGGGGATGCGCCGAAAAGGGCATCGCTTTCAGATCACGACGAAAGGTTTTGGCGCCCTGCGTCGACAGCGTATCGCGATCGAGCATTGTCGCGGAACCGCCTTCCCACAAAGCATAGAGCTGCCCGCCATTTACCAAAACGCTGGTGTTGGCCGCATTGGCATCGTCGGGACCATTGACGACCGCGCCGGCGCGGCGCGCGGTTCCAAAGCCGGGCTGGACAACCGCATCAAGGCGCGTTTCCAGCCGGCGCTTGGGTGTGTCAACGAAGCGCGCAGCCAGCGTCGCCTGACCGTCACGGATGCGCCAGCGACGAACCAGCCCGTCACCATCGAACCAGTGTCCGGCCTCACTGTTCCCCCGGCGAAACTTGGCGGGTCCGTTGCGGAACAGGGTCGTTTCAAAACCAGTGGGTAGCTTGCCTTGGATAAGCGTCAGTTGCTCTTCCGCAATATCAGCCTCGACATCGGCGACACCGAGCGCCCATCCCGGAGGGGCGGAGCCCGCATAGGCCATTTCAGGCGTGATGATAACGGCACCGGCAAGCATTCCGGTTCCGAGGAAGTGGCGGCGCGAAAGTTCGATCGTCATGCGGTTTGGTCCTTGCAGGTGGGATATTGGGCAGGATGATTATTGGATGGTGATGCTGTGGCTGTTGTCGCCAGCTTTTACTTCGAATGCGGCATCGGCCCATTTGGCCGGGCCGAAATTACCGACCGCATTGTTGGAAAAAGCGAATGGTTCGATCGGCATTCCGAATGGATTGGTCGACATCTTGGTATCACCATCGATGTCGTGAAAGCTCTTGATCGCATAGCGACCGGGTTTCAGACCCGAAAGCTGGGTGGCGATTTCGGTCTTGTTGGCCTTGATCATCACCTGGCGGACAGGTGCGCCCTTGCCGTTATATGCATCTTCGCTATCAAACAAAACGCCCATCACGGCACCTTCCTGAGTTTCGATTCCTGAGAAAGTCAGCGTCAGGCTGGCGCTGCCATCCTGGGCCAATGCGGCGGATGAAAATACCGCGGCGGCCATCGCCCATGCGGTGAAGATCGATCGGTTACGGTTCATCATGCTTGCTCCTGTTTGCAACTTTGCTAGGGATGGCCCTGTTTGGAAGGGTCGCCTGACCCGCTCAATGCAAGATGCGTAAAAGGCAGGAAAAATCGCGCAGGATGACCGAAAATGCCGTTCACGCATCGCCAGTGGCAGCCGCGGATACGCCGATGACATCACCGCATAGCGTCAAGCGCGAAAGCTTTGGCACGCGGCATCGCCGCAGTTTCATCGTGGTGATCGTAATCGGACTGCTGATGGCTATCCCCACGCCGCTGCAGACCAATTTCATCCCATTCTGGCATCGGCTGGCTTATTGGGAGATATTGATGCTCTCGGGCGCGCTGATTGGCCTCGGCGCAACCGAGGGTGTCGAGCATTGGGGAAAGCTGCGCCGTTGGCAGTGGCTCGAGATATTGGTGACGGGTCTGCTGATTGCCCTGCCGTTGACGATGATCGTGATCGGGACCGGGCATATTTTTTTCGGTGCCAGTTCGCCGGGAGTGATCCGTTACAGCTATAATTTTGGCGTCACCGCGATCATCAGCGTATCGATCACCGCGCTGAACCATATGCTGTCACAGCGCCGGGCAGAAATTGCCGCTGCGCCAGCGCCCAATGCCACGCCCCCGTTAGCCTCCACGCCAAACAATCGCTTCGCAGACCGCCTGCCCTTGCCGCTGCGGTCGAAGCCGATTCAGGCAATCGCCGCAGAGGATCATTATCTGCGCGTCTATTTCGATGATGGCCAGTCGACGCTGATCCTGCTGCGCCTGTCCGACGCATTGGCAGAGCTTCCGCAAGGCCTTGGCGAACAGACGCATCGCAGCTGGTGGGTTGCGAAAGATGCGGTGCGCAAGATTGCCAAAGCCGACGGCCGGGCGACACTCACGCTCGACCATGGTATCGAGGCACCGGTCAGCCGCAGCTTCTACCGGACGCTGGCCGACAAAGGCTGGTTCAACGGCCTTGGCTAGCCTGCCGGAAAGACCCGTTTGCCAACCGCATGCGCCGCCAGGCCGCCGGCCAGCTGAGCTATGACAAAGGCTGGAACATCGGCAGGCGCGATCCCGGCAAAACTGTCACTCAGGCTGCGTGCGATCGTGATTGCCGGATTGGCGAAGCTGGTCGACGAGGTGAACCAATAGGCAGCGGTGATATAGAGCGCGACGCTGATCGGCACAGCCTCCGGCTTGTGACGTGACGTGCCGATGATCGTCAGCACCAAACCGAAGGTCGCGATAAACTCGCCCAACCACTGCCCGACGCCCGTCCGGCTATGCTGCGAAAGCTGCCAAATCGGCAGGTCGAACATCGCATGCGCCACCCACACGCCGAGCACCCCAGCCCCGATCTGCACCGCCACGGTCGCCGCAAGGCCCTTCCAGCAGCAATCCCCACGCAGGCGCATCACCAGACTGACCGCAGGGTTGAAATGCGCACCCGAAACCGGGCCGAGCATCGTGATCAGCACATAGAGGATCGCACCCGTCGCAATCGTATTGCCCAGCAACGCTATGGCGACATTGCCGCCCGAAAGCTGCTCCGCCATGATGCCCGAGCCGACAACGGTCGCAAACAGGAAGAAACTGCCCAGAGCCTCCCCCCAAAGCCGCTGCTTCATGCCGCCCCCTCCATATTACCGATGTCCGCCAGCGCCTTCTGCGCTGCCGCCTTGTCCATCGCCGCAAAATCGAGTGCCATAAACGCCTTCACCCGCATTTCGAGCAAGCGCCATGTTTCCTCGAATGCTGCATCGATTTCCGCCTCGCTGCCGCGCACATCGGCGGGATCGGGAAGGCCCCAATGCGCCTTTAGCGGGCTGCCGATGAAAACCGGGCAAACCTCGCCCGCGGCATTGCCGCATACGGTGATGGCAAGGTCGATTTGCGGCGCGTCGGGTGCGCCGAATTCATCCCAACTTTTCGAGCGGAAGGTGGACGTATCGATCCCGCGCCGCGCCAGCAGGCGGAGCGCACCGGGGTGCGGCACACCCTTGGGCTTGCTCCCCGCACTAAAACCGCGCACGTGCCCTGTTCCATGGAGGTTGAACAAAGCCTCCCCCAATATCGAACGGGCGCTGTTGCCAGTGCACAGCACCAGCACATTGCGTATCTCTGGCATTTAGAGCCTCAGCCGCAGCAGCCAGTGGTGGTGGCGGCGGGCGCAGCCGCTTCCTGCTTCGGCGCGCAGCAGGCGTTGGCAGCGGCATTGGCCGAAACCAGCTGCTGCAATTCAGGATTGCCGCCATAAACGGTTGCTTCCCCATTGGTGAGGAAGGCCTCCCACACCACGCCATCGGGATCGGCGATCCAGCTTTTTTCCGATTGCGCGTAGCAACAGGTGGTCGCGCCTTCCTCCAGCACCGGGCGGTCGGCGGCTTTCAGGCGGCCATAGACTTCGGCGAGCTCGCCTTGGTCCTCGACCTGGATGCCCAGATGCTCGATGCCCTTCACCGCACCGCATTTCTGCGAAATAGCAAAATTGACGCGCGGATCATCGAGCATCCATTTGGCATAATCGGGCTTCACCACCGAAGCCTCCTGCCCGAACAGGCCCGAATAGAAAGCGACCGAGGCATCGAGTTTTTCGACCCCGACATGGACGTGAAAGCGTTTCATGCACTTTTCCTTTCGTCATTTATGGCAGGTGCGCAGCCAGACGAAGCATCGTCCGAACCGCAAACCGCACCCGCGCAGCAATTTTCCATTAGGTAACCGATCAGCCCGTTCATCGCGGCATAATCGGCGGAGTAAATCAGCGAACGCCCTTGCCGCTCCTGCCGGATCAAACCGGCATTACTCAACTGGGCAAGGTGGAAGGACAACGAACTGCTCGGCACCCCAAGCCGCTCCGCAAGCACCCCCGCAGGGAGCCCCGAAGCCCCAGCCTGCACCAGCAAGCGAAACGCCGCCAGGCGATGTTCCTGCGCCAGGGCCCCAAGGGCCCGGACAATAGTGTCGGCGTCCATGGCGACTCCTTCATTTCGATATTTGTTGAAATATCGAATCGTAAGAGGGGCGTCAAGCGATGTTTCGAGATTTATGAAAATATAATCGCCATCGGCCAAACAAAAACGACCAGCGCGATCGGAATCTCGCTGGTCGTGAAATTTGGATAATCCTGACGCGTCGGGATTGCTCCCCCGCGCGACGGTTACAAAATGAAATCGCTTCCGAGCAGGTTCACGTTGCCGGTGAGCTGGATCACAAGATCTGCAATCCCGTCGCCGTTGACGTCGCCTTCGACAAAAGTGTTCCCGTTCACCTGCGCATAGCGTAATTGGCCAGCGACGTTGCCGAAGGCGGCGCTGCCGATAAAGGTGAACGCCTGATCACCCGCAAGATTGCCATTGGCATCGATCGCGCTGAGCGAAATCCGATCACCCTGCGAACGGCTGAAATCCTGGATTATGTCCATGTTGGCGGCGTTGGAATGATTGGTTGCGCCATATACAAACCGGTCAGCGCCGCTGCCACCGATCAACCGGTCCGCACCTAGTCCGCCGCTAATCGTATCATTGCCATTGCGACCATCAATCACATCTTCAGCAACCGTTCCGTTCAGCGTATTGGCCGAATTGGTCCCGTTGATCGTCGAGCCGTCGACCACATTGTTTACGCTGACAGCCAGATTCTGTGTTGTCGAAACAGCACCATCGCTAACCTGCACGATCACATCATAGATATTGTTGCCGCCCGCGTCGGCAGGTGCTTCATAATTTGGCGCTGAAACGAAACTCAAAGCGCCGGTCGATGCGTTGACGGTAAACCGTGCGGCGTCGGCGCCACCTACGATCGAATAGGTCCGCAAAGCCCCTTCCGGATCGGTCGAGGTTATCGTTGTAACCGAGCTTGTATTTTCGTTGATGACAATCGACGCGCTTGCTCCGCCGCCATTAGACGTAATGACTGGGGCTTCGTTGACGTTCGTGACCGTAATCGCCAGATTTTGGGTGTCTACCAAATTACCATCGCTGGCCTGAACGACTACATCATAGATATTGTTGCTGCCTGCATCACTCGGCACCTCATAATTTGGCCCCGCAACGAAACTCAGCACACCTGTAGCAGCATCGATCTGGAACAGCGCTGCATCGGCACCACCGACAATCGAATAATTGCTAAGCTGACCATCCGGATCGGATGAGGTAACGGTTGTAACGGCGAGCTGGTTTTCGCTGACCGTCACTGCTGCTACATCGCCACCGCCGTTGGAGGTGATGACGGGCGCTTCGTTGACATTGCCGATGCTGATGTTGAAATTCTGGATGCGCAGGTTGACGCCGTCCGTGGCAGCTACAGCAACCGAATAGACATTGTTTCCATCGGCATCTGTCGGCGTTTCGAAATCAGGGGCTCCGATAAAGGTGAGTAATCCAGTCACCGCATCGACCGAGAAACGAGCCGCGTCAGTTCCGCCCCAGATCGAATAGGTTACTGCCTGCCCTTCGGCATCGGTAGCGGTAGCGGTTGTTACCGCGGTGCTACCCTCGTCAATCGCCAAATTCACTATGAAACCCCCGCCATGCGAGGTAAATATCGGGGCTTCGTTCACATCGGTGATCTGGATATAAACAGTCTGCAGGCTCGAATTGCCCGTCAAGTCCGTCGCCGACAGTACCAGTTCGTAGACATTGTCTCCGTCTGCGTCGCCTGCCGCTTCAAAATTGGGAAGCTGGAGAAAGGTGATCGCGTTCGAACCGGGATTCAGACTGAAGCGGCCCGCATCTGCTCCCCCAGCGATGGCATAATAAACATAACTGCCCTCTGGGTCGACAGCAGATGGCACGCCGGCAAAAAGGCTATTTTCAGCAACGGTCGTGGTAACGGTCGCTCCACCACCGAAAGATGTGAAGCTGGGCGCTTCATTCACATCGGTGACATTCACAGTGACCGTCTGGACGGCGCTCGTCACGCCATCGCTGGCCTCGACGAGGATATCGTAAACATTGTCGCCACCAACATCGCCCGGGGTTTCGAAGTTCGGGGCTGAAAGGAAAGTCAATTCGCCGGTCGTCGAGTTGATACCAAACAGCGCAGCATCGACACCACCTGCTATCGAATAGTTGATCGCTGCACCGTCCGGATCAACAGCCTGCACGCTGCCAACCGTCTGCTGGTTTTCGGATATGGTGAAGGTTCCGGCAGCTGGAATTTCAACCGCTTCATTTATATTGCCGAGTGATATCGACAGCGCCTGTGTATCGGTCAACTCGCCGTCGCTGACAGAGACGATAACATCATAGACATTGTCACCATTGCTGTCGGCGGGTGCTTCGAAATCCTGGGCCGCAGCGAACTGGATCACACCGGTTGCTGCATCGATTACAAACAATCCGGCATCGCTGCCGCCGATGATTGAATAGGCCAAAGACTGCGGACCAAACATGTCGGAGGCAGTTACCGTAGTCACCACGACCTGATTTTCATCCGCCGCTATCGACGCCTTCTCCGCGCCACCATCGCTGGTGATGACGGGCGCGACATTGGCACGGAAAATCTGTCCGCGAATGTTCCGATCCGTAAATCCGTCAACCGACGTCACCCAGGTTACCATGACGGAACCGTCGGCATTGGCAGCAACGCTGGGAAGGCTTTGCGAACCAAGTGCCACCGAATTGATCAGGATTTCGGCCCCGCCGGCAACCCCATTTGCATCGAAGAACCGGCCTTTTATAGCCCCCATGCTTCCATCTTGCGCGGTATCACTGGTGGCCCAGGTGATAAAAAATCCACCATCTGCCAATGCGGTGATTGAAGAGCTGTTCTGCGCATTTACGCCTTGGCTGTTCACCAGGAATTCTGTGCCAACCGGCACGCCGGTGGCAGTGAATATTTGCGCCTTTATGGCACTGACGCTGCCATCGGCGGTTGCATCCGATGTCGTCCAGCTTACTATGAAATTGCCGTTCGACAACAGAGTTACAGCTGGCGCATTTTGCGATCCGACAGTCTGCATGTTGATGCGGAACTCGGTTCCAACCATGTTGCCATTGGAGTCAAAAATCTGCGCCTTGATGGCATCACCACTGCCATCAGCGGTGGTATCCGTGGTACGCCACATGGCGAGGAAATTGCCATTCCCAAGGCCAACAATTTCGCCCAGCTCCTGCCGGCCAGTCGTGTTGCTGTTCATGCGGATTGCGCCGCTGGCAGGGAGTCCATCGGCACCGTAAATCCGGCCATACATGTCGGTTGAAGGCCAATCGTCCCAGCTGACAACAAAGCCACCATTGCTCAACGCGGCAACTTCAGCCGAATCCTGACGTCCCGTACCGCTGACATTGACCAGAAATTCCGTTCCGATCGGGGCGCCATTTGCATCGAATAGCTGTGCCTTGATGCATGTGCTGTCGCCGTCTTGCGTAGAATTATAGTCAACCCAAGTGACAACGAAACTGCCATTTGCCAAAGCAACAACATCGGGAGTCGCTTGATGGCCGATTATTTGCGAATTGACAGCAAATTCAGGTCCAGCAGGTGTCCCGTCGCTGTTGTAAATGCGTCCAACGATATCGGCTTCGTTCGGGGAATTTGCATCCGAACTCCAGACCACAATATATCGGTTTCCGGGGAGTGAAGCGACGCGTACGCCCGTCTGATTCAAATTTGTGACCTGATTGACGCCGAATTCTGATCCTGCACGAGTATATGTGGGCACGGTTTCACTCCTCAAAAGAACGGACCACAGTCGCTATCCGTCATTTCATTAGCAAAGAGTAACTTCAGCAACAAAATTTGGACAATTGGAATATTTTACAAAGTGAAACACAGTTTTCTGACGAATATTTACCTGTTTCATCACTTTGTCTTACTCGCCTGCCCAGACAAAAGGCGTCAATCCACGTTCGCGTTCATTGAACACCAGCACCCGGCCTGCGGGCGGGGCGCTGCGTTGGGGGCAATCGGGGCGGGTGCAGGCGCGGCAGCCCAGGCCGATGGGGGTAGCCTCTCCCGTTGCCAGGTCTTTTCCGCGCGCGGCGGCAAGTGGTGCGGCAAGGCTGGCGTCGATCCCCAGCCCTACCGCAAATTCGGCGCGGATGCTGCCTTCCCTGCCCGCCTGCGGTTGCACGGTGCGCGCGATGGTGAACCAGCGGCCGCCATCTTCCAGCTCGACCAGATCCTTCACCAACTGGCCCGGACGATCAAATGCGGTGTGCAGCCGCCATAAAGGGCAGCGCGCGTCGGTTTCGACCAGCGGCGAGGCGCTGGCGCCGGCATAGCGCTTGCTGCTCTGCCCTGCCCGGTCGATGCGCAGCATGAAGAAGGGCAAGCCGCGCGCACCGACGCGTTGCAGCGTGGTCAGCCGGTGCGCGACTTGCTCGAACCCCGCGCCAAAACGCCGCTGGAGCAGCTCGATATCATAGCCCGTCCCCTCGCATGCACGCTGGAAACGCGCATAGGGCATCATCAGCGCGGCGGCGAAATAGCTGGTCAGATGGCGGCGATAGAAACGCTCGCTCGCGCGTTCGGCAAAATTGGCGCCTTTGACGAGGCCATCAATTTCGGCGCGCGCCTCCAGCGTGGCAAGCTCGCTCGCGGCGGCGAAGGTGCGGCTGGCGGGGTCTAGCAGCTCGGACAGCTGCAATTGCCGCGCGTGGAGATCGAGCCGCTTGAGCCGGTCGGGCAGAACATCGACGGGCAGGATGCGGATGGAGAGCTGGTGTTTGACGCGCAACCGCTCGGCAATCGCCCCATAGAGGTCGGCATTAGCCAGACGCAGTTCGTCGGCCAGCGCCTCTGCCTGTGCATCGAGATCAGCGAAATGGTTGCGCCAACGCTCGATCTCGCTGCGCACCGCGGCGATAGCGTCGGCCTCTTGCGCGGGGCCAGCGCCCGACAGCCGGTCAAAGGCGCGGGCGAAGGCCTCGGCGGCATCGGGGGCGGCGGCGATCCAGTCCTCCAGTTGCAATTTGTCGAGGTTGAGATCGGCGAATAGCGGGTCGGCAAGGCGACGTTTGAGCGCTTCCACCCCGCCGCCGGGGGTCGCGCCGGTCAAGCTACGCGCATCAAAATCGAAACGCTCGGCCAGGCGGAGGAGGATCGCGGCGGTGAGTGGCCGCTGGTTGCGCTCGATCAGGTTGAGGTAGCTCGGCGAAACCGCCAGCGCCTCTGCCATCGCGGTTTGTGTAAGCCCATTTGCGCGGCGGATGCGGCGCACGGCGTGCCCTGCGAAAAGTTTCTGCTCGGTCATTCTCCCCTCCCGCTCGCGGGAGGGGCCGGGAGTGGGCCTGTCCCGTATTGGATACCGACTACGGTCTTATGTCAATATATTTACAATATTACAAGCATTGGCGCATTTTGTGCGACGCACACACAACATTTTTGACAAATCTGACTCGCTTCTAAGCGTCAACATTGTCAGTTTTGCGTCATACCAATCTCCCCAAACAAGGATTTGTCACAATGACCTATCAGGAAGAAATCAAGGCAGCAGGCGAACTCATCGGTTCGCAAAACGGAACCTGGGACTCGATCAGCCCCGAAGCTGTCGCCCGCATGCGCCTGCAAAACCGCTTCCAGTCGGGTCTCGACATCGCCCGCTACACCGCAAAAATCATGCGCGAGGATATGGCTGCCTATGATGCCGATCCAGCCAACTACACCCAGTCACTCGGCTGCTGGCACGGTTTCATCGCGCAGCAGAAGATGATTTCGGTCAAGAAGCATTTCGGCACCACCAAAAAGCGCTACCTCTATCTCTCCGGCTGGATGATCGCCGCCTTGCGCAGTGATTTCGGCCCCCTGCCCGATCAGTCGATGCACGAAAAGACGAGCGTTCCCGCGTTGATCGAGGAGCTGTACACCTTCCTTCGTCAGGCCGACAGCCGTGAACTCAACCTGCTGTTCCGCGAACTCGACAAGGCACGCGAAGAAGGCAATGCGGCCAAGGAAGCCGAGTTGCTTAACAAGATCGAAAATTACGAAACCCATGTCGTTCCGATCATCGCCGATATCGACGCAGGCTTTGGCAATGCCGAGGCAACCTATCTGCTCGCCAAGAAGATGATCGAAGCAGGTGCCTGCGCATTGCAGATCGAAAACCAGGTTTCGGATGAAAAGCAGTGCGGCCACCAGGATGGCAAGGTCACCGTTCCGCACGAGGATTTCCTGCAGAAAATCCGCGCCTGCCGCTATGCCTTCCTCGAACTCGGCGTTCCTGACGGCATCATCGTTGCCCGCACTGACTCGCTCGGCGCTGGTCTCACCAAGCAGATTGCCTTCTCGAAAGAACCGGGTGATCTGGGCGACCAGTATAACAGCTTCCTCGATTGCGACGAAATCGATGCCAGCCAGATTGGCAATGGCGACGTCGTCATCACCCGCAACGGCAAGCTGCTGAAGCCGAAGCGGCTGCCTTCGAACCTCTTCCAGTTCCGTTCGGGAACCGGCGAAGACCGCTGCGTCCTCGATTGCATCACCTCGCTGCAGAACGGCGCTGACCTGATCTGGATCGAAACCGAAAAGCCGCACATCGAACAGATCGCAGGCATGGTTGATCGCATCCGCGAAGTCGTTCCGAATGCGAAGCTCGCTTACAACAACTCGCCCAGCTTCAACTGGACGCTCAATTTCCGTCAACAGGTGTTCGACGCCTGGACCGCCGAAGGCAAGGACGTGTCAGCTTATGACCGTGTGAACCTGATGAGCGCATCCTATGACGAAACCGATCTGGGAGTCGAAGCCGACCGCCGTATCCAGACTTTCCAGCGCGATGCTGCAAAGCGCGCGGGCATCTTCCACCACCTGATCACCCTGCCGACCTATCACACCGCAGCGCTCAGCACCGATAACCTTGCCAAGGACTATTTCGGCGAAATGGGCATGCTTGGCTATGTTGCTGGCGTCCAGCGCAAGGAAATCCGCCAGGGCATCGCCTGCGTCAAACACCAGAACATGTCCGGTTCGGACATTGGCGACGATCACAAGGAATATTTCGCCGGTGAAGCAGCCCTCAAAGCGGGCGGCAAAGACAACACCATGAACCAGTTCGCAAACGCGGCTTGATTAGCAGTCTAGAAGGAGATAGCCATGAGTGAACCCGCACGTTCCCGCGCAGTCCTTTCTACCGAGGACTTTAAGCTGATCCGCAAGGCGCTCGAAAACTACCTGCCGACGATTGCCGACGGCGAGGAAAGCAAAAAGTTCGCAAGGCTTTACCATCGCCTTGGCAGCGCCATGGGTCGCTGAAACCGGTTTTCCTGGGGAGGAAAAATCGACTGATGCCGTCGGCAGCAATGCCGGCGGCATTTTTTGTCTGACACGCACCTAATCTAACGGAATTTTTACCAACAGCCTTTAGTGGATCTGCACAACGGAAATGATTGGGGTTAAACGTGGACAACATCCAAAAAAGCATATTCGCCGTATTGGGATTTGCGGGATTTGTAACGCTCATTATCCCCAGCGGAGACAGCTTCGCACCTGCCCCAGCAGAACAAGCAGCACCTCAGATTCAGCCCACCGAAACGCCAGTTCCTGCCCCACCGACAGATGACCAGGTAGTTGACGAAAGCGAAACACCAAGCGACGAATTCGCGTCGCAGGATGGAGAGCTTGAAGGCGGCGACGACCTTGCAACGTTCGGACAACCGATGATCGACGCCCGCCCGCCAGGTGAGGCCAGCAATACCCCTTACCAATCACAGCAAACTAACCTCCCGGCTGGTGCGTTTTCCAACCAGCCAGTTCAAGTTGCAGGACCATCTGGCGGACAATATGTCTCGGGCCCTACAAATGCCCCGATGATCACCAACCAACCTATCCAGTAAGCGCCTGCATCTCTCAGGCGTAAAAATGCGAAAAGGCCGCCACCCAATGGGCAGCGGCCTTTGCTTTTATTTACATCAATCAGGCCAGGTCGAACCTGTCGGCGTTCATGACCTTGACCCATGCTTTGACGAAGTCGTTGACGAACTTACGCTCGTTGCCCTTTTCGGCATAAACCTCTGCCACAGCGCGGAGCTGCGAGTTCGATCCAAACACCAGATCTGCACGGGTTGCGCGCCAACGCTCGACGCGGCCTCCCCGGGTGTAGCCGGTATATTCTTCATCACCACTGCCGTCGACAGCCTCCCAGAATGTTTCCATGTCCAGAAGGTTGACAAAGAAGTCATTGGTCAACTGCCCGACCCGATTTGTGAATACACCATGCGGTCGATTGCCGTGATTGGCACCCAGCACCCGCAGACCGCCCACAAGTGCTGTCATTTCCGGAGCTGACAAACCAAGCAAAGCTGCGCGATCAATGAGCAACTCTTCGGTTTTCACCGAGAATTTGTTCGATAGAAAGTTGCGGAAACCGTCTGCGCGCGGCTCAAGTACCTCGAAACTTTCAACGTCGGTCCATTCCGCTGTCGTATCACCGCGACCGCCAGTGAACGGAACGGTCACATCGTGTCCCGCATCCTTGGCAGCCTTTTCAACTGCTGCGCTTCCCGCAAGCACAATCGCGTCGGCCATCGACAACGAACCGCGCAGTTCATCGATCTTTGCCAATGTCGCCGACAACTGCTCCGGCTCGTTCACCGCCCAGTCCTTTTGCGGAGAAAGCCGAACGCGCGCACCATTGGCACCGCCACGATGGTCGCTCTTGCGATAGGTCGACGCAGACGCCCAAGCTGCCTTGATCAAATCGCTTACAGCAACGCCGCTTGCGAGAATTTTGGATTTGAATGCAACGACTTCGGAATCTGACGGCATCGAACCAGCGGGGACAGGATCCTGCCAGATCAGATCTTCAGCTGGAACTTCCGGGCCGTGATAACGGGCCTTCGGGCCCATGTCGCGATGGCACAGTTTGAACCAGGCGCGTGCAAAGGCATCGTCGAGCGCTGCCTGATCGTCACGGAAACGTTCCGAAATCTTGCGATATTCGGGATCCATCTTCAAAGCCATGTCTGCCGTCGTCATGATGGTCGGTACGCGCTTCGACGGGTCGCGTGCATCCGGAGCCAAATCTTCCGGGTCAGGATTGATCGGCGTCCATTGTTGGGCACCGGCGGGGCTATGCGTCAGTTCATAATCATATTTGAACAACAGACGGAAATAGTCGCCACCCCATTTGGTGGGATTGTTCGACCAGGCGCCTTCGATGCCTGAGGTCGTGATATTGCCCTTGGCAATCTCATCTGCATCGGTGAGCCAGCCGAAGCCCTGCTGGTGAATGGCTTCCGATTCCGGGCTTTTGCCAAAGGTGTCCGATGGTTTTGCGCCATGGGCCTTACCAAAGGCATGGCCGCCGGCGGTGAGGGCAACTGTCTCTTCATCGTTCATTGCCATTCGCGCAAAGGTAATGCGCATATCGCGTGCCGACAAAAGCGGATCCGGATTGCCTCCCGGACCTTCCGGATTCACATAAATAAGGCCCATCTGGATAGCGGCAAGCGGGTTTTCGAGGTCCATCTGTTTTTCAGGCTGAATGCGTGTAGCTGCGCCCTGGTCGACCCAAAGGTCTTCCTCACCCCAATAAATGTCCTTCTCAGGCTCATAGACGTCTGCTCGCCCGCCGCCGAAACCGAAAACCGGTCCGCCCATCGATTCGATGGCGACGTTGCCGGCCAGAATAAACAGGTCTGCCCAGCTGATCGATTGACCAAATTTCTGCTTGATCGGCCATAGCAAACGGCGTGCCTTGTCCAGATTTCCATTGTCAGGCCAAGAGTTAAGCGGTGCAAAGCGCTGCTGACCGCTATTGGCGCCACCGCGCCCATCGGCGGTGCGGTAGGTACCTGCTGCGTGCCAGGCCATACGGATGAAGAAAGGTCCATAATGGCCATAGTCAGCCGGCCACCATGGCTTGCTGTCGGTCATCAAAGCCGTCAAATCAGCCTTCAACGCTTGATAGTCGAGCGATTTGAACGCTTTCACATAATCGAAGTCGGGACCCATCGGGTCTGGCGACACGCCGCCCTGGTGCAGAATATCGACAGGCAGTGCGTCAGGCCACCAATCCTTGTTCGTGCGGCCAAGCAGCGAGCGAGCCGCATCCTTATGGACCGGGCAACCGCCGCCGGTGTTTATGGGAGTTTGATCGTTCATGGCTTGTCCTATCCTCGTTTAGCGTTCGGAATGTGGAGCGTCACACAGCACTCTATTTTCAGAGTATCTCAACCAGATGACAATGCCATCGAGTTTTTCCTTGTACTCTTATCGACTGAATCGATTGATTCTGCGCAAACGCAGCAAATTTCCATAAAACAGGCCAGCTCGGCTTATTGTGCTGTCCAACCCCCATCCATCGAGAGATTGGCACCAGTGATGGCACCAGCTGCATCAGTGCAAAGATAAACGGCCAGAGATGCTAGTTGATCCACCTGGACGAACTGTTTTTGGGGCTGTCCCGCAAGCAACACATCGTTGATCACCTGATCGCGCGTCAGGCCACGGGCCTTCATCGTATCGGGGATTTGGTTTTCGACGAGTGAAGTCCAAACATATCCAGGGCAAATATTGTTCACGGTAATTCCGTCGCGCGCAACCTCAAGCGCGATAGTTTTGGTAAAACCTGCAATGCCATGCTTCGCGGCATTATAGGCGCTCTTGAACGGTGATGCGACAAGGCTGTGCATCGATCCGGTGTTGATGATGCGTCCCCAGCCCTTTTCTTTCATCGCTGGCACTACCGCCTTGGTGGTGTGAAAGGCAGAGGACAGGATTATTGCAATAATCGCATCCCATTTATCTTCCGGAAAACTCTCCACCGGAGAGACATGCTGGATACCCGCATTGTTGATCAAAATGTCGGGCGCACCCAGTTTTGCCGTGCAATCTGCCACCATCGCCCGGATTTCGTCGGGCTTCGTCATATCCGCCGGTGAATGGAGCGCCCCCGCATTGCTGATGCGGATCAGATCTTCGACATAGCCCTGAATCTCGGCAGCATCGCCGAAACCGTTGATCATTACATTGGCGCCTTCGGCTGCCAAGGCCCGCGCATAGCCAAGCCCGATACCCGATGTGGAGCCGGTGATCAGAGCCGTTTTGCCTTTGAGAAACATGGGAGAAATCCTTTGCGGTACTGATTGTAAATCCGCCTTCTTCCTTGCGCTTTTGCGGCAAAACCGCAATGCTTGATTGAACGCGACCAGGGAGAATCAAAATGCGCCTCGATGATATCGATCCATCTGGGAATATAGAAGACCAGGGCCGCGGAGCAGGAGGTTTCGGCGGCAGCTTAGGAGGCGGAGGCGGTCTAGGAGGACTGCTATTTGCAATTCTACCCATGCTTTTGGGCCGGAAAATGGGCTGTGGTACATTGCTACTACTGGCCGTCGGTGCGTTTTTCTTATTCAACAGTGGTATGTTAAATCTCGGCAGTCCCAGCGTCGCGCCCGATGAAGTTGGACGGCAAGGCCAAGTCGACAATATCAAATGTGATACGCAGGCTGAGCTATATGCATGTCGCGTATTCACACTCGCAGAATCAACTTGGACGGGTGTTTTTGCGCAAGCGGGGGCTCGCTATCAGCCAGCTAAACTTCGGTTCTATCAAGGCGGTGGTCAATCGGGTTGTGGTGCCGCACAATCGGCGATGGGACCATTTTATTGTCCAGCAGACCAAGGCATCTATCTCGATACTAGCTTCTTCCAGCAATTAGATCAGATGACCGGCGCAGCAGGAGGCGACTTTGCTTATGCCTATGTCATCGCTCATGAAATGGGCCATCATATCCAGAATCTGACCGGCACTGCCGACCAGGTTCGCCGTGCCCAATCGCGTGTCAGCCAAGCCGAAGGAAACGGTCTTCAGGTTCGCATGGAGCTTCAGGCAGATTGTTATGCGGGCGTGTGGGCGGCAAAAAATGCAGCGCGCATCGAACCGGGCGACATTGAGGAAGGCATGCGGGCTGCACACGCCATCGGCGACGACAAACTGATGCGCGATGCCGGACGCACTCCGGTCGAAAGCATGTTCACGCACGGCACATCAGAACAGCGCATGGCAGCTCTGCAACAGGGCCTGAAAACGGGTGATCCCAACAGCTGCAATTACTTCAGGGGCATTTTTTAAGCGGGGGCATCGATGAAGCTGACGCGACGCGAGACGCTTGCTGCAGCAAGCGCAATCGGGCTTGCTACGCAGGCGAAAGCGGTTTCGACCGGGTCTGCATCGGTTGATGTCGCTGTCATCGGCGCTGGCGTGTTCGGCGCATGGAGCGCCTGGCATCTGAAAAAGGCCGGACTGTCGGTTGCCTTGTTCGATCAATATTCACCCGGCAACGCCCGCGCCTCATCGGGCGGTGAAAGCCGGGTGATCCGTGTCAGCTATGGGGGCGACCCGCTCTATTCAAGCATGGCGGTCGACTCTTTGGCTCAATGGGATGCGCTTTCGCAGCGGCAAACGCAGCCAATCCTGCATAAGGTTGGCGTGCTGTGGTTCGCGGAAAAGAACGACGCATCGTTCAAACAAAGTCTTGATTGGCTGCGCGCGTCTGGGTTGGGTCGTTGGGAAGGCGATGCAGTCGCAATGCGCGCGCGCTATCCGCAAATGAACTTCGCCGACAATGAACTGGGTTTTCTTGAAACCGGAACCGGCGCGTTGATTGCAGGACGCGGCGTGCAAGCAGTCGTGGCTGACGCAGGGCTGGAAGCGGTGCGGTCTAGGATAGACCCACCCAAGAATCTTTCGAATGGACTATATCAAGTTGGTGATCGAACGGCGCGTCACTTGGTCTATGCCTGCGGCCCCTGGTTGCCGAAGATATTTCCGGATGTTCTGGGCGGACGGATTTTTGTTACCCGTCAGGAGGTTTTCCATTTTGGCGCGGAACCCGGTGACAGTCGCTTTACAGCCCCTGCCCTGCCCGTCTGGGCCGATTCTAATGCTCAGGATTTTGCCTATGGATTTCCCGATCTCGAAGGCCAGGGGTTCAAGATGGCGTTCGACACGCACGGCGAGGAAGTCGATCCCGATACGCAAAGCAGGCAATTGTCTGCCGAAGGGATCGCCAGGGCACGCAGCTACCTTAAAACCCGCTTCCCCGATCTTGCTGATGCACCGCTGATCCATGGCCGGGTTTGCCAATATGAGAATAGCTCGAATGGCGATTTCCTGATCGACCGCTTGCCGGGGCACGACACGGTATGGCTGGTTGGCGGGGGATCCGGTCACGGCTTCAAACATGGCCCTGCAGTGGGGAAACGCGTTGCCGCGCATGTTCTGAACGATTCGATTCCGGTCGAACCGCGTTTCTCGCTCGCCACCAAGGCGACCAAGCAGAACCGGACCGTATATTGATGCGCTTGGCCGACTGTCACAATGTCGAGGATTTCCGTCGACTGGCGAAGCGTCGCCTGCCCTCGCCTGTCTTCCATTATATCGATGGAGCAGGTGATGATGAGGTCACCAAGGGACGGAACACGTCCGCCTTTGACAATTGCGACCTTGTTCCCAATGTGCTGGCGGGTGTCGAGAATATCGACATGTCGACGACCGTGATGGGGAAGAAAATTGGCATGCCGCTGTTCCTGTCACCCACAGCATTACAGCGGCTGTTCCACTGGCAGGGCGAACGTGCGGTTGCTGCGGTGGCGGAGCGGTTCAACACCTGGTTCGGCATCTCTAGCCTTGCTACGGTCAGCATCGAAGAGGTCGGCGCAGCCATCAAAACGCCAAAGATGTTCCAGCTTTACATCCACAAGGACAAGGGGCTGAACAAATCGATAGTCGAGCGCTGCAAAGCGGCGAGTTTCGACGCCATCACGCTGACGGTCGATACGATTGTGGCAGGTAATAGGGAACGGTGCCTGCGCACCGGCTTTACCTCTCCACCGCGTTTCACACCCGCGTCGGTGCTCAGCTACGCCACGCATCCGGCCTGGGTAATGAACTACCTGTTCCGTGAAAAATTCGCCCTACCCAATCTGTCGACGCATGTCAGCGAGGGGACCAATGTTGCTGTTTCGGTGGCTGACTATTTCAACACGATGCTCGATCAGTCGATGGACTGGAAAATGGCCGAAGCGATCCGCGCTGAATGGGGCGGTCAATTCTGCCTGAAAGGCGTGATGTCGGTCGAGGACGCCAAGCGCGCGGTCGATATCGGCGCAACGGCCATCATGGTGTCCAACCATGGCGGGCGGCAGTTGGATGGATCGCGCTCTCCATTCGACCAGATCGCCGAAATCGCTGATGCTGTTGGCGGGAAAATCGACATCATCTGCGATGGCGGCGTGCGGCGTGGCACGCATGTTTTGAAAGCTTTGGCGGCAGGTGCCACAGCCTGTTCGGGCGGTCGTCTGTATCTTTATGCCTTGGCCGCCGCCGGCGAACCCGGGGTTGACCGCATCGTCGGCAAGCTGCGCGACGAGATCGAACGCGGCATGAAACTCATGGGCGTCCGATCTGTCGCACAGCTCGACAGCTCTATGCTGCGCTGGCGCTAGGCGTTTCAACCACCTCTCGCTTGGCAGACCAATCGATCCGCCGAGTCGCCCACATCACCACGGCCAATGCTACAAATAGCAGCAGTGATCCGATCAGCAGTGAATAAGCCTCCAGGTTGAGCAACACATAAAGCGTTGCATAAAGGCCGACCAGCAACCCGCCAATGACCCGGGCCCGGACCCAGCTTTTGAGTACGGCAGCTGAATATGCCGTCAACAATCCGGTGATCGAACCCGCAGCAATCAGATAGGCGATGGTAAAACCGACCACCTCGGCAAAGGCAAGGAGTAGCACGAAGAACAGCACCAGCCCCGCCCCGGTCAGCAGATATTCAGCCGCAGCTACACGGGCACCGCCGACTATGTCGAACATCAGAAAGGCGAGGAACGTGAAACCGATGAACAGGAAACCATATTTCACCGAGCGATCAACCTGGCTGTACAAATCGACGGGTTCGATGAGGCCAATGGTTGCCGCTTGTGAAGGACCACCCACTACCGGCGCAGCCCGCGCGCTTTCCATCGTGATCGCACCATATTGCTGGCCAACAATTGGCGGCGCATTGTCTTCGGTTGCAACAATCGACTGGCCGAGTGCCAGATTGGTAATCGCATGGCTGGACGTAAACCCGTCGGATTTCACTGTCCTGCGAAGTGGCAAAAAGTCACCCGCAAAACTCGGGCTCGGCCATGCCGATTTGACGTCCCAACTTGTCTCACCACCGCGAGGAACAAGCGTCAGTGATTCATTGCCGCGAATGGCATATTCGTAGCTGACTTCTATCGGTGCTGCACCGCCCCAGTCAAGGAAAGTGAAAAAGCCAGAGTTGTTCGAAGCGGCCAGCCCCTTGCCCGGCTGCAACGCCAATTGCTGTCCATTGACCAATACTTTGCTGTCTTTCTGCAGACCGCGGGCGTCCGAAATGCCAAAGCGCAATTCAGCACCGGCGAGATCGAGATTTTCGCGCGGAATGCCATAGCGGGCAAAGTCATCCGGCAAGGCAAAGCGCGCCTTGCCGCTGTTCTTCGCGACAAACAGCACGCTTTCGTAGATCGATTTTTTCTTGCGGTCTGGTTTCAGCTCGGTTGAAACCGCATTGGTTTCAGGGGCGAGGAACAATTCCTTCTTCACCTCCACTGATCGGGTGGTCTCCCGTCCATTTTCATTCACAGTCTCGACGCTTGTGGTCGTATAGGGAATGACAAGTACGGGTCCTACAATGACCTGTGGTCCACCCCAGCCCGCCGCGATCGACGCGCGTGCGGTTGTTGCCTGCGATTGGCGGTCAGACGATAACGCGTACACCATCAATAACGGGATGACGAGGACGATGCCCACCAACCCTGCAAACAACAGCTTGAAACCAGGAGATCGCTCGGTTGCCATCAGAATCCTCCTCTACACTCAATTCATCGACAAAAATGCACGGTTCAACTGCAGATAACTAGCTGAACAATGGATGAATGGCGCTTCATCCTGCTGTCGCAATGATGAACCAAAGGGCGACACCAGCTATCAACACGGCGCAAATACGCCTCAGAGCAGAAGCATTGTCTCCTCGACGAAACCAGTCATGCGCCTGCGATGACAGTAGCGCGAGGGCCAGATGGACGAAAGTCGCGATCGCGACATAGGTGGCCGACAACAAAAAGGTTTGCGGCATCACCGGTCGCGATGCGTCAACATAGTTGGGCAGGATGGCCACGAAGAAAAGAGCGGCCTTGGGATTCAAAAGGTTCAGGAACAAGCCGTGGCGAAACCACATCTGCGCGCCGTTATGCGCTTGTTCGGGCGATACATCTCCCTTCCCTGTCCAAGCCTGCCAAGCCAGCCAAAACAGATAGGCCGCGCCGCCATAGCGCAGCAAATCGAAGATATGCGGCGATAGCTGGGCGAGTTCTGCCAACCCGAATGCTGCAATCGCGGCGACAATCGCCAATCCCAGCGCAATTCCAGCGGTTGCAGCCAATGCCGCGCGCTTGCCGACACTCGCGCCTGTCAATGCGAGCCAGGCCATATTGGGGCCCGGCGTCAGTTCGATCAAAATAGCGGTTAGCAGGAAAGGCAGGAAATGGTCGGTGAACATCTGTTGCCTATATGGCAGCCGGAACCGATGCTGTCGATTGCCGCTTGGCAATAACAGCAACCAATGCCTAGATGGCCAGCATGACACTTTATTCATTGCTCGATCTGGTTCCTATTGTCGATGGCGGGAATGTCGCGCAGGCCCTCGCCAACGCTGCAGATCTGGCATCGCATGCTGAAAGCCTCGGCTTTACCCGTTATTGGGTGGCTGAACATCACGGAATGAAGGGCATTGCCAGCGCCGCTACGTCGGTTGTGATCGGACATATTGCAGCCGCAACCAAAAGCATGCGCATAGGCGCAGGCGGCATCATGCTTCCTAATCACGCGCCGCTGGTGATTGCTGAACAGTTCGGGACGTTAGACGCGCTCTATCCAGGCCGAATAGATTTGGGGCTTGGCCGCGCGCCAGGCAGTGATCAGCGTGTCGCCCACGCCATCCGCCGTACGCTCGACAGTGATCCCAATGCCTTTGTGCGCGACATCGTCGAGCTGCAAAGCTACTTCGCGGACGATGGCCGAACGGGGATCAGCGCGACACCAGGTGCAGGAGCGAATGTGCCGCTCTATATTCTAGGTAGCAGCATGTATGGGGCACAGGTCGCAGCGCTTCTCGGTCTACCCTATGCCTTCGCCAGCCATTTTGCGCCGCAGTTGCTCGACGAAGCGCTGCACGTCTATCGCGGCAGCTTCAAACCGAGCGAAATGCTGCACAAACCGCATGTTATGGCGGCGATGAATGTGATCGCGGCGGAGAGCGACGCGGAAGCAGAATATCTCGCCAGTTCGATCCAGCAAAGCTTCGTCGCGCTGCGCACCGGAAACCCTCGCCAGATGCCGCCACCGGTGGAAGGCTACAAGGCCAGCCTGTCTCCACATATTGCCGCCATGCTCGACGAAGTCCTTTCGTGCAGCGCGATTGGCTCGCCCGATGCGATAAGTCGCAACATTTCGAAGTTTAAAGAGCGCACTGTTGCGGACGAAATCATCGTCTCCTGTTCAGTCCATTCACATGAGATGCGCAAGCGCAGCCTGGACCTCACGGCTCAGGCCTTCAAAGCGCTTTAGTAAACCCGCGCCTTCGGCTTGATATACTCGACCTCGTCGGTCAACGTATAATCATGCACCGGGCGGTAGTCCAAAGTGACCTTGCCACCCTTGCCGCCCCAGCCTTCGAACCATGAAACGGTGTGCTTCATCCAGTTCTTGTCGTCGCGATCAGGGAAATCCTCATGCGCATGCGCGCCGCGGCTTTCCTTACGGGCGTTCGCGCCTTCGATGGTGCAGATCGCCTGACTCATCAAATTGTCGAGCTCGAGCGTTTCTATAAGGTCGGTATTCCAGATCAGGCTTCGGTCGCTGACCGAGATATCCTGCATCCGCTTGTTGACCTTCTGCATCAACTCGCAACCTTCGGCGAGAAGCGCGCTGTCGCGGAATACGGCAGCGTGTTTCTGCATCGTCTGCTGCATTTCAAGGCGTACTTGTGCGGTCGGTGAACCGCCTTTGGCGTTGCGGAAATGATCCACACGGGCAAGCGCGAGGTCAGCCGAATCCTTGGGCAGTGCTTTTTGCGCCGCATTGGGCTTCAGCGTTTCCTTCAGATGCAGGCCAGTCGCGCGGCCGAAGACGACAAGGTCGATCAGCGAGTTGGAACCCAGTCGATTTGCACCATGCACCGACACACATGCGGCTTCGCCCACGGCATAGAGGCCGGGGACGACGACTTCGGGATCCTTGCCCTTCTTGGTCACGACCCGGCCATGATAGTTACAGGGAATGCCGCCCATATTGTAATGGACCGTCGGGCAAACCGGCAGCGGCTGGCGGGTCAGGTCGACGCCGGCGAAAATCTTGCCGCTTTCGGTGATACCCGGCAAGCGTTCCGCCAGCACCTTGGGATCGATATGATCGAGGTGGAGGTAGATATGGTCCTTGTTCGGACCAACGCCGCGTCCTTCGCGCATTTCGAGTGCCATCGAGCGTGAAACAACGTCGCGCGAAGCCAAATCCTTGGCCGACGGCGCATAGCGCTCCATGAATCTCTCGCCTTCGCTGTTCGTCAGGTAACCGCCCTCGCCGCGTGCACCTTCGGTAATCAACACGCCTGCGCCGTAAATACCCGTCGGATGGAACTGGACGAATTCAAGGTCCTGCAGCGGAAGGCCGGCACGCAGCACCATGCCGCCGCCATCGCCGGTGCAGGTGTGCGCTGATGTTGCGCTGTAATAGGCCCGGCCATAGCCGCCCGTCGCGAGCACGACCGACTGGCTCTTGAAACGGTGGACGCTGCCATCATCCAAGCACAAGGCGATCACACCGCGGCATTCGCCGTCTTCCATGATTAGGTCGAGCGCGAAATATTCGATGAAGAAATCGGCGTCATACTTCAGGCTCTGCTGATAGAGCGCGTGCAACATGGCGTGGCCGGTCCGGTCGGCCGCAGCGCAAGTGCGCTGTACCGGCGGGCCCTCACCCATATTCTGCATATGGCCACCAAAGGGGCGCTGATAGATGGTGCCGTCCGGGTTGCGGCTGAAGGGTACACCGGCATGCTCGAGTTCGTACACCGCCGCTGGTGCCTCACGCACCATATATTCGATCGCGTCCTGATCACCCAGCCAGTCCGACCCCTTTACGGTATCGTACATATGCCATGTCCAGTGGTCAGGCGAGTTGTTCTGCAGCGAGGCTGCGATGCCACCTTGCGCCGCCACGGTATGCGAACGGGTGGGAAAGACTTTGGTGATGCACGCTGTCTTCAAGCCGGCTTCGGCTGCGCCCATAGTCGCACGCAGGCCCGACCCACCTGCTCCGACGACGACTACGTCATAGGTATGATCGATGATCTTATAAGCTTCAGACATCAGGCAGGCACTCCGGCAAAGGCATGCTTGGCGACCATGAAAATGCCGAATGCGGCGGCGCCAATTACGTAGAAATTCAAAAGCGTCAGCGCGGCGAACTTATTGCCGTCATCATGGACATAATCTTCGATCAGTACCTGAAGTCCAAGGCGAACATGCCAGAAGATGCTGACCAGCATCAGGATCATCGGTACAGCGACTGACGGCTGCGCCAGCCAGGCTGCAACGGTTTCATGCTCGAAATTAGGCAACAGTGACAGCGACAGTACCAGCCAGCTGGTAAGAAGCAAATTGCCGACTGCGGTCAGTCGCTGATCAAGCCAATGTTTGCCGCCATGCTTGGCCGAGCCAAGACCCCGAACGCGTCCCAGATTGGTTCCGTTACCCATTTCAAATCCCTATGAAACGCGAAGCGACGAGCATCGCGACCAGTGCGGTCGCCGTCAGCGCAGCGATGAAAACAGCGATCGACCATGTGCGAACCGTAGTCAGTTCATAGCCTGCACCCAGATCCATCAGCAGGTGGCGGATGCCCGAAAACAGATGCTGGAAGAAACTGTACACAACAGCGAGCCCCATCAGGCGGAAAAACCAGTTGGCGGCGGTTTGCCAGCCAGTTGCCTCGGCTCCGGCCGACACGACCCACGACTGGAATCCGGCATAGCTCTCCGGTCCGCCTGCGATTGAAGCGATCCACCACAACAATGTGAGCATCCCCGCGGTTGCCAGCACAAAACCAGTCGCGCGGTGGAAGATCGACACCGCCATATGCGGCCCCCAACGGTAAATCTGCAAATGCGGCGAAATGGGCCGGTTCGGATTCTGCGCCATCGGCTAGCTTTCCCTGTTCGAGTTTGCGTCGCTCTTTACCGCTTTGCACCGTCTGCGCAAGGGTGCGGAATACGGAAATTTGCCTGCCATGGATAACGGGCCGTTAACCATTCCCGCTTAACTTTGCACACCTAACCAGGCGTAACATGCAGGTCGCATTGCGGGAGTATAAGATGTCCGATATGGAAAAGTCGCTTTCGGTGGAATTTGACACGATCGTCAAGGCCTTCGATTTCGATGGACGAATGGCCGAAAAGTGCCGTGAATTGCTTACGGTCGTTGATGCTGATCTCGATGATTTGTCCGCCTATTATTGGGAATATTGGATCAATTTCGGCGACACGGAACAGCTCCGCAACCCCGATTATATTGCACAGATGGTAAAGGCGACCGCCCATTATATCCGCGAGCGCATGCGTGACATCAAAGGAACAATGTGGCGCGAATATCTGAAGGCTCAAATCATTGGTGCATGCAAAGATCGTGTGCCTCTTGGACACCTGCTCGCCGCATCGACCCGAGCGAGCCTTCGCTATTTCGACATTTTTGATGCCAAGCTGGAAGCAGGTGACTCGAAACGCGATATGTTGGTCAAAGCCGTGCACGATTTCACTTCGATGGAACTGGCAGTAACCTCCGCCTGCTACGTTCACTATCAGAAAATCGTGCAGCGCGAGCAAAAGGAGGGTTACACAACACAGTTCGAAAGCGAAATCGGCTCAAGCACTGCCGAAATCTCGGAACAGGCCAATATTCTTCGCCAGCAAGCTGCAGCCAGCACAGCTGTAGCGCAAGGGATGCTGAGCAAGGCTTCGGAAGTCGCAACGGCATCCGAACAGTCTGCGGTTGCCATGCGCGAAGCTGCGCAAACTGCCGCAGGGTTGATCCGTGCTATCGAAGACACACGTACCGAAGTAGAGACGGCTGCCGATGTCGCCAATCGTGCAACAGAACGCGCGCAGGAAGCGGTTGAAGCGACCGACACTCTTTCTGAACAGTCGAAGTCGATCGAATCTATCCTTGGCTTGATCCGCGATATTGCGGGCCAGACTAACCTTCTCGCTTTGAACGCTACCATCGAAGCAGCGCGCGCTGGCGATGCCGGTCGCGGCTTTGCGGTTGTCGCGCAGGAAGTAAAAAGCCTTGCCAACCAGACGGCTGAAGCAACCGACGAAATTGCTGGTAAAATTACGGCAATCCAGAATGCTACCAAAGCGTCTGTCGAATCAAACGTCGCCATCAAGACAGCGGTCGAAGATGTGCAACACAGTGCCGAACGTATCCGCCACGCGATGGAGGAACAGGCACAGACGGTGACGATGATAACAGCATCGGTCGACGAAACCGCCCTGGCCGCAGATTTGATGTCAAACACCATTGCTGCCATTCGGTCGGATACCGAAAATGTCGTTTCGGAAATTGCGCAACTGGAAGCTGGTTTTGGCGACGTCGAAGGGAAGATTTCCGCGCTTCAGGCGAATGCGGGCAAATTTGCGGCAAATCTGGTTCGCTGATAGCATCCATCGCTAAGCAAGGTTGAAATTCATCGCCCGCTGTGAAAGGCAGCGGGCATGACCTTGCATATATTGGTGACCGGCGGTTCGCGCGGTATAGGCGCAGCCATTGTCGACGAGTTGAGCGACGACAACGTATTGATCCATGCCACATCGAGCGCGGACGGCGATCTTGCCGATCCCGCCACGCCCTCCGAAATCTGGCACAATGCCCTGCAGGAATTGGGGGGACGGATTGATGTCCTGATCAACAATGCAGGCGTATTCGAACCCAATCCGATCGATCATAGCGACATCGAATGGCTTGATGGCTGGGAGCGCACGATGGCGATCAACCTGACCGCCTCGGCGCAACTCTGCCGCCTTGCCATTCTCCATTGGCAAGCGCTTGGTCAGGAAGGCCGTATCATCAATATTGCCAGTCGAGCGGCCTATCGCGGGGACAGCCCCGCCCACTGGCATTATGCAGCGTCCAAAGGCGGAATGGTTGCAATGACGAAAAGCATCGCGCGTGGTTTTGCTGCGCAGCAAATTTATGCATTCGCAATCTGCCCTGGCTTTACAATGACCGGAATGGCCGAAGATTATCTGGAAAGCCGTGGTGGCGACAAACTGCTCGCAGACATACCTTTAGGGCGGGTGGCCATGCCCGACGAAGTGGCGACGCTGGTTCGCTTTTGCGCGCTCGAAGCACCACCATCGATGACCGGTGCAGTGCTGGACATTAACGGAGCCAGCTATGTTCGCTAAATCATTCGCAGCGCCGGTTCTAATTGCGCTAACTGTATCGGGATGTGCATCCAAGTTTACCGCACCATCCGCATCAACGGCTCAATTCGAGCCTATAGCCAAAGCCTGCGAAGGCCGCGATGGCTGGGGAGACCCGGCCCCGCCAGCCCATGTTTTTGGCAATGTTTACATGGTCGGCACCTGCGGTATCGTATCATTATTGATTACAACGCCCAACGGACATTTCCTCATCGACGGTGCTATCCCGGAAGCTGCGACCGAAATCGCCCAGAATATCCGTGACCTTGGCTTCGATCCGAAAGAGGTCCGCTATCTTTTGAACACACATGAGCATTTTGACCACTCCGGCGGCCTAGCAGGATTGAAGCGGATCACGGGTGCAAAAATGGTGGCGCGTGAGGAAGCCAAGGAAGCGCTTGAAAAAGGCGATGTGCACCCGTTGGATCCGCAAAAGGGTCTTTTCGGTCCGGTCGAGGGGGTCGTCGTCGATCAACTCATTGGTGACGGTGGAACTTTGAGGATCGGCAAACAAACACTCACTGCAATTGCGACGCCAGGCCATTCACCAGGCGGAACGAGCTGGACTTGGCGGAGTTGCGATCAGAACCGATGCCTGAACATCGTCTATGCTGATAGCTTGAGCGCAGTGTCCGCGGACGAATATCGTTTCAGCGATCATCCCGAATATGTGGCACCGCTGCGCGCTACAATCGCCAAAGTCGGTGCGCTCAAACCGTGCGACATCCTGATCACGCCCCACCCTTCGGCCAGCGCATTTTTCGAGCGGCTTGCCGGTGAGTTGCCTTTGGTCAGCGCCAATGGCTGCGCCGATTATGCAGCAGGTGCAAATACCCGTCTCCAAAACAGGCTCGCCAAAGAAGCCGCTCGATGAATTGGAAAGTCAGCCTGCCCTGCTCGAGAGCTGAAGCCGAGGCGATACATGAAGATGATGAATGGCTGGAGCTTTTCGACAATTTGCCAACGCTAGTCGCTGATGAACTAGAGGCCTTTAACGACGCCAAATGGTCGATCCAGGCCTATTTCAACGCAGAACCTCTCATCCATGATATAGCATTGCTCGAAACACGGCTCGGGACACAAGCGGTCATCGAAAAATTGCCCGATGAGGATTGGCTGGCCTTGAGCCAGCAGAGCATTGCGCCGGTAGAGGCCGGCCGTTTTTACGTACATACTTCGACCAACAAAGGCGAAGTACCGGAATACGCTCGAGCGTTCCTGATTGAGGCTGGTCAGGCCTTCGGAACCGGCGGACATGAAACCACAAGTGGATGCCTCGCCATGCTCGACCGGATGCAAAGAGCCGGTCAGCAATTTCATCACATTGCCGATATTGGAACTGGTACCGGCTTGCTCGCATTTGCGGCGTTGCATCTTTGGCCACGCGCTATGCTGACTGCTTCGGATATTGATCCGGTCAGCATCGATGTCACGCGCGACAATGCGGCGGCAAATTCTATTCGGCTGGGGCGCGGTCGTGGCCAGGTTGCGCTATTTACAGCGACTGGGACCGATCACCCCGCAATCAACGCACGCGCGCCTTATGATTTGCTGATCGCCAATATTCTTGCTGGGCCATTGGTCGAACTCGCACCCAGTTTTGCCTCGGTTGTCGCAGATGGCGGAAGCCTGATACTTGCAGGGTTGTTGAACACGCAGGTCGAGAATGTCGTGTCTGCCTATCGCCGCGCCGGTTTTCTTTTACTCGAGCGCACTGACAATGGCGACTGGCCTTGCCTCCGCCTGGTCAAACGGCGCCATTATGGCTACCGCCGCCCAATCCGTGCATCGGGCCGTACCAGCCAGCCGCCGGGCGATTTCGGAACCTGGTAGCACTACCGGCCAAATCCCGTTTTGCATGACGCGCGCCAAGCGGCGATAATCTCTGGATGAATGCGCAAACCGACGCAAGCCAGCTGGCCCACGCCCGTGCGACGCGCGAACGCGACTTGTTGAGTGACGCGCTGGCTCGTGTCAGCCTTGGAGACAAAAAAGCCTTTGAATTTCTGTATCGACGAACGTCAGCGAAACTATTTGGCGTCTGCCTTCGTATCTTCGGCAACCGGAACGAAGCGGAAGAAGCCTTGCAAGACGCCTATCTGACCATTTGGAACCGTGCCGCGGCGTTCGACCGCGACAAAGCGAGCCCGATCAGCTGGCTGGTTGCTGTCACGCGCAACAAGGCCATTGACCGATTGCGCACGCGCGACAAGGGCAAGGCCGTCGATCTGAATGAAGCCCTTCTTATCGCTGATCCGTCTCCTGACGCGGAAATGCAACTGACGGAAAAGGACGATGCCAAGGTCATGGACCGTTGCATCGACCGGCTCGACGACCGCGATGCCAGCTTCATCCGGGCCGCATTCTGGAACGGACGCACCTACGCTGATCTGGCCGTAGCCGAATCAAAGCCATTGCCAACGATTAAAAGTCGTATTCGCCGCGCCTTGATAAATCTGCGTCACTGCCTTGAAGGCACCGGCTGATGCGGCTGTCTGATGACGACATCGCCTTGGCGGGCGAACTGGCGCTTGGATTGCTCGACAAGGCGGAGACCGCGCAGGCGCATGCCCGCCTTGCCAAGGATCCGGATTTTGCTGCGGAGCATGCCAAATGGGCCGATCGCATGGTCGCAATGGAACCACTTACCGAAGAATCGCCTTCGCCGGAAACATGGACGCAGATCAATTCAGCGATCGCAGCAATACCCCGACAGGATAACGATACACGACAGGTGCGGTTCTGGCAGGGCCTGACAGCAGCATCAGCCGCTATTGCGATGGTGCTGGCAACCCTGTTGTGGCGTCAACCCGATGTAGCAACGCAGCCAGAACAACCGCAAATCCTGGTTGCAGCGATCGGCGCGGAAAGTGGACGGGAAAGCGTGGCTGCCAATTACAATCCGCAAACCGGCGCTTTGCAGATCATCCCGATCTCGCTGGAAACGGGCAATTTATATCCAGAGCTTTGGATCATTCCAGAGGACGGGGTAGCACGATCGTTAGGCTTGATCGATCCTTTGCGCCCTGCCGTCCATTCGGTTCCCGACGCCCTGCGTCCACATCTGCATAAAGGTGCACTGTTCGCGATCACACCGGAACCGCAAGGCGGTGCCCCTGGTGGGAAAGCAACCGGACCAGTCATTGCCAAGGGCAAAATCGGCACAATCTGAATTTTTTCGCGCGCGATGCATCCATATCGCCGCACGCTCCGTATCTTCGGCTGACATGTAATCCCCCGCATGTCCTGCAGAAGGAAAGACCATGAAAAAGAACCTCTTCAAGATCGCATTTGCATCCGCAGCGCTGGCATCGGTCGCGACTGTTGGTCACGCCCATAGTCACGGTCACAGCCATCATGCCATGGCGGCACCCAAGACGAACATCGTCGAAGCCGCTGTGGCAACGCCGGACCTTTCGACACTGGTCACCGCCGTCAAGGCAGCCGGTTTGGTTGAAACGCTTGCCAGCCCTGGTCCATTCACCGTCTTTGCGCCCACTAATGCAGCGTTTGGCAAATTGCCTGCAGGCACAGTCGAAACGCTTGTAAAGCCAGCCAACAAGGGCACCCTTACCACCGTCCTGACCTATCATGTCGTTGCCGGAACTTTCGACAGCAAGGCTATCGCTGCCGCGATCAAGAGCGGCAATGGCAAGGCCACGCTCACCACGGTTCAGGGCCAGAAACTGATTGCGTCAATGCATGGTGACAAGCTGGTCGTGACCGACGCAAAGGGTGGCAAATCCACAGTTGCACTGGCCGACCTGCGCCAGAAAAATGGCGTGGTCCATGTTATCGACAGCGTGCTGATGCCCTGACGCTTTTGTCGGCGACCGGTACCACGATCCCCCCTCCCATCAGCCGGTTGTCGACCGAGCCCCTTCCCCTCCCGGGAAGGGGCTTTTCATTTGTCTTCGGAATTTGCGTAGGCTTGCGTGCCATGCGTAATCACTTCATCTTCGGGCAAAATATCGGCAATCGGAATATCCGGCAGCGACTCAAGTTGCGCATAAAGCGGCGCGAAATCGGTTTCGACTGTCACCTCGAGCAGATGCTCGAGCGAGGGGATGACAAAATAATTCTGCTGGTAATCGTCGATCCGATATTCGGTGCGCATCAACCGCAGCAAATCAAAGCGGATCCGGTTGGGACTCGGATCATCGAGGCAAAAGATGCTCTCGCCATAGCTCGAAACAATCCCCGCGCCATATATGCGAAGGCCTGCCGGTTCCTCAATCAATCCGAACTCGACGGTATACCAATAGAGCCGCGCAAGCTTGTGCAGCGCGCCAAATCCAAGGCTGCGCAAGCCGCCCTTGCCATAGGCGACCATATAATCGGCAAAGATTGGATCGGCGAGCATCGGGACATGGCCGAAGACATCGTGAAAGACATCGGGTTCTTGCAGATAATCCAGCTGCTGGGGCGTACGGATGAAGTTCCCTGCGGGAAAGCGGCGGTTGGCCAGATGGTCGAAGAAGACGTCATCAGGCACAAGACCCGGCACAGCGACAACTTGCCATCCGGTCGCTGCCATCAGGCGCGCATTCAGCTCGCGATAGTCGGGAATTCCCGGTTTTTCGAGCTTAAGAACGTCGATCCCGCGCATGAACGCATCGCACGCCCGGCCGGGCAGCATCGCAGACTGGCGTGCAAATAGCCGATCCCACATCGCATGTTCATCAGATGCAAAAGCCTCCCATGCTTGCGGGATTGTCCAATCCGGATTTGCGCCCGGCGGCGGAGCATCATAGACATGCGTGAAATCGGCCATGGAAGATAGTTACACTTGAAACTGTTTCGCATCAACAGCCTTGGCAGCGCTTTACGGGCAATAATCGGCTGGCCGTTGCTGATTGTTGGCCTCTATTTCCTTGCCGCGCAGGCAGGAAGCCTTGTCCCGGCCAATACGCACTGGCACGAACCCGATCGTGGCATTCCCATATTCGTCGAAACTAATGGCGTGCATGTCAGCCTGATTGTACCGATGTCGGCAGCGGGGGAGGACTTGTCCGACCTGATCCGACCGGAACATCTCAGTAATACCGACCTCTACGGTACCCATGCGATGATCGGCTGGGGCCATGGGGGAGTATACCGCAACGCCCGCACATGGGGCGATGTGCGCAGCGGAGATATTGGCTCAGCCGTTATTGGATCGAACGACACGACCTTGCATGTGTATCACCGGATCAATCCTCGCCCTGCCCCGCATCGCAAGCGCTTTCTGGTCAGCCAAAAGCAATATCGCAGCATCATTGCCTCGATCCGCTCGACCTTTCGTTTGAACGCCGACGGGCAGAGCAAGGCCTATCCTGCCTATGGCCCGGATAACTTGTTCTATGACAGCAAGGGCCATTATTCTGCCTATATGACCTGCAACGAATGGACCGGGGCCGTGTTACGGAAGGCGGGCGTTCGCATGGGCATCTGGACGCCTATGCCCGGCGGAGTGATGCGCTGGTTTGACTAACCGGCGGCGGCGACAATCGCGGCCCAGGCGACTTCGTCGATTACCTCTATACCCAGCTCCTGCGCCTTTTTCAGTTTCGAACCTGCGCCGGGGCCCGCCACGACAAGATCAGTCTTGGCGGATACAGATCCTGCCGCCTTCGCACCCAATGCTTCGGCCTGAGCCTTCGCTTCGTCGCGACTCATCGTTTCCAGAGCGCCGGTGAAAACTACCGTCTTGCCCGAAACCGTGGATGCCTTGACCTCTACAACATAGTCGGGCGGCGAGACCTGCCGCAACAGGTCTTCCCATACCTCGACATTGTGCGGTTCGTGGAAGAATTCGCGCAAGGCTTCCGCCACAACCGGGCCAATCCCGTCAATTTGTGTGAGCTCAGCTTCGCCGGTATCCGAGGTCGCAATCTCACGCAGGCGCGGCAAGGTCTGGAAATTTTTGAGCAGGTCTCGCGCGGTGACCGCGCCTACATGCCGGATACCCAAGCCGAACAGCAAACGCGCTGCATCTGGCGCTCTTTTCGCCTCGATCGCGTTCAACAGGTTGTCCACAGACTTTTCCTGCCAGCCCTCGCGGCCCAATATCTCCACGCGATGCTCCCTCAGGCGGAAAATATCTGCCGGCGAATGCATCCATCCAAGGGCGAAGAATTCCTGGATCGTCTTTTCGCCCAGCCCTTCGATATCGAGCGCGGCCCGGCTGACAAAATGCTTGAGCCGTTCAACCCGCTGCGCCGGACAGATCAGGCCGCCAGTGCAACGGACATCAACCTCGCCTTCTTCGGCGACGGCTTCGCTACCGCATTCTGGGCAGTGATCGGGAAAATGGTATTCCGGTAGCGCCGCGTCGCAAGTCAGGTTTTCGACAATCTGCGGGATGACATCCCCTGCCCGCTGCACCTTCACCCGGTCGCCGGGTCGCACGCTCAAGCGGGCAATTTCGTCGCGATTGTGTAGCGTCACATTTGAGACAACCACACCGCCAACAGTCACCGGCTTCAACCGGCCAACAGGGGTCAGCTTGCCGGTGCGCCCCACCTGGATGTCGATCGCCTCCAGCGTCGTTTCGGCCTGCTCTGCCGGAAATTTATGCGCAATGGCCCAGCGCGGCGCCTTGGCGACAAAGCCCAATCGCTCCTGCCAGTCGAGACGATCGACCTTATAGACCACGCCGTCGATGTCATAAGGCAGGTCTGCACGCAGCCGCTCGATCTCGCGATACTGCGCCAGCGCGCCCGACGCGCCATCGACTGGTTTCAGGAATGGCGAAACCGGAATGCCCCATGAAGCGATTGCTTGCATGACGCCAAATTGGCTGTCCGAAGGCATGGCGCTCGCCTCACCCCAGCCGTGCGCGAGAAAACGCAAGGGCCGTGATGCAGTCACGCCTGAATCTTTCTGCCGCAACGATCCTGCCGCTGCATTGCGCGGATTGGCAAATTGGCGGGCTTTTTCCGGATCATCGGCTTCGGCCAACAGCCGCGCGTTGAGTGCCTCAAAATCGGCCTTCGCCATGAACACTTCGCCGCGGACCTCGAAAATCTCTGGCACATCGCCAAGCAATCGCTGCGGAATATCGGCGATAGTGCGCACATTGGCGGTCACATCCTCGCCCACCTGCCCGTCGCCGCGGGTGGCTGCCTGCACCAACTCTCCATTTTCATATCGCAGCGAGCAGGACAGGCCGTCAATTTTGTCCTCTGCCGTCAACGCGACCTGCGCATCGGGCGGCAGGTTCAAAAAGCGTCGAACGCGCGCCACGAAATCCTCGACATCCTCATCGACGAAGGCATTGTCGAGGCTCATCATGCGCTTGGCATGGCTGACCTTGCTCAGTGGCGACGCCTCTACCGCAGCGCCCACCTGCGCATTGGGGCTATCCGCGCGAACGAGGTGCGGGAAAGCCGCCTCAAGCTCGTTGTTCCGTCGCACCAGCGCATCAAACTCCGCGTCCGATATCTCGGGCGCATCATGCGCGTGGTACAACTTGTTATGATGCGCAATCGCCTTCGCCAGACGCATCAGTTCGTTCGCAGCTTCAGCTTCCGAAAGCATTTAGAAGAACAACCCCGGGCAGGTCGCCAAAGCGAAGACCGACAATATCACGACAATTGGTAGCTTTGTGGATACTTCCTCGTTGTTTATTGGGCGGACGGTTTCTCGAAAGTTGAATATTGTAATGACGAGCGCAGCGAGAGACCAAAGGGTACTGTAAACATCCAGCATTCGATCAAGCCTTTGAGGCATAAACAAGGATGTGCCACACAACCATAAGTAAAACAGTAACGGAAAAAAGACCGACACCGATCCGAACAGAACCAACAACGAGATCGCCTTGGCAAAGAGCCGGTTAGGTAGATGGATTGACTTCACACATCCTCCATCAGCCGCGCGGCTTGCGCCCTTGCTTCCTCGGTAATCTCCGCTCCGGAGAGCATGCGCGCGATTTCCTGACGGCGGCCTTCCGGATCCAGACGGGTGACGCCCGTGCGCGTGACGGTGCCTTCGCTCGACTTGGCGATGTAATAATGCGCCTGCCCTTTGGCGGCCACCTGTGGGCTATGCGTTACCGCAAGCAATTGCTTGCCAGCACCCGCAAGGCGCGCCAGCCGCTCTCCAATCGCAGAAGCGACAGCACCGCCAACGCCGCGATCGATTTCGTCGAAAATAATCGTTGCTGCTCCGCCTTCTTCTGCGAGCGCTACCTTGAGCGCGAGAATGAAGCGAGACAATTCGCCGCCCGATGCGATTTTTGCCAACGGGGCAAAAGGTGCCCCCGGGTTGGTCGAAATCAGGAACTCTACGCGATCCATTCCGCTTGCGGTCGAGCGATCTTCGGGAAGTGCTTCGACCGCCGTTTGGAATTTTGCTGCGTCGAGTTTCAGCGGCGCTAGCTCGGCGGCAACGGCGGCGTCGAGGCGTTTGGCGGCGTCGCTTCGCTGCTTCGATAGGGCTGTTGCAGCCTTGCGATAGGCGTCAGCGTGCTGCGCGACTTCGGCCTCCAGCTTGGCCAAACCTTCGCCACCCGCCTCGATTGCATCGAGCTTACCGGTAAGCTCATCGGTCAGTTTCGCCAGTTCTTCCGGCCGGACATTATGCTTACGTGCCAATCCACGCAGTTCAAACAAGCGAACTTCGATGGCATCAAGCCGTTCGGGATCGAAGCTCAACGCCTGCGTCGCCGCGATCAATTTATCCTCGGCCTCACTTGCCTCGATAACCGCGCGGTCGAGTGCGGTCAGGGCTTCGGCGAGTAACGCATGTTCGCTTGCCAATCGGTCGAGTTTTCGTGCCGCACTGCGCAACTTGGCGAGGCCGCTGTCCGAACCTTCAAACGCTTCAATCACCGCGCGCAAATCTTCAGCTATGCGTTCGCCCTTCTGCATATCGGCGCGTTCGGTGGCGAGTTGTTCTTCCTCGCCCTCTTCAGGCGCAAAGCGACGCAACTCGGTGACGGCATGTTCCAGCCATTCACGATCGCGTGCAGCATTGTCGAGCGCTTCGCGCGCGCTATCGAGCCGCAACTTTGCTTCTTGCCAATCTACAAAATGCCGTGCGACCACCGCTGAATCGCATCGACCGAACGTATCGAGTAGCGCCCGGTGGCCGTGCGGGTTAAGCAGGCCCCGATCATCATGCTGGCCGTGGATTTCAACCAGATGCACTCCAACATCGCGCAGCAGGGCCGCCGAACAGGGCTGATCATTGATAAAGGCCTTACTGCCGCCATCGGCACGCACCGAACGGCGCACCATCAACGGCTCACCGGGTTCGACATCGATTTCATTTTCATTGAGCAAAGCAGCCAAAGGCGAATTCGCAATTGGCGCAACGAAGCTCGCAGTTACCTGTGCCTTGTCAACGCCCGATCGAACCAAACCGCTATCTGCACGCGCACCCAGCGCCAGGCCAAGCGCATCGAGCAGGATGGATTTGCCTGCGCCCGTCTCGCCGGTAAGGACACCCAGGCCTGCATCAAATTCGAGGTCAAGCGCCTCGATCAGCACCACATCGCGGATCGAAAGGCCGGTCAGCATGGCTGCAATGTCACGCTCCTGGAGCGTGCTTCTGCATCAGATCGTAGGCGCGCTGGTACCACTTGCTGCCCGGATAGTTTGCACCCAGCACCGCTGCCGATTTCCGCGCCTCTTCAGGAACACCCATCGCAAGATAGCTTTCGGTTAGGCGATACAGCGCTTCCGGGGCGTGGGTTGTGGTATCGAACTTGTCGACCACTTCCCGGAATCGGAGCGAGGCAGCCAACCACAGAGCGCGGCGTTGGTAGAATCGCCCAATTTCCATTTCCTTGCCAGCCAAATGGTCACGGACCAGATCGACCTTTAAGCCTGCATCCGCGGCGTAGCGTGTGTTGGGATAGCGACGCTGCACTTCGCCCAGCGCTGACAAGGCTTGCTGGGTAATTTTTTGGTCACGCGTTACATCGCTGATCTGCTCATAATAACAGAGCGCAATCAGATAATATGCATAAGGGGCGTCCTTGTTGCCCGGATGAATCGAGAGGAAGCGGCGAGATGATGAAATCGATTCATTATATTTCTGGCCCATATAATAGCTGAATGCGCTCATCAGCTGCGCACGGCGCGCCCAGGGCGAATAGGGGTGCTGGCGCTCAACCTCATCGAACAGAGCAGCAGCCACCTGATAGCTGCCCGCATCAAGTTTTTCCTTGGCCGCAGCATAAAGGGTGTTCACATCGCGTGCGACATAACGTGTATCGCTGCCCGGCTTGCCTCCACCTCCCAAAGCAGCGCAGCCCGACAGGAGCAAAGCGGAAGTTGCGAGGACGAACGGGGCAATAAGCTTTTTCTGCATGGGCATCCCTTAATGGCAGTTGGCGCAGTCGCCAAGACTTTTGCGCGTTCTTTATGTACGGGGCTGTATCGCGGATGAACCACGCAGACAAACCCGCCGTGTGAACAAGAAAAAGGGCCGCCGAAGCAGCCCTTTTCCTGAACTTGGTTTCACAAGGATCAATCCTTGAGGAAATCCGGAACATGGTTCGGATCGCCGCCTTCGCCGCCTTCCGAACGTTCCCGGCGGGGACCACGATCGCGGCCACCTCGGCCGCTATCGCGACCACCACGATCACGGCGTGGGCCGCGGTCTCCGCGGTCACCGCGATCCGAGCGTTCGCGCGGTTCGCGCGGCGGGCGAGTATCTTCGAGTTCTTCACCGGTTTCCTGGTCAACAAGGCGCATCGACAGGCGGACTTTACCGCGCGGATCGATTTCGAGAACCTTGACCTTGACGTCCATGCCTTCGCTGACAACATCGGTCGGCTTTTCAACACGTTCGTTCTTCATTTCGCTGACATGGACGAGACCGTCCTTGCCACCCATGAAGTTCACGAATGCGCCAAAATCGACGATATTGACGACCTTACCGTCGTATATCTTGCCAACTTCTGCTTCTTCAACGATGCCCGCAATCCACTTGCGCGCAGCTTCGATCTGCGAAAGGTCGCTCGACGAAATCTTGATCAGACCTTCATCATCGATGTCGACCTTTGCGCCAGTGGTGGCAACGATCTCGCGGATCACCTTCCCTCCGGTACCGATGATGTCACGGATCTTCGACTTATCGATCTGCATCGTTTCGATGCGCGGTGCATGTGCAGACAGTTCGGAACGCGTCGACGAAAGCGCCTTATTCATTTCGCCAAGGATATGCGCGCGGCCTTCCTTCGCCTGATTGAGCGCAGCTTCAAAGATTTCGCGGGTGATACCGGCAATCTTGATGTCCATCTGCATCGTCGTGATGCCGACTTCGGTGCCGCCAACCTTGAAGTCCATATCCCCAAGATGGTCTTCGTCGCCAAGGATATCCGAAAGGATCGAATATTCCTTGCCTTCGAGGATGAGACCCATCGCAATACCCGAAACCGGGCGCTTGATCGGAACGCCAGCGTCCATCATCGCAAGCGAACCACCGCAAACCGACGCCATCGAAGACGAACCGTTGGATTCGGTGATGTCGCTGGTCAGGCGGATTGTGTAGGGAAACTCGTCCTTGGTCGGCAGCACGGGGTGCAACGCACGCCAAGCCAGTTTGCCATGGCCGACTTCACGACGACCAGGCGCACCAAAACGGCCAACTTCGCCGACCGAATAAGGCGGGAAGTTATAGTGCAGCATGAAATGCTCGTAATGAAGGCCATTGAGGCCATCGATCATCTGCTCCGCATCCTTGGTTCCAAGGGTACAGGTTGCAATGGTCTGTGTTTCACCACGGGTGAACAGTGCCGAACCATGCGCACGTGGCAGGAAATGCGTTTCCGCAACGATCGGGCGAATCTGTGTGGTCGTACGACCATCGATGCGCTTACCGGTCTTGAGGATCGCGGTACGGACGATTTCGGCCTCCAGCTTCTTGGTCAATTTGATGCCGGCCATGACCTGCTGCGGCTCGAGGCCGTCTTCGGCCAACATTGCCTTCGCCTTGTCGCGAGCCGAATTCAACGCGTTCGAACGGGCCGACTTGTCAGTCAGCTTGTAAGCAGCTTCGATATCCTTGCCGATTAGCTTCTTTAGCTTGTCCTTCAGCGCAGCATTGTCTTCGCCGGCGTCAAGCTCCCAGGGCTCCTTTGCGGCCTGTTCGGCGAGCTTAACGATCGCCTTGATGACTTCGCGACACGCATCATGCGCAAACATGACTGCGCCGAGCATGACTTCTTCCGAAAGCTCATTGGCTTCAGATTCAACCATCATCACCGCGTCGTAAGTCGCGGCGACCACCAGGTCTAGATCGCCTTCGGCAACCTGTTCGTCGGTCGGGTTGAGGATATATTCGCCATTGAGGTAACCGACGCGCGCAGCTCCGATCGGGCCCATGAAGGGAACGCCCGAAATGGTCAACGCAGCCGAAGCCGCAATCATTGCCAGAATGTCGGGCTCGTTTTCGCCGTCATAGCTCAGAACCTGGGCAATAGCGTTGATTTCGTTGTAGAAACCTTCGGGGAACAGCGGGCGAACCGGACGGTCGATCAGGCGCGAAACCAGTGTTTCCTTTTCGGTGGCACCGCGCTCACGCTTGAAGAAGCCACCGGGAATGCGGCCTGCAGCCGAATATTTTTCCTGATAGTGAACAGTGAGCGGGAAGAAATCCTGCCCTTCTTTCACCGACTTTGCCGCGGTGACCGCGCAAAGCACAACAGTTTCGCCAAGGGTCGCGATAACAGCGCCATCGGCCTGACGGGCAACCTTGCCCGTTTCGAGTGTCAGGGTTTGTCCGCCCCACTCGATCGATACATTCTTTACATCAAACATAGATTTTCCTTGAGATGCCTTCGCGCCCTATTGCGCAAAGGGGCCTCCTGTTTTCCGGGATCGCCGGCCCGGGCCGGTCGGGGCATTTTGCGCCCCATGGCCGGATCCGCCGAAATGCGGATACGCCCCAAATGGCAAAAGCGGCCCCCAGATTTTTGCCTGGGAGCCGCCTTGCAAACTCTTATTTACGCAGTCCGAGCTTGGAAATCAGCGCATTGTAACGCGCGACATCCTTTTTCTTCAGATAATCAAGAAGCGAACGACGCTTGTTGACCATCTGCAGCAGGCCACGACGGGAATGGTTATCCTTGTGATGGCTCTTAAAATGTTCGGTCAAGGTATTGATGCGGTCGGTCAGGATTGCGACCTGCACTTCCGGTGAACCGGTATCGCCCTTTTCGCGGGCATTGTCCTTGATGACTTCGGCTTTGCGTTCAGCAGTAATTGACATGTTTTTCCTTCGAACATCGTATTTTAAAGGTTGAAACCACGAACGGTTCTTAATTCTCCGTCGATTTGCTCTACCAGCGCCAAGGCACGCATTTCTGCGTCTCGCGCCCAATATAGCCCATCTTTCGTGGCAACCCCGGTCAAGACGCGACCCTGTTGGATCGCCTTTGCCGCATCCGGGGAGAGATCAAGAGCCGGGATGTCGACCAGCCCTGCCTCCAACGGCAAGATAATGTCTTTTGCAGGCGCGCCCTTACCAATTTCGTTGAGTTTGTCCAGCGAAATCGCCTGATCAAGGCTGAATGGTCCCGCCTTTGTGCGGCGGAGCATGGTGACATGGCCAACGGAGCCGATGGAATGCGCAATATCGCGTGCCAGAGACCGGATATAGGTGCCTTTGGAAACATGTGCCGAGAATGCAGCTTCGTCAGCAGCGCCGCTCCAACGCGGAGAAGCAACACAAAGCGAATATATGCTCACCTGCCGCGACGCAATTTCAACCTCCTCCCCTGCTCGCGCACGTTCATAAGCGCGTTTCCCGTCGACCTTTATCGCAGAAAAGGCTGGGGGAACTTGCTCAATTGACCCGGTGAAACGAGGCAGCACAGTTTCGATTTGCGCCCATGTGGGTCGTACCGCTGACGTAGCGACAACAGCGCCCTCAGCGTCCAATCCTGCGGTCTCCTCGCCAAATTTGATCGTGAAATCGTAATGCTTCGAAGCATCGAGCATACGTCCGCACAATTTGGTGGCTTCCCCGATCGCAATGGGAAGCACACCGGTTGCCAACGGATCAAGTGTACCCCCATGGCCAACCTTCAATTTGCCCAGACCTGCTTCGCGCAGGTTGCGTTTGACGGCGGCTACCGCCTGCGTCGAACCCAGCCCCAAAGGTTTGTCGAGGATTATCCAGCCATGCACGGAGCTGCCTTGCGCAGCCAAGGCCGAGCGAGTCAATCCTTGGGTGCGACAGCCTTGCGGCCTTCCTCACGCACTTCTTTGCGCATTTTGAGACGCTGCTTGCGTGGGAGTGGCTTTTCCGCGGTCACAAGGCTTTCCAGCAGGCAATAATCGCCGTTGACAACCACAGCACCAAATTTGTCAAACGATGATGTTCCACGCGTGTCGAAGCCCACCGAATTTGCATAGCGCAGGTTGCTGCAATGCCCTGCGATCTTGGCATAATACCAACGTCGCTGGCGATCCTCTATCCAGAGCCCACGTTCCTCATTCGGTTCGAAATTGTGTATCCCGCCGCTGTTCGCAAAAGGGATGCTCGCCTCTTTGCCATATTCAGGCCATTCCTTCGGCTTGGAGTCCGCCGCCACGCCCGCGAATCCGAGCAATATAAACGTAACAATTTTCAACGCTGCTTTGGTCATCCTAGCCTCCGCAAACTTTATGCTTCGGCCAAGCTTAACCCGGAATGAGCAGCGGCTTCCCCGCGCGCTTGCATGAAATGGCGACGACACATCGCCACATAGCGGTCGTTCCCGCCTATTTCCGTCTGCTGACCATCAATCACGGCGCGTCCTTCAGCATCGACGCGAAGGTTCATCGTCGATTTGCGACCGCAATGGCAGACGGCCTTGAGCTCAACCAATGCATCAGCCAGCCCCAGAAGCGCCGCCGATCCGGTAAAAAGGTCGGCCGCGAAATCTGTCCGCAAGCCATAGCAGAGCACGGGAATACCGGTTTCATCAGCATGGCGCGCCAGTTGCAAAACCTGGTCGCGTGAGAGGAACTGTGCCTCGTCAACCAGCACGCAAGCCAGCGGTCGTCGCGCATGCTCATTGCCAATATCGCCCCACAAATCGGTTTCGGGAGAAAATTTGTGGGCTTCGGTCTGCAAACCGATGCGCGATGTCACATAGCCCTGACCGTACCTATCATCGAGTGCGGCGGTCCAGAGCATAGTTTCCATTCCACGTTCGCGGTAGTTAAAATCGGCCTGAAGCAGGGTGGTCGATTTCCCCGCGTTCATGGAGGAGTAATAGAAATACAGCTTAGCCATTTTCCATACTTAATGGTCGATGCTGGACGAATCCAAGCACTATCTGGCATGGCCGGTACTGGTCGCAGTTCTGGAGAATATAATGTGGTGGAAAACTAGCCGAGGCGCTGTAGCGATGGTGCTGCTTTGCGCATCTTCGCTAGGGAGTTCTGCGTCGACATACCGATTCAAGCTTGATCCTTTGGCCAGCTCGGTCAATGCCAAAGTGTCATTTTTAGGCATTGGCAACCAACAGGCCAACTTTCCTGCGGTTCGAGGCGTGGTGGCGATTTCTCCAGACAGGATGGATCAGATCAATCTCGATGTTTCAATTGATGCCAACCAACTCAAAGCCGGAGGTGACGAAATCACGCGACGCCTGAAGGGCAAAGATTTTTTCTATGTCGAAAAATATCCGACCGTCCGCTTCGAAGGAACGCGGTTGTCGATGAAAAACCCGACCAGCGGCGTGGTTAGCGGTGAACTTACAGCACGCGGCGTGACGCGCCCGGTTGTCCTAAACGTCTCGTTTTCGGCGCCGCCCATCAACACCAATGGCAAAGAGGCGATTCGACTTACAGCTGTCACCGCGATCAACCGTAAGGAGTTCGGTATGACTGCTTATTCGATGTTGGTCGGAAAGAAGGTGACGATCACCATAAAGACGCGGTTGCTGCCTGCCTAATCGGAGGCGTCGTCGTCAGCGTTCAGATCCTGCGTAACATGCGGGTTGGACAGCAGTTTTTCGATGTGACTGGCCTCATCAAAGCTTTCGTCAGCCAGAAACTTCAGTTTCGCGGCATATTTTAGCCGGACACGAGAAGCTACCTCACGCTGCAAGAAAGCGGTGTTTGTGCGCAACGCCTTCAGAACCTCTGCCTCATCGGCCCCCAGCAAGGATTTCACGAACACGGTTGCGTGCCGCAAATCCGGAGACATGCGCACTTCGGTGATGCTAACGGTGTGGCTGGTCAGGACATCATCATGCACATCGCCTCGCGCCAACAGCTCGGAGAGGATGTGGCGGAACTGCTCGCCCACGCGCAGCAAGCGAACCGACCGGCCTTCAGGGGTTTCGTTATGACGGGCCATCAGCTCGAACTTCCCGGTATCGGCGTAGGAATAGCAGTAGAGGTCGAACGCGCATAAATCGTCGTCCAGCACTCGTCCCACAATTCTCCTTCAAGGAATATAACGCGGCGGCCGCGACGCACTACCCTGCCCTTGCCCATCAACCGCCCGGGCGGGATCAGTTTGAGAAGCGTCATCGAAATCTCAAGGTTTAGCGGGGCTTCCTTGCCTCCGGTGGCCTGCACATGCGCCCATCCCATCGCTTCATCGAGGAATCCTGCCACCAGGCCGCCCTGCACACCGCCTCGACCTGTGATGAAACTATCCGGCGCGACGAAGCGCATAGTTATGGTTTCACTGACAGGGTCGAAGTCGACAAACTCCGCCCCCATCAGGTCAACATGTGCGCCGCCGTTTCCAAGGAACTCCGTCACAGCGTCCGTTCACGCTCCTCGACTTCAAAGATTTCAAGCATATCGCCCGGTTTGATGTCGTTGGTATCCTGAAGGACAACACCGCATTCGAGGCCGGCACGGACTTCGTCGACATCGTCCTTGAAGCGGCGCAGCGAAGCGATGACCGTCTTCGAGACAATAACGTCTTCGCGGGTAAGGCGGGTGTGATAGCCCTTGCGGATATGGCCTTCGAGGACGAGCAGACCAGCCGCCTTGTCCTTCTTGCCCGCGTTGAAGACTTCCTGAATCTTCGCACGACCGACGACGGTTTCGATGATTTCGGGGCCGAGAATGCCTGCCATCTCTTTGGCGACATCTTCGGTGAGGTGATAAATCACATCGAAATATTTGAACCGTGTCTTTTCACGCTGCGCTATCTCGCGTGCCTTGGCATTCGGACGGACGTTGAAGCCAATAATCGGCGCCTTGGTCGCGTTAGCCAGCGTCACATCACTTTCTGTGATCGCACCGACTCCTGATTGCAGCACGCGCACCTTGATTTCATCGGTCGAAATCTTGTGCAGCGCATTGACGATTGCTTCGACCGAGCCCTGTACGTCCGCCTTGACAACGACCGCATATTCCTTCGCACGGTTGGCGGCCAAGGCCGAGAACATGTTGTCGACCGACACTGGGGCCTGCGTAGTACGCTTGAGCTTCGCCTGCTCCTTGCGGAAAGCGGCGACTTCGCGAGCACGGGCCTCGTTTTCAACAACGGTCAGGATTTCACCTGCTCCAGGAACGCCGGTAAGTCCCAGAACTTCAACTGGCATCGCCGGCCCGGCGGTTTTCACCTGCTGGCCTTGATCGTTGATCAATGCGCGGACTTTGCCCGATTCCTCACCGACTACGAAAATATCACCGGTTTTCAGCGTACCACGACGGATCAGCAGCGTTGCAACGGCGCCCCTGCCCTTATCGAGTTTCGCTTCGACAACCACGGCTTCAGCGGCGCGATCGGGATTAGCCTTAAGTTCCATCAACTCTGCCTGCAGCGCCAGCTTGTCCAGCAAGTCATCGATGCCGGTCTTCTTCAGCGCAGAGATTTCTACATCCTGCACTTCGCCGCCCATTTTTTCGACAATGACTTCATGTTCGAGCAGGCGTTCGCGAATACGCTGCGGATTGGCGCCATCTTTGTCACACTTATTGATCGCGATGATCATCGGCACATTGGCCGAGCGGGCATGATTGATGGCTTCGATAGTCTGTGGCATGATGCCATCATCGGCAGCGACGACGAGGATCACGATATCGGTGACCATCGCACCGCGGGCGCGCATCTCGGTAAAGGCTTCGTGGCCCGGCGTGTCGAGGAAGGTGATCATGTCACCGCCCTTGGTCTTAACCTGATAGGCGCCGATATGCTGGGTGATTCCGCCCGCTTCACCCGCCTGCACATTGGCACCGCGCAAGGCATCGAGCAGCGAGGTCTTGCCGTGATCGACATGGCCCATCACAGTGACTACCGGTGGACGCGCCTTCAGCGTTTCGGGTGCATCGACATCATCGTCATGGGCAATGTCGACATCGGCATCGGATACGCGGGTGATGTTGTGACCGAATTCAGTGACCAAGAGCTCTGCGGTATCCTGGTCAATGCTTTGCGTAAGCGTAACGGGCATGCCCATCTTGAACAACGCCTTGACCAGGTCGCTGCCCTTTTCAGCCATGCGGATCGCGAGTTCTTGAACGGTGATCACTTCCGGAACAACAACATCGCGCACTTGCTTCGGTTGCGCGTCACGCTGCATACCCGACATATGCGAACGGCGTTCCTTTTCACGGGCACGTTTCAGCGCCGCGAGCGAACGAGCGCGAGCGCCTTCATCGTCGTCCAGCGCGCGTGTCACCGTCAACTTACCGGATTGGCGGCGGCTATCGCCAGCGCGATCGCGGCTGGGCTTGTGAGGCGCCTTTTTGGGATCCTCGCGACGCACTTCATCCCGACCTCCGCGCACTTCTTCGCGCGGCGCTGCCGGTGCGGGACGCTTTGGCGATTCCACAGGCGTAAAGCGACGGGCTGGCGGCGGCGATGCGCCGTCGCTGGTTTCCGGAGTTTCGACTTCGATTTCTTCAGGAACAGCGGGTTGCGGCGATTTTAAAGCCTCTGCTTCAGCCTTGCGGTTATCTTCGGCACGGCGGCGCTCTTCATCGGCTGCACGCGCGCGCTCCTCTTGCTCGCGTCGGTTGGCTTCTTCAGCAAGACGAAGACGGTCCTCTTCTGCCTCACGCTGCAACCGAGCCACACGCTCCTGCGGCGTTTCACCGCCCGGCGCCGCAGCGCGCGGCGGAGGTGCAGCAGGAGGCGGCGGGGGCGGAGGAGGCGGAGGAGGAGGCGCAGCTTCAGGCTCGGGCGCATAACCCGGTTTGCCGACAAGCTTTTTGCGCTTCACCTCAACCACAACCTTGTTGGTGCGGCCATGACTAAAGGTCTGCTTTACCTCACCCGACTCCAGTCGCGGCTTCAGCCCAAGCGGCTTGCGACCCAATGTCGGTTTGTTTTCGTTTTCGTCACTCATTTTTTACAGACCTTGCCTTCAATCAATTACCGTCTGATGCAGCATTCGCGCGACGGTCCGCCTTGGCGTCGCCGCGCGCGTTACTGCATCCTATGAAATAAAGCCAGCGGTCTAGGTGATGTTTCACCCGCTCCGCCGCTTTTGCATTGGTGATCGCTACATGCACCGAATTTGAGCGCCCCAGCGCCGCGGAAAGCCGGTCGCGATCGACCGGCAAGCGCAGGCCCTTGCGGCCACTGCCTTCTTCTTCGAGGCCTACGCGCCAGCTTTGGTCGCGTTTTGATGCGCCATCGTCGCTGGCGTCAGAGGCGTGAAGCAACAACGCAACTGCTCCGCTTCTCGCGGCTGCATCGACCTTTTCCGCGCCGGAAAGCAAATTGCTCGACCGCGCTTCGAGCCCAAGCCGGTCGAGTGTTGCCTTTTCAAGTCCCGAACGGATTCGGTCGACCAGATCTTCGGGCACGGAGAGTTCGGAGACCTTGAAAGCGCGTTTCAAAAGTCCCGAAAGCTTGCCTTTGACGCGTGCCGTTTCAAGCTCCTCTGCCGGCACACCTAACCATGCTCCGCGACCGGGCACTTTCCCGTTTATGTCAGGCGCAACCTGTCCATCAGGGCCCAGGGCAAGACGGATCAGCAGGCGTTGCTCCGCCCGCTCACCCGTCAAAATGCACCTTCTTACAGGGCTATCAAGGTTCTCATTGGGAGTCTTCCGCGACAACGGCGTCCTCCTCATCTTCAAACCAGTGCGCGCGGGCAGCCATGATGATCTCGTTACCTTGCTCTTCGCTAAGACCGAAAACCGCCAAAATGCCGGGCTTGTCTTCAACGCGGTGACGACGGTTATCGCTACGGCGCTGCTCGCTGCGGCCCTTCTGAATCAGTTCATCGGTCGCGAGGTCGGCGAGATCGTCTAGTGTCTTGATACCCGCTTTGCCCAGTGTCACCAGCATAGCTTCGGTGAGGTGCGGTAGTTCAGCAAGTGCATCTTCGACGCCCAATTCACGACGTTCGCTGCGCGCAGCTTCTTCCTTACGCTCAAGCGCCTCGACCGCGCGGCTCTGCAATTCCTCAGCCAATTCGTCGTCGAGACCTTCGATTCCGGCGATTTCCTCAAGCGCGACATAAGCGACTTCTTCAAGCTCGCTGAAGCCTTCGGCAACCAGCAGCTGAGCCAGCGTTTCATCGACATCAAGTTCCTGCTGGAACATTTCCGAACGCTCGACAAATTCCTTCTGGCGCTTCTCGCTCGATTCCGCCTCGGTCATGATGTCGATTGCACGGCCTGTCAGCTGGCTGGCGAGACGCACATTCTGGCCGCGACGGCCAATAGCGAGGCTGAGCTGGTCATCGGGCACAACGACCTCGATACGGCTCTCTTCCTCATCGATAACAACGCGGCTGACCGTTGCCGGCTGCAGCGCGTTGACGATGAAGGTCGCCGCATCATCCGACCAGGGGATGATGTCAATCTTTTCGCCCTGCATTTCCTGAACGACGGCCTGAACACGGCTACCCTTCATACCGACGCAAGCCCCAACCGGATCGATAGAGCTGTCATAGCTGATCACGCCAATCTTGGCGCGGCTGCCCGGATCGCGGGCGGCGGCCTTGATTTCGATGATGCCATCGTAGATTTCGGGGACTTCCTGTGCGAACAACTTCTTCATGAAGTCCGGATGCGCGCGGCTGAGCAGTATTTGCGGACCGCGGTTTTCGCGGACAACCTTCATGATCAACGCACGAACGCGGTCGCCGGGGCGGACAACTTCGCGCGGAATCTGCTGGTCGCGTCGAATTACACCTTCTGCGCGGCCAAGGTCGACAACGACATGGCCGAACTCGACCGACTTGACGACGCCGGTGATGATTTCGCCGGCGCGATCCTTGAACTCTTCAAACTGGCGCTCGCGCTCTGCATCGCGTACCTTCTGGAAGATCACCTGCTTTGCCGACTGTGCGTCGATGCGACCCAGATCAACCGGGGGCAGCGGATCGACGATGAAGTCGCCAACCTTCGAACCGGGCTGCAGCTTTTCGGCCTGCTTCAGGTCGACCTGTTTGAAATAATCGTCGACCGCTTCGACAACCTCGACAACGCGCCACAGGCGAAGGTCGCCGGTCTGCGTATCAAGCTTGGCACGAATATCGTTTTCAGCGCCGTACCGCGCACGGGCGGCGCGCTGGATCGCTTCTTCGAGCGCCTCTACGACAATCGCCTTGTCGATCATCTTTTCGCTGGCGACTGCATTGGCGATTGCGAGCAGTTCAGCCTTGTTGGCAGCAATCGGACTGGCCATGACTTTAGTCTTCCTGTTCTTGGTCGGTGTTGTCTTCGTCGATTTCGTCAACCCCGGCGCTTTCGAGCGGCGCAGTCGACGCAATCAGCCGGTCTGTCAAGACCAGCTTGGCGGAAAGGATATTGGAAAAAGCAATCTCATGCGGTGCGCCGGTGCGATCGGTGATTGAAATCAACTCACCTTTGACGCCGGCAAGCTCGCCGCGGAACCGTTTCTGGTTTCCAATCGGCTCCGTCACTTCGATTTTCGCTTCGTGTCCGGCCCAATCGGCAAAATCCTTTACCCGGGTCAGCGGTCGATCAATGCCGGGAGAACTCACTTCGAGCCGGTAAGCCTCTTCGATGGGATCAAGTTCGTCGAACAGGTCGGAAATCCGGTGCGACAGGGCCGCACAATCGTCTATCACCAACTGGCGTGTTTCAGGCCGTTCGGCCATCACCTGCAGTGTCGGCTCGTCCGAGCCTTCCACGCCGCGTTCGAACCACGCCACGCGCACCAGATCGAAACCGAGGGCTTCGGCTTCGGGAGCGATGAGTGCGGCAAGCTTTTCCAAATCGGGCATGATGTTCCAAATAACTCAATGACATTGCGAATGGCCGATTGTGCCGGCCCCTTTCGGCGCCAGCCCCTTCAGTGTCTCGCAATGTCGGGATAAACCCCATCTAGGCGGGCAAGGCGGGAAATGCAACCCTCTTGCCAATCGAACGACGCATCCACATCTAAAGACCAGAAATCACGAGGAGACCTCCCCCATGTTGCGTGCCATCAGCTTGACCGCCGCCAGCCTTATTGCCGTTGCCTGCGCGCCATCAAGCAATGCCGAAGTATCGACTGGCCCCAAGCCATTTGAAGCCACAGCGATTGCGACCTTCAACGAGCCCTGGGCTATGACCTTTGTCCCCGGCACGCCCTATGCGCTGATTACGGAAAAAAGCGGAAAGCTGAAATTGTGGGAGTCCGACGGCCCGGTCCGCGATGTGGCTGGCGTACCTGCAGTCGACTATGGCGGCCAGGGCGGCTTTGGCGATGTGATCGTCGCCCCCGATTTCGAAACGTCGGGCCTTGTCTATCTCAGCTGGGTTGAGGCAGGCCAGGATAATATGCGCGGCGCAGTGGTCGGCCGTGCAAAACTCGATTATCAGGGCAGCCAACCCAAGCTTGTCGGGTTGCAGAAAATCTGGGAGCAGAATCCGAAGGTAACGGGTCGCGGACATTACGGCCATCGCCTCGCCTTTTCTCCCGATGGCAAATATCTCTTCATTGCGTCGGGCGAACGGCAGAAATTCGATCCGGCGCAAGATATGAATGTCAATCTGGGCAAGGTGGTACGCATCTTCCCCGATGGCAGCATTCCCACCGACAATCCGTTTTACCTAGAAGGCAATCCGGTCAGATCACAGATTTGGTCACTGGGCCATCGCAACCCGCTTGGCCTGACCTTCGACGAAAAGGGGCAGTTGTGGAACCAGGAAATGGGCCCGCGGCACGGCGATGAGCTCAACCTTGTCAAGCGCGGTGCCAATTATGGCTATCCCAAGGTTTCAAACGGCGATCATTATGACGGGCGCGATATACCCGATCACAAGGTCGGGGATGGTTTCGAAGCACCCAAGGCCTATTGGGTACCGGCGATATCCCCAGGCGGCTTGCTTTTTTACAACGGCGACCTTTTTCCCGCATGGAAAGGATCGCTATTCATCGGCGGGCTGGGTGGCGAAGCGCTGGTCCGCGTCAAGGTAAATGGCGAAAAGGTTGAAAAGGCCGACCATTGGCCGATGGACGCCCGCATTCGCGAAGTCGAACAAGGCCCCGACGGCGCTGTATGGCTGCTCGAAGATGGAGAAAAAGGGCGCCTGCTGAGGCTGACGCCCTCAAAGCCCTGAACTGCTACCGCTAACCGGCGGGGTTCGTCCCTGCCAGATCGGCAAGAAAGCTGCGGACACGCTTTGCGTTAACGCCAAGATCGCTAACGCCTACGCGGCTGATCGAACGCATGTCGACAATGCTGCCGGTTCCGTCCTCGGTCGGGCGGACGCGAATGACGACATCATCCTTGAAGCGGAAAAAGCGCGTTGTGTCAGTTGCTTCGAGCCGACCTTCAACCGGGTCGGCAACTGCAATCGACCACCCCCGCACCTTGGCGAGGCGTTCCGCCTTCGCGATGACTTCCGCTACGGGCATGGCAATCCGTACCGATCGGATATCGCCATAGGCTTCTCCATGAAGCGCTGCCCATCGCTGGAGTGGATTCATCCCTTTCATTTCCGGAGCATCTTCTCCCGGAATCTGGTCGAGATTGTCTGCACGCACCGCAAGCATCCGGAATTGTGGCGGATCGGCGAGGTCGGTTGATATGTCGTGGATCGCCGGAACCGTTCGGGCGGTGTAAGCAAAACTCAGCAGCCACAGGGACAGCGCCCCGCCAAGTGCCATTCCAGCCCAACGGAGCGGACGCGCTGACGCCCTCCCCTTGCGCTTGGACCACCAGCCTACAAGGAAGCCACCCAAAAGCGCCAATATGCCTGCACCAAAAGCGAACATCAGCAACTGGAACCCAAAGCCGAAATCCCACATGCCCCAGCCGGAGCCGAGCCCTGCAACCAGGGCGATCAGGATCGACCCCAGACCGAGCCAGAATATCGTCTTGCCGCTCCAGTTGCTCGGCTTTGCGGTGGGCGTCTCTGCAACCGGCTCAGGCGTTGCCGTTGTTGGCGCGTCAGCCACGGGATCTGTGGCTGGCTCATTTTGTACGGGCGGGTTTTCCTCATTCTGCATTTCCGGCTCCCCTTTGATCGAATTGCTTCCAAACTAGCTCAACTGCACGAAAAGCCAAAGTAAAACCGCCCTATCCCGCCGCCTACCACCGTTCGAAAATATTGGACAAAGCCGAAGGCCGCTGACAAGGCCGCCCGCTATGGCGATGGACCCAACCCTGAAAAGGCGCGCGAGCCGGTTCGTGTTGTTGACGGTACTCATCTATTCGATGGGTTTCGGGATCATCATGCCTGTCCTCCCCGACCTTATCAAACATCTGGCGCATGTCGATGCGGCTGAGGCGGCGCGGATCGGGGCATGGGTCGGAGCAACTTACGGCTTTTTCCAGATTTTGCTGATGCCGGCGGTTGGCAATCTGGGAGATCGTTTCGGCAGGCGTCCGGTTTTCCTGGTTTCGCTCTTTGCCTTTGGCTTCGACTTCCTTCTGATGGGGCTTGCCCCTACCATTGGTTGGCTATTTGTTGGACGCGCGATCGCAGGCGGCCTTGGCGCCGTATTCGGCCCTGCCAATGCCGCAATGGCCGACATGTCAACGCCCGAAGAACGCGCCGCAAGTTTCGGAAAAGTCGGCGCAGCTTTTGGCCTTGGGTTTATCTTCGGTCCGGTTCTAGGCGGATTTCTGGGAGACTTCGGGCCACGTGTACCCTTTTTCGTCGCAGCTGCCCTCGCCTTTGCCAATGGCATCTATGGCTGGATCGTCTTTCCCGAAACCATGCCCGAGGAAAAGCGGCGTCCGTTCGAATGGAAACGTGCCAACCCGTTGGGTGCCTTCGCCTCGATGGGCAAAATTTCGGGGATCGTCCCGGTTGTCTTGATCTATTTCCTCTGGTCGCTCGCGGGGAATGTATACCCGGCGAGCTGGTCGTTTTTCGCACCGATCCAATATGGCTGGGATAGCGGCATGGTAGGCGTTTCGCTGGGGCTGGTGGGTATTTCCATGGCCATATTCCAGGCACTGGTCATCCGGCGTTTCATCACGCGTTTTGGCGAAAGGCGAACCGCATATATCGGCATGATCGCCGGCATTTGCAGCTATCTGGTCGTGGCCTTTGTTCCCTTTGCCTCGATCATTCTTGCACTGCTTTTGGTCAATGGTTTTTCGGGCATGGTGGCGCCCGCTTTGAATGCCATGATGTCCCAGCGCGCGCCCGCATCACAGCAAGGTGAATTGCAGGGCCTTATCGGGTCGCTGTCCGCGCTCAGCCTGATGATCGGGCAGTTTGCGTATAATTATTCGCTCGCAACCTTCACCGACAGCGACGCGCCGGTACGCTTTCCCGGTGCGCCTTATGCGCTCGCGGCCTGTGTTGGCATCTCGGCGCTCATAGGCCTCACACTGCTGCGGCGTCGGACATTGCCAGAGGCTGTTGCCGATGCATGAACTGGTCGCCCTCCAGACAGTCGATCCTGCAAAGGTTGAAGCTCTACTCGATGACGCGTTCGGTTCGGATCGCCACGCGCGGACAGCCTACCGGCTTCGTACGAAGTCGCATGCGATCGCCGCGCTTTCCTATGCGTGCGTGGATGATGGCCGGTTGATCGGCAGCATCCAGTGCTGGCCTGTGCGGATAGGCAACTTCCCTGTAGTCCTTGTAGGCCCCGTTGCCGTTGCCAGCGACCGCCAGGGACAAGGAATCGGCCATCGCCTGATGCACGCAATGCTTGAAGCAAGCGCCAAAATCGGAGAGCCTGTCATGGTGATGATAGGCGACCCTGAATATTATGGGCGCTTTGGTTTCTCAGCCGAAACAACCGCCGGCTGGACATTGCCGGGTCCGTGGGAGCCTCACCGCCTGCTGGCACGCAATGCCAATGGAAATCCGCTGCCCGATTCGGGGATGATCGAGGAGGATGATCGTGCCCTATGATCCGCCTCCCGCGTTAGCAAAACTGAGCCTTGGCGAAATCGCCGCGCTGGCCGCCGAACGCAATCTGCCACCGGTTGAAAGCTGGCGACCGGAAAAGTCAGGCGACAGCGAAATGCACATTGCTGCAAACGGACGCTGGTATCATCAGGGCGGAGAAATCACGCGCCCGGCGATGATCCGCGCGTTTTCGACGCTGTTGCGGCGGGAAATGGATGGCAGCTATTGGCTGGTTACGCCGCATGAAAAGCTCTCTATCGACGTCGAGGATGTACCGTTCCTAGCCGTCGAGGCTCGGCTCGAAGGTGAAGGAGCCAAAGCTTCCATCGCCTTGCGCCTCAACACCGATGACCTTGTCATCGCTGGGCCTGAAAACAGTATCGAGTTACGCTCCTATGAGGGCACTGCCGTTCCTTACATCCATGTTCGTTCCGGACTATGGGCACGGTGCACAAGACCGGTCTATTATGAGCTTGCCGAATGCGCGGTAGCCAACGGTACTGACCCGTCCGGTCTTTGGAGCAATGGCCATTTTTTCTCCTTCGAGAGCGCTGCATGAGCTGGAAACGGCAATTCAGCGATGCTTTGCACCCGGCACGCGCTATCGAGGTCGAGGATGAACGCACCTTTCCGCGCCATCAGGGCGCCTACCGTCCGGCGGCCGTTCTGGTTCCAATTACCGATCGCAGCGAACCAGGCGTTATCCTGACCCGCAGACCGGCCTGGTTGCGCAGCCATGCTGGCCAGGTTGCCTTTCCCGGGGGCAAGATTGATCCCGACGATGACAGTGCAATCATTGCCGCCCTACGCGAGGCCGAGGAGGAAATTGCCCTGCCGCGCCACGAGGTTGAGATTTTGGGTCCTGCCGACGATTATTATTCGGGAAGCGGATATCAGATTACCCCTGTGATCGGAGTCGTCCCGCCAGACCTGCCACTCGCGGCCAATCCCGACGAGGTTGAGGAATGGTTCGAAGTGCCCCTTGCCATATTGTTCGATCGCGCCAATTACCTGCGTAAGGAAGTCGAATGGCAGGGCCAGATGCGCACATATTATGACATGGACTGGCAAGGACGGCGCATCTGGGGTGTTACCGCCGGGATCATCGCCAATCTGTCGCGCCGTCTGCTGGGCGAAAGTCGATGATGTTGCCTGATGCACCTTGGCTGCATGATCCCGCGCTGATCCGGGTGATTCGTGCACTGAAGATCGACGGGCAACCGCCGCGTATCGTTGGCGGTGCTGTGCGCGACGCCCTGCTTGGCATCCCCGTGGCGGATGTTGACTTGGCAACGCCGTTGCTGCCCGCAGAAGTGACAACCCGGCTGGAGGCAGCGCGGATCAAAGCCGTTCCGACTGGGATCGAGCATGGGACCGTCACCGCAGTTTCGGATCACCGCACGTTTGAAATCACAACCTTGCGCCGCGATGTTTCGACCGATGGCAGGCGGGCGACAGTAGAATTTTCCACCGACTGGCGTGAAGATGCGGCGCGGCGGGATTTCACGATCAACGCGCTGTATGCCGATCCGGAATCGCGCGAAATTTTCGATTTTTTTGATGGTCTTACCGACCTGGAAGCACATCATGTGCGTTTCATCGGCGACGCCGAACAACGGATCGCCGAAGATCATCTACGCATATTACGCCTGTTCCGTTTCCACGCGCGATTTGGCGAAGGTGCAATCGATGCGGAGGCACTGCGCGCTGCTGCGGCGCATGCCAACAAATTGATGGCGCTGTCGCGAGAGCGGATTGCCGACGAACTCAGGAAACTGCTTTCGGTCGTCAATCCTGCCCAGGCAATGCAGGCAATGCTCAATGCTGGTATATTTGTGCCGTTCCTGCCGGAAATCCAGCCTGATGCCGGCACAATCCTGGAGCAATTGGTAGAACGGGAAGCAGTGGCCCATATTCCGCCTGCTGCAACCCGAAGGCTAGCGGCAATCCTTCCGGCCGACCCGACCATCGTCGAAAAGGTTGCTGCCCGGCTGAAGCTTTCCAATCGGCTGCGCGCAGATCTTGTCCATCTGGCATCGAACCGCAGTTCTTCATTGACTGCACGCCAACTGGCCTATTCGCTTGGAATTGAAAATGCACGCGATCTGGTACTCATTACCGGGTCCACCTCTGGTTGGCACGACGAAATATATTCGCTCGCCGACTGGTCGGTCCCTGTTTTTCCGGTCAAAGGTGGTGATCTTATAGCCAAAGGGTTGCGTGCAGGTCCGGTGGTAGCACGGACATTGCAGCAGATTGAAGCCTTATGGGTTTCGGAATTGTTCCCGAGCGATGCCCGACTGTCTGAAATAACCGATCAGTTGGTCGAAACCGCATTGCGTTCGGAAAGGAACGCATAGGCCGCATCGGGCGACAAGGGTTTGGCGAAATAATATCCTTGGCCGTTGGTGCAGCCCAGACCCTTCAGCTCGTCCGATACAGCTTCGGTTTCAATTCCTTCGGCCGTGGTCTTCATGCCGAGCGCAGAGGCGAGTGACAATATAGTGCCGACGATCGCCCGATTGTCCCGATTGGCCAGCATGTCCGATACGAAACTGCGGTCGATCTTCAGAACATCGATTGGCAGTTTCTGGAGATAGGCCAGATTGGAATAGCCGGTTCCAAAATCGTCCATCGCCAGATTGGCATTGAGTGCCTTCAAAGCCTCCAGCACGCGTTTCGCGCCGTCCGGATCATCTACAAAAGCGCTCTCGGTTAGTTCCAGCGTCAGGCGACTGCCGTCGATCCCTGCAGCGCGAATGGCGTCCTCAACCGCTTTAGGCACATCATCTCGCAAGAGCTGAATGGCGGACAGGTTCACCGAAACCTTGAGGTGCATGTCCTTGCCGAATGCCCCTTCCCAATGCGCGATGGTGCGTGCGGTCTCGGCAAGGGCCCAGCGACCCAGCGGCACAATCAAACCGCTTTCTTCGGCGACCGGAATGAAGTCGACCGGTGAAACCGGCCCCAGTTTCGGGTGGTTCCAACGGGCAAGCGCCTCGAAACCGTTCAGCTTGCCGCTCTCAAGATCGATTAATGGCTGATAATGCAGTTCCAGTTCGTCGCGTTCGAGGGCCCGGCGCAAATCGGTTTCCAGCGAAAAGCGGTGCAGCGCCTTGTCGAGCTTGTCGGCGGAGAAGAGTTCGAACTTCTTGCTCTGCTTCGCCTTCTTCAATGCGATCTGTGCGTGACGGAGCACATCCATCGGATCATCCGAATGGGCATTGCCGAGCGCTGCGGCCACGGCACAGTCGATATGGATTTCCAGATCGGATAGCTTGCACGGATCATCAAATGCCCGAACAATGCGGTTCGAAATAGCTTCGGCATCGGCGGGGTCTTTGACTTGGGCAAATAATGCGAACTCATTCCCGCCCAGTCGGCCAATAATTTCGCTGTTGCGCAGTCGGGACGCAAGCCGCTTGGCGACAGTGATGATCAACTCATCACCGGCAAGTACGCCCACCGATTCATTGATGCGGCTGAACCGCGCGAGATCAAATACAATGAGTGCAAAATTTTTGCTGCCCGTTTCTGCCTGCATTGATTCGACCGCTTCTCCGATTTTCTCTTCGAAACCGATTCGATTCGCAAACCCGGTCAGGCTGTCATTCATCATCTCCCGTCGAAGATTGATCTTGCTTTGCGCCTCGGCCGTGCGGTCCACTAGCGAGACGAGGACATGCGTGGCATCACCGCCGAATTTGGCAACGCTGATTTCGACATCGAGCGGCCGAATCTTGTCGGGGGAACGCCAGCGTTCGAAATGCTCCGCCCGTCCCGCCTCGTTCATACCAAGGATTAAGTCGTTGAAGTGGCAAGGATCAAATCCCGCCTCTCTTGCCCGCGTCAGCGCAAGGAAGTCGAATTGTTCGTTTGTGGCAATCCGTTTGGCTCCACTGATGTCGATCCGATAAATGGCGGCGGCAATGGGCAGCGAACTCAGCCATGCATGGCTCGCTTCCTCTCCTTCGGGAACCGTTCGCTGGACGAGCTTAGACGTCAGGGAGGCCGGCGACCCGTGGGTGAATGTTTTATTGTCCCACATCCTCATTCGGTGATGAGTAGGTACAAGGTGTAAAAATTTGCTTCACACCGTTCTAGTTCAATCGAAGCGGTTGTTTCTCGGGAATCCCTGTGGCGGCAAACGACCTGCAGCGCCGCGCGCGACCCGCCATTGCGTGAGGTCGGTTTCGGTCCGCATGCGCCCGCTATCGCCGCCCATTGTCCAGCTCAAACCCTCGCTCAGACGGAAACAAACAGCATCCGAAAGTCCGCCGTCTTTGTAGCGTTGCAAGGTTACTCCCTGACCCTTCGCCATTTCGGGAATTTCATTCATCGGAAAAACAACGAGCTTCCTGTTTTCACCAACGACCGCCACATATTGGTCCTTCAGCATGGCCTCATCGCCAGTTTCGGGCGGAGCTGGTCTTACGACCTGAAGCCTTGCGCCAGCCTTCAAAGTCACCACTCCCCTGCCCTTGCGGGTTTCGGCGACAACATCTTCCATCTTGCACAGGAACCCCTTGCCGGTCGATGCCGCCAGCAACATTCGTGCGCCCGGTGTTACCGGCAGGAGCGTCACGATATCGTTCCCGGCCTCAAGATCGATCATGGTACCGATTGGTTCGCCAAAGCCGCGTGCCCCAGGTAATTTGTCAGCGCCAATCGTGTAAAAGCGGCCATTGGCAGTAGCGACCAGTATTTTATCGGTGGTCTGCGCATGGAAAACCTGCGCGAGAGCATCCCCTTCCTTGAACTTGTAATCTGCCTTGGCGTTTAGATCGGCATGTCCCTTCATCGCCTTGATCCAGCGCCGCTTGGACAAAATGACGGTAACAGGTTCGCGCTCGACAAAAGCTTCGAGCGCAATTTCGCGTGCGGGAGCCGCTTCTGCCAGCAAGGTGCGTCGTTTGCCAAGTTCCGTATCCTCGGCATAGCCCATGCGCAACTTGGTCAAATCCTTTTTCAACCGTGTTCTTTGTCGTGCTGGGCTTTCGATCAGTTTGGCGAGATCTTCGCGCTCGGCAATCAACTCGTCGCGCTCGCGGCGCAGCTCCATTTCCTCCAGCTTGCGCAAAGAACGCAGCCGCATATTCAGAATCGCCTCCGCCTGCCGATCTGTCAGCTGGAATTCCTCCATCATCACCGGCTTGGGTTCATCCTCGGTCCGGATGATCTCGATGATCCGATCGAGGTTGAGATAAGCGATGATATAGCCTTCGAGCAATTCGAGACGGGCATCGATTTTCTCTAGCCGGTGTTGCGAACGGCGCACCAAGACTTCAATCTGGTGTGTCAGCCATTCGCGCAACACTTCACCCAAGCCCATCACCTTCGGCACGCGATTGGCATCAAGCACATTCATGTTGAGGCCAAAGCGCGCTTCCAGATCGGTCAGCCGGAACAGCGCATTTTTGAGGTCTTCGGGATCGACGTTGCGGCTTTTCGGAACCAGCACGATGCGGATGTCGGCGTCCGATTCATCACGCACATCGTCCAGAATGGGTAGTTTCTTATCCGCAATCAACTGGGCGATCTGTTCAATCAGCTTGCCCTTTTGCACCTGGTAAGGGATTTCGCTGATCACAAGCTGCCAAGTCCCATTTGGAAGCCTTTCGATGCCCGCTTCGCGATCTGCGGGATCCTTGGATGCGTCTGCAAAGAAGCGTGCCCGCAGCCGCAGAGCGCCGCGGCCGCTGGCATAGGCGGCGCTGATAACGTCGCGGCTGTCAACCAAAACGCCACCAGTCGCAAAATCCGGGCCATGCACAATCTGCATCAACTGTTCATGGGTCGCCTTGGGTTCGTCGATCAGCAACATGGCCGCATCAATGATTTCGGCGGCATTATGGGAAGGTATACTCGTAGCCATACCCACGGCAATCCCGCTTGCTCCATTGGCGAGCAGGTTCGGGAACAGTCCGGGCATCACCTCGGGCTCTTCATCCTCGCCGTTGTAGGTCGGGCGGAAATCAGCGGCATTCTCGTCAAGCCCGGCCATCAACTCAATGGCAGTCTTGGTCAGCCTTGCCTCGGTGTACCGATAGGCAGCAGCATTATCACCATCGATATTGCCGAAATTGCCCTGCCCATCGACCAGCGGGTAGCGCAACGAAAACGTCTGCGCGAGACGCACCATCGCATCATAGACCGACTGGTCTCCATGCGGGTGATATTTACCGATCACGTCCCCAACAACACGGGCGCATTTTTTGTATCCGCTGGCAGGATCAAGCTTCAATTGGCGCATCGCCCACAACAGGCGCCGGTGTACCGGTTTCAGGCCATCGCGCAGATCGGGCAGCGAACGCGCGGTGATGGTCGACATCGCATAGATCAGGTAGCGTTCGGAAATCGCCGCATCGAACGGTGCATTCACGATCTGGTCGAACGGATCTTCCGCTGGTGTATCGGTGTCGGTGGTATCAGCCATCCCCGCCCCGATAGCGACCAAGCGAGTCCCCGCAAAGTGTGGAATTCACCAATCCACAGTTATTTTCGCGACAACATAAGGAAAAATGCTGCGTTGCAATAATGACACAGGATCGTTGGAAAATAAGCGTTTATTTCAACGATACTGGCCAAATCTTTGCATTAATGGCAGCCTCCCGCTCTATTTTCGGAAATAGGGCAAAGGAAAGAACATGAAAAAGTCCAACTTCGGATCGCTCCTTGCTGTCTCAGCCTCATTTGCAGCGCTGACGATCGGTTCTGTTGCACCCGCTTATGCGCAAGAAGATGCACAGGCCGAGGACAACACAGATCAGGCCGCGATCATCGTCACTGGCACCCGCCGCACCGACCGTACTGTGGCAGACAGCCCGGTTCCGGTTGATGTCCTGTCGGCGCAGGAATTGGTCAATAGCGGCAGCACCGAGACTAACCGTTTGCTCAACCAGCTAGTTCCTTCGTTCAACTTTCCTCAGCCATCCCTGACCGACGGCACGGACTCTCTCCGCCCCGCAACGCTGCGCGGGCTTGCGCCTGACCAAGTACTCGTGCTCGTCAACGGCAAGCGCCGCCACCAATCGTCGCTGATCAACCTCAACGGCTCGGTTGGCCGCGGGTCTACAGCGGTAGACATGAACACCATTCCGCCGCTGGCCATCGAACGTATAGAGGTCCTGCGCGATGGCGCCGCCTCGCTTTATGGTTCTGATGCGATTGCAGGCGTGATTAACGTCCAGCTGAAAAAGGGCGTTGGCGGTCGCGCACAGGCAACCTACGGCAAATATATCACCGAGATGGAAGATGTCGGACAGGTGGCGTCTGTCGCGTTGACGACTGGCGCATCTGACAATCCGGTCATCACTTATACCGGCAATGACAGAAAGCGCCGTGACGGGGACACCTATACCTTTGCCTCCAATTTCGGCTTGCCGCTGGGTGACAGCGGATATTTGAACTTTACCGCCGAATATAAGGATCGTTCGCCGACCAACCGTTCGGGTCCGGACATTCGTCGCAACTATTTTGCCGCAGGCGATCCGCGCGAAGCGACCTTCAACCGCTATGCGCACCGTTACGGCGATGGCGTTTCGAAGGATTTGAACTTCTTCGTCAACGCCGGATATGAATTCTCGGATTCAGCTGAATTCTACACATTCGGCAGTTATGGCGTACGCGACGGTAACGGCGCCGGCTTCTATCGCCGTTCGCTGGACGTTCGCAACCGCGACTGGGAAGCCTCGACCACGACGTTCATTCCCATTTATGCCGACGGGTTCTTGCCTCTTATTGTGAGCGAAATCGTTGATGTTTCGGCTGCTGCGGGCCTTCGCGGTGCATTGGGATCGTGGGACTATGATTTCTCGGTGACCTATGGTTCGAACCTTTTGAACTATAAAGTGGAAAACAGCGTCAACACTTCGCTGGGCGGCACGTCCAGTGCCCGCCGATTTAATGCGGGCGGGATGCGCGCAGGCCAAACGTCGGTCAATCTCGACTTCCGTCGTGATCTGGATATCGGAATTGGAGACAAGGTTTCGTTGGCTGTTGGTGGCGAGTATCGCGACGAGAATTACAAGATCGTCGCCGGTGAACTGCAAAGCTACATCAACGGTCCGTTTTCGGCAGCGCCGTTCAATGCAGCAGGTGGTTCGCAGGTCTTCCCAGGCTTCCGTCCGGCAAATGCGACGGATGAATCGCGCGACAGCTTTGCAGGATATGTGGAGCTCGACGCCGATCTGAGCAGCAACTTCACGCTGCAGCTTGCTGGCCGTTACGAGCATTATAGTGATTTCGGCGATACGGTGAACGGCAAGGCAGCTGCCCGCTTTGAACCCGTCGACGGCCTTGCGCTACGTGGATCCATTTCCACCGGTTTCCGCGCTCCCAGCCTTGCCCAGCAAGCGTTTGCAACCACGTCCACGAACAATGTGGGTGGCGTATTGATCGAAGTTGGCACCTTCCCGGTGGCATCTCCGGTAGCGGTAGCACTGGGTTCGCAGCCGCTTGAACCCGAAAAATCGGTCAACATGGGTGCGGGCTTGACCTTCAACATGCTCGATGGCCTGAACCTCACCGTCGATTATTATAACATCAAGATCAAAGATCGGATTACATTGACCGAAAACCTGACGGGCGCAGATGTCATCGCGCTACTGACGACGGCAGGTATCACAGGCGTTTCATCGGCCCGTTTCTTCATCAACGGTATCGACACGAAAACCGAAGGTTTGGACATTGTGGCCAGTTACCGCGTCCCTGATTTCGGCATGGGTACAGTCCGCCTCAGCGCTGGTTACAATCTCAACAATACAGAGATTACCGATCGCCGTGTCTTTTCGGGCTTCACCGCGCAGCGGCTGTTTGCCCGCCAGGAAAGCTATCGCCTGACCGACGGCCAGCCCAAGAACAAGCTGAACTTCAGCCTCGATTGGGATTATGACATGTTCGGCCTTACGCTGCGCACCAACCGTTATGGCGAGGTCTTCCTGCCGAGCAGCTTCTCGACCGCGGCGAACAACAACAATATTGCTCTGAAGCCGGGTGATGTTCCGGGCGACATTTTCCTGTCGCCGAAATGGGTTACGGACCTTGAGCTGCGGGTCAAGCCCACGGAAAAGCTGTCCTTCGCGCTTGGCGCAAACAACCTGTTCGATGTCTATCCTGATCGCCTGCCCTTCGGCACGGTCGATGGCGTGAACTATGGTTTCAACAACTCGTTCCTGCCGTACAGCTCGCAGTCGCCCTTCGGCTTCAGCGGTCGCTTTGTTTACGGACGCGTCTCTTACGAGTTCTAATCAGGGCTTTCAAATTAAAGGAGGGCGGCGTTTCTGCGCCGCCCTTTTTTGTTGCACTTTTGACGCCTTGATGCCTGCCTGCTAACGGCGCGGGCGACTCCACGCCTTGCATCAGAAAGCCCGCACATGGTCCCCCGCTACGCCCGCCCCGACATGGTTGCCATCTGGGAACCCGAAAACCGTTTCAAAATCTGGTTCGAGATCGAGGCGCATGCGACCGAGGCGCTGGCTGATCTGGGCGTTGTCCCGAAATCGGCGGCAGACGCGCTGTGGAAATGGTGGGCGACCAATCCCTCGATCGACGTCGCCGCTATTGACGCCATCGAAGCCGTGACCAAGCATGATGTCATCGCTTTCCTTACCTGGGTGGCAGAGCAAGTCGGCGATGAAGCCCGCTTCATGCACCAAGGGATGACCAGCTCCGACGTGCTCGATACCTGCCTTGCGGTGCAGCTCGCGCGTGCGTCTGACATACTGCTCGCTGATCTCGATGCTCTTCTCGCAGCCATCAAGCGTCGCGCCTTTGAACACAAGATGACGCCGTGCATCGGCCGCAGCCACGGCATCCATGCCGAGCCTGTGACATTTGGCCTCAAAATGGCAGAGGCTTATGCTGAATTTTCGCGCTGCAAGGATCGCCTGATCGCCGCACGCAAGGATGTGGCAACCTGCGCGATTTCGGGGGCGGTTGGCACATTTGCGAATATCGACCCGCGCGTTGAGGAGCATGTGGCAGCGAAGCTGGGGCTGTCGGTCGAGCCGGTTTCAACGCAAGTGATCCCGCGTGACCGCCACGCCATGTTCTTCGCGACTTTGGGCGTCATTGCCTCCTCGATCGAACGCCTTGCCGTCGAAATCCGCCACTTGCAGCGCACCGAAGTGCTGGAGGCGGAAGAATATTTCTCACCCGGCCAAAAGGGTTCGTCGGCGATGCCGCACAAGCGCAATCCGGTTCTGACCGAAAACCTCACCGGCCTTGCCCGCATGGTGCGCAGCTATGCGATTCCGGCGATGGAAAATGTCGCGCTTTGGCATGAACGCGACATCAGCCACAGCTCGGTCGAACGCTATATTGGTCCCGATGCCACAATCACGCTCGACTTTGCGCTGGGTCGCCTGACTGGCGTGATCGACAAGCTGCTCGTTTACCCGGAGCGGATGCAGAAGAATTTGGACAAGATGGGCGGCCTTGTCCACTCGCAGCGTGTGCTGCTGGCGCTCACCCAGGCCGGTGTCAGCCGCGAAGACAGTTATGTCCTCGTCCAGCGCAACGCGATGAAGGTGTGGGAATCGGACGGGCAATTGTCATTGCTCGAACTGCTCAAGGCCGATGCAGATGTGACCAAGGCCCTTTCGCCGCAAGAGATCGAGGAGAAGTTCGACCTGGGTTATCACCTGAAACATGTCGACACGATTTTCGCGCGGGTTTTTGGGTAAGCCAATTTCGGTTGCATGAGGGCTGGAAACCTTGCCCCCCTTCCCTTAAGCTGCACGCAAACAGACGAAGGAGAAGCCGCGAATGTCGTTCCTGAAAACCCTTTTCTGGGTCATTTTCCTCGTTGGCTTTACCGTGTTTGCCGTCAACAACTGGCAGCCGGTTTCGATGAAATTGTGGAACGGCCTGTGGCTTGACAGCAAGCTGCCGGCAGTGATCGGCGCGAGCTTCCTTCTGGGCTTCCTGCCGCTTTGGATATGGCACCGCACGGTGCGCTACCGGATGAGCCGCCGCATAGCCACGCTGGAAAGTGGCGCCAAGACAATGGCCGCCAATTTCACGCCCACCAGTGCGACACCGGAGACAAGAATATGAGCAACCCGGTCTATGTTGCGATCGACACGCCCCTTCTTGACGATGCACTTGAACTGGTTCGCAAGGTCAAGGCGCATGTCGGCGGGGTGAAACTGGGCCTGGAATTCTTTTGCGCCAACGGCCACCACGGTGTGCATGAGGTGCAGAAGCTGGGCCTTCCGATCTTCCTCGATCTGAAACTGCACGACATTCCGAATACGGTTGCAAAGGCAATGCAGGCGATCAACACGCTCGAACCCGCCATTGTGACGATCCACGCCAGCGGCGGGCGCGCAATGATGGAAGATGCCAAGGCCGCTGCCGGTTCGCATACCAAAGTGGTTGGAGTCACCGTCCTCACGAGCCTTGACGATCATGACCTCAGCCGCGTCGGCGTGCCAGACGATCCGCACACTCAGGTTGAGCGCCTCGCAGCATTGGCGCAAGAGGCAGGGCTCGACGGCATTGTCTGTTCCGGCCAGGAAGTGAAATCCGCGCGCAAGGCATGGAAAGACGGTTTCTTCGTCGTTCCCGGTTTGCGCCCTGCGGGTGCCAGCACCGCCGACCAGAAACGCATCGTCACACCGCGCCAGGCACGCGACGATGGGGCAAGTGTTTTGGTGATCGGGCGGCCGATTACCAAGGCAGAGGATCCGGATGCGGCGGCGCGTGCGATTGTGGGGACGCTTTGAGAATTCGAGAATATTGTAGTATTTTAGCCATTGCGCTTGCAACGGCGTGTATTGCTGGATGCAACAACGCTGCTGATTTTCGATATTTTGAAATAGCAAGCTGGCATCCCACCGCTTTACCCAGGCTCGCTGTATTGGACGAATCTCCTACGTTTTTTGGCCCTTCGGCTACTTACGAGGGATTGTGGCTCAATGAGTTTGAAACCGACTATTTTGTGGAGGGCTTGAGTCATCACAAAGGCAATTACGACAATGACGACCTAAACACGTGGATCTATCCGCGCGTTGAGGGATTTCTCGCACCAGAATCAGGAAGGAAACTTCAATTTTCTTCGGGAGGTGATAAATTTCCCGCTTACATCTCTAAAGTGAGGTTTATCGGTCGACGTAACTTGTTACCCAGCTTTTACGGCTTCGGACATTTGGGGACCTGCAGTCGAGCAATTGTGGTCGAAAAAATCATCTCGATAGAACCCATTGAAAAGTAACTAGCTGTGCAAACCCAAATCAAAATCTGCGGCCTTTCAACCGAAGCCGCCATCGATGCCTCGGCCAAGGCGGGGGCGACGCATATCGGCCTTGTCCATTTCGAAAAAAGCCCGCGCCATGTGAGCCTTGAACTCGCAGCAGCCCTTCGGATGCGCACGCCGCCTTGCCTGAAGGTAGTGCTACTGCTGGTCAACGCCGATCCCGAACTGACCGACAAGGCATTGCAAATGGTGCGGCCTGATGTGGTCCAATTCCATGGCACCGAAACGCCCGAATGGCTCAAGCTGGTTCGCCAGTATAGCGAGGCTGAAATCTGGAAGGCGATCGGCCTTCGCGACAGGCAAACGCTGGTGAATGCGGATCGTTTCGCGGACATTGTGGACCGGTTGTTGTTCGATGCCCCTGCACAGGCACTCCCCGGCGGGACAGGCACCCGCGTTGACTGGTCGCTGTTGAGCCATTTCGAACATCGCACACCCTGGGGCCTGGCCGGTGGGCTGGCGCCCGATAATGTAGCTGAGGCACTTCGCACCACCCGGGCGCCCTTGGTCGATGTTTCTTCAGGAGTAGAAAGCGCTCCGGGCGTCAAGGATGTGGACAAGATTGCGGCCTTCTGCCAAGCGGTCCGCGCCTATGACAAAGCCTGATCCAAATCTGAACTCTTTCATGAACCAGCCTGACGAGCGCGGGCATTTCGGGCAGTTTGGCGGCCGCTATGTCGCCGAAACGCTGATGCCGCTGATCCTCGATCTGGAGCGGGAATATCGCGCGGCGCAGGCCGACCCCGAATTCCACGCACAGCTTGACGACCTCCTCAAACATTATGTCGGCCGCCCCTCCCCGCTTTATTATGCCGAACGGCTGACCGAGGAGCTGCGCAAAGACGCGCCCGCCGGAAAGGGTGCACAAGTCTGGTTCAAGCGCGATGAACTGAACCATACCGGCGCGCACAAGATCAACAATTGTATCGGCCAGATCCTGCTCGCCATTCGCATGGGCAAGACGCGGATTATCGCGGAGACCGGCGCAGGCCAGCATGGCGTTGCCACCGCCACCGTCTGCGCGCGCTTTGGCTTGCCCTGCGTCATCTATATGGGCGCAAAAGATGTCGAGCGGCAGCAGCCCAATGTGTTCCGCATGAAGCTGCTTGGAGCCGAGGTAGTGCCCGTCACCAGTGGTGCCAACACGCTGAAGGATGCAATGAATGAGGCGCTGCGTGATTGGGTCGCGAATGTGCACGACACCTTCTACATCATCGGCACTGCCGCAGGCCCGCATCCCTATCCCGAACTGGTCCGTGATTTCCAAAGCGTGATCGGCAAGGAAGCGCGTGCGCAGATGCTCGAACGCACCGGCCGCCTGCCCGACCTGCTGGTCGCTGCCATCGGCGGCGGATCGAATGCCATCGGGCTGTTCCACCCCTTCCTCGACGATGCCGAAGTGGCGATGCTCGGCATCGAGGCAGCGGGCCACGGACTGGACAAGGAACATGCCGCATCGCTTGCGGGCGGACGTCCCGGCATCCTCCACGGCAACAAAACCTATTTGCTGCAGGATGAAGACGGCCAGATCGCAGAGGCACATTCGATCAGCGCTGGCCTAGACTATCCCGGCATCGGGCCCGAGCATAGCTGGCTCAAGGAAATCGGTCGTGTGCGTTACGACAGCGTGACAGACACCGAGGCATTGGAAGGCTTCCAACTTCTCTGCCGCACCGAAGGCATCATTCCCGCGCTGGAGCCGTCACACGCGATTGCCGCCGTGGCACGCGAGGCCGCGAAAATGGACCGCGACCAGATTATCCTCGCCAACCTGTGCGGGCGCGGAGACAAGGATATTTTCACGGTGGCTGAGGCGCTTGGGGCAGCTATATGACTTTGTGGGAGCGCCTCAAGATCGTGGCAGCCATCTTTGGTTGCGCGTCACTGGTTTACTGTTTTCTCTATTTTCTGACAGGCTCGCCAGCAGCATCTGATGAGAGTTTCTTTGGCGCAGTACTGCCGATCAGCATCGGGGGAGGAATCGTTATCGCCATTGTAGCACGCCAGTTAATCAAGCGACATGGAGGACACGAGCAGTGAACCGTGTCGCTCAATCCTTCCACGTCAACCGAGCAGCCCTCGTCACCTTCATCACCGTTGGCGACGCCGAATTGGGCTGTGTCCGGAACATCCTCGCCTATCTATGCGGTCGCGGAGTCAAGGATATTTTCACCGTGGCTAAGGCTTGAGAGGTCCGTGATATGAAGCATGACTGGCGGCTGGTAACGGCTTTGCTAACGCTATTAGTCGGCATTGTTTTTTCGGTTTCCTACGGACATGACTATGCCTGGTTTAGGGCAACAGAAGCGGTGCGGCTAACGAGTGACTCCGAATATAATTTCTTTTGGCGCATTTCGCATGGCGAGACCTATCCTTCCGACAAAGTCTACAAGTGGTGGGCTGCGGCAGTTGCGTTCTCGACCTCTTTCACCTTGATTGCTGCAGCTTTATTTAGGCCAAAAAAATGACCCGTCTCTCCTCCGCCTTCACCAAAGCCCACCCCGCCCTGGTCACCTTCATCACCGCAGGTGATGGCGATACCGCTGCTAATCTCGACGCGCTGGTCGCGGGCGGCGCAGACGTCATCGAACTCGGCATGCCCTTCACCGATCCGATGGCCGACGGTCCCGCGATCCAGAAGGCCAATATCCGCAGCCTTGAGGCGGGCACTACCACGGCGGATATCTTCGCCATCGCCACGGCCTTCCGCGCGCGGCACCCGAACGTGCCGCTGGTGCTGATGGGCTATGCCAACCCGATGACCATCCGCGGGCCTGAATGGTTTGCGGACCAATGCGTCAAGGCAGGCGTCGATGGCGTGATTTGCGTCGACATCCCGCCCGAGGAAGATGTCGAGCTCGGCCCCGCGCTGCGCGCTGCAGGCGTTGACCTGATCCGCCTTGCCACACCAACCACCGATGCCGCGCGCCTGCCGGCTGTGCTCGATGGCTCCAGCGGCTTTCTCTATTATGTCTCGGTTGCGGGTATCACCGGGCTGCAACAGGCCGCGCAAGCAAGCATCGAGGATGCTGTCGCGCGCCTCAAGGCCGCAACCGACATTCCCGTCGCTGTCGGCTTCGGTGTACGCACCCCCGAACAGGCCGCCGCGATCGCCAAGGTTGCCGATGGCGTTGTGGTCGGCTCGGCCATTGTCGATATCATCGCAAAACATGGCCGCGATGCCGCTGGTCCGGTGCGCGATTATGTGGCAAGCTTGGCAAATGCAATCAAAGCAGCAAGAGGCTAAACCATGAACTGGGTCACCCGCGTCCGCAACGCCATCCCCTTCATCGCCAAGCGCGAGACGGCGGAAACATTGTGGCACAAGTGCAAGGGCTGCAACACGATGATCTTCCTCAAGGAATATGAGGAAAACCAGTCGGTCTGCCCCAAATGCGATTTCCACGGCCGCATCGGCCCGGCGGAGCGTTTTGCTGCGATTTTCGATGCCGACAGCTTCACCGTGCTGCCGATGCCGCGCGTCGTCGAAGACCCGTTGAAGTTCAAGGACAGCAAAAAATATCCCGATCGCATCAAGGCCGCCCGCCTAGCCACCGGCGAGCAGGACGCGATGGTCAGCGCGCGGGGCAAGATTGACGGCCACACCGCCGTCGTCAGTGTGCAGGATTTCGCCTTCATGGGCGGATCGATGGGCATGGCGGTGGGCGAAGCCTTCATCGCCGCCGCGCAGGAAGCGCTGAAGGCCAAATGCCCTTATGTCATCTTCACCGCAGCCGGCGGCGCGCGCATGCAGGAGGGCATTCTCAGCCTGATGCAGATGCCGCGCACCACCGTCGCGATCCAGATGCTGCGCGAGGCTGGGCTGCCCTATATCGTCATATTGACCGACCCGACCACCGGCGGCGTCACCGCAAGCTATGCGATGCTCGGCGATATCCAGATTGCTGAACCGGGCGCGCTTGTCGGCTTTGCTGGCCAGCGCGTGATCGAACAGACGATCCGCGAAAAACTGCCCGAAGGTTTCCAGCGTGCCGAATATCTGCTCGATCATGGCATGGTTGACATGGTGACGCACCGGCATGAGTTGAAAGCGACGCTCGCGCGCCTGATCGATTACCTGACCGCCGGCAAGAAGGCGGCCTAGCGAATTCCCCTCCCGCTTGCGGGAGGGGTTAGGGGTGGGCCTGAGTGCCGTTAAATATGAACACTTTCAAACTTGGCCGCATGACTGCCCACCCCCAGCCCCTCCCGCAAGCGGGAGGGGAGTAATGGCCGACCACGCAAAGTCCGATAACCCGGCCGTCCAGGCACAGCTTGACCGGTTGACGGCGCTCTCACCCGGGCGCGATACGCTTGGGCTGGAGCGTATCAGTGCACTGTGTGAGAGGCTGGGCAATCCGCAGGACAATCTCCCGCCGGTGTTCCATGTTGCAGGCACCAATGGCAAAGGTTCAACCTGCGCATTCCTCCGCAGTGCGATCGAGGCCGCAGGGCTCAAATGCCATGTCTATTCGAGCCCGCACC
>CAYRDQ010000008.1:0-95739 GCA_964423155.1 uncultured Sphingorhabdus sp.
GTTCGGGCGTGGTTACATCAAGAAAAGCACCACCAATCTGCTTGTCTTGCAGTGCCTTTACCAGCGCATCCTGATCGATAACTTCGCCGCGTGCGATGTTCACGATCACCGCGCTTTGCTTCATTTCGGCCAGTTCATCGGCGCCGATCATTTCCTCGGTTTCGGGGGTCGATGGAACGGCGAGGATCACCCAGTCAAATTCGCCGAGCCGCGCCTGCCATGCATCGGGCGCTAGACTCGAAGGGCCGGGCGTGCGGCGGACAATCGTGACATCGACGTTAAATGCCGTCAGCCGTTCCTCGATCAGCTTGCCGATCGCACCATAACCCAGCAACAAGGCCTTTGATCCGTAAAGCTCAACCTTGCCAGGCGAATCTATCAGCCATTCATGCCGTTCCTGCGCGCGCATCACTTCACGATAACCCTTCGCCATGTTGAGCATGCCCATGATGACATATTCGGCGATTGTGATCGCATTGATGCCTGCACCGTTGGTGACCTTGGTCCCGCGTTTCTTGAGCTCGGCAAGCGGCATACCGTCTACCCCGGCATAGATGCTGTTGAGCCATTTGAGGTTCGTTGCCGCGCTGATGATCGCGGCCATGTCCTTCTTGTCATACATGTCGAACCAGCCAATTTCAGCTATCGGCGCGAGTTCGAGTGCGTCCTCCTTGGTCACATACCAATATGGCTCGATCCAGTCTGGCAAGTGTGGCTCAATCATCGCGCGGATCAGGCTGGAAGCCACGAACTTGGTTTTAGTCACTTACTTACTCCCCTCCCGCTTGCGGGAGGGGCCGGGGGAGGGCCTGTCCCGTATTTGGGAAAGCAACCATGCCCTCCCCTGACCCCTCCCGCAAGCGGGAGGGGGAATTAAACTTCAATCTTCCAGTCCCACCCCAGCGGATCACCATCCATCACCTCTACACCCTTGGCGGTAAGGGCATCGCGGATGCGGTCTGAGGCCGCGAAATCCTTGTTCACACGGGCTTCCCTGCGCTCGGCAAGGATGGCTTCGATTTCCGGCTCTGTGACAACTGCATCCTTGGGACGAACACGAAGGTGGGCTCGTTCGATATGCAAAAGCTCAAGGCCCAGCACCGCATCCATCTGCGCGATGGCGAGCAGTTTTTGGCCTTGGTCTATCTTTTTGAGCGACAGCGTCTCTTCCAAAGCCGTCAAGGCAATGGCGGTGTTCAGGTCATCCGAAACCGCCGCGTCCAACTTTGCAAACAGGTCGATCAATCGTCTGTCGGTTACTTCGCTGGCGGGTTCGGTTCCCTTTAATGGTGAAGTCGCCATCACCATTCGCTTCAACCGCGTGAATGCGGCGACCAATCCTTCCCAGCTGAACTCCAGCTCGCTCCGATAATGCGCCTGCAGGCACATCAGGCGATAGGCGAGGGGGTGGAAGCCCTTGTCGATGAGGAGTTGCACGCGAAGGAATTCGCCCGCGCTCTTGCTCATCTTGCCGCTGCGTTCGATGAGGAAATTGTTGTGCATCCAGATACGTGCGCCCGAATGGTCGGAACAAGTGTGTGCCTGGTTCTGCGCGATCTCGTTCGGGTGATGGATCTCGCGATGGTCGATACCGCCGGTGTGGATATCAAACGGAAAGCCGAGCAAGTCGCCCGACATCACCGAGCATTCAAGGTGCCAGCCCGGCGCACCGCGGCCCCATGGGCTGTCCCATTCCATTTGGCGGTTTTCACCGGGCGGTGTTTTGCGCCAGATGGCGAAGTCTGCCGCGTGGCGCTTGCCCTCCACCGCTTCGATCCGGCCTTCGCCTTCGTCGGTCTGCGCGCGGGCAAGCGATCCGTAATTGGCAACGGTTGAGGTATCGAAATAGAGGCCGCTATCGAGTTCATAGCAATGCGTGTCCGCAATGCTTTTGGCAAATTCGATCATCTGCGGCACATAGTCGGTGGCGATCGACCATTTGGCCGGCTGCCGGATGTTCAGCGCCTTCACATCGGCCCAATAGGCTTCGGTATAGTGGCGCGCGATATCCCAGATGGACTGCGCCTTTTCGGCCGCCATCTTCTCCATCTTGTCCTCACCCGCATCGGCGTCGTCGGTCAGATGCCCGACATCGGTGATGTTGATGATGTGGGTTAGTTTGTAACCCTTGTAGCTCAGCACGCGGCCCAAAGTGTCCGCGAAGACATAGGCGCGCATATTGCCGATATGCGGATAATTATAGACCGTCGGCCCGCAGCTATAGACACGCGCCTCGCCAGGGTGGACGGGCTGGAAAGTTTCCAGTTGGCGGGTCAGGCTGTTGAAGAGCTTCAGGTCGGACATGGCAAAAGCCGATGGCTTACACCCGATACAAGGTCAAGTGGCTCATCGATCCCGGTGCAGATGAGGGGATCTTAAAATCCTTCCCAGCTGATCGCTTCTTCCAATGGTGCCCTCGGGACGGGGAAGTTGTTCACTGGCGCAACTGGATCGCGATAGCCGATCGCCATTCCGCAGAAGAAGATATGGTCATCAGGTATGGAGAAACATTGCCGGATCTGCGGGGTGTAAATCGCCCACGCCTCCTGAAAGCAGCAATCGAGCCCCTCCTCACGTAGCAACAGCGCGACCGTCTGCAACCACATGCCGATATCCGACCATTGCGGCGGGCCCATATAGCGCGGGGTGTGGATCAGCATCAGGACTGGCGCATCAAAGGCGCGGAAATTGCGCGCGAACCACATCAGCCGCGCCATCCTGTTATCGCGGGGAATATCGAGCGCGGCGTACATGGCTTCGCCCACGCCAAAGCGGCGATCCTTATATGCGCCGTCCAACTCGGGTGGGTAGACATTATATTCGGGCTTATGCGCTGCGGGACCCTGAGGGACGACTTCGGCCACGGCGGCGATCAGTTTCTGCAAAGGTTCGCCCGTTGCAATGATCGCGTTCCACGGCTGGGTATTGCCGCCGGAGGGAGCATTTTGTGCCTTGGTCAGGATGCGTTCGAGCAAAGCCTTGTCGACCGGCTTGTCGAGAAATTCGCGCACCGACCGGCGGGTTGCGACTGCTTCGGTGACGTTCATGATTTCCTCTCATCAAGTATTTTGTTGCACGCGAGCTTCTGCTCAAACCCATCAAGATCCTTGATTTTAGACCATTCTTCGGGAGTGAGTTCCGTGCGATCACGGACGAACTCGTCGCCGCGGAAATAATCTGACCAAGCAATCAAACCACCGTCAGAAGTCACTTTATTTTTGCAGGCTACGGTTTTGCCATCTTTCCGTTTGCCATAAATCCAGAACCCTTGACCATCGGGATTTCCGAAAGCGCCATATTTACAAACACGCTGTAAACTTCGGATATCTGAATCCACGTATCAGCTACTCCTCGTCGAACAGTCCGGCCAATTGCTCGATCATCGTGCCGCCCAGTTGCTCGGCATCCATGATGGTGACCGCGCGGCGGTAATAGCGGGTCACGTCGTGGCCGATGCCGATGGCGACCAGCTGCACCGGGCTGCGGCTTTCGATCATTTCGATCACGCGGCGCAGATGCTGTTCAAGATAGCCGCCGTGGTTGACCGATAGCGTCGAGTCATCGACCGGAGCGCCATCGGAGATCACCATCAGGATACGGCGGTCCTCTGGGCGGGCGATCAGGCGGTTGTGCGCCCACAGCAGGGCTTCACCGTCGATATTTTCCTTGAGCAATCCCTCACGCATCATCAGGCCAAGGTTGCGGCGAGCGTGTCGCCAGGGTTCGTCAGCTTTCTTGTAGACGATGTGGCGCAGGTCGTTGAGGCGGCCGGGCATGGCGGGGCGTCCGGCGGCGAGCCAATCCTCGCGCGATTGCCCGCCCTTCCATGCGCGGGTGGTGAAGCCCAAAATCTCGGTTTTCACGCCGCACCGTTCCAGGGTGCGCGCCATGATATCGGCGCTGATCGCGGCGATGCTGATCGGGCGACCGCGCATCGAGCCTGAGTTGTCGATGAGGAGCGTGACCACCGTGTCGCGGAATTCGATATCGCGCTCGACCTTGTAACTGAGCGAGCTTCCTGGAGAGACAACGATACGGGCCAGGCGGGCGGCGTCGAGCAGCCCCTCTTCCTGGTCGAAATCCCAGCTGCGGTTCTGCTGCGCCATCAGGCGGCGCTGCAGGCGGTTGGCAAGGCGGGTTACCGCCCCCTGCAAGCCAGCCAGTTGCTGATCGAGATAGGCGCGCAGCCTATTGAGTTCGTCTTCGTCGGCCAGATCAGTCGCGCCGACCACTTCGTCATATTTGTTCGTCCAGCTCTTATAGTCGCTTTCGGGCATGTGATCCCAGTTACGGCGTTGCGGGTTAACGGGCTGCATGCCGTCTTCGCCCATCTCGCCATCGGCATCATCCATGTCGTCCATCTCGGACGAATCGTAGTCGGCCTCGGTTTCCTCGCCTTCGCCCTCCTGCGGCTCGGCGCGGGCTTCGGCCTGGCCAGCTTCGCCCTGGCCTTCATCGTCGCTTTCGCCGTCCTGTTCCTGTTCCTGCTCGGATTCGTCGCCGCCTTCATCGGCTTCGTTCGGTTCAATCTCGCCTTCGGTGAGATCGAGATGTTCCAGCATTGTCTGGGCGAGCGAGGCAAAGGCAGCCTGATCGTCGAGTGCCAGGCCAAGCGCGTCGAGATCGCTGCCAGCTTTTTCCTCGATCCAGCCGCGCAGCAAATCGACCCCTTGAGCGGCGATTTCTGGCACTGCCTGCCCGGTAAGCCGTTCGCGCACCATCAGCGCCAGCGCGGTCGATATGGGAACTTCCTCCGCCGCCTGCGCCCGCGTGATCGGATCGGTGCGGAGCCGCATTTCGAGCGAATGGTTGAGGTTGCCCTTCACCCCCTCCATCGCGCGCGATCCCAGCGCCTCGATCCGTGCGGTTTCGATGGCATCAAACGCCGCACCGGCCATTGCCTCATGCGGGCGCAAGGCTGCGTGGCGGCCTGCGTCGTGATGTTTCAGGCGAAGCGCAAAACTGTCGGCAAAGCCGCGCGCCTCTGCAACCTGTTCGGGTGGCAGCGAGCGACCCGGCATGGGGACGCGGAAATTCTTTCCGGCCTGTGTCGGTGCATCGGCGGTAAATGCGAGCTCGATTTCCGGATCATGCGCAATGGCGCGCGAAGTGCCGGTCAGCACCTGCTTGAATTGCTCGAGGGGGGAATTGTCTGCCATGATCGACTCAGGGCCTTAACGGCGTTGTTGTTTCCAGAAAAGCAAATTCCCCTCCCGCTTGCGGGAGGGGTTAGGGGAGGGTCTGTCACTTTCGTTGCCTATGAATGTCGTGCCCTCCCCCGGCCCCTCCCGCAAGCGGGAGGGGGGCATTACCGACAATTGAAAACCAGCAATTCATTGGGCTGCTGGGGCAGCAACTGCCGCACCGCCGCGTTCATCGATGCGACCTTTTCCAGCATCGCAGGGTCGCCCGAGCAGCTTTTCACATCATATTGGTTGCGCGCCGTTCGGGCCTGCTGCATCGCCTCGGCGCCTAGCAAATGCCGTTCTATCCGATAGGTGCTGCTGCCCGGCTGAAAGCTGATGATCGAAACCTGCGCTTCGCTATTGGGAACGAAAGTGCGCACCCATCGATCGCCATCCTGCGCATATTGCGTCCGCCCGTTGACGCAGCCGCTGCTGCTCCAATCGAAGGGCACATCGGCGGTATCGGAAACTGTGATGCGGCTCCGGCTGCGATCGATGACGCAGGTCAGCTTGCCTTCTTGCGCGACCTTTGCTGGGGCTGCGGGGTCTTCGGTGCCGCTGAGCAGTGCCTTTGTCATTTCGTCGACTTCGGCAAAGCTGGGCCGCGCATACCAGGTCAGCAATGCTGCGATAACCAGTGCTGCTGCCGCGCCACCAGCGAGTTTGGCCTGATCGCGCCGCTCTCGCTCGAGCAATTGCCAGCTGGTACCTGCCGCGCCCAGGGCGAGAAAGATCAGAACCACCGTCAGCATAGACAGATTGTCGCGCGATTCGATGATGTCATATTCGGCCTGACGTCGCGCTTCGGCGAAACTTTTGCTGCGCGCGGCTTCGGCAAGGCGATTTTCCTCGGCAATCTTTGCAGCCTCGGCCGCTGCGCGATCGGCCTCGGCCCGGCTCATTTCGGCGCGGGAAAGGCATTGGGCATCGACACTGCGAAAACTAACATTGTTGCGACGAAGGAAGGCTGCAGCTTCGCGTTGTGCGATGGCAAAAAAGAATTCGGCATCGCTGCCGTCCGAAATGCTGCCAAAGCTGTTGACGCCCAGCACGCGGCCACAACTATCGACCAGCGGTCCGCCACTATTGCCTCCGCCAATTGCCGCGGTGTGGAGCAGGGTTTCGAAATCCTTCGCCGACCGCCCACCGGAAATATTTCCGCGGGTTTTCACGGGCGCTTGCGGACGCAAAACATCTGCCATGTTCAAACCCTGGGCAATATCCACGCCGCCGGGATAGCCGATCGCGAAGACGTCGGCCCCGTCGCCCACCGGGCCACTGAAAAATGTGGCTGGGGTCAGGCGCTTGCCATCGTTCAGCGCTATGAGCGCCAAATCGTTGCGCGGGGAGCGATCGACCACCTCGGCCGCGATCGCCTCACCGCCATCGGACGGGACAATGACTACGCGGATTGCCCCATCATATTCCTCTTCGGAAACGACATGGGCGTTGGTCAGGATCTTGTCCGGCGCGACGACGATGCCCGAACCATGGCCGATCGGTGTGTCGCTGCCCGATGCGGGGAAAACGACAACACGAACGACGCTGCGACTGGCCGCGGCGATATCTTCGGGGTCGGCATGGGCCATCGAGGGCACCATTAGTGCCAGCAAAAGCAGGAATAAGCCCGACACACCAAATCGCACGCGAATCTCCCTCAGGCCCCCTTTGGCGTTCGACCACAAATCGCCTTTGGGTTCAATCGACTGTGCGCAGAATTCCCCTCCCGTTTACGGGAGGGGTTAGGGGAGGGGCGAGCATAGCGAGCCTTCCGACGTGTCAGGCCCACCACCAGCCCCTCCCGCAAGCGGGAGGGGAGCGCTCATTGCTTCCTTGCAGGTTCGTCGTGCGATTGCACGTTCACGCCGTCGCGACCGATAGTGACGTCGAGCGGAACGCCTTCGATCTGACCACTTACCGTAACGCCCTTACCGGGATCGACGCGTACCTCGGTGCCATTGATGTTGACCGGAAGTTCCGGGATTTCCGGCAGGTCGAGAGGTTCGATCGGTCCCTCCGGATCGGGCTCGACCGCCGGCTTGGGTTTGGGCCTTGCGCCTGCACCCTTAACCGCCTGGCTCATGAAATCGCGCCAGATGCGCGCGGGCAGGCCGCCACCGGTCATGTTGCGCAGCGGTGTGTTGTCATCATTGCCGATCCACACACCGACTACCAGGTCACCGGCAAAGCCGATGAACAATGCGTCGCGATAATCCTGGCTGGTACCGGTCTTGCCATAGGCCGGGATCGACAAGCGTGCCGCCCGCCCTGTGCCCTGGTTGACGGTTGCCCCCAACAATTCGAGCATGGCCTTGTGCTGGGCGTTGCTGAAGCTGCGCTGCGCAGACAAGAGCCAACCAAACCAGCCTTCCTCTTCCGCAACAAAGGCGCGCGGTTCGACCGGCCATTTGTTACCCGCAACGCCGGCATAGGCGGATGTGAGTTCGAGGAGCGTCATGCCAGAGCTGCCCAGTGCGAGGCTGGCGTCTTGCGCCAGCGGGCTTTGAACACCCAGATCCTTTGCCGCGCGGGAAACGGCGCTATAGCCCAATTGGTTGTAGAGCCGCACCGCGACAACGTTGCTCGATTGTGCAAATGCCTGTTTCAGCGTGATTTCACCGCGATAGCGGTCGCTATAGTTTTTCGGGCGATATGCGCCTTCGGTCATCGGGCTGTCGTCAACCTTGCTGTCCGGCGACATCCCGCTGCGTAACGCGGCGGAATAGACGAACAGCTTGAACGTCGAGCCGGGCTGGCGCTTGGCCTGCGTCGCGCGGTTGAATGGCGATTCCTTGTAGCTCTTGCCACCAACCATCGCGACCACTTCGCCATTGGGGCGCATGGCAACCAGCGCCACCTGCGCCTTGCCTAGCGGTGCCCGCGCTATGACATTGCGGGCGATATTCTGCAGGCGGGCGTCAAGCGTGGTGCGGATGACCTGGTCCGAATAGCCGGTTTCGGCGTCGAGCCGGGCCTGCGGCATCGCCCAGTCGGCGAAATAGGTGCCGGTGGGTAGCGTTTCCTTATAGCGCACATCAATCCGTGCAATGGGCGTGGCATCTGCCTTGGCTTCGCTGATCGCGCCGGTAGCCACCATGGCGTTCAGCACCAGCTTGGCCCGCTTCGCCGCCCTTTGGGGATTGCGGGTGGGCGCTAGGCGATTGGGTGCCTGCACCAGCCCTGCCAGCATAGCCGCCTGTGACAGCGTCAGATTTTCCGGCTTGCGGTAGAAATAGTGCATCGATGCCGCGCGCAACCCATAAATATTGTCGCCGAAATAGGCGTTCGACAGATAGCGTTCGAGGATTTCATCCTTGGTCAGCCATGCTTCCAGCCAGAAGGCGATCAACGCCTCGCGCGCCTTGCGCGTCAGGCTGCGTTCGGGCGTCAGGAAGGTGAACTTGGCCAATTGCTGGGTAATGGTGCTGCCGCCCTGTTTCAGGCCGCTGCCGAAGGTATTACTCCACAGCGCGCGGGCGATGCTGCGCGGATCAACGCCCCAATGCGAATAGAAACGCCGGTCCTCGATCGACAGAAAGGCCTGAACGACATGCGGCGGCAGTTCCTTCACCTTGACTGGCTTGTCGACAATCGCGCCGTTGCGCGCGATCGGCGTGCCGTCCCACGCGAGCAAAGTGATCCGCGGCGGGGCGATCGGTTGCAGCGATTTCGACAGTGGCGCGGTAATCGCCAACCAGAAGACAATCAGGATGAACAGCAGCAACACTGCAGAGCCGGCGCGGGTGAACCACCACCAACGCGTTTTGCCCAGCAACCAGCTTTTAGCGGGACCTGCGGTCTCAGGGGCGCTCGGCGTCGCGCTTTCCCATGGCTTTGCCTCACCCGGGAACATACCGGCATAAGCACGATCGAAGGCGGCAAGCCGGCTATCGATGTCTGTGGGGGGAGGGGTTTTGGATCGCCGGAAGAACATCGATGTGCTGTGTTATAGGAATAAGACGGTAAAGGGTAGAGCAAAAATCGCCTTACAGGAAGCTGTATGGAGAATCTCCCCTCCCCTTCAGGGGAGGGGCTTAAGTTCACAAAAAGCTGTATGGATCGACATCGACGCCAACCCGCACGCCGCGCGGAAATTCCAGAGCGCCTAGCCATTGTCGCATGATGCTCTGCAGTTCGACCGAGCGTAGTGCGTGCACTAGCAGCCTTTGCCTATGGCGTCCGCGGAGCATGGCGAGCGGGGCAGGGGCGGGGCCGTAAACATGCATCCCCTCTACTTGCGGGGCCGATCCACCAACCGCGCGCGCGGCTTCAATTGCTTCACGCTCATCCTCCGAACTGATGATGATCGCGGCAAAGCGGCCAAAGGGCGGCGCGCCGGCGCGGCGGCGTTGTTCGGTCTCGGCATCGTAGAAACCGTCGCGGTCGCCATCGACCAACGCGGCGATGACGGGGTGCGAAGGGTTTCGTGTCTGGATATAGACCTCGCCCGGCTTCTCGGCGCGCCCGGCGCGGCCCGCCGCTTGGGCGATCTGTTGGAACGTACGCTCGGCCGCGCGTAGGTCTCCGCCCTCCAGTCCCAGATCGGCGTCGATAATGCCGACCAATGTCAGTTCGGGAAAATGGTAACCCTTGGTCACCAACTGGGTGCCTATGATGATATCGACCGCCTTGTTTTCAACCAGCGCGACAAATTCGGCGGCCTTTTCCGGCGACCACAAAGTGTCCGACGTGGCGACGATGGTGCGCGCTTCGGGAAAAATACGTTTGACCTCATCGCTGATCCGCTCGACCCCCGGTCCACAAGGGACGAGGCTGTCCTCCGCGCTGCATTCGGGGCATTTATCGGGCGGCGGCATCACATGGCCGCAATGGTGGCAAGCCAGGCGGCGGACCAAGCGATGCTCGACCATCCAGGCGGTGCAGTTCGGACATTCGAATCGGTGCCCGCAATTGCGGCAAAGCGTCAACGGCGCGTAACCCCGGCGGTTGAGGAAAAGCAGGCTCTGCTCGCCGCGCTCCAACCGCTCTTCCAATGCCTTGAGCAGGGTCGGCGCTATCCATGTGCCGCGTTCGGGTTGGTCTTGCGTCAGGTCGATAGCCTCGATCCGAGGCATTTTGGCAGCGCCAAACCGCGAGGGAATGGCGAGGCCCTTATAGCGCCCGATGCTCACCATGTGTCGGCTTTCGAGCGCGGGCGTGGCGCTTGCCAACACCACAGGGAAGCCTTCGAAATGGCCGCGCATTACGGCGACATCGCGGGCGTGGTATCGGACGCCGTCTTCCTGCTTGAAGCTGATCTCATGTGCCTCGTCGACGACAATCAGCCCGGGATTGGCAAAGGGCAGAAACAGGGCGGAGCGGGCGCCGGCCACAACCTGCACCCGTCCCTCTGCCACGCCCCGCCAGACGCGGCGGCGCTGCGATTGCTTCATCCCCGAATGCCATGTTGCAGGCTCGACGCCAAAACGCGCCTCGAACCGTTGCAGAAAGGGCTGCGTCAAGGAAATTTCAGGTAGAAGAACAAGTACTTGTTTGCCAATCCTGAGAGCCTCTGCCACGGCCTCGAAATAGGTCTCAGTCTTCCCGGAGCCTGTTACGCCATCAAGAACGATAGGGTCAAACTGCTCCGCCCTCACGGCGTCGCGCATAACCCTGGCAGCTTCCTCCTGTAGGTCAGATAATTCGGGATGATCATGGTCCGGTTCGGGTGCCACAAAGGGGGCGTCGATGCTGACCGTCACCGGCTCAAGCGCGCCGACCTTCACCAGCCCGCGTATTACGCCCTCGCTGACACCGGCTTGATCGGCCAACTCTCGCACCAGTCCCTGCGCGTCGACCAAGGCATCCAAGGCCGCGGCGCGTTGCGGAGTCAGCCGAGCCGGTTCAACTCCCGACGGCCGATATTCGGTAACTGTGCCACCCGCTGAAAGTGCCGCGGATGAGGATAGCACCATGCGTAACACGGCCGCATGATTGGAAAGATAATAATCGGCTACCCAGTCAGCCAGCCGCCGCAGCCCTCTTTTGATCGGCGGCACATCGACCACCTCAAGCACATTGCGCAATCGGTGTTCTTCGACCGCCTCGTCGCCGAACACGCCTTCGTCCCAGATTACGCCAATCATCTTGCGCGGGCCCAAGGGTACGACGACCACCGATCCGACTCCGGCATCCATCCAATCGGGCAAGCGGTAGTCGAGCGGCCCGATGACCTGGGTCAACAGGATCACGCGCACACGCTTGCCGGAGGGGCGGGGACGATTCATCTGGCGGATATAGGGCGCGTCCCCTGCCACGTCACGCCTTCACCGATCTGTTCATGGTAGAGACGGAATTTTTCTGATATTCGAACGTTATACGGTTTTGGGAGGAGTCGCCTCATGTCCATTATGTTCGAACGCCGCCAACTTTTGCTCGCCGGTGTAGCCGGTGCCACGCTCGCACTGCCGGGCTGCGCGGGTGGCCCGCGGTATAGTCTGGCGGAAGTCATCCGGCGGCTTTTGACTCTTGCCTCCCAAAACGCCTTTGCGCTTCTGCTGCAGCCGGGTGGATTCTGGGACAGTTCGGTTGCACGAATCGCCTTGCCCGACCGTTTTGGCGGCGGACGCGGCACGACGATTTTGTCTGCCATCCTGCAAAGTCAAACCTTCCGTGACCGCTTGCAGCGCCAACTCAACCGTGCTGCTGAAAAGGGCGCGGAACGGGCCGCGCCGTTGATCGCCGATACGATCCGCATGGTCAGCATCGAGGCGGCAGATGAAATTGTTCGTGGCGGACCGCAGGCGGCAACCCGGTTCTTGCGCGGGAAGATGGGTATCGCCCTGTTCGATGCCATGCTGCCAGGCATTTCGGATGGTCTGCGGTTGTTTGATGATCAGGTGATCAATCGCGCAGTGCAGTCGGTCACCGGGTTCGACATGAACGCTTTGGGGCAGGATATTACCCGAAAGGCCGACGATGCCATCTGGGCCGCAATCGGCCTAGAGGAAGAAAATATCCGCCGCGATCCGGCCAAGACCAATGACCCGTTGCTTATCGGCGTGTTCGGATTGCTCAAATAGGCAGCTAGAACCGGCCTTCCAGCGTCAGCCCCAGCACATGATCGTTGCGATTTTCCGCTAACCGGCGATTGACCAGTTGCCATGTGTATCCCGGGGCGATTGCGACATGATCGTCCAGTTTGAATTTGACGGCCGCGCCAGCTCGATTGGCAGTCCAGCCCGCATTTTGCCCCCAGCCGGTGTCATTGACCGCCCAGATTAATTCGTCGCTTATCTGGAGGTCGATTTTTCGGTCGTGATCGAGCGGTCTGATCCAGCGCAAACGTCCGCGTGCGCGCAGGCCAATATCGCCGCCGTTCGCAAAAATTTCCTCCGCCTGCAGTCGCGCATCAAATGTGTCGGAAAGCGGAAGGGCCACGCCTTGCGTCAAGCGATGCTGGATCGCGTCGGGGCCGTTGCTATTGAAAGTTTCTACATGGGTATAGGCGAATGACAGCGCCACACCGCCATTCATCTTGTGTGACAGGCCGACGCGGAGCAGGCGCTGTCCGGCCTCCAACTGGTCGGGCCTCGAGCGCAGAATGGCGTTGGCTGTGAGGCTGTCATTATCGTCAATTTTCGCTTCGCCATAAAGCGTTAGCCAGAATTGCACGTCGCTGTCTGCCCTTGCCGGGACGGCGGACAGCAGGATTGCGCTGGCGAATAGGAAACGGCAAATCATCTTTTCGGCGGATCCAAAGCATCGCCGCCTGCGTCGCCTAATTCCGATCCACCGTCGACATTAATGATTGCACCCGTAACATAGCGCGATGCATCGCTGGCGAGCCACAGGCAGGCATCGGCGATATCGTCCTTGGTACCCCAGTCGCGCAGGGGGATTCGGGCTTTGCTGGCCTTTGCATAGTCTTCGTTCGGCGCGAGACGCGCCATGCCTTCGGTATCGCCAATCGGGCCCGGCGAGATGGCGTTGACGCGGACACCGGCAGGCCCCCACTCCATCGCAAGGCATTTCGTTACCTGATTCACCCCGGCTTTGGCGGCGCATGCATGAATCTGGTACATCATCGGGCGGACCGCTTGCCCCGCCGTGATCGACACGAGCGATGCGCCTGGCTTGCGGAGGTGCTGGAAACTGGCATGCAGCACGTTGAAGGTTCCGAGCAGATCAATGTCGATCACGGTTTTGAAGGCATTTGCGCTCATCCCGATTGCGGGAGAGAGGAAGTTTCCAGCTGCGCCCGATAGCACGATGTCGATTTCACCAAATTTGTCGCGACAATGGGCAAAAGCTTCCGCGACCTTGGCATAATCGCGAACATCGCATGCCATGCCTATCGCTTCGTATCCCGCATCAGTGATCGTTTTTGCTGCCGCCAAAATCTTTTCCTCGCTGCGGCTGATGACCATTACCTTGGCCCCCGCGGCGGCGTAGCGCTGTGCAATGCGCAGGTTAATGCCCGATGAGGCCCCAGCCACGAAGGCCACTTTGCCGGCGAGAAGTTCCGGGTTGAAAGTGTCGGTCATCGTCAAAGTCCTCCATCAGATATGATTCTCCACTGTCCATTAGGCCGCGCATTTGCCAATAGGCAATGCAGTGATTCCACGTTCAGACAAGTGAGCCGATTTTCATGAAATTTTTCGCCGACACCGCTGAAATCGCCGATATCAAGGAACTGGCTGCTACGGGCCTGCTCGACGGCGTGACTACCAATCCGTCGCTGATCATGAAGTCGGGCCGCGATTTCATGGAAGTGACCAAAGAAATTTGTGGACTGACGGATGGTCCGGTGTCTGCCGAGGTCGTGGCGCTCGACCATGTCGGCATGATGAAAGAGGCCGAAGTGCTGCGCAAGATTGCGGACAATGTCTGCATCAAGGTGCCGCTGACGATTGATGGGCTCAAAACCTGCAAAGCGCTGACCAGCGATGGCACAATGGTCAATGTAACGCTCTGCTTCTCCGCCAATCAGGCACTGCTTGCGGCAAAGGCTGGCGCGACCTTCATCTCGCCCTTTGTCGGCCGTCATGACGATAATGGTTTCGATGGCATGCAACTGATCAGCGACATCCGCCTGATCTATGACAATTATGATTTCGGTACCGAGATCCTGGTCGCCAGCGTGCGCCATGGCATCCATGTGTTGGAAGCAGCGAAGATTGGCGCCGATGTGATGACCGCTCCACCTTCGGTGATAAAAGGTTTATTCAAGCATGTTCTGACCGACAAGGGAATTGAAGGCTTCCTGGCAGACTGGGCCAAGACCGGGCAGGCCATCGGTTGACCCAAGCCTGAGGATGCTGCGCATTTTTGGCCTTGGCAAAAACCGGTGCAAGGAATGCGGGGCCGAGCTTTCGGACATGGAGGATTTGCGCGATCGGGTCGATGATCTGATGCGCAACTCGGCTTACGCCGCTGAACCGCTCGAAGAGATCTGCGCGCGATGCCGGGTGTCGTTGGCAAAAGGCGCGCCGTCCCTACAGGCAAATCTGCATGTCATCGAGGCACGACGTGTCGAGAAGGAACAGACGGCTTCGGCTGCAGTTCCAACAGGTAACGACCACGCCGAGCAATCATCATTCCAAGACGCGACGACTGATAATAAATTGGTCGAAGAGGACTATGTCAGCGGTGGCGGATACAAAACTGGCGAAGAACTGAATCAGGAGCGGATCGACGAATATCAGCAGTCGCGTGCGACCGAGACCAAGGGCAGTTTAACTGGACTTCTGGACTGGCTGGTCAATGCCAAAACCGGCCGGAATGTTGCGGGCATTTTGCTCCTGCTGAGCATCTTCCTGTTCAACAGGTTAGACGAAGATGATGCCGTCAATACTCCAGCCGACAGCGAGATACCTTATGCAACCGAGCAGCAACCGTTGGCTCCGTCGCCTTCATCAGAAGAAGTCTCCACTCCGCCCCCGACCCAAGCGGACGCAAACCCGGCACCGGTTGTCGTTCCTGCGAGTAATCCCGGCACATGGGTCACAACTAACGACTATCCATTACGGGCATTGCGACAGGAAAGGGAAGGGACAACGGCTTTCCGTCTAGAAGTCGGCATTGATGGCAGACCCACCGGCTGTACTGTTACTTCCTCGAGCGGACATAACGATCTTGACGTCGCGACCTGCTCAGCCCTGATGCGCCGGGCCAAGTTTAGCCCGATCACCGATGGCGGCGGCCCCGCAAGCTGGTCGAGCCGGGTTCGCTGGGTGATACCTTAACAAATGCGTTGCGATAGGTGCGTTCGAGGCGCATGATGTAGCACAATGTCATTCAACTTTTGGGAAATGCGGATAGAGATGGAAAAAATCGACAAACGTTTTCTGGGTGTTGGCGTTGCCTTGGGTGCCGGGTTAGGTGTGGCGACAGGAAATCTTGCCATTTGCCTGGCTTTAGGCGTGACCTTTGGACTTATTGTAGGCCGTTTAAAGGCTCGCAAACAATAGGCACCTTGCGGGCATCGCCTTAAGGGTTAATGACTGTATAGGATAGAAAGGCGGGCTGCGCCTACTTTAGCAGGGTTTCGAACCGGCAAGGACAGGCCCATGAACAGACCCGAAATGGTGTTTCCCATCGCGCACATTCATTATGATGACGAGATTGACGAGTGCGGCAAGGTTGTCGTTCCCGACGAAGTGCTCGACGCGATCAAGACGCTGATTCGCTGGACAGGTGATGATCCGCGGCGCGAGGGCCTGATCGATACGCCGCGCCGCGTTGGCCGCGCCTGGCGTGAATATTGTGCTGGCTATGGCGAAGATCCATCGGTCCATCTTTCGCGCACCTTTGAGGAAGTCGGCGGCTATCATGAACTGGTGCTGCTCAAGGACATTCCGTTCCAGTCGCATTGCGAGCATCATATGGCGCCGATCATCGGCAAGGCGTCGATTGCGTACATGCCAACCGACCGTGTTGTCGGTATTTCCAAGCTCGCCCGCGTCCTGCATGGCTTTGCCCGCCGCCTGCAGGTGCAAGAGCGGCTGACAGCAGAGGTCGCCAATTGCATCTGGGAGCATTTGAAGCCCGAAGGCGTCGCCGTGGTAATCGAGGCGCAGCATGGATGCATGACAGGGCGGGGCGTCAAGGTGCACGGTGTCAACATGGTCACGTCCAAGCTTATCGGCTGTTTCCTTGACGATACACGCAGTCGCAAGGAAGTTATGAGCCTGATGGGCTATTGATCCTTCCCCCTCGCGCACAATGCCGGTAAGGCATTGCAGTTGAGGGGAAAGTCTTGACCACAGAGCACCAGCATCCCGAACATCTTGTAGAACGGCTCGCCGTCGGCACGCTCGACCGGCTGCTCAACCTGATGTTCGCGCGGCCGGTGCAGATCGTGCCGATCCTGTTCTTTCTGGTGTCGCTGCTGGGGGCGCTGGCGCTGTCTTTTCCTGCAGCGACCGAAAGCGGGCAGGGAACGCCCTTTGTCGATGCCTGGTTTACGGCGGTATCGGCGCTTTGCGTGACCGGCCTTTCAACACTCGATGTGCCGAACCACTGGTCGGGGCTGGGCGAGCTGATCATCCTGATCCTGATCCAACTGGGCGGGCTGGGTATCATGAGCGCTTCAGTGCTCCTCGTCGCCCTATTCAGCCGGACGATGGGCTTTGGCATCAGGCGCGGGCTGGCGGCAGAAAATAGCGGGATTACGCCCGGTAACGTCCGGCCTCTGCTGAAAATCATTGTCGCTTTCACCTTTACGTTCGAGGCGATCATCGCGCTTTGGCTGTTCGGCTGGCTGTCACTGGGCCATGGCCAGCCGCTGGCCGATGCCGCCTGGAACGGTCTGTTCCATGCCGTTTCCGCCTTCAACAATGCCGGTTTCGCGCTGTGGAGCGACAATCTGATAGGTTTCCAGTCCGACTGGCTGTTTCTCACCCCGATCATGGCCGCTGTTATCGCTGGCGGCATCGGCTATCCGGTTTATCGCGACCTTTGGACGCAGCGCGGCTGGAAACGGATTTCGCTGCATGGGCGGCTGACGCTTTATGGCTATTTCTTCCTGCTCGTGATGGGTGCCTTGCTGTTCATCGTGCTCGAATGGAATAATCCCGATACGATGGGTACAATGGCACCGCACGCCCATTTGCTTAACGGCCTGTTCCAGTCGGTTACCAGCCGAACCGCCGGTTTCAACGCCGTCAATATCGGTGAGCTTTCGGACCAGTCGCTTATGCTGACCTCGATCCTGATGTTTATCGGTGGCGGTAGTGCGGGAACGGCGGGCGGTGTGAAGGTCGCGACCATTGTCGTAATCCTGCTGATCATCTGGTCGGAAATCCGGGGAAAGCCCGATGTCGAAGCCTTTGGCCGTCGCATTGGCGAGCATAACCAGCGCCGGGCAATTTCGGTGGTCGCGCTTGCCGCCGTGCTGGTGATGGGCCTCGGCTATCTGCTTGTCGCACTGTCGCCGCACATCGCCCCGCGCGATGCGATGTTCGAGGCAGTTTCGGCCTTTGCCACGGTCGGCCTTTCGACAGGTGTCACCGCGCAATTTACCGATCCGGGCAAATATTTGCTGATCTTCCTTATGCTCGTCGGTCGCGTCGGACCCATCACCCTGTTTGCAGCGCTTGCTTCGCGCGGCAAACCGGTCTTCTATCACTATCCCAAAGAGGAGGTTCTCATTGGCTAAACGCGCAAAAACCGCCGAGAAAAAGAATGTCGCGGTGATCGGCCTTGGCCGCTTTGGCGAGGCTGTGGCCTTGCGCCTCGTCGCGCTGGGGCATGAGGTGGTCGGCATCGATGGCAATGCCGAAATCGTCCAGAAACTCGCCGACGACCTGCCGCATGTCGTGCAGGCGGATTCGACCGAGGCAGAGGCACTGCGCGCGCTGGGCGTGAACGAGGTTGACTATGCCGTGGTCGCGATTGGCGCGAGCCTGGAAGGCAGCGTGCTCTCTGTTCTCGCGCTGCAGGAACTGGGCATCAAGGATATCTGGGCCAAAGCCTCGACCCGCCAGCACGGCCTGATCCTGACGCGGCTGGGTGTTTCGAAGGTGGTATTCCCCGAGGCCGACATGGGTCACGCGCTGGCGGAGCAATTGTGCGGGGCGTGAAGGGGTAAAGCCGACGCTTAACGGTGGAGCCATGCGTGGCCAGAGACCTTATAAGGTTACAAAGGTTCACTTGTACCCCACCCCCTCTATGTAACCTTATGTCACCTTATGGGGAGGCAAATCGCGATTGCGGAAGGATATTCAATGCCGGGCTCGCGCAGTCCGGGCGGTCAAAGAACGAGTAGAACATTACAGGAACAAGCGGGGTATGTCAAGTTTCGCCTGATGCCTATGACCGGGAGGATTTGGTAGAAGGCGCACCACAAAAAAGCCGCCCGGTCTTGCGACTGGGCGGCTCTTTGTTCGCGTCTGCGAAAGAAGCTTAGGCTTCGTCTTCGCCTGCGTCAGCCGAAAGACCTTCGGCAGCCTTGGCGGCGGCCTGTTCTTCTTTCAGCTTTTCGATGCGTGCAGCTTCGGCGGCGTCGGCCTCGTCAGCGGCAGCTTCGCGGGCTTCGGCCATTTCGATGGCTTGCGCCGCGAGTTCAGCCTGTTCGTCTTCGAACATCTGATCGATGACGTTAACGCCGTCCTTCTGCAGTTCGGCTTCGTCGTCCGAACGGGCGACGTTGACGGTGACAGTTACCGAAACTTCGGGGTGCAAGACGACTTTGACGTCGAACACGCCGAGGGTCTTGATCGGGCGTTCGAGCACGATCATCGCCTTCGATACCTTCGCGTCTTGTGCGTTCAGGCCGTCGACAATGTCCTTCACCGAAACCGAACCATAAAGCTGGCCGGTGTTCGAAGCCGCGCGGATCAGGACGATCTGCTTGCCTTCGACATTCGACGCATGCTTTTCGGCATCGCTACGACGATTGGCATTGTCTGCCTCGATCTTCGCACGATTGGCTTCGAAAACCTTGCGATTGGCTTCGTTGGCACGAAGCGCTTTCTTGTTGGGAAGCAGATAGTTACGGGCGTAACCGTCCTTCACGGTGACGACGTCACCGATGTGGCCCAGCTTTTCCACACGTTCAAGCAGGATGATTTCCATGGGGTCTTCTCCTTACTTCACGACATAGGGCATGAGGCCGAGGTGGCGCGCACGCTTGATGGCTTGGCTGAGTTCGCGCTGCTTCTTCGCCGAAACGGCGGTGATGCGCGAGGGGACGATCTTGCCGCGCTCAGAGACATAGCCCTGCAGCAGACGGGTATCTTTATAGTCGATGCGCGGAGCATCCTTGCCCGAAAAGGGGCACGACTTGCGGCGGCGGAAAAACGGACGTGCCATGGCTTAAAACTCCTCCTGGCCGCGCGGCTTGCGCTCGGTGCGTTCCTGCTTGCGCATCATCACCGACGGACCTTTTTCATGCTCGTCAACGCGGACGGTCATGTAACGGATCACATCTTCGTTCATGCGGGTCTGGCGTTCCAGCTCGGCGACAGCATCGCCCGACGCGTCAAGGTCGAGCATTACGAAATGCGCCTTGCGGTTCTTCTGGATCTTGTAGGCCAGGCTACGAAGGCCCCAGGTTTCGGTCTTTACGACTTTGCCCTGATTCTCTTCGACGATCTTGGTGGCATTTTCAGCCAGCGCATCTACCTGTGCCTGTGACAGGTCCTGACGCGCCAAAAAAACATGCTCGTACAACGGCATGGGCGTCTTCCTTCTCTTACCGATCGCTGACGCAGCACCATGCATACGCCCCTCCGGCTTTCTTCATTTCGGCCGGGCAGTCCCGGGCGAAGGCGCGCCGTTAGGCTGGATCGCGCGGAAATGCAAGGGCTTTGGCCGAATTATTGCGGTGTCCGGTTTTCGATCCGATCGAGCATCGGAAGCGATGTGATCCCGCCCCGCGACAGCCACGTTATGAAGGCCTCGAGGTCGGTTGGTCCGACTGCGGGGTTGGTGCCATCCTTGAACACCGAAAAACCATCGCCACCGTTCGACAGAAAATCGCTGACGGTTACGCGGTAGGTCGCGTCACGATCTATCGCGGTCCCATCCAGCGTTGCGAACAGGATGCGCTGCCCGATCGGGCGCGACAGATCATAGCCGAAACGGAAACCGGTGGAGGGCGACAATATCCGGTACCAGTTCGGATTGTTGAGCTGCTGTTCGAGCAATTCGAAAATCTGCTTTCCGCTCAGCGTCTTGGTGACCAGCGTGTTGCCAAAGGGTTGGGCGGTGAAGATCGCGCCAAAGGTAACCTTGCCGTCGGCTTGCGGCACGATGTCGGCGCGAATCCCGTCCGGGTTCATGAAGGCGATTTGTGCGCCGCCATTTTCCGCGCCAGCGGTTGCCGCCAGTTGCGCGTCGGCGATCAGGTTGCCGAGCAGGCTCTCACCGGTTTTTCCCCGATCGCGGGTGGCGGGGCCGGCAAGCGTGCCGACGATGCGGTTGGCCTCCGACTTGGCAGCCTCTCGATAGCGCCCGGCCAGCACAGCCAGATCGGCGCGCGGGGTGAAAGCCGGGAAACCCGACACAAGCGGTGTGTCCCCACGCGCATTGGAAAAGGCCTCGCTCTGCACCACCACATTGCGCGCCGTTTTGGATAGGACCTTGCCGCTGCTCGCATCGACCTTCAAATCAATGCCCGTCACCACCTGTCCGCGCGAACCCGCGCTCGTCAGCAATAGGGGGCGGGCCGGGTTGATATTGGCATAGTCGCAGACATAGCTTTGGTGCGTGTGGCCCGAAACAACCACATCAATGGCTGGGTCCAACCGATCCAGGATCGGGAACAGCGTGCCGGACACGCCATCGCATTTGGGGTTGTTCAAATCGCCGCTGTTGGTGACGCCTTCGTGGATCAGCACCACAATGACATCGGCGCCTTTCGCTTTCAATTTGGGAACAAGGGCATTGGCGGTATCCGCCTCGTCGGCAAAGCTGATCCCTTTGATGCGGCCGGCAGAAACCAGGTTCGCGGTGCCCTCCAGCGTCATGCCGATAAAGCCGACCGTCACTTGCGTCTTGCCGGTGCCAAAGCTTTTCAGCGCGAAGGCCGGGAACAGGGTGCTGCCGTCGGCTTTCTTCGTGTTTGCAGCGAGCATCCTGAACTTCGCGCCGGGGAAGGGCTTGTCGATACGGCAAGGTTCGGATTGCGTATGCTTTTCGCATCCACCGAACTGCATCCGCAGCAGTTCTTCGGTTCCGCGATCAAATTCATGATTGCCGACGGCATTGAATTCGAGTCCCGCCATGTCCATCGCCATGATCGACGGTTCGTCCAGGAATAGCGACGAGGAGAGCGGTGAGGCACCGATGAGGTCTCCTGCGCCAACGACGACATGGTTCGGCGCATCGGCCTTGAGCGAGTCGATGGCCGATGCGAGATAGGCAACACCGCCCGAGGGGATGCGTACCTTTTCGCCTGCGGCATCCACTGTCTCGGTGGCAGCGCGTGGCGGATCGAGCGCCCCATGAAAATCGTTGATGCCGATGATGCGGATATCGACCGGCGCGACCGCCTCATTCGCCATGCGGGTGCTGGCGCAGCCCGATAAGGCCAAGGGGATGAGGAAATAGACCAGCTTTTTCATAGCTCGCCAATGGCAAATAGAAACGCTGCGTTCAAGTCGCTAGGGTGCGATGATGATTCGATTCCGTCCAGTTTCCTTGGCGCGGTAAAGGGCGTTGTCGGCACGCATCAGCAAAGCCGAACTGTTTTCGCCCGAACGCATCTCGGCAACTCCACCTGAGAAACTTACGCTGCCAATCTGGGCTTGTGTGTCGCGAGCGACTAGGTTGCGATCGGTAAGGTTGGCGCGCGCCCTATCCAGGAGTGCGGCCGATTTTTCAGCGTCGGCATTTGGGAAGATCAGGGCGAATTCTTCACCGCCATGGCGGGCCACATGGATTTTCGGGCCGACAACCTCGCGGAGCGCGTCGGCTACAAATCGGATGATACGATCGCCCGTGGCGTGGCCGTGGGTGTCATTGATCGACTTAAACTTGTCGATGTCACAGAAACCAACGCACAGGGAGGAACCCTTAGAACGTGCAAGTTCGATTGCTTCTTTCAGGTTTATGTCGAAGGCACGCCGGTTAGGTAGATCGGTCAAAGGATCGCTCAATGCCAATTTCTGGCTTTGTACGAGCCGACTGCGCAAATGTCCCATGGTTTTGGAACGCTCTTTCAGCTGGGCCTCTGCCCTTACTGTACGTTCCATAATTTCCGTCGTCATTTTCTGCAGACGCACGATTGCCAATTTGCTCCTTTCCGGATCGTCGAGGTCTGCTAACGAAACTCCCAAATTGGCCCAGTACGTGGCGGCATCCCTGCTCGACTGCTCGGTGGTGGCTCGAGCTTCGCCAATTCGTTCCTTGGCTTCTTCTACCATATGGGAAAGTTCCCGTTCGCTGATCGAAGTGCGAATTTCGTCAAGCAATTTTACCGCATCGATCGGATCGATACGTCCATATTCCAAAAGATGCGTATCAATACGAAGGCGCTGGATGCTTGAGCTGCCCGCTACATAAAGCCAAGCCAGTTCATAATGATCCGGAATAGGATCCAGTCCCGAATTTGCCAAAAAGTCGCAGATGCCTTCCAGCGTGGTGGCATGGCGCATCTTGAAGCGGTCACCGTTCGACATATTGTCGCGTTCGACTACCTTAGCGGCGGTCTTGCCCAGCCCGAATAGCCAATCGACAAATGTTGGAGAAGTCTCAACGGCTTCGCCATGAAATTCTTGGACAAATTGGGTCATGGCATAGTTAACGACCATAATGCAAAATTGTTGAGCGACCGCTGAATCTAAATAATGGCCTTAACAATCCGCGAGAGAATTTCGGCGGCGAAGGTGCTCAACGTATCGTCGCGCGCGCCCATGATCACAATGCGATCTCCCGATTGTGCCAGTTCCACGATACGATTGCCGCATTCCTCACGGCTCGGGATATATTCGGCCTGCTTGCCCGCGGCGACCACGGCATCGGTGATCGACTGGCTGCCCAGAGTCTTGTCGACCGTGCCACCGAAATAGACCGGATCGCACAGGATCAGATGATCGTCGCGGTTGAGATGCTTGGCAAACACCGCAGCCAATTCACTGCCCAGAACGCGGATCGGGCCATAGCCGTGCGGCTGGAAAAAGGCGATCACACGCCCCGGAAAGGCTTTCAGCGTCGCCAATGTGGCCGCCGTTTTGTCCGGATTATGACCGAAATCGTCGATGACTGTGATGCCCCCCGCTATGCCGACAATGTCGAAGCGCCGGGCCAAGCCCGCAAAACGCTCCACCCCATGCACGGCTTGGGCGAGTGGCACGTCCAGCGCCAGCGCCGAAGCAATCGCCGCGAGGGCATTGGATATGTTGTGCCGTCCCGGTACCTGCAAGGTGACTGGCCAGCTCTGGCCATTGGCTTGCAAGGTGAACCTGCTGCCCAGCGGCATATCGATGATGTCCGTCGCCCGCACATCAGCGCGATCGGTAAAACCGAAGCTGATGGCATCCTTGAGGCCCATCGGGGCAAGCAGTGCCAAGGTTTCGATATCGTCGGCATTCCAGACTGCGCGCTTTGCGACGCGGGCGAAATCGCCGAACAACTGCCGCAGTTCGTCGAGCGATTTGTGGTCGAGGCTGATATTGTTCAGCACCGCGACTTCGGGCCGGAACAGGGCAATCGAACCATCGCTTTCGTCCACTTCCGACACGAAAACTCCGCCATGGCCAACGCGCGCACTGGCGAAGGGTGTTCCGTCCGAAACGAAATTCTTCATCACCCCGCCATTCATGATGGTAGGGTCGAGTCCGGCGTCAGTTAGAATCCAGCCGATCATGCCGGTCACTGTCGATTTGCCGCTGGTGCCGCCGACAGCGACGGAGCGCGGAGCGGCATTGAACAGTTCGGCCAGCAGCTCGGCACGGGTCATGCGTGCACAGCCCAGTTCCTTTGCCTTCGCTACGTCCGGAACACTGTCTTCAACCGCGGCGGAGGCGACCAGTATCTGATCGGCGCTGGTCAGGCCGCTGCCGTCTTGCGGGAAGATATCGATGCCCAGGCTCTTCAGCCATTCGAACTTGGGGGCGAGCCGTCCCTGATCCAATGCACGGTCCGATCCCGCAACCTGCGTCCCGCCATCGCGCACGATATTTGCGAGCGGCAACATTCCCGAGCCGCCGATACCGCAAAAGAAATAGGATTTGTTTTTGTCCATCGGGCTCCGCTATTGCGCAGGCGCAATTTTGGCAATCGCTTATCGGCGGAGGGACAATGAGGATCGGCATTTGCGCACCATCGACCCCGTTCACCCGAGACGATGCTACGCGGGTTACGGCGCTAGCCGCGCACAGCCATCCGGAGGCCGAATTGGTCTTTGACGACCAATGTTTCATCGAAAATGGCCATTTCGCAGGTACTGACGTGCAGCGGCTGGAGGCCTTTGTGCGCCTTGCCAACGATCCCGCCCTGGATGCTGTCTGGTTCGTACGCGGCGGCTATGGTGCGTGCCGGATTGCCGAAGATGCCGTTCGCCAGCTCAAGGCACCTGCACGATCGAAAACCTATCTGGGGTATAGCGATCAGGGAAATCTTTTGGCGGCGCTGTACAAGGCCGGGATTGGTTGGCCGGTCCACGGCCCCATGCCAGCAGACATTCGGCGGCAAGGCGGTGAGGCTGCGGTCAGGCGTTCTTTGGATTGGTTGGTAAAAGGCGATCCCAAGTCACTGGAATCTAATATAGAGTCTGGACATAAATATGCGGCGTTCAACCTGATGACGCTCGCCATGCTCGTCGGCACGCCCCTGATGCCCGACCTGAAAGGCCATGTGCTGATGGTCGAGGAGGTCAGCGAATATCTCTACGCTTTCGACCGCGCATTCTTTCATGTCGGCGAGCATTTGAAGAACGCAGGTCTTGCCGGACTACGGCTCGGTCGAGTCAGCGATGTGCCCGAAAATGACCGCCCCTTTGGCGAGACCGCAGAGGAAATTGCGCAGCGCTGGTGCGCGCGTTTCAGGATACCATTTCTTTGCGAAGCGGATATCGGGCATGACAGCGCCAACAAGGTCGTCCCGTTCGGTGCAATCGGCTAGGCGGGGTTGCGTAAATCCACCTGCAGCAGATCGTCAATGAACAGGCTGACCAGCTCGGCCTGTGTCGCAACGCCCGACTTTGCATAGACATGGCTCAGCTGGGCGCGGACCGTGCCCTGCGCGGCGCCACGTAATCGGGCAATCTCGGCGGCGTCGCAGCCCTTTATGGCGAAAAGCGCCACTTCGGCTTCCGCATCGGTCAGCTTCCAGTCGCGAAAGCGCATCTGGATATGCTCGGTAAGCGCGCCCGAGGCGATTGCCAAAATCCGTTCCCGTTCCTGTGCTTCGGCGAGCAGGCGCCTTGCCATCCAGGCACCGATGCCGACACCCGCCAGCAAAGCGAAGGCAATCAATGCCTCAACCAATATGTGAAAATCCATCTCGCCCGCAGCAAGATCGCCAATGGCATCAGCAATGAAGAAAATGGCCGCAATCGCCTGAATGCCGACAATGATCGCAACGAAACCGGCCCTTGCCGGGCCGGTCGTTACGGGATTGGCGACTTTATCCGTCATTGCTTCTTTCGGTTCATGAAGGGAATCATCGCCCCAACGGTACCCCGACCATGCCGCATTGTTTCGAACAGGACACCCAAAATGTGCAGAGCGATCAGCGCATACAGCAGGTTCACCGCAGTTTCGTGGACTTCCTCCATGATCTCCTCACCGCCTTCGTCGCCCTCTTGCTCTTCGCCTTCTTCCTCCGATTCTTCTTCGTTCCCGACTTGGTAAGAGGTTGCTTCATAAGCTTCGCCAGATTCACGGACGTTCGGATTGGCAGGCGGCGGCCCTGACATTGCAATACCGCTGCCGATGATCAGCGCGAGGCACGCCCAGAGCGCGTAGACCATCATCGTCCCAAGCGGATTATGCGATGTATGATGCTGTGCCTCGCCTTTTCGCGCGCTGGCGATGTAACGCACCGCCCGGAACGGGTTGGGCGGGAATGCCGAAAAGCGGGCATTGCGCGTACCGACAAATCCCCAAAGCCAGCGCAGCAAAAGCAATCCGGCAAGCGCATATCCTACCCAGATATGCCATCCGGAACCCTCCTCGGTGAACAGGGCATTGGCAATGACTGCGGCAGCGACGCCCCAATGGGTTAGCTTGACGATAGGATCCCAGCGTTTGGGTTGAACGGTATTGGCCATGGATGGTCTCCGGTTGAATGGTGTGTTGCGCCGTACATCGTGCACCGGAGCGTCCGCCGTCCATCCGACAGCTGCTTAAAGCGCCGGAATAAGCGGCTGCTTACCATTTGCTCGCAGCTTTTGTTGCCGCCTTTGCGCACTCCTGCTTGCATCGGCGCCGTTCCCACCATAGGCGGCAAGAAACGACGAATTGCATGAGGGAGCAAACATGCGGGCATTCATTTTTCCGGGGCAGGGCAGCCAGGCGGTAGGCATGGGCAAGGCACTGGCCGAGGCGAGCGCGGTTGCACGTGAGGTGTTCCAGGAAGTTGATGACGCATTGGGGCAGAGCCTGTTCAAGCTTATGTGCGAAGGCCCCGAAGCCGACCTGACTCTCACCGAAAATGCCCAGCCCGCGATCATGGCCAACGCCATTGCGACTTTGCGCGTGCTGGAGAAGGAAGGCGGCGTGAAGCTCTCCGAAAAGGCGAATTTTGTCGCCGGTCACAGCCTCGGGGAATATACGGCTCTCTGCGCGGCGGGTGCTTTTGACCTTGCGACCACCGCCAAGCTGCTCAAGCTGCGCGGGCAGGCGATGCAAGCCGCAGTCCCTGTCGGTGTGGGCGCAATGGCTGCCTTGCTCGGCGCCGATATCGAAAAGGCAGAGGCGCTTGCGGCTGCCGCGGCCCAGGGCGAAACCTGCACCGTCGCCAATGACAATGATCCGACGCAGGTCGTGATTTCGGGCCACAAGGGTGCGATTGACCGCGCGGTCGAGCTGGTCAAAGACCATGGCATTAAACGCGGCATACTTCTGCCGGTCTCCGCGCCTTTCCACTGCCCGTTGATGCAACCTGCGGCCGACCGTATGGCGGATGCGCTTGGTCAAACTGCAATCAATGCACCCTATGTGCCGGTGTTTGCCAATGTGCTCGCCGCGCCGGTTTCGGAACCCGATGAAATTCGCAAGCTGCTGATCGAGCAGGTTACCGGGCGCGTGCGCTGGCGGGAATCGGCGATTGCGATGCGCGATGCCGGCGTGACGCATTTCTATGAATTTGGCGGAAAGGTGCTGTCACCTATGGTCAAACGCAGCGCGGGTGATGAAGTTGCAACCACCAGCATCATTTCGATGGACGATATCGAAGCTGCCCTGAAGGAGCTCTAAGCCATGTTGCTGCAAGAACGTGATGGTTCGATCCTGACTATCACCCTGAATATGCCCGAAAAGCGCAATCCGATTTCCGACGTTGGCGTCGTCGATGCGTTGTGCAACGCGTTTGAAGAGGCCGACCGAGACATTTCGGTTCGCTGCGTCATTCTGACCGGCGCTGGAACCGCATTTTCCGCCGGCGGTGACTTGAAACAGATGCGCCCCGATAGCGGCGGACTGCGTTCGGGCAATCCGGTCGAGACACGGCGCAACTACAAATATGGTATCCAGCGCCTGCCGCTGATGTTCCAGGCATTGGAGGTGCCCGTGGTGGCGGCGGTGAACGGCCATGCCATCGGTGCCGGCCTCGATCTTGCGACGATGTGCGACGTGCGCGTTGCGGCAGAAAGTGCCAAATTCGCCGAAAGCTTCGTCAAGCTGGGCATCATTCCGGGCGATGGCGGTGCGTGGTTGCTACCACGGATCGTCGGCTTCAGCCGCGCGACCGAACTCGCGCTGACCGGTGAGATGATTGACGCGGCGGAGGCGCTCAAGATCGGACTTGTAAGCCATGTCGTCCCTGATGCAGACCTGCTGGCAAAAGCGCGCGAAATTGCCGGCAAGATTGCCGCCAATCCCCCGCATGCCGTGCGCATGACCAAGCGCCTGTTGCGCGAAGGGCAGATGGCAGACCTCAAGAATATCCTCGAAATGTCAGCCGCAATGCAGAGCCTGGCACATAACACCCGCGACAATGATGAGGCGATCAACGCCTTCATCGAAAAACGCGCACCGGTTTTCACAGGAGAATAAGATGTTCGATCTTTCAGGCATGACGGCGCTTGTGACGGGCGCATCGGGCGGAATTGGCAGCGCGATTTGCGCCGCACTGGCGGGGCAGGGCGCACGGCTCGCGGTTTCGGGCAGCAATGTCGAGAAACTGGAGGCGTTTCGTGCGTCGCTGGCCAATGAATACCAAAATGCTGATCATGTCGCGGTGCCGTGCAACCTCGGCGACAAGGATAGCGTCGAGGCGCTGGTTCCGGCGGCGCTCGAAAAGCTCGGCCAGATCGACATCCTCGTCAACAATGCCGGCGTCACGCGCGACAACCTCGCCATGCGGATGAAGGATGAGGAGTGGGAAGAGGTAATACGCATCAACCTGGAAGCCGCGTTCCGCCTGATGCGCGCGGCGACCAAGCCGATGATGAAGGCGCGTTTTGGCCGTATCATCACCATCACCAGCGTCGTAGGCGCGACCGGCAATCCGGGGCAGGTCAATTATGCGGCGTCGAAGGCAGGGCTGGTTGGTATGTCGAAGGCATTGGCGGCTGAACTTGCCAGCCGGAATGTGACGGTCAATTGTGTGGCGCCGGGTTTTATCCGTACCGCGATGACGGACGTTTTGCCCGATGCGCAAAAGGAAGCGCTCAACGCGCGAATCCCGATGGGGCGCATGGGCGAGGGCAGTGATATTGGCGCAGCCGTCGCCTATCTGGCTTCGAAAGAGGCGGGCTATGTCACCGGCCAGACATTGCACGTGAATGGCGGAATGGCGATGCTCTGACGCGCTTCGTCGGCTACAAAAGCACTCCCCCCTTGCCAGCCGCCTTGCTGGGCATTAGGGGCGGATTTCGTTATTCGAATCCCAAACAAGAAGGGGCATAAAATGAGCGACACCGCGGATCGGGTTAAGAAGATTGTCGTCGAACATCTCGGCGTTGAAGCTGACAAGGTCACCGAAGCTGCAAGCTTCATCGACGATCTGGGCGCAGACAGCCTCGACATCGTCGAGCTGGTCATGGCGTTCGAAGAAGAATTCAACGTCGAGATTCCTGACGATGCGGCTGAAAAGATTTCGACCGTCAAGGACGCGATCGATTTCATCAACTCGAACAGCTGAGTTGAGGCTGCATTGCGCAGCTGAATGAGCGAAATTCACAGGCGGCTTTCCGGACAGGCGTGAACCTGCTGGAAAGCCGTTTGCTTTTTTGCTCGCGCTCGCCTTAATGGGCGCAAACCAATTGCACGATGGAGAGCTTCACATGCGTCGGGTTGTAGTTACAGGTCTGGGTCTGGTCACGCCGCTGGGTGGCGATGTCGAAACCACCTGGGCGAATCTTCTGGCTTCCAAATCGGGTGCCGGGAAAATCACGCGTTTCGATGCCGAGGCCGGCGGCCAGAAATGCCACATTGCCTGCGAAGTGAAGCCCAAGGATCACCCCTGGGGTTTCGATCCGGACAAGCGCGTCGACCACAAGATCCAGCGCCAGGTCGATCCCTTCATCGTATACGGCATTGATGCCGCTGGTCAGGCGCTCGAAGATGCCGGTCTCTCCGATATGGACGATGACCTCAAAACGCGCACAGGCTGCTCGATCGGTTCGGGCATTGGCGGGCTTCCGGGTATCGAGAGCGAATCGATCGTTCTGCATGAAAAGGGGCCGGGCCGCGTTTCCCCGCACTTCGTCCATGGCCGTCTGATCAACCTGATCTCGGGCCAGGTTTCGATCAAATATGGCCTGATGGGCCCCAACCATGCCGTAGTGACCGCTTGCTCGACCGGCGCACACTCGATCGGCGATGCCGCGCGGATGATCAAGGATGGCGATGCTGATGTCATGCTTGCCGGCGGTGCCGAAAGCACGATCAACCCGCTCGGCGTTGCCGGATTCGCTCAGGCACGCGCGCTCAATTCCAGCTTTAACGATCGCCCCGAACAGGCGAGCCGCCCTTATGACAAGGATCGCGACGGCTTTGTCATGGGCGAAGGCGCGGGCGTTGTTGTGCTCGAGGAATATGAGCATGCCAAGGCGCGCGGTGCGAAAATCTATGCCGAAGTCGTGGGTTATGGCCTTTCGGGCGATGCCTATCACGTCACCGCGCCGCATCCCGAAGGCAAGGGCGCCGAACTCGCGATGCGCATGGCATTGCGCAAGGCCGGGCTTGAAGCCGGCGATATCGACTATGTCAACGCGCACGGCACCTCGACCATGGCGGATACAATCGAACTGGCGGCTGTGAAGCGCGTGTTGGGCGATGATCTTAGCGGCGCTTCGATGAGCAGCACCAAATCGGCGATCGGCCACCTTCTAGGAGGTGCGGGCGCGGTTGAGGCCATCTTCTGCATCCTTGCGATCCGCGACCAGATCGTCCCACCGACGCTGAACCTCGACAATCCGGATGAGGGTACCGAAGGGGTCGATCTCGTGCCGCATGTGGCGCGCAAGCGCGAGGTCAAGGCCGCGCTCAACAACAGTTTCGGTTTCGGCGGCACCAATGCCAGCCTTATCGTAAAGGCCATCTGATCGAATGAACCGTCTGTTCAAAGGGCTGCTGATTGCAGGTGGCCTGCTGTTCCTGATTATCGCGGGTAATTTCGTCTACGGCTGGAATGCGTCCGGCCCGTTGGCGAAGGAAACCGCGATTGTGATCAAGTCGGGGGCGAGCATCCGCTCCGCAGCCAAGCAGTTGGAAGAAATGGGCGCGATCAAATCCGCCGATGCCTTTGTCAATCGTGCCCGCATTTTCGGGGCATCAAGCACGATCAAGGTCGGGGAATTTCTGATCCCGGCACATGCCTCCAATTCCGAAATCCTATCCATCCTTACCGGCGGCAAGACGGTGCAGCGCATGGTAACCGTGCCGGAAGGCATGCCATCGATCATGGTCTATGAGCGGCTGATAGCCAACGACCGGTTGACCGGTGAAATTCCTGTGCCCGCCGAAGGTTCGATCCTGCCTGACAGTTATGCCTTTGAAAAGGGTGAACCGCGTGCCGCCGTTGTTGCACGTATGCAGGCAGCGATGAAGAAAACCATCGATGAACTTTGGCCGAAGCGCAGCACGGACGCGGTCGTCAAAACGCCGCACGAAGCGGTAACGCTTGCCTCGATTGTCGAGAAAGAAACCTCCAAGAAGTCGGAATTGCGGATGGTCGCGGGCGTCTATTCGAACCGTCTAAAGACCGGTATGATGCTGCAGGCCGATCCGACGATCATCTATCCCATTACCAAGGGCAAGCCACTCGGTCGGCGCATCCGCCAATCCGAAATCGCTTCAGTCAACGATTATAACACTTACTCGATGGTGGGCCTGCCCAAAGGGCCGATCGCCAACCCATCGCGTGCCGCGATCGAGGCCGTGCTAAACCCCGAAAAGACCGACTATCTGTTCTTTGTTGCCGATGGCACCGGTGGCCATATCTTCGCCAAGACGCTTGAAGAACATAACGCCAATGTCGAGAAGTGGTACGCCATCCGCCGCGAACGTGGGGAAATGTGAGCGTCGAAAAAGTCTATCTATCTGCCGACCGGCTGCTTGAGGATTCGTTTCGCCTGGCCGATCTGATTGCCGACTCTGGGTTCCGGCCGACGCACATTGTGGGCATCTGGCGCGGCGGGGCACCGATTGGTATCGCGGTGCAGGAATTGCTGGAATATCGGGGCATTGATTGCGACCATATCGCGATCCGGACATCGTCCTATTCGGGTATCGATCAACAGGAGCCCGAAGTTCGTGTCTACGCGCTTGGCTATCTGATCGATACACTCAACCCAGAAGACTCGCTCCTCGTCATCGATGATGTTTTCGATTCCGGCCGCTCGATCCGGGCTTTTCTAAGCGAGTTGCGGTTGCGGTGCCGCCACAACATGCCGCGCACCGTCAAGATCGCGACCGTCTATTTCAAGCCCGCGCGCAATGTAACCGACCTGCGGCCAGACTTTTTCGTCCACGAAACCGACGATTGGCTCGTCTTTCCGCACGAAATCAACGGCCTTACCGAAGAAGAAATCCGGCAGAACAAGGCAGGGGCCGACATCATTTTGCGAAACAGGGAAGCAGGCCGGTGACAATCGACGCGGTAAAGCAGCACAGGCTGATCGAGGCTTTGCCCAAGGCCGAACTGCACCTGCATATCGAAGGTTCGCTCGAACCCGAAATGCTGTTTGCGCTGGCCGCACGGAATAATGTGCAAATCCCATTTGCTTCGGTAGATGAAGTCCGCGCGGCTTATGCCTTTTCAAATCTGCAGGATTTCCTCGATATCTACTATCAGGGCATGTCGGTCCTGATCGAAGAGCAGGATTTTTTCGACCTCACGCTGGCCTATCTCGTCCGGGCACATGCAGACAATGTTCGCCATGTCGAAATCTTCTTCGATCCGCAGGGGCATACTGAAAGGGGCGTAGCATTCGGCACCGCAATCGGTGGCATCTTGCGAGCGCTTGACGAAGGCGAAGTGCGTTTCGGTATAAGTTACCGGCTGATCATGTGCTTCCTGCGCCATCTCGATGAAGAGGCGGCCTTTGCGACGTTGCGCGAGTCAGAGCCTTGGCTCGACAGGATTGCAGGGGTAGGTCTCGATTCCTCCGAAGTCGGGCATCCGCCCTCAAAATTTGCGCGTGTCTTCGCAGAGGCACGTGCCAGGGGGCTGCGGCTTGTCGCCCACGCAGGCGAAGAAGGGCCGCCGGCCTATGTCTGGGAAGCTTTGGACCTGTTGCGCATCGACCGGATCGATCATGGCAATCGCGCGCTGGAGGATACCGAACTGGTCCGGCGGATCATAGATGATGGGCAAACCCTGACTGTATGCCCGCTGTCCAATCTGAAACTGTGCGTTATCGACCGGATCGAAGATAGTCCGGTTGCGACCATGCTTGAACTGGGCATCAGGGCCACGGTCAATTCGGACGATCCGGCCTATTTTGGCGGCTATGTGAATGCCAATTTCAAGGCAATTGCGGATGGGCTTGATCTCGAACCCGCGCAAATCGTGCAATTGGCGGAAAACAGCTTTGCAGGTTCATTCCTTCCGGACGACGTCAAGGCACGCCATATCGGTGCGGTCCGCGAGGTTGCAGCCGCAGTCTGACCAAGGCCAATGCCTTAAGGCTCGGCAATGTTGAACGCGCCGGGAATCGGATCGAGCGCCGCCTGAAATGCTTCAACGGCGGCCCTGTCTCCCTCGATCTTGAGGCCCGCAGCTTCAAGTTGTGCCAGCGGCATTTTCATGAACAGCATGCCTAGCAGCAAAGGCCGAGGCCCCCTTATCGTTGCGGACGGGTTTTCGTGCGAAACGCCCATTTCGCTGATCAGGATGGAGTTACGGACGTCCAACCTCGCGCTTTCGTTTCGATCGGTGATGGCGAGATTGATGGCGATTTTGCGGTCGCCAATCGAGGCCGGATTCAAGCGCGTCGCAACCGATTCGAGCAATAGTCCCGTGGGGATGGCTGCAATCATGTCGGGGCTCTGTATCGTTGCGCTGGCCTGTACGCCCTGCCGCAAGTCGCGCGCGGCAGAGAGGAACTGGTTGCGCCAGATTGCCGATTCTGCCTGATAGCCTTGCTGCTCATAACTGTCGGCCAGCAAGGCTTTGGATTCTTTATTCTGCGGATCCGCAAACACCAGCTGGTTGAGGATATCGGATGACCAGCGATAATCACCCGCCTTCATCGCCTTTCGGGCTTCGGTAAGCGCCTTTTTCGCCCCGCCCATTGCTGCAACATAGCGCTTGGCCCGCTCAACCGGCGGGTGCGGATTGAGGTTCGCCGGCACTGCATCATACCAACCCAGATAGCGTTGATAGACTGCCTTCGAATTATGGCTGTAGGTGCCGTAATAGCCTTTGTTGTACCACTGGTCCGCAATGGCCCTGGGTGGAGCGATAGCCTCGGCAATCTCGGCCTGCGTGTAACCCTGGTTCATAAGGCGGACGGTCTGGTCGTGCAGGTAGCGATAATTGTCGCGATGCCCTTCGAGCCAGCCTTTGACCTCGGCTTGTCCGAAACGGGGCCAGCAATGGCTTGAAACCACGGAATCGCTGCGCCCGGCATAGAGATTGACCGCCTCATTCAGATATTGCGTCCAGGCCAGCGCATCGCGCACCTTGGCCCCGCGCGGCGTCAGGATGTTGTGCAGCGAACAGGTCGCGATTTCTGCGGCCAGGAAGGTTTTGGCAGCGGGAACATAGACGTTCATTTCCGAAGGCGCTTCCGTCTCGGGCACCATCTGGAATTCGAGCTCCACCCCATCGACTACGCGCTTTTCGCCGGTTTTGCGGATGATATCGGTTGGTGCGATCAGCGTGATGGAACCGCCAGGGATGCCCTTGCCAATGCCGCTGCCCATCTGGCCCTGCGGCCCGGGCGTCAGTCCGCCGCCAAATTGATAGCTCGCACGGCGGCCCATGGCGGCCCCGGCGATAACGCTTTCAGAGGTCGCTTCCTCGACCAGATGCTCGGGCGCGATGATGGCAGTCTTGCCGGCTTTGACATCGGCCTCGTTGGCGACTCCACGTACGCCGCCATAATGGTCGCCATGGCTATGGCTGTAGATCACGCCAGTTACGGGACGCTGCCCAAGTTGTTGGTTGATCAGCTCAAGCGCCGCCGCTGCAGCCTCTTTTGTGGTCAAAGGATCGATCAGGATCCAGCCGGTTTCGCCTTTGATGACCGTCATGTTCGACACGTCAAAGCCGCGCACCTGCCAAAGATTGTCGGCGACCTTGTATAGCCCGTGCTTGCGCAGCAATTTCATGTGCCGCCAAAGGCTGGGGTTGACGGTGCTGGGCGCTTCGCCATCCATCCAGTCATAGGCCCCGAGGTTCCATACGGGCTTCCCATCGGCCATCCGGATGACCGGATCGGTGCGCGTGGCGATGAAACCGCGATCGGCAAATTCGGCATCGCGGCCGTCTTCAGCAGGCAAGGATGCAGCGACAATTTTTTGCGCGGCAACCGTCGCCTCGCTCGCAGGTTTCGGCTCCAGGGCCGGATCGACGGCAATGGCGGGCGTAGCCACACCCAGCAACAAAAGCGGAATCAAGCGCATATTTTCTCTCCCTCGACTGACATCTTGGTCAGTAGTCGTTGTTCCTGCAAGACGATTTGACATCGGACAAATCGATTAGAGATTGTGAGACGCTTCATTATGCAGCGGAATGTCGAACCTGTATCGAGATCACATAGCCGGGGCTGGTGCTGATCCCCCCCCTCCACCTCGCCCGGTTCCGGCAATTTCCCTTACTTGCAAGGTAATGTCGTAGCGCATAGGCAGCGATCATGGCCGAAACCGCACCCATCATCGTTACCGCAACCATGGGGAAGGCTGATCAGGCCTGGGCCAATGCCTTGAGGGCCCGCCATTTCCCGCCGGAACGCAATTTTTTGCAGGCGCATATCACGCTATTCCATCACCTGCCGCCGGGGCATTGGCCGGAGATCAAGGGGCGGCTGGCGAGCCTGGCGCATGAATGCCCACCGCCACAGGCCTGGATCAGCGAAGTGATGTCCCTCGGGCGGGGTGTTGCCTTTCGCGTCGAGTGCCCGGATTTGCTTGCAATACGCGAGGAACTGGCCGCGGACCTGCACGGGTTGCTGACCCCGCAGGATCAGGCCAAACCGCGCCTCCACATCACCGTGCAAAACAAGGTCGAGCCAGCGGTTGCCAAGGCATTATTTGTCGAACTGTCATCCGAATTCGAGCCGCGTCCTCTGGAAATCACCGGGCTCGCCGCATATTTCTATCGCGGCGGCCCATGGGAACCGATCCAGAGCTGGAAATTCAGCGGGCATGGGTAGGCTTATCGCTCGACACCCTTGACCTTCCCCCATTGCCGGGCGGCCGTGTAACCCAGATAGCCGGTGCCGAAGAGCGCGTAGAGCGGCTCTGGCAATCCTGAGAGATAGGCGTTCATCCCTGCGGCGATGTCGAGCGCGGCTTGCGGGCGGAAAGCTGCAATCAGGCCCATCGGCAATGACCAGAGAATGATGATGTACATCACATAGAGGAAACTGGGACGCGCGCGGCTGGTCCATGGATCGGCCGCTTGCGCCTCGGCAAGGATCGCCGACAATTGCGCCCGCAAGGTTTCCAGTTCCTGACTGCCTTGCAATTTGATGAGTTCGACCTTCGCTGCGTCACGCGCCTTGGGATCGGGGATGAGTTTGTCGATCAAGGCAGCGATGGGGCCGATCAGGGTTTCGATGATGGGCATGTAGGTTCCTTTCCAAGTTGACAAAGTTGACGCCATGTCGCGCAACAAAATTATCCGATCCGGTTGGCGAGCCAGCCATAGACAAAGGCCTCCTGCGAAGGGCGGGCTTCGGCGATGTTGATGTAATGCGCGCCTTGCAGCGCCTCGATGGCCTTGAGCAACACAGCCTCACCGCTTGCGCCGCGTTTGCGTAGGAAAGCCTGTAACGCGGTGATGGTTGCGGAGCCAATTTGCCGGTCAATGGCGAGGTCGGCAAAGTCACGACCTTCACGATTGAGCGCATTGAGTGCGCGCTGGAGGAATGCTGTGGCTGTGCCGGTGCCCATGTTGATGCCGGTATCGAACAGTTCGGCGGCTAGGGCAGGGGCCTGTGCGGCCACCTCGTCAAAGCGCGGTTTGAACCAATACAACCTTTTATAGATTGCCGCTGCATCGCTGCGTGGCAGGGCGCGCATATCCCCTACATAACCCTGTCGCTGCGCGACTGCCTCAGTAATCCCCCAATTGGTGGGACCGCCGCGATCGGCGGGATGGTTCACATATCCGCCTTCGCGTTCGATTACGTCATCAATCAATTCTTCGATATCAGCCATGATTTCAATTCGTCCTTTCGTAAAGCGAATCGAAATAACCAAATAGGATATGTGTAGGACAGAGAAATATCCAAAAATGATGCTGCGCAGGATTGCCTGTGCAGCGGAATTTTTTTAATCGTGCGATTAAATCTAGTTGCCCGTCGACCCGAATGGCGTATTGAAGAATCGATAACTGCCCAAAGGCATGACAGGAGAGGCCCGCAGATGAATTTCGATTTTTCCGAAGAGCAACTCGCGCTGAAGGATGAGGCACGCAAATTCCTTGCCGCCAAATGCCCGCCCGATCGCGTTCGCAAGCTAATGGAGGAAGACAGCCCGGGTTTTGATCCTGAGCTTTGGGCGCAGGTTGCCGAACAAGGCTGGCTGGGTGCGGCAATCCCCGAGGAGCATGGCGGGTTGGGTCTTGGCTATCTTGAAATGTGCTGCATCGCCGAAGAACTGGGCCGTGCAGTCGCACCCCTGCCTTTTGCCTCGACTGTCTATTTCTTTGCCGAAGCGTTGCTGCGTGCGGGCACAGGCGAACAGAAGGCCAAATTTTTGCCGCAGGTTGTGACCGGCGAGCTGATCGGCACCATCGCCAGTGCCGAGCAGGCCGGAGCAGTGTCTGCAGCCAATATCAGCGCCGAAGTCTCGGGCGGCAAACTGACCGGCGTCAAACTGCCCGTCACCGACGGCGTAGTTGCGCACCATGCCATAGTGCTCGCAAAAGAAGGTGGGAAGCCGACGCTCTACATTGTAGATCTGAATGGCCCAGGCGTCACCCGCGAAGCGGTCAACACGATCGATCGCTCACGCGAAGCGGCACGCGTCGAGTTCAAGGATGCACCTGCCGAACGGCTCGGCGAAGTCGGCGATGGCCTTGCCTTGTTCGAAGCCATTAATGACCGCGCGGCGGTACTGATTGCGTTCGAACAGGTGGGCGGCGCCGATATGTGCCTTGAAATGGCAAAGAATTACGCACTCGAACGCTTTGCCTTTGGTCGCCAGATTGGCGGCTATCAAGCGATCAAGCATCGGCTTGCCGATATGTACACCAAGAATGTGCTGGCCCGCGGCAATGCCTATTATGGCGCGTGGGCGCTCAACAGCGATGCACCTGAATTGCCGATTGCGGCGGCGGGTGCGCGCATTTCGGCCTGCGATGCTTATTGGTTTGCTGCCAAGGAAAATGTGCAGGTTCATGGTGGCATGGGCTTTACATGGGAAGTGGATGCACATCTTCACTACCGCCGCAGCCGCCAGCTCGGACTGGTTGCAGGTGCCGCGCGCAGCTGGAAACACCGGCTGGTTACCATGTTGGAACGCCGTAACGCGGCCTGAGGATTATAGGGAAGGAACGAGAAAATGGATTTCAACGACACTCCCGAAGAAGCCGAATATCGCGCCAAGGTGCGCGCTTGGCTCGAAGAAAATGCGCCGCGCGGCGTCAAAGGCGCATCGCTTGGTGACGAGGATGAAAGCCAGATGGATGCGTGCAAGGCATGGCAAGCCAAAAAGGCTGCCGCGGGTTATGCTCAAATCCGTTGGCCCAAGGAATGGGGCGGCGGTGGCGGCACCACCATCCAGAGCGTGATCTTTGCGCAGGAAGAATCGCGCATGGGCGTGCAGCTTGGCGGACCGTTCGCAATCGGCCTTGGCATGTGCATCCCGACCGTGATGGCGACCGCTGACGATGAAACCAAAAAGCGTTTCGTTGGCCCCGCGGTGCGCGGCGAGACGATCTGGTGTCAGCTCTTCTCCGAACCCGCCGGCGGCTCCGACGTGGCGGCGATCCGTACGCGCGCGATCAAGGACGAAAGCAGCGTCGATGCCAATGGCGATTTTGACTGGGTGATCAACGGCCAGAAAATCTGGACCTCGGGTGCGCATTATGCCGATTATGGCATCGTCCTCGTCCGCACCGATCCCGATGCAGTGAAGCATAAGGGTCTGACCATGTTCTGGATCGACATGAAGTCACCCGGTGTCGAGTGCAAGACGATCCACCAGATGTCGGGTGCGCGTGGCTTCAACGAGGTGTTTTTCACCGATGTTCGCGTGAAGGACAGCCAGCGCCTCGGCGCGCTGCACGACGGCTGGAATGTCTCGATCATCACACTGATGAACGAGCGTGCCTCGGTTGGCGGCGGCGGCGGCGCGCGGGGCGGCGGCGCGATCAAGGCGCTTCAGGTCGCACAGAAAATCTGCGACGAGAATGGCGATCCGCTCTCGAACAACAGCACGGTGCGCGAAAAAATCGCCGAACATTATGTCCGCTCAGAGGGGCTGCGCTTTACCGGCATGCGTTCGCTGACCGCTTTGTCGCAGGGCAAGACGCCTGGACCGGAGCAATCAGTGACCAAGCTGGTACAGGCCGCCGGAATGCAAGACCTGGCCGATTTCATGGTCGACTTGCAGGATCAGGCCGGCATCATCCGCAATCCATCGCTCGCGGTTGAAAATGCCGATTTCCAGGAAATGTTCCTCGGCTCGCCCGGCGGTCGTATCGCCGGTGGTACGGACGAAATCCTGCGCAACATCATCGCCGAACGCGTGCTTGGCCTGCCCGGTGAAATCCGTGTCGACAAGAATGTGCCGTTCAAGGACCTGCCCACCGGGCGCTGACAGGAGAACAGGTGATGAGTTTTCCGCTGCCCAATTTGTCGAATGATTTGAACGGGCGGGTCGCGCTCGTCACCGGCGCCTCTTCGGGCTTTGGTGTCCGTTTTGCCAAGGCATTGGCGGCGTGTGGCGCAAAAGTCGGGTTGGCGGCGCGCCGCACCGATCGGCTCGAGGCTGTCGCGGAGGAAATCCGCGCCGCTGGCGGTGAGGCAATCTGCATCTCGATGGACGCGACCGATGCCGATCAGCTGATCGCAGCAGTCGATACGCTGGAAAAGGCCTATGGCACGGTTGATATCCTGATCAACAATGCCGGAATTCCCGACGCGCAGCGCGCGCACAAGATGGAGGTCGAACTGATCGACCGGGTCTTGGGCGTCAACCTGCGCGCGCCTTATATACTCTCGTGCGAAGTCGCCCGTCGGTTGATCGCCGCGAAGAAGCCGGGCCGGATCGTCAATATCAGCTCGGTCGCGCATTACAGCTATTCGGGCAATGGCGCAGCGCTTTACGCCATCACCAAGACAGCGGTGGCGCGGATGACCGAGGCGCTTTCGGTCGAATGGGCGCGTTACGGCATCAACGTCAACGCGATCTGCCCGGGTATGTTCAGGACCGAAATGCTCGACGGGATGCTCGAGCGTATGGGCGATCTCAGCGAGCATGTCGTGCGGAAGCGGATATGTGACCCAGCGCAGATGGACAGCACCTTGCTTTATCTCGTCTCACCCGCATCCGAATGTGTGACCGGAGCGGTCATTCGCGTCGATGACGGGCAGAGCGCGCGCAACTAATTCAGAAATAACAGGATCAGGAGAAGGAACAATGGCAATCAAGACCCGCATCACCGAAATGTTCGGCATCGAAACCCCCATTGTAATGGGCGGGATGACCGGTGTTGGTTATGGCGAACTGGTGGCGGCGGTTGCCAATGCCGGTGCGCTCGGTTTCATCACCGCGCATATGTTCGAAAGCGGGCAGGCACTGTTTGACGAGATCGAAAAGACCCGCAAGCTGACGGACAAGCCCTTTGGCGTGAACCTCACCTTGCTGCCGTCGATCAACCCTATTCCTTATGACGACTATCGCGAGGCAATCATCGCTTCGGGCCTGAAGATCGTCGAAACAGCGGGCCGCGCGCCGACTGACCATTTGCCGCGCTTCAAGGAAAATGGCGTCAAGGTGATCCATAAATGCACCAGTGTGCGCCATTCGGTGTCGGCAGTGAACAAGGGCGTCGATGTCATCTCGATCGATGGCTTCGAGTGCGCCGGTCACCCCGGCGAAGACGATGTTGGCCTGGTTGTCCTGCTGCCCGCCACTGTAGATGCACTGCCCGATACACCGATTATCGCCTCGGGCGGCATGGCCGATGGCCGCAGCCTCGTCGCCGCGCTGGCGCTGGGGGCGGATGGCGTCAATATGGGCACCCGCTTCTGCGCGACTGTTGAGGCCAAGATCCACGAAAATGTGAAGCAGAAGATTGTAGAGAATGACGAGCTCGACACGGTTCTGGTCGGCCGCACGTTGCGCAACACTGCGCGCGTCGCCCGCAACGCCATTTCCGAAAAAGTCGCAGAGATTCAGCGTGATCCGACGAAAACCTTTGAAGACGTAAAGGCCTTGATGGCGGGCCAGCGCGGCCGGGATAATGTGTTGCGCGACGGCGACACCGATGGCGGCATCTGGACCAGCGGGCAGAGCCAGGCGCTGATCCACGACATTCCTACCTGTGCCGACCTTGTCAAAAACATCATGGCGCAGGCAGAGGCAGTGCGGAAAAAGGTCGCCGCCTGAAAAACATCGATTTCGGAATATTGGTCGGGACGAGAGGATTCGAACCTCCGACCCCCACACCCCCAGTGTGATGCGCTACCAGGCTGCGCTACGTCCCGACCGGAGCGCGGCCTATATGGCGGCACATCTGTAAATGCAAGGGCCGTTATAGCCCCCACGAACGCTTTCCCGTTGCGTGGCAAATACCATGGTGGTAACCGCGCGCCTTGGATTTTTGGAAGTGGCTTCCTATCTGGCCTTCCAACAAGTTTTATCGGGGAAAGCAATAATGACATCGTCCATGATTTTCGCAGCGGCTGCATCGGGTGCAGCCGGTGGTTCGACCGGAGCGGCCTTTTTCGTGCAGGTCATGCCGCTTTTGCTGATTTTCGTTGTGTTTTACTTCCTGCTGATCCGGCCGCAGCAAAAGCGCGCCAAGGAGCATCAGGCGAAAATCGAGGCTGTTGCCAAGAATGACGAAGTCGTCACTGGCGGCGGCCTGATGGGCAAGGTCACCAAAGTAGCCGACGATCATGTCGAAGTCGAACTGGCCCCCAATATCCGCGTCAAAGCGCTTAAATCGACCCTCGCGGATGTGAAAAGCCGCACCGCCAAACCGGCAAACGATTGAGCCTGCGAGAGACGCAGACCTAAGCTTAGGGACCATTTATGCTCGATTTTCCACGTTGGCGGGTGATCATGCTGAATGCACTGATTGTGCTCAGCCTTTTGCTCGCGCTCCCCAGTTTCCTGCCAAAGGCTTGGCTTGATCGCATCCCGGCTGGCGTTCCCAAAGAAGCAATCAGCCTTGGGCTCGACTTGGCAGGTGGCAGCCACATCCTGCTGGAAGCAGACACCGCGCAGCTGCAGCGGGACCGGCTCGAATCGCTTGAAGACAGCGTGCGTACCGCGATGCGCAGGGCCGAACCGCGCATCTCGATCGACAATGTGTCGCGGACCAATGGGCGGCTTAGCTTCATTGTTCCGGATACGGCGCAGATCGATGCTGCGCGTGAAGCATTGCTGCCGATTGTCGCCAACAGCACTGGAGGACGCGATTGGTCGATCGAGGTTACCGATGGCAACCGGATTACGCTGGTTCCGTCGGGCACTGGCAACACAACGGTGCTCGATCAGGCCATGAATTCGGCCAAGGACGTTATCGATCGCCGCATCAACGCTCTCGGAACTCTCGAGCCGACGATTATCCGCCAAGGTGCTGACCGCATCGTGGTGCAGGTACCGGGGTTGCAGGACCCGCAGGCTTTGAAAGAGTTGATCGGCAAGACTGCAAAGCTGGAATTCAAGCTGGTCGATGAAGGTGCCGATCCGGAGCAGACCGCTCAAGGAAAAGGCCGTGTTGGAAGCCAGGTCCTGCCTTATCCCAACAACCCGACTGGCATCCCCTATATCGCGGTACGTCGGCTTGGCGGCATTGCGGGAGACAAGTTGACCGGAGCACAGCAGAGTTTCGACCCGCAAACCAATGAGCCGGTGGTTATCATCCAGTTTGACGGTGAGGGCGGGCAGCGTTTCGCGCGTATGACGCAGCAAAATACCGGAAAGCTGTTTGCAATCATTCTGGACGGGCAGGTGATTTCGGCGCCGCAGATCAATGAACCGATATTGGGTGGCACCTCGCAAATTTCTGGAAGCTTTACGGTTGAAAGCGCCAATCAGTTGGCCATCGCACTCAATTCGGGTGCGCTGCCGGTCGATCTTAAGGTGGTGGAGGAACGCTCGGTCGGCCCAGACCTTGGCGCAGATTCGATCAAAAGTGGTATACTTGCTGCACTGATCGGTACGGCTGGAGTTCTCGTCTGGATGATCCTCGCTTATGGCCGCTTTGGCGTCTATGCGAGTTTCGCTTTGTTTATCAACGTTGCGATGATCCTGGCGGTCATGGCCATGTTCAATGCCACGCTCACCTTGCCGGGCATCGCCGGCTTCGTCCTGACAATCGGTGCCGCGGTAGACGCGAACGTGATCATCAACGAACGTATCCGGGAAGAACGGCGAAAGGGCCGAAGGGTAATCCAGGCGATCGAGAATGGCTATTCAGAAGCCAGCCGTGCGATTTTTGACGCCAATATCACCAATGTGATCGCGGCAACATTGCTCTTCATCTTTGGCTCTGGCCCGATCCGCGGCTTTGCGATCGTTCTGATGATCGGCATCGTCACTTCGGTGTTCACCGCGGTTACATTGACCCGCATGTGGGTTGCAGGCTGGGTGAAACGCAATCGCCCGCAAGAAATCAACATTTGAGGCGGGGAGAGGCACCATGAAACTTCTGAAACTCGTACCCGACGATACCAATATCGGCTTCCTCAAATGGCGGAACATCGCCTTTGGCGTATCAATCCTGTTGATGATTGCATCGATCGTTCTCGTGGCGACGCGTGGCCTCAATTTCGGCGTCGACTTTATCGGCGGTCAAATGATCCGCACGACCTTTGTCGGCGAACAGTCCGCTCCGGTCGAGGAGCTGCGTGAAAGTGTGGGTTCGCTGGGCTATGGCGATCCGACGATCCAGCGCTTTGGCGCCGAAAACCAGGTCTCCATTCGCATGAAACTGCCCGAAGGGGCCGACAAGAATCCTGAGCTCGCCAACACCATGGCCGACAAGATTGTCGCCAAGATCAAGGAAGAGCATCCCAAGGTCCGGATCGATGGGGTCGACTCGGTTTCAGGTAAGGTTTCCAGCGAATTGTTCGACAAGGGGCTGTTCGCATTGATTGCGGCGGCGCTGGGTGTCGCGGTCTATATCTGGTTCCGCTTCGAATGGCAGTTCGGCATTGGCGCGATCTGGGCGCTTGTTCACGACGTGACGCTGACCTTCGGCCTATTCGCGCTGACGCAGATGGAGTTTGACCTCAACACCATTGCCGCCTTGCTGACGATCATCGGCTATTCGCTGAATGACAATATCATCATCTACGACCGTATCCGCGAAAACCTGAAAAAATATCGCAAGATGGATCTTGCGGGGCTGCTCGATCTGTCGGTCAATGAAACGCTGTCGCGTACCGTGATGACCAGCTTGACGATCCTGACTCCACTGGTCGTTCTCGTCCTGCTCGGCCCCGATGTCATTTTCGGGTTCAGCGTCGCAATGGCCTTCGGTATCTTTGTCGGCAGCTATTCGTCGGTGTACCAGGCCGCGCCGATCCTGATCTGGCTAAAGGTTTCGCCGGACAGCTTCGTTCCGGCGGAAAAAATTGCTGATGGCAAGGTCGAACGGCTGAACGAAGGCACGGTCTAGGCAATCAAGCGAGCAAGCGGCGCCAATGCTTTACCAAAGCGGCGCCGTTGGCCTCCCAGCTGTAATCGGCAACCGTGGCCGCGACATCCTCGCGGTGCGGCGGCGTGATCAATAGGTCGTGAATTGCCTGTGCGATAGCATTGGCTTCGCGTGCAACGATCCGGCCCGAAGCGGTTGAGCGCACAACTTCGCGCGCGCCGCCCGCATCGGTGATCACGAGCGGCGTTCCGCAGGCGAGCGCCTCGATCCAGGCGTTGGCCAGCCCTTCGCTCGAAGAGGGTAAAACCGCAACATCGGCGGCCTGCAGATAATGGGCAATGTCCGCATGGGGAAGTGAGCCGAGGAAGTGGACTCGGTTACCTACGCCCAGATCGTGGGCCAGCTTTTCCAGCATCGGTCGATCTTCGCCTTCGCCAATCAGTGCCAGCCGTGCCCCTGTAACCTGCACCAAGGCCTTTATGGCAAAAGCTTGCCCCTTGCGCGAAATGAGAGCGCCAACGCTGACCAACAGCGCCTCGTGGGTCGTCACCTGCAACCGGGCACGCAGCATTTCATGCGGTTCGTCGGCAATATGGAACAGCGAACGATCAATGCCCGTTCGATGCACGCTCACTTTGTCTTCGTGGACGCCGAGGGCAACGATATCCGCCTTGATGGCCTCCGACACCGCGAGCAGGCCTGCAGCATCCCGCGCCGCGTCGACAATCTGTTCGCGGCACCCCTTGATCGCCGTCCAATAATGGATGTCGGCCCCCCGCGCCTTGATCGAAAAGGGAAGGCCCAGCGCCTGTGCGATCCGCATCGCCGCGGGGCCATCGGGCCAGAAAAACTGGGCATCGACGAGGTCGAACGGCTGTTGCGCATGCAGGCGACGGGCGAGGGGAAGCACGGCCTTGGCTATTGCCGCCGCATTCCGCCCGGGCGCCATCCCGGGAAACAGCCTGAAAGGAGGGCGCAGGACCGTCTTTCCACGCCAATCGTCATGATAAGGCAGGCTGGCACGCGGCCTATAGGTACCGATCAGGCGCGAAAGCGGCCAGGGTGGCAAGCCATTGGGGCTGATGCGGACAATCTCGACCTCTCCTGTAGCGTCTGCGGCATCGAGCGACAATTCAACGAAGCGCCCGAAATTCGGCGCTGCGGCGCTCGGGTACAAGGTGGAGATAGAAAGGACGCGCATGTTCGGGTTCAGAGCGAACGGACGAGCTTTGTCGCGCGCGCAATCCAGGCCGGATCGGCAACCACCTGCTGGCGCGCCCCTGCGGCCAGCGGGAGCAGGTGAAGCTTGCCGTCTTCACGCCCGAGAAGCCTTCCGAACAGGAAGCGCCCGGCCGGACGAGGGACCAGGACATCGCAATTGAGCGCCTCGACAAATCGCTCAGGCGGCATCTTTTCGCACCAGATTTCGTCGCCGCGGCGATACTCTCCGATACTGTCGGTTACCCGCAGACCGACCATCTCGCCCAGCAGGCGGGGTGCAACCATGACATCGGCCTTGGTCGGGGCGTGGACCCCGTCGACGCCAAGATGCGCGGCGACGGGCAGTTCCTCCTGATCGGGCAGTTGCACCAATTCACTCGAATCGACCCCAAGCGCTCCTGCAATGCGGTCGAGCCAGTCGAGCGACAAGGTGCGGGTCCCGGTTTCAAGACGACCGATTGTTTGCGCGGTCGTCGGCGGGTCGCAGCGTTCGGCTACATCAAGCAGGGTATAGCCCTTTGCGCGGCGGACTTCGCGGATACGGTGCAGCATGGCGATGGCTTTCGATAACCAAATAGGTTTTCACTGTCCTACATTATTCTCCAAATGGCAAGAGGGCTTTTCAACGATTCGAAGGAGCCTTCCATGCCGCGCCGCGCCAAAGCCAGCGAAGCCGCCATTTTCCATGATCCCCGTATGCTTGTCGAACGGCCGCTTCCCGATCCGGCGGGAGGCGCTTCGAGGACCAAGCCGAGGCGGACGGTAACGATCAACCTGTCTGAATCGCCGTTATCCTGGCTTCACGCACATGGCCATTTGTCCGATCGGCAATTGCTGGCCAGTGAAAAACTGCGCGGCGATTATGAATGCGCAAGTCTCGGAGCGCGCACCACGATGGTCTGGGATGCCTCACCCGTGTCTCGCGGCAAGCGCGGCGCACCATCTGTTTTCACGCCAACCGAGCGCACGCTCCACGCCAAGCAACGCTTCGATGATGCGATGACGGCGCTGGGCCGCGACTTGCGCGATATTGCATGGCGCGTGATTTGTGCGGGCGAGGGCATTCCGGTCGCCGAAAAAGCAATGGGCTGGCCGTTGCGTTCCGGAAAGCTGGTATTGCGGATCGCACTCGACCGGCTGGCGGATTATTATCGCCTGCCGGGGTGATTAGGACGCCAGCGCCTCGACCATCTCTGCCAGTTCGAGCCAGCGTTCCTCGGCCGCATCCTTTTCGTCGCGCAGCTTCTCGATTTGCGCGGTCAGTTCGGAGAAGCGCGCCGGATTGCGGCTGTACAGGGTGGCGTCGGACAATTCCTCTTCGGCCTTGGCGATGGCCGCCTCGATTTCCTCGATCCGCTTGGGGAGGAGGTCGTAGTCGCGCTGATCCTTGTAGGATAGCTTGGCGGCCTTGGGCGGGGGAGGGGCTGCTGTTGCAGCCGCCGCCTTTTGCGTTTTGGGGGCATTGGACGTGCGTCGGTCACGTTTTGCCTCCCAATCGGCATAACCGCCCGCGATGATATCGACCTTGCCCGATCCATCGAGGCCCAGCGTTAGCGTGACGGTGCGATCGAGGAAGTCGCGGTCGTGGCTGACTATCAGGACAGTTCCTTCATAATCGGCGATCACCTCTTGCAGCAGGTCGAGCGTTTCTAGGTCGAGATCGTTGGTCGGCTCGTCGAGCACCAAAAGATTGGCTTCGCGCGCGAATTCGCGTGCGAGCAGCAGGCGCGAACGCTCGCCGCCCGAAAGTGTGCCGATCCGCGCCTCGACCAGATTTGGGTCGAACAGGAATTCCTTGAGATAGCCCTGGATATGCTTTTTGTGCCCGCGCACGGTAATCCAGTCGCTGCCATCGGCGAGCACATCGCGTACCCGTTTTTCGGGGGCGAGCAATTTGCGCTGCTGGTCGATGATGATGCCGGTCAGGGTCTTGGACAGCGTAATTTTACCGGCATCGGGCTGCATTTCGCCGGTGAGCATGCGGATCAGTGTCGTCTTGCCGGTACCATTGGCACCGACAATCCCGATCCGGTCGCCTCGCTGGATGCGCAGGGTAAAGTCCTTGATGATCTTGCGGTCGCCGAAATTCTTCGAAACCCCTTCGGCGGCGATCACCGTCTTGGTCTTCACCTCGTCGGTTGCGGCGGCCAGTTTGGCCGTGCCCTGCGGGCCGAGCATTGCAGCACGTTGCGCCCGCATTTCCATCAGTTTGGCGAGGCGGCCCTGGTTGCGCTTGCGTCGCGCAGTCACACCGCGTTCGAGCCAGTGCGCTTCGATCTTCAGCTTGGCATCAAGGCGCTCGGCTGCGCGGGCTTCTTCGGCATAGACGGCTTCCATCCACGCCTCATAGCCGCCAAAACCAATCTCATTGCGCCGCAGGCTGCCCCGATCGAGCCACAATGTCTGGCGCGTCAACCGCGTCAGAAAGGTCCGGTCGTGGCTGATGACGATGAAAGCGCCCTTATAGCGCGTCAGCCAGTCTTCGAGCCATTCGATTGCACCCAGGTCCAGATGGTTGGTCGGCTCGTCGAGCAGCAGCAGGTCGGGCTCGCTGGCAAGCGCGCGACAGATTGCGGCACGGCGGCGTTCGCCCCCGCTCGCGGTTTTCGCCTCGCGGTCAAGGTCGATCCCCAATTGGTCGGCGATTGCGCGCACCTCATGCTCAGGCGGTGCCTTGTCACCCGACAGGCAATAGTCGACCAGCAGGTCAAAGGGTGCGAAATCCGGATCCTGTTCGAGCATGACGATGTTGGTGCCGGGAACCACGGTGCGTTTGCCCTGGTCGGCATCGATCGTTCCAGCAATCAGCTTCATCAAGGTTGTTTTGCCTGCGCCGTTGCGCCCGATCAGGGCCAATCGGTCGCGTGGGCCGATATGAACGTCGATTTCGCTGAACAGCCATCCAGCGCCCTGCTGCAGCGCAAGGTCTTCATAGGAAAGGATTGGTGGGGCGGACATGGTTGGCGGCGGATAGGGGGAAGGGCGGTCAAGGGCAAGTGTTTCTCCCCTCCCGCATGCGGGAGGGGGATTGTTGACCTCCGGCATTGATTGCCGCAAAGCCCGCAGATGCGAACAGTCTATCTCAACGGCGAATATATCCCCGAAACTGAAGCCAAGGTGTCGATCTTCGATCGCGGCTTCCTCTTTGCAGACGCGGTCTACGAGGTAGTCTCGGTCATCGATGGCAAGTTGATCGATTTCGAAGGCCATGTTGCGCGGTTGCACCGGTCGATGGCGGAGTTACGCATGCCGCACCCGCCCGCGCGCGAGCTATTGCTCGACATGTGCCGCGAACTAGCGGCCCGCAATGCCCTTCACGAAGGCATGATCTATTTCGAGGTGACGCGCGGTAATCCGGGCGACCGCGATTTTCTGTTTCCTGTCGCCGACTTGCCGCAGACAATTGTCGGTTTCACGCAAAATGCATCGCTGGTTGACCGCCCGCAGGCGCACAGCGGCGTTTCGGTGGTCACCTTGCCCGATCGCCGCTGGCAAATGGCGCATGTGAAGACGACCCAGTTGCTTTACGCTTCGCTGATGAAGGCAGAGGCCAAGGCGCAAGGGGCAGATGATGCCTGGCTGGTGCGCGATGGCTATGTCACTGAAGGCACTTCGCAGAATGCGCATATCGTGACCAAGCATGGAAAGCTGATCACCCATCCGCTCGACAGCAGCATCCTGCATGGCATCACGCAGACAGCGGTGCTCGAACTGGCGCGGCAGGGCGTGGTCGAGGTCGAAACCCGTTCCTTCACGGTGGAAGAGGCCAAGGATGCCGCCGAAGCGATGGTCACGGCAGCCTCTGCCTTCGTATTGCCGGTAACCCGTATAGACGGCGTTCAGCTTGGGGATGGCACATGCGGGCCGATCACGCGGAAATTGCGCGAAACCTATATCGAGTTTGCGCGCAATTCTGCGATTTGATCGCAAGTTAAGGAGTATCTATGCGCAAGCTGATTATCGCCGCACTTTTGGCAACTGGCAGCATCACGGGGCAAGCTATGGCAACCGAAGTCCACATCACCGCAACCAATCCGGTCATCGATCTTTCCATCACCGAATATGTCGATGCGGTACCTGACGTCGCGAGCTTTTCGACAGGCGTCCAGACGCTCGCCCCGACCGCCAACGAGGCTGTGCGCCAGAACAATGCGCAAATGGCCGCGGTGATCGCACGACTCAAAAAACTGGGTATCGCCGACAATGACATCCAGACGACGCAGATTTCGCTCAACCAGCAGTTTGACTATAATGAAGGACGGCAGGTGTTTCGCGGATTTGAGGCCAACAATACGGTAACGGCCAAACTGCGCGACCTGAAAAAGCTGCCGCAATTCCTCGATGCGCTGGCAAGCGATGGCGCGACCAATTTCAATGGTCCCGCCTTTTCGGTGGATGATGACAGCAAGCTGAAGGAAAGCGCACGCAACAAGGCGTGGGACAGTGCCGTGAAGCGCGCGAATGCAATCGCGCGCAAGGCAGGCTACACCAGTGCCCGCGTGTTGCGGGTCGAGGAACAGTCAGGCGATTTCGGCGGCTATCCCATGCCGGTAATGGCGGTGCGCGAACAATCGTCTGCCAAGGATACGCCGATTGCACCCGGCCAGGTCCGCATCGGATCGACGATGAATTTCACCTTCGAAATGGTGAAGTAAGCGGCGATGCAGGGCGGCTTTATCCTTTCCAAATCCTTGACGCGTCGTTCAGACTTGGTTCAATGCGTTTCGTCTATCCGGGTTTGCATGAAGAAAGCCGTCCTCCTCCTCGTTGCTGCCGCGCTGGGCTCTGCCAGTTTCTCTGCACCTGTCCTTGCCCGCAAGGGTGACGATCAGGGCAAGGCGCGCGAGCAGATGAATTCGGGCAAGGTGCTGTCGCTTCGTGAGATTGAAGGTCGCGTTGTCCCCCGGATGCGCGGCATGGAATATCTCGGCCCCGAATATGATGGCAATGCCCAGGTCTATCGTCTGAAATTCATCGATGCTGGCCGCGTCATTTTCGTCGATGTCGATGCCCGTTCGGGCAGCATTTTGCGCCAGCGTTGAGAGAGAACTGCCTTATTCAGGCTTTGGTTTGCGCCCGCCGTTCAATCTGTTATCTCCGGTAAATCGACAATAACCATATAGGAGCAAGGAAGCGATATGCGCATCCTGATCGTGGAAGACGAACCGACGCTAGGCCAGCAGCTGAAATCGACCCTGGAAGGCGCGGGCTATGCGGTCGACCTTTCGACCGACGGCGAAGACGGCCATTTCATGGGCTCCACCGAAAATTACGATGCGGTGATCCTCGACCTCGGCCTGCCCGAAATCGACGGCCTGACTGTGCTTGACCGCTGGCGTCGCGAAGGGAAGAAATTTCCTGTTCTGGTGCTTACCGCGCGTGACAGTTGGTCAGACAAGGTTGCCGGGCTTGATGCCGGTGCCGATGATTATCTGGCCAAGCCGTTCCAGACCGAGGAATTGATCGCGCGCCTGCGTGCTCTGATCCGCCGTGCATCGGGCAACGCCTCGTCTGAGCTGATTGCAGGCGATGTGCGCCTCGATACCCGCTCGGGTCGCGTGACGCTCGATGGCGAACCGGTGAAGCTGACAGCTCAGGAATATAAGCTGCTTTCCTACCTGATGCACCACAAGGGCAAGGTCGTCAGCCGCACCGAATTGATCGAACATATCTACGATCAGGATTTCGACCGCGATTCGAACACCATTGAGGTATTCGTCACCCGCATCCGTAAAAAGCTGGGTCAGGATGTGATTTCGACCATTCGTGGCCTTGGCTACAGCCTGGAAGAACCGCGCGGTTGAATCGATGGCTGAGGGCGAACCCCAAATCGCTTCGCCTGAAGCCAAGGTAAAGCCGACTTCGGGGACAGGCTCCCTCAGCCGCCGCATGATCATCATTGCGGCAGGCTGGATTACATTGTTGCTGATCGCAGGCGGTCTCGCGCTTGACCGGGTGCTGGTCAACGCGGTGTCGGACAATTTCGACGATCAGATGGAATATGTGCTGACGGCGATGATCGCTTCGGCCGAAATCGGGCCGGATGGCGAAGTGCGCCTCAACCGGCCTTTGGGCGACCAGCGTTTCCTCGAGCCGAATAGCGGCCTGTACTGGCAGATTAGCGGCAAGGGCAAAATGCCGTTTCCCTCCCGTTCGCTGTGGGACCGCACGCTGCGCGTTGATCTCAGCCATACCGATTCCGAACCGCATTTCCGCAGCAGCACGGAATTTGCAGGTGAGCCTTTGCGCGTTGTCGAGCGGGCGATTGTGCTTCCCGATAGCGACACGCGCTGGATTTTCATGGTCGCGCAAAGCCGCGAAAGCCTTGATGCCCAGATCACCGAATTGCGGACCGTGCTGGCGACGGCCTTTGCGGTGCTGGCATTCGGCCTGATCATCCTAGCGGCCTTGCAGACCTTTTACGGGCTTTGGCCGTTGCGCGATGTGCGCCGTGAAATCGCCGCGATGCGTAGCGGGAAGCAGCACCGTATCCAGGAAGCATTGCCCGATGAGGTTATGCCGATGGTCAATGAACTCAATGCCTTGCTTGACCATAATGAGAAACAAGCTGAAGAGGCGCGGCGGCATGCTGGCAATCTGGCGCATGCGCTGAAGACGCCGTTGACCGTCATCATGAACAGCGCCACGGCACAGGCACCCGACCTTTCCGAAACGGTCATTCGCGAAGCGACGACGATGCGGCGACAGGTCGATCACCATCTTGCCCGCGCGCGCGCGGTTGGGCGGCGTGGCCATAGCCATAGCCGGGCCGAGGTGTGGCAAAGCCTCGAATCGGTTGAACGCGCGGTTGGACGGCTGTACCGCCATGTGCGACTGGACATGGCGGGAAACAAGGAAGTTGCCGTCCGTGTCGAACGTCAGGACCTGGACGAGATGATTGGCAACCTCGTCGAAAATGCCGCCAAATATGGCGGCGGCAGCGTCTTCGTAACCGTTGAGGATGAAGGCGAAATGGTCGCGATCATCATCGAGGATGACGGCCGCGGCATTCCCGAAAAAGACCGCGCCCGCATTTTCGACCGCGGAGTCCGGCTCGATAGCGGAAAACCCGGCACCGGCCTGGGCATGGCGATTGTCCGCGATGTTGCCGAAATCTACAACGGCACGATCGAACTGGACGAAAGCGAGGATATGGGCGGCTTGCTCGTGCGGCTGAAACTGCCCAAGGCAAGCCGCTAGTTGGCGAATTTCGTTATATCGGCGCTGCCGACACGCATCAGCCATTCACCTTCGGAACCGACTTCGTAGCTGGCGATATGTGCCGCACTAATTGGCATATGTTTCATGAACTGGTTGAATTCGCCCATATGGTCTCCAGCCATATGGGCTGCTTGCGAAGCGCGATCCCGCCAACGTTCGGCCACCCAGATCAGTCCGGCAATACCGGGATCTTCGGAGAGGCTGTATTGCATGCAGCCGTCCAGGATTTGCACACGAGCCATATGCAGCACCAGACGACGGCGATATTTGACCAGATCGTCAGGGTTTACCTTCATGAAGCCTTGAACGATAATCATAAGAGGAGCTTAGTCCTAGCCCGTTACCATCCCGTGAACGCTGGCTTCAGCCGTTCGTCCTGATCCGTTCATGGTGACGGATCACCTCATCGATGATGAAGCGCAGGAATTTTTCGGTGAAATCCGGATCCAGATTGGCGTCCTTCGCTAACTGGCGCAGTCGCTCTATCTGCCGTTCTTCACGTCCCGGGTCAGCCGGCGGCAGGTTGGTCGTCGCTTTGTACTCGCCAACCGCTTGCGTGATTTTGAACCGCTCGGCGAGCATGAACACGAGCGCCGCATCGATATTGTCGATGCTTTCGCGATATCGGGTGAGCTTGTCGTCCTGTGTCATCGCGCTTTCCATGCCGTGCCACGCCGCTACAGGCAAGCGGCATTGCGCCTTTTGCACTTGCGCATGTCCGCCGTGCTTGCCAAGGCTTTGCCTGTTATGACTGCGACCATTCACCAACTTGGCGGTGCCCGCGCGCCTTCGCTCCAGCCGATGCTGAACCTCGTGGCTCCCGAAATGAACCGGGTGAATGCGGTAATTCTCGATCGCATGCAGTCTGAAATCCCGCTGATTCCGGAACTGGCAGGCCATCTGATCGCTGGCGGTGGCAAGCGGATGCGGCCGATGCTGACGCTCGCCTGCGCGCGTTTGCTCGATTATCCGGGCGATCGGCACCACAAATTAGCCGCGGCGGTGGAATTCATCCACACCGCAACCTTGCTGCACGACGATGTTGTCGATGGCAGCGACATGCGCCGGGGCAAGACGGCGGCGAACCTGATTTTTGGCAATCCGGCGGCAGTCCTGGTCGGAGATTTCCTCTTCAGCCGTTCGTTCGAACTGATGGTCGAAGATGGTTCGCTGAAAGTCCTGAAGATTCTTTCCAATGCATCCGCAGTGATTGCCGAGGGAGAGGTCAACCAGTTGACCGCACAGCGGCAGATCACGACCAGCCAGGAAAAATATCTCGATATTATCGGTTCCAAAACGGCCGCGCTGTTTGCTGCGGCGTGTCGTATCGCGGCGGTCGTAGCCGAACGCCCCGAAACAGACGAACTGGCTCTCGACGCTTATGGCCGCAATCTGGGCATAGCCTTCCAGCTTGTCGACGACGCCATCGATTATGTCTCCGATGGTGCGACCATGGGCAAGGATGCGGGCGATGATTTCCGCGATGGCAAGGTGACATTGCCCGTAATTCTGGCGCACAGCCGGGGCGAAACAGAGGAAAAGCAATTCTGGCACAATGCCATGCTCGGTCACCGGGTCAGCGCCGACGATCTGGCCTATGCCACCGGCCTGCTGCGCAAATATAACGCCATCGACGATACTCTGGAGCGTGCACGCCATTACGGCCAACGCGCTATTGATGCATTGGGTCCATTTCCGGCCAGCGCCGCCAAGGACGCGCTGGTCGAGGCGGTGGAGTTTGCCATTGCCCGCGCCTATTAAGGCGGCGTGACCCTTCCTGTCGAAGCTGTACTGCCGGAATTGAAGGCTGCGCTCGCCGCGGGTTCCAATGCTGTGCTGATTGCCCCGCCGGGTGCAGGCAAGACCACGATGGTCGCCTCCGCTTTGCTGGGGGAGCTTTGGTGTGACGGCCAGATATTGCTCCTTTCCCCACGCCGCCTCGCTGCACGCGCTGCTGCTGAACGCATTGCCGAACTGACGGGCGAACCCGTCGGCGGGCTGGTCGGTTATGCTACCCGAATGGACAGCAAGCAGTCGGCCAAGACGCGCATCCTCGTCCTGACCGAGGGCATTTTCCGCAACCGCATCCAGGATGATCCGGAATTGGCAGGCGTCTCGGCGGTTTTGTTCGACGAAGTCCACGAACGCAGCCTCGACAGCGACTTTGGTTTGGCTCTTGCCCTAGATGCCCAAGGCGGATTGCGGCCTGACCTGCGGCTGGTGGCCATGTCGGCAACGCTTGATGGCGGACGCTTTGCAAATCTGATGGACGCGCCGGTAATCGAGAGCGAGGGTAAATCCTGGCCGCTGACCTTGCGGCACATCGGGCGCAAGGCCGAGGCGCGGATCGAAGATGAAATGGCTGCAGCGATCCGCCGCGCACTGACTGAGGAAATGGAAGGCGATGTGCTTGCCTTCCTTCCCGGCGTCGCGGAAATCGAACGGACGGCGGAGAGGCTCCAAGGCATATTGGCCGAAATCCATCGCCTGCATGGCAGCCTTGACCCCGCCGAACAACGCGCTGCCATTCGCAAGGGGGCGCGCCGCAAGGTCATCCTCGCAACATCGATTGCCGAGACCAGCCTGACCATTGATGGCGTGCGTATCGTGGTCGACAGCGGTTTGGCGCGCCGCGCCCGATATGACCGGGCAGCGGGATCGACGCGACTCGTCACCGAACGCGCCAGCCAGGCAGCGGTGACGCAAAGGGCAGGGCGCGCGGCACGGCAGAGCCCAGGCGTCGCCTACCGGCTATGGGAAGAAGCCGCGACCGCAGGCCTACCGCCCTTCGACCCGCCAGAGATTCTGGAAGCCGACCTTTCACCCTTGCTGCTCGATTGCGCGTTGTGGGGCGTCGGCGATCCGGCGACGCTGCAATGGCTCGACCCGCCCCCAAAGGCAGCAATCGATGAAGCCCGAACAAGGTTGCTCGACTTGGTTGCCATCGATGCCAGTGGACGGCCCACCGAGCATGGACATGCGATAGCGCGCCTGCCGCTGCCCCCGCGGCTGGCGCATATGTTGGTGGCCGCCGCCAAACTGGGATTTGGGGAAATCGCCGCCGAGGTTGCTGTTTTGTTGTCGGAACGCGGACTGGGCGGGAACGAAACCGATATCGAACGGCGGCGCGAGCGTTGGCTTGGCGAACGGGGCCAGCGGGCCGAGGCTGCCCGTAGGTTGGCGAAGAGGTGGATACAGCTACTTCTCCGCCCGCAATCAGATTCTCGCAAACTAGCTGGAAGTGTTGCCGTTGCCATCGCACTCGCCTTTCCCGATCGCATCGCCCGACGCCGCGACGCAAAGGGCGAGAATTGGATCAGTGTCGGGGGCAGGGGCTTTCGGCTCGATCCGGCCCATCCATTGGCCAAAGAGGAATGGCTCGCGGTTGCGGATATCCAGGGCGCGGCATCTGGCGCGCGGATTATATCGGCAGCGGCCATCGATTTTGCCGACATGGAGGCGCTTTATGGCGACCGGATTATCAGCGGCGCGCATGTCATTTTCGATCCGGCAACCGGAGGCGTGCGCACCGAGAGCGGACGGCGGCTGGGCGCAATCACCCTTTCCAAGGGGCAGGACGCAAAGGCCGATCCCGAAGCGATTGCTGCAGCGCTTTTGCGCGGCGTGCGCGACCATGGCTTGCAATTGCTTCCGTGGAGCGAGGCGAGCCAGCGATTGCGCGAACGCGCCTCATGGGCGGGTGTCGATGGGTTGGGCAATGCCGCATTGTTGGGATCGCTCGACATGTGGCTCGCTGCTGCATTGGCGGGGAAAAGGCGGCTATCGGACATTGATCCCGGGGCTTTGCACCATGCGCTGCTGGGCCTTCTCGGTTGGGATAATCAGCAGGCGATTGACCGTCTGGCACCATCACATTTCACTTCGCCTGCCGGGACCACGCATCCCATCGACTATTCTGCCGAGGGTGGCCCGACCGTCGAACTGCGGGTGCAGGCGTTGTTCGGCGTTGCGGAGCATCCGACCATCGGCTCCAACCGGACGCCGCTGGTGCTGTCGCTAACTTCACCCGCGGGTCGGCCAATCCAGACAACGCGAGATTTGCCGGGATTCTGGAATGGCAGCTGGGCCGATGTGGCAAAGGAAATGCGGGGCCGCTATCCCAAGCATAACTGGCCCGACGATCCCACAGCGGCAGTCGCCAGCCTGAAGACCAAAAAGGCGCAAACGCGCACTTGATTGGCGAGGATAAATCAGCGAAAGGCGCATGCATGACTCAGGCACGGATCATCCAGAAATCGAAAAATGCGCTGCAATCGGGCCGTTACGGCACCGGGCAGTGGGTGCTGGAATATAATCCCGTCGACGCACAGCGCCCTGACCCGCTGATGGGCTGGGCAGGCTCTGCCGATACGCGCCGCCAGTTGAACCTGAAATTCCCGACGCTGGAGGCCGCCAAGGCCTATGCCGAAAAGAATGGCATCAGCTACACGGTCATTCCTGCCGCGCCCAAGGTGCTGAAGCTGCAGGCTTACGCCGACAATTTTAGATAAGCTGCGATCCCAGCAGCAATAAAAGCCGCACATCCACTGCACAGCCTTCAGTCCGCTTGCCATCGATAAAGGCATATAATTCGGCCATTGCAACGTGATGCACCGTAATGTCCTCACCATCGGTGCCACCGCCATCGCCGACCTTGGTCAGGCCCGATGCGCGCACCAGCGTGAAGCTCTCGCTGACCATGCCGGGCGACGAATAATATTCGCCGAGCGATTCGAGCTTCGCCGCGCGATATCCGGTTTCTTCCTCCAGCTCGCGGCCCGCTGCCTCCAACGGATCTTCACCTTCGGTTTCATCACCGATCAACCCGGCGGGCAGTTCGATACAGTTGCGCCCCAGCGGCACGCGAAACTGCTCGACCAGAAGTACATGCCCATCTTCGACGGCAAGGATCACCGCCGCCTTTATCCCACGCGAACGGCTCACAAATTCCCATTTGCCCTTGCGCTTGGCGGTGACGAATTTGCCCTGCCAGACGATTTCTTCGATATCTTCCATCCATCTACCTTTGCCGTTCGCCTCGAGCGAAGTCGAGAGGCCGTTAGATCGCGCGCTTCCGCTTGGTGTCTCGACTGCGCTCGACACGAACGGAGTGGAGAGGCTTAGATCTCAATCAGCCTGTCGGGCAATTCATTGGGGTTCTCGCTGCCCTTGGGGAAATGCTCCGCCAGCACCGCGCCCATTTGCCGGACCGCCTCGGCCATGCCTTCGCCGGGGCGGCCTTCGCGCACATGGTCGATCAAGGCGATCATCGCATCGCCCCACACTTCGGGTGAAACCTTGCTTGCAATCGCCTCGTCGGCAACAATTTCAGCACGGTGTTCGCGCATCGACAGATAGAGCAGCACGCCGGTGCGCCCTACAGTCTTGCTTTCGGTGCCGACCTTGAACAGGTCGATGGCACGGGCGCGCACGCGGCGCATCTTGATATGTTTTGGGGTCAGGGTGAGGCGCAGCGGCAACCATTTCATGAGCAGCCAGGTGCCCAGCCATTTGCCCCCCATGAACAGGAAGATGAGGCCGAGATATTCGCTAGCGCTCCATTCATGTTCCCATCCGCCAAGCGCCTGATCGACAAGACCGAGGTAGAAATCGGGGAACACCGCCACCACCGACAGAGCGAGGAAGGCGATCATCGTCGCCCAGGACAGCGCGACATCGTCATAATCGTCCGACAGATCGGTCACGATGGTGACGATTTCACCGCTGGTATGATGTTCGGCCTCGGCGACAGCTGCGGTCACCAGTTGATGATCGGCTTCGCTGACATGGCTGATTTTGCGCAAGGCCATGCTCACCACCCTCCCGAGGCACCGCCGCCGCCGAAGCTGCCGCCGCCTCCGGAAAATCCGCCGCCGCCAAAGCCGCCGCCGCCCCAGCTGGAACCGCCGCCACCGCCCCAGTTCGAGCTGCCTCCGCCCCAGATGATCACGGGGCCACCCCAATGCTTGTCGCGGCCGCGCCGATGCTTCTTCCCGCCCCGCGCAATAGAGATGATGATCGGCAAGATGAAGAAGAGGAAAATGAACAGCCAGAAAATGATCAGGAACAGGTCTGCCCCGTCGCCCTCGGACTGGCGGTCGGCCCGCGCCGCTTCTTCAGCGACCTTGGCGGCTTCCTCAGGCGGCAGCGTCAACTGGGTGACGATCCGGTCGACGCCCGCATTGATGCCGCCGTTGAAATCACCTGCCTTGAAAAAGGGCGTGATGTCGTTGCGGATGATGCTGGAGGACAGGCCATCGGTGAGCACGGGCTCGAGGCCATAGCCGACCTCGATCCGCATCCGCCGTTCGTTGGGCGCGACGATCAGGATAACGCCATTGTCCTTTTCGCTTTCGCCCTTGCCATCCTGCCCGATCGCCCATGTCCGGCCGAGGCGGTAGCCATAGTCGGAAATTTCGTAACCCTGCAGGTCCTTGATGGTGGTAACGACCAGCTGGCGGTTCGACTGGGTTTCCAGCCCCGCCAGCTTGTTTGTTAGCGATGCTTCCTGCTCGGGCGTGAGCAGATCGGCCTGATCGACCACGCGGCCGGTCAGTTTGGGAAAATCCTGGGCTAGCGCGGGATTCGCGATCAGCGCCCAGAGCGCCAGCAGGAAAAGGCCAATGGCCCTTTGCATCGAATGCGCCCGGTTCAGCGTGTTTACTGCGTCGGTGCCATGTCGAGCTTGGGCGCGACTTCCGCACCCGGCGTCGACGCTTCATAGGGCACCATCGGCTTTGCACCATGGATCACCTTGGCGCCGATAATGTCGGGGAAAGTACGGATCGTGGTGTTATACTGGCGCACGGCCTCGTTATAGTCGCGCAGCGTGATGCGGATGCGGTTTTCCTGGCCTTCGAGCTGGTCCTGCAGTTTCAGATAGCCTTCCTGGCTCTTGAGCTGCGGATATTGCTCGACCGATACCAGCAGGCGCGAGAGGGTTCCTGACAGATTGTTCTGCGCAGTCTGGAAGGCTGCCATCTTGGCTGGATCGCTGAGATCGCCTGGCGCGAGAGTCACCGATGTCGCCTTGGCGCGCGCTTCGATCACTTCGGTCAGTGTCTTGTTTTCCTGCGCAGCGGCGCCTTTGACGACGGCTGCCAGGTTGGGGATTAGATTGGAGCGTTCTTGAAACGCCGCCTGCACATCGGCCCATTTTGCTTTCGCATTTTCCTCGGCAGTCGGCACGCTGTTGATGCCGCAGCCAGCCACCGAAACGGCGGCAACCGGAACCAGCAGGAATTTGGCAAGATCGGAACGCATGTGGGTACTCCTTCCCCAGAAAGCCTTTGTGTATTGCTTAGATAGGGCAGTGGATGCCCGGTTTCAATCGCTGAAAAAGTTACATTTGCCTGTCTCGACACTTGTTACAAATAGTTTACCATAGTTACAGGCAGTTGAGCCTTTGGGGAGACGTATAATGTTGAGTGAATTCAAAGCTTTCATTGCGCGTGGGAACGTGCTTGATCTCGCGGTTGGTGTGATCATTGGCGCCGCATTCGGAAAAATCGTATCGTCGATGACCGATGATCTGATCATGCCGCTGATTTCGCTGGTCACCGGTGGCGGTGTCGATTTCAGCAGCAAATATATCGTTCTTGGCGGTGCCGAAAAGGTGCAGGCCGGCATGTCGCTGGTCGCGGCGAAGGCGGCCGGGGCTAATGTGTTCGCCTATGGCAGCTTCATCACCGCGCTGATCAATTTCATCATTCTGGCGTTTGTGATCTTCATGATCGTGCGTCAGGCAAACAAGGTCATGCCGCCACCAGCCGCTGGTCCGAGCGAAGTTGATCTGCTCACCGAGATCCGCGACGAGTTGAAGAAGAAGTAATCGCAGCTTAGACTGGCGCCATGAACGCGCCAGAACAGCATAGGGGTCGCCACCTTGTCCAGCAGGTCAGCCTGCCGGGATCGGGTGGCGGCCTTTTTTCCGGCTGGCGCAAAAGGGCGGCGGCTGGGTTTTTTCACGCGATTCTCGATCGCATCGATCAGGGGCTCGAAGCCGGGACGATCGAAGGCCATCTGCCCGATGGCAGCGTCCGCAATCTGGGTGGCAAGTCGTCGGGGCCGCATGCCATTGTGAATGTTTACAACTGGAACGCCCTGCTGCGGCTGGTCAGGGGCGGTTCTATCGGCTGGTACGAAGGCTGGGCGGCAGGCGAATGGGATAGCCCCGACCTTGTGCCGATATTCGACCTTTTCATGCGCAACCGTGTCGCACTGGGCAGCGTCGGCCGTGCATCGGGAATTGCCCATATCGCTGGCCGGATCGCGCATTGGCTGCGCCGCAATACGCGCAAGCATGCCCGCGACAATATTGAGGCGCATTACGACCTCGGCAATGATTTCTACAGCGCTTGGCTCGATACCACGATGACCTATTCGAGCGCGGTGTTCGCGCAGCTTCCGGCAGGCGAAGAGCCGCTGGAGGCGGCGCAGAGGCGCAAGATCGCGTGCATTCTCGATCGGCTGGACCTCAAGGATGGCGACAGCCTGCTCGAAATCGGCTGCGGATGGGGCGGGCTGGCGGAAGGGGCGCTCGACCGCGGCCGGATTAGCTATCACGGGATCAGCCTGTCCCCGGGCCAGACACGCTTTGCCGAGGCGCGGTTGTCGAAACATTCCGGCTGGAAAATTACGCTGACCGACTATCGCGATGTGATGGGCCAATATGATGTGATTGCCAGCGTTGAGATGGTCGAGGCGGTGGGGCAGGAATATTGGCCCGCCTATCTGGATAGCATCGCCCGATGCCTGAAACCGGGCGGGCGCGCCGCGCTGCAATATATCCGCATTGAAGACGATATCTTCGAACAATATGCTGACGGGCAGGATTTCATCCAGCGGTACATCTTCCCCGGAGGGATGCTGCTTTCCGAAAGCCGCTTTCGCGCGCTGGCCGAGGCGCGCGGGCTGCGCTGGGTGGATCAGGCAGATTATGGCGCGCACTATGCGGAGACATTGCGGCTGTGGCGCGAACGCTTTGAGGCTGCCGTAACGGAAGGTCGGCTGCCTGCGGGTTTTGACGAGAAATTCGTTGCGCTTTGGCGCTTTTACCTCATGTATTGCGAGGGCGGATTCCGTGGAGGCGGAATCAATGTGGCGCAGGTGACACTGGTCAAAAATTGAAGCGGGACGGGAGAGGGACATGAAGAAATGGATTATCGGCCTGTTGGTCGTTGTCGCGGCAGTGCTTGGCATCGGCTGGCTGTCGATGGACAAGGATATGCGCAACCTCGCCTCCAACCTGCCAACTGACCGCAACGTCCTGTTCTGGTCGATCCCGCAACGCGATGCCGCCTTCCGTACGATGGACAGGCTGCCGGTGCTGGCCAAAGCCAATATCATCGAGGGGGGGGACAAGGTTTTTCCTTTGCCCAAGGGTGCAGCGCTTGACATCGGAACCGATGTTGACGCCTATATGAAGGCGCAGCGCACGTCGGGCCTTGTTATCGTTCAAGACGGCAAGATCCGGCTCGAGAAATATGGTCTCGATTTTGATGGCAATGGCAAATGGACCAGCTTTTCGGTTGCCAAATCGCTGACCTCGACAATGGTCGGCGCGGCGATCAAGGATGGCTATATCAAGAGCCTCGACGACAAGGTGACGCAATATATCCCCGAGATGAAGGGATCGGCCTATGACGATGTCACCATCGCGCAATTGCTGACGATGACCTCGGGCATCAAATGGAATGAGGATTATGAAGATCCCAAGTCCGATGTGGCCCGCTTCAACGAGCATAAGGCTGAACCGGGCATCGATGTAACCGTAAGCTATATGCGCAAACTGCCGCGTGAAGCACCCGCAGGCACCAAATGGGTCTATAAAACAGGGGAGACCAATTTGATCGGCGTCCTGGTCAGCAAGGCGACAGGCAAAAAACTGTCCGACTATCTCTCCGAAAAGGTCTGGGCTCCGTTTGGCATGGAGCAGGATGGAAGCTGGCTGCTCGGATCGACGGGGCATGAAATCAGCGGTTGCTGCATCCAGGCATCGACCCGCGATTATGCGCGCTTCGGGATGTTCATCCTCGGCGGTGGCGTCGTCAATGGCAAGGCGATCTTGCCCGATGGCTGGATAGCCTCGGCGACCACCAAGCAGGCCGATATCGGCGCACCGGGACGGGGCTATGGCTTTCAATGGTGGACCTATGATGATGGCAGCTATGCAGCCCAAGGCATTTTCGGCCAGGGCATCTTCATTGACCCCAAGCGCAAGCTGGTGATCGCGTCAAACAGCAACTGGCCGCGCGCGACCGATCCAGCCGGGCAGGATGGGCGTGAGGCATTCTACAAGGCGGTACAGAAGGCGCTGGACGACGAACTGGCGTCCTTTCCGGAGAATGTGAAATGAGCGGCAAGACAGCATGGATAACCGGCGCTTCGTCGGGCATCGGCGAGGCCCTGGCAAAGGAATGGCTGGCACTCGGCGGCAATTGCGTGCTTTCCGGGCGCAATGTGGCAGCGCTGGAGGCGGTGGCGGCCAACGCGCCGGACCGTTGCCTCGTACTGCCCTTTGAAAGCACCGACTATGCAGCAATCCCGGTACTGGTGGAAAAGGCGACGGGCTTTACCGGCAATGTCGATGTGCTCATCAACAATGCGGGGATTTCGCAACGCTCGCTCGCGGTCGATACTGCCTTTCCCGTGTACCAGAAGATTATCGATGTCGATCTGCTCGCGCCGATCGCGCTGACGCAGGCCCTGCTGCCACATATGATCGCCCGTGGTTCGGGTCAGTTCATCATGATCTCGAGTGTTGCCGGCAAGGTCGGCTCGCCGATGCGGACTGCTTATAGCGCGGCCAAGCATGGCCTGATTGGTTACTCGGATGCGTTGCGCGCCGAAACCGGCGGGCAGGGCCTGAAGGTGCTGGTCGTCACGCCCGGATCGGTTCGGACGGGCGTTTCGGTGAATGCCTTGACGGCGGACGGCTCGACACGCGGCGTAAGCGACGCGGCCATCGAGAATGGCTATCCGCCCGAATATGCTGCGAAAAAAATCTGGGAAGCCGTCGATGCCGGAACGCGCGAATTGTTGATCGCCGAAGGCATGGAAGCGGCGATTGTCGATCTGCGCGCGAAAGAGCCTGACAAGCTGTTCGACATGATGGAAGCTATGGTCGCGCAGGGCTATGCCCAGAAAATGGCCGCAGAAAACAATTAGTCGCGTGCAGCCCTGAGCGCGGCGCCCGCCGCAAAGGGGGACAAGGCTGTCATCGCCAAACTGGTGGCGGCGAGAAGCTGCAGCGCGTTGCTGGCTCCGTCATCGAGCGTTCCGGCACCGAAAATCAGGATCGGGATTGCCAGCGGCACAAGCAACAGCCCGCCGAGCGCCGACGCGCCGTTGAGGCCGGCGGTGAGCGCTGCGATGGTCACGCCCAATCCGGCAAAGGCAGGCAGCGCAAGCGCGAGGCCTATGATCAACGTCAGGGCCTTTGCCTCTGGTACGCCCAACAACGCAATCGCAATCGGCGTTGCGAGCAACAATGGAATGCCGAAGCCGATGATGTGCCCGGCAATCTTGGCGGCGGCGATCCATTCATCCGCCCAACCACGCAGCACCAGTTGGTCGAGAACACCCGACTGGCGATCTGGCAGGACAAGCCGTTCGATCGGCAGCAGACTGGCGAGTAGCGCGGCAATCCACAATATGCTGCCGCCCACGCGGGCAAGCAATGCCTTGTCGGGGCCGGTCACAAAGGGGAATAACGTGGCGACAGCGAGGTAGAACACGATTGGCAGCCACAACCCACCGCCCGTCCAGGCGATGCGCACCTCGCGCCATGCGATGCTTGCAAAGCCGTTCATGCAGCCAGCTCCGCTTGCGGCCGGTCGATGACCAGACTTCGGCTAACATTGACGGTCGGCGCAATGTGCGAGGCGACAAGGGCAATGCCGCCCCTTTCACAATGGTGCGAAATCGCCGCGTCCAGCCGCGCGACATTGGCTTGGTCGAGGCCGTTATAGGGCTCGTCCAGCAGCCAGATCGGCGCCTCGCCCGCAAGCAACCGGGCCAAAGCACCACGGCGTTTCTGGCCGGCTGAGAGCAGGCGGACCGGAAGTTCGGCAATGGGGATAAGATCGAGCGTTTCGAGCGCCAACTCCAGCCGAGCAGGCTTGATGCCATCCAGATCGGTCCAGAAACGGATGGCCTTTTCAAGCGGCTGGTCGAGATCGAGCGTCAGATTGTCGTCGCACAGCGCAACGGTGCCCTCACAAGCAATTTTTCCCGATGCAATGGGCAGAAGGCCCGCCAATGCGCGGAACAGTGTCGATTTGCCGCTGCCGTTGGCACCGCGCACCCAGACGAGCTCGCCTGCCTCGACCGCAAGATCGAAATCGCGCAGGATCACCCGCCCCCCGCGCACTATGGCTGCGCGATGCAACAGGATACTTGGCGATGCGGCTTGACTGTCCGGCATGCCGCGACATAGGCACGGCGCGCGCAAAAAGCAAAGGCAGGAGAATGACATGGCTGTTCGGGAACTGGACGCAAGCGAACGCGAAGCCGCTTTGGCTGGGCTGAATGGTTGGAGCTATGATGCCGAAGCGCGTGGCATCCGCCGTTCCTTCCGCTTTTCCGACTTCGCAGAAGCCTTTGCGTTCATGAGCAGAATAGCCATACTTGCCGAAAAGGCAGATCATCATCCCGAATGGTTTAACGTCTATAACCGCGTCGACATCCTGCTGACGACGCACGATGCCAACGGCCTGTCGGAACGCGACATAGCATTGGCAAAAACGATAGACAGTTTCGCCTGACCGTCAGTTCTGGACGACGGTTTCGATTCCCTGCATCAGCCCCATACGCTTGCGCAACCGGTTGGGGAACCAGCGCGCGGCGAAGGCAAGTTGTTTCGCGGTTTTATTCACCGTAGTGTGCACCTTGTCTCCATGTATGGCTTCCCACGCCGCCGGGCCGATGATCGAAACCGGGCTGACTTCGATACCCGCCTCTATCAGCCTTTCCTTGCCGGTCTGGTTCGTGCCGGGTTGGACTGCGCCAATGATATTGGTGTCGATAAAGCCGGGCATCAGCGAGCGTGACTTGATGCCGAGCGCACTCCATTCGATATCATGCGCCTCTGTCAGCCCGCGCACTGCAAATTTGGTCGCGCTGTAAACGCTGAGACCCGCCGAACCATAAATGCCTGCCGCCGATGCCGTATTGAGCACGCAGCTTCCGGGCGTCGCTTGCAGATAGGGAAAGCTCGCGCGAATGCCATTGATCACGCCGGTGAGATTGATCGCAATCATCCTGTCGATATCTTCGTCGGTCATCTCCTGGATAGGTCCACCAGAGCCGACCCCGGCATTGTTGAAAAGCACATCCATCTTGCCACCTGTATGGGTAGCGAAATCGGCCAGCGCTTCTTTCCATTGCGGGCGGTTGGTTACATCGAGCTTATGGATCGACCATTGGCCAGCAGGCAGCATGTCGGCGGTTTCCTTGAGCCCCGCCTCATTCACATCGGCAAGTCCCACATACCATCCCTTGCCTGCGAAATAGCGTGAAACCTCTCGTCCAAGGCCCGACGCGGCGCCGGTGACGAAAATGCTCTTGCGATTGGCAGACATGGCTCGACTCTCCCTCTTATTTGCATCGCTGTAAGCACAGCAAATCCTGCGCGGGGTCAACCCCTACTTGCGACAGGCGCTTTGGATGGATAATCAGCGCAGCCTATGGTTCGACTACACTTCCTGTTCTTCGCATTGCTCTCCTTGATGTTGCTGGCTTTGCCGGCACCTGCCCGGGCCGATGTTGTCGCAACTTTTTATAGCCATGATTTTGGCGATCATTTTCCGCATGCTTTCATCAAGTTGAAAGGCAAGGTCGATGCAACCGGGGAGAGCGTGGATACAAATTACGGTTTCACTGCAGTCAGTGTGTCGCCGGCGATCCTTATGGGATCGGTCAAGGGTATGATCGAGACTAAGGATGCGAAATATGTATCCAAGAGCAATCCGCATTTCTCACTTCGCTTGACGGATGCTGAATATCGCAAGCTGCTCGACCATGTCGAAAAGTGGCGTAACATGGGTGGTAAGAGTTACAGCTTAAACAAGCGCAACTGCGTGCACTTCGTGATGGAAGCGGCAGCCTTGCTCGGCCTGTCTGTGAACCGCAAAAGCAAGTTCTTCAAAAAGCCGAAGTCGTTCGTGCTTGAAATGATGAAGCTCAACCCAACACTGAAACTTTAATCTTAGATCGCTTCAAAGCCTGTCGCGTAATAATGCCAGGTAAAGATTGCGGCGGCGCCGCGGTGCGGGCGCCAGCTTTCGGCGATTTCCCGCGTTGGCTTTTCGGTGGGACGCTCGTCGAGCAACAGGATTCGCTTGACGCCTTCCTGCACCGCCAGGTCCCCGGCTGGCCAAATATCCTGGCGGCCTTCAGCGAAGAGCAGGTAGATTTCGGCAGACCATCGGCCAATGCCCTTGACCTTGGTCAGGTAAGCGATTGCTTCCTCATCATCTTCGGGCAGCGCATCAAGCGGAAGCGCACCCGACACGACGAGTTCAGCAAGGCTGCGCGCATAGCCTTGCTTTTGACGGCTCAGGCCACACGCACGCAGGCTGTCGAAATCCTCCGCCAGCAATTTTTCCGGTGCGCAATCCTCACCAAGCTTGGCAGACAATTTGTTCCACATCGATGACGCAGCGGCGACGCTGACCTGCTGGCCAACGATGGTGCGCAATAGCGTCGTGTAACCGCGCTCTCTAATGCGAGGTTCGGGATAACCCGCTTGTTCCAGCGCAATGGCAAAGCGCTTTTCCTGCTTCGCCAGCGTGTCGAGCGAATGCCTGATCTGTTCCGCCGTCAATCCCATCAGTTGACGAGGCTCAGCAATGCCATGGGCGGGCCAAAGGTTTTGGGGCCGATGTCCCAACGCAGTACCTGCATTGTGCCTTCGTCAACCGGGCCTTCATCGGTGTTGTTGGCCATGATTTTGGCATTGGTGCGTATCGTGAAGGTGCCTTTTACCTCAACTGGTTCAACATTCTTTTTGGCTGATCCCATTCCCGGAATCATCGATCCGGCGCCGATCAGTGACATCAACGACATGTCGGCATCATTGTGGAATGTCGGCGCCTCGATCCGGACCCGGCCATTGTCCCAGCGCGTAACATGGATCATCGGATTGCCCAGCGCATAGCGCGGGATGACAGGGAATGCAAAATCGTCGGCTAAGCGGCCCTTGGTCGAATAGTCGATCATGAAAAGGCCATTGCCCAGATGTTCGACCTTGTTCCAAGCGGCTAGCCGCTCGACTTCCTTGGTGAACTTTTCAATCGTCTTTGGGTTGCTGGGATCGATGCCACCAAGCATTGCCGCGAACATTTTCTTGGCTTGCTCCTTGTCTTTTTTTGCGGCGGCTTGCTGTTCGTCCCAATCCTTTTTCTGCTGTTCGATTTCAGCTGGAGTGCAGTCGCGTTCGCTATAGTCGTCTTCAACAACCTCCGCGGCAGCAGCGGCGGCTTCTGCAGCCTCCTCGGCCGCCGCAGCAACATCCTCCGCCGCTCCTGCCGCCTCAGATTCACTGTCAACGCTGTCTGCAATATCTTCTTGCGATACTTTGGAGGCAGCTGTCCCGGCCGGTTCGGCTGCGATTTCAGCCAGCGCAGCGTCTGCTGCAGCGGCATCTGCTGCGGCTTTCGCTTCAGCTTTCTGCTTCCGCTTTTCCTTTTTCTGCTCTTCAGCACTTTTTTCTGGTTCAGGCGCGGGGCCGTAGCAGGCAGCCACGAATTCCGCATTGCCGCCTTCTGCATCGAGCGTTTCGTTGAGAAGGTTCGCGAGCCCGACCAGCTGAATCTGACCCTTATAACTGAACGCGAATTGGCCGTCCGCCATCACGGTCATTTCCGAATTGAACTCCCCTGGCAGCAGGAGGCAGCCCGAAAGGCTCAAAGGAGCGACGACGGCAAGGCCGATGGCGGCGATTTTTTTGAAGTGCATTCAATCCGCTTTCGATTGGCGCAGCGTCGCGGCGGCATAAAGCGCGATGGCTGCGGCGTTGGAGACGTTCAGACTTTCCATCTGCTCGCTGATTGGCAGTTTTGCCAACTGGTCGCAATGCTCCTCGATATTGGCGCGCATGCCTTCGCCTTCGGCGCCGAGAACCAGGGCATTACGGCGAGGTGCCAGTGCCTTGTCGAGATGGGTATCCGCGTGGCCGCTAAGGCCAATACGCCAATAATTGTGCTCGGCGATCTCTTCGAGTGCGCGGGCAAGATTGACGACGCGTATCCAGGGCACAACCTCCAGCGCACCGGACGCTGCCTTGGCGAGGACGCCGGACTCCGGCGGGGCGTGGCGATCCTGCGTAACGACGGCGATCGCATCAAATGCAGCGGCCGAACGGAAGATCGCGCCCACATTGTGCGGATCCGTCACCTGATCGAGAATCAGGATCGGCCGGTCATCCTCTTCATGCGCATCGAGTATGTCCGACAGCCAGACATCTTTGAGCGGTGCGACCTCGGCGACGATGCCTTGATGCGGCGTGTCCCGCGGGACGAAGCGGGCAAGGTCGGACCCTTCGCAAAACTGGAAAGGTACACCTTGCGGCAGGTCGATCTGCGCCAGGGCCTCGCGCGTGCCCCAGATTTTCAGGATCCGGCGCTCCGGATTTTCGAGTGCGGCAGTGACAGCATGGCGTCCCCAGAATTTGGGATTGCCGCTCGTCTGGGCCGCACCCCGGCGGCGATGGCTTTTGTGTGAACTCATTTTGCCGCTATTCCATCTCGGCCATTGACAGGCAAGCGGCGTTTCGCCAATAGGCCGCTTCTTCTTCGGGACCGGCCCTTTGCCTTGCGCAACGCCCCGGAGAAAAGTGGACAGGTGGCCGAGTGGTTAAAGGCAGCAGACTGTAAATCTGCCCGGTTTTCCGTACGCTGGTTCGAATCCAGCCCTGTCCACCATCTACCCCTTCATCGCTGGACGTTGAAGTCCGCTCTATGGCGTGGATTTCTGCGATTACTACGTCCTTTACCGTCCGTTGCAATTCGCATACAATTGCCGCGAGCCACGCTGTAGTGTGGGGCCGGTGTGGGGCTGAAAAGGGCTGGACCCACATTTTGAAAATCGGAAACTGCCCAAAAATTGTGGGGCCGGATTATGAGTAAGCTTACGGCATTATCGTTCAAGGCGGCGCTGGCGATTCCCGGCACATATCAAGATGGCGACGGGCTTTTTTTGAAGGTGAAGCCAACCGGCGCTGCAAGTTGGTATTTGCGAATCCAGCGCGACGGCAAGCGAAAGGACTTAGGGCTAGGTAGCGCTAAGCTTGTTTCGCTCGCTGTCGCTCGCGACAAGGCCCGCGAATTGCGCACTGCGATTAAGGTCGATGGGCGGGACGTATTGGCAGAGCGCAAAGACGCCAAGGCGGCCCAAATCACGTTCCGTGAAGCCGCAAGGCAATATCATGCTGAGAATGAAGCCGGATGGAAAAGCAAAATCTATGCGCGCCAATGGCTTTCCGCGCTCCAAAACTATGCCTTTCCGAAGCTAGGTGACAAAACGACGGGCGAAATAACGGCGGCTGACATAATTGCCACCCTAAGCCCTATCTGGCAGGATATTCCTGAAACTGCGCGACAGGTTCGCAATCGCATTTGCGCGGTGCTTGATTATGCTCATGCCAAGGGCTGGCGTTCAAGCGAAGCGCCGTCCGGCAATGGCAGCCTGAAAGCTGGGCGGGGATTACCAAGGCAGGTGAAAGGCCCGGTGCATCGCAAGGCCATGCCCTATGTCGCAATCCCTGCCTTCATTACCTCGCTGCAAAGGAAACATAGTTATGGGCGGCTGGCGCTGGAATTGCTTATCCTGACAGCGGTGCGCTCGCAGGAAGTGCGGTTGGCAACATGGGATGAATTCGACTTGGACGAGGGGCTTTGGACAGTGCCTGCCGAGCATATGAAGCGGGCAAAGGCGCACATTGTTCCCCTGTCGCAAGCGGCCCTTTCGGTGTTGCACCGTGCAGCTGCATTGAAGCTGGCAGGGTGTGATTATGTCTTTCCGGGCGTAAATGGCGGGGCAATGTCCGATATGACTCTCCTAAAGGTGCTGCGAGACGCTGGCGAACCTTATCACGTTCATGGCTTCCGTTCCGCGCTCACAGATTGGGCCGCCAATGAAGGCTTCCCTGACGCCGTTGTCGAAGCCGCGCTGGCGCACAAGACGCCGGATGCCGTGCAGGCCGCCTATCGCCGGACAACCTATCTGGGAACGTCGGACAAGCCGGGCGAGCGAGTGCGGCTTATGGGCGTTTGGGGAGCCTACTGTGCAAGTGCCTGCCGTGAAGCGCATATTTTACCCTTTCAAAAGCGGATAAGCTGACAGGGGCAGAGACATAGGTTAAACATCTGTAGGGGATAGGCAGGCCAGCCGACAAACGCGCATCCCACGCGCTTCCCCACGATTTCGATGGGGACGCGTGGGAAGCGAGCACATGAACACAGCTGAAGAGGCGCTAGCAATAATTTGCAGTTGGGATTGGAGCGAAATCCATGGTCTGATTTCTCGCTCGCTATCTGAAACAATAAACGACCTTGCATTAACTGGCTTTGTTGGGCCTGAGAAAGCAGTTTTGTCGCTGCTTGCCGATGGCCAGTTGCAAGCATCGGGCGAGTGCAATTGGAAGAAATTTCAAGATGGTGAATTCCAGAAACACGGCAATTTCAACATACACGCTAGGCATTGGCAAGCCCTGAAAGACGGACTTGCTATTTGGCATCCCATTAAAGGACCCTATATCAAATTTGCATTTCTAGAGTGGGATAGCGGCAATGAAGATGAACATCCAATCGTAAACTGGGACTGGCAGTCCAACTATTTTCACGTCAACCAACAAAGCGGTGCGTTTCTGGAGCTGGATTATCTTGAGGAAGCCTTCTCCGCTTTCCAAATTCAGATTAACCCTCCTTCGAAAAGCGCACCGTCTAGCAGTCCATCGATGACTTCTGAAATAAACAGCGGCGGGCGTCCACTAGCACTGGATTGGGTAGCGGTCGCGCTAGAGATGGCTGGACAGTATTATCGAGGCGATTTGAAACCAAAGAGCATTGCAGAAGTAAAACGAGCAATACGCGCTTGGGTCAATGACCCCGATGGAGGCCCTGTTGACTCCACGATGCACCCTTACGCTAAAGCTATTTTTGAAGCGTTTAAGTCTTGGGAGGTCGACCTATGAAAACCACATTTTCGCAGGTTTTTGGAGGTTTCCGAGCGACTGAATAGTTTGTTCGTCCGTATCCCTTGTGCACCGCCTGACAATTTTGAACGGCGCAAGCATGAAGGAAATTGATACCATGAACTACTCGGATTCCCACCTGCAACCCCGGCTGGTTAGCATCCCTAAAGCGGCTGAACTGCTAGCCATAGGTCGCACAAAGACTTATTCGCTCATTGAAGAAAAGTTGCTGGAAACTGTCACCATAGGGACACGGCGGCTTGTAACGCTGCGCAGCATTGACCGCCTTATCGAGCAAGCCGCAATGGGAGAGGCGGCATGAAAGCCGGACCCGCAACCCGCAATGCAGCAATTGCGGCTAAGTGTCGCGACTGCCTGTTCGACAGCGAGGCTGCGGGCACATGGCGACAGCAAGTCACTGTATGCCCTTCAACCGACTGCGCGTTATGGACGTTCCGACCATTGGCAGATGGGATTGCGCTTTGTTTCAAAAGCCGCTCGCCAGATGACTTGCCGGACGGCTGGCAACAATTGCCGCAAGCATTGGCGATAAGGTCTCTGGAGCCCTCAAAACAGGGCATCAGTGACATATCGAACGGCAAAAGGGCATCAACCCGCCAGCCGGATAACGATACACCACGGGCCGCTTCTACAGGCGCACGGCAGAGGGCGGCGGGATGATGCAGGGGATATTGTGCGAATTGCCAAAGCCCGGTGGCAAGATAATGCGCGCCACCATCACGACATACAAAGGCAGTCGGCCCTTTCTCGACTTGCGCGAATGGTATGCGAACGGCGCGGGCGAATTTAAGCCGGGCAAGGGGTGCACAGTGCCACTAGACCGAATTGCCGACTTGCACGTGGCGCTAGGTCAGTGGCTTGCCAATAGCGCGACAATCGGTTGAACCGGGCGGGCTTCAATGTCCGCCCTTGTTCACTTGAAACATACGAGAGATTCAGCGCAATGCCGGACGAGTTAGCCGCACAAGCATATGAAAGGCTTAGGGAATATGCAGCAGACTTGGTCGAACCAATGATATGCTGGGACGGAATTTTTGGACGCCATAAAAAGGGCGCGATTCCCGTTACATATCGGACTTTATCGGCGGCTGGCACGCTCCGTGCTTTATATAGAATAGACAGGTGTGCGCCCTCTCTACGACCTTTCGACCTTCTCAGCGCCTATCGCCCTGACATTGCTAGCGATTGATTGTCGAACGCAATGCGACTGTTCAAACATGGGGGCGCTCGCAATCGTGCCGACCGCATAAGTGACTGCCTGACACTTGAACAAGCACTCAAGATTATTGCGGCACTATCGAAGGCTGAAAAGAAATCAAAATATATCAACCGACATATCGTCGTGCACTGGGAATCGATGGGCGTCACAGACAGCCGGGCGATGGAAGCGACAACGCTTTGGTTAAAAGCCTTTCGGGAATGGACAGGTAACAAGACCGCCTATGTATGGACACGCGAAAATGGCGATGGGAAAGGCTCCCATTTGCACATTCTTGCGCACTTACCGGCTGGCAAGCGATGGCATGGGGCGAAGTCGCGTCGCTGGCTCGAACGCATATCGGGCAATCGATACCAGGCAGGGGCAGTTAAGACTCGGTGCATAGCTGGCAGCCGGTCACCTGACAGCCGAACCTATGCTGAAAACCTGCAAATAGTTGCGGCTTATATCTTGAAAGGTGTTGCACCTGCCGCTGCGGTGGCACTTGGAATTGACCATGAATCGGGTGGTCGCATTATCGGAAAGCGGTGCGGAATCAGCCGCAATTTAGCCCCATAATTGTTTATTTTGTCATTTCGAACGAGAATACTTCTCCCAAGACTATCATTGATATTTCGGCTGGCCACTTTTTCGGTTTGGGTTTGCTTATCGCTACACGACCCCCATAGCTCTCGCCCGGCTGAACCGTCGTCAATTGCAGGTAATTTTGTGAGAGCTCATCAATCCGCCCAGCTTCATTACTCCGAATGTCTCTAACCTGTTGCGCTGCGTTAGCTTGAGCGATGTAGTCTGGAGTTGTCACGCTGGCCGTTACACATTGGCCATACCCACAAGCGCGACCGTAACTAGTGTTCGTAGCTGAAGCGCCAGCCATTGCCGCTCCAAAGGCCGCCCAATTCGCTTTGTTCTGCACCATCCGTTGTATGTCGTTCGCGGTGTAAACTATCGTGGGTTTTTTCTGGCCGACAACACTTACCGATATGTTTTCGGTGCCGAAATTTATAGGCGCTTCGCTCTCGTTCAAAATCTCGACTACAAAAGCGGGCTTGCCTGTTTCCTCACCGATTGATGTGATGCGGACCCTGCCGAATGTGGTAGCGCGTTCGATTACTGGAATGCCCTTATAGTAAGTTAAGCTATCGGTTTCGGAAGGCATGGGCTTGGATTTGAAGTCTCCGGCTTCAGCCTGAGGCGCGATGGCTATTAATCCAATCAACAAAAGTCGTTTCATGCTGCCCACCTCTAACTTTATCTGAAAACGATTCTTTTTGAGATTAGTCATTATTCCAAAATTTCTCAAATTAGTTTGCTAGTGAATTTCAGAAATCGGAATTTCCGGACCGATACGCGCGCGGGGTTAAATTTAGTTTAGAGGCGCATCCTTGCGGCGCACCTTGATATTTGTTCTCAATATGTTTCATTTACGGGATGCATCGAATCAAGAGGAACGATTTGGAAGTCGAGATTGCTGTGGCAATCAAAACTGCACTTGGCGGTTGCAAGCAGCTGTTGAAGCCAACACGCCTTCCACATGAAAGCGATGAATTGGCCGAACGATTGGCGGCTGCAATTATTCCGGTAATTGATGGGGATAGCCGAGCGGTGGTGCAAACTGAATCCTACGGCTTTTCGTCGCATGGGCCGCGACAAGGAACGTGGGGCATTGATGAACCATCGCCCTAATATTAGGGTTCCAATAGGAGGAGCGGGCGATGATTTTGATATTGCAGGTTGCGGCTGGAATCGTGCTGGCGTTCGCCATTATCAGTTATCGGCATTCCTTGATGAAAGTTGGAAAAGCTCTCGGAATTTTGAGCGTAGCAGCGCTCGTTCTTATTATCATTGTCATGCTTGCCGGTGTCGCCTTCGATACAGCGCAACCAATGTTGAGCAAGTATAGTGAAAAAATTGGAATGAGCCTGATTGGTATCATTGGCTTTGTGTGTTTCTTTTTTGGCAGTGTTGGCGTGAGTTTGCTGTTTGAGGGAGCCAAAGGCCGATGGAGCGTTTTAGGTAACGAGGACAACATTTGGCCAGTGGGAGTTGGAAACCTCGTTTTTACAGGAGTCGCCATTGCATTGCTGAATTCGATTGAGCCGTTGCGACAAATGCTCGACGAGGTTGATAACTGGTCACGCTCGGCAGGTTACAAAGATTTGGGTATGGTGGGGTTATTTTGCATAGCCTTATTATGGCCATGGGCTGTTCTAGCTGTTCGCCGGTTGATTGGCATTGAGCCGAAACCTCACGGAGAATCGGTCGACTGATTTGCGCCTGTTAATACAGGCGAAAAATAGGCAGGCGCGTTTTAGGAAATCCGAATATATTTCGACTGTAGGACGCCACTGGACAACCTAACAAAAGCTAACATTGATTCTCTCGCGCATTCCGCGCGCGCGATACCGAGCTCAGGCTTTGGCCGTCTAAGTGAAGAAATTGGTTTTCACTAAAATAGAGGAAAATAGAAAAGCTGGCTGCCGCAAATAGGCTCAAAATAGGGGGGTGCGGCAGAAATGTGTGGGGTAAAATGTGGGGCGTCACTGAGTCATTTAAAATATAATATAATAAAACAATAAGATAGATAAGCAGTTCGATACAAGCCCTGCCACCATTTTTCTCGAATCGATATCGGCAAAATGCGTCTGCGAATGCGCATGAATTTTCATCTCGACCTCGGAATGACAGCTTTGAGGCGTGCTGACCATTTTCTCTGTACTATGCGGCACAGCGTTCTACCACAATTGCAGCGCCGATACCCATAGCTCCAGTTGCCACGACAAGACCATAGCGGCCTTCGCTTGCGTCAAGGGCATCGAGCAGTGTCGAAACCAGAATTGCCCCTGTTGCGCCCATCGGGTGCCCTTTGGCCAAATGGCCTCCGCTGACATTCACTTTTGCCGGGTCGGGTGACCGGTCGCGCAGGAACTTTGCGATCGTCACCGCGAAGGCCTCCATGAACTCAATCCTGTCCATGTCGTCCAGCGACTTGCCGGCTTGCGCCAATGCCTTGTCCATCGCAGAAAAGCCAGCGGTGAGCGAAGCCGCAGGATCGCCGCCGCTTTCGGCATAAGCGAGGACGCGGGCACGTGGCGTTCTGTTGGTGGATGCATTGCCTATTAGCGCCAGACCAGCGCCATCGCAAATCGGTGGCGCGTGGGAAAGCGTATGCAGCGGTTCGAATGTCGCACCTTCCAACGCAGCAGCATAGTCCGCTTGCAGCGGACCGAAAGCGGCAGGCAAAGCCGCCAGCTTTTCAGCACTTGTCGTGCGCGGACATTCCTCTCCCGAGAGAGTTCCGGCATTGATGCGCGACGCTTGCAAAGCCGCGTCCGCATCGCTGTCGCCCGCGCGTTGCTGCGACACGAGCGCACAGGAATCGAGTTCGGTCCGGCTAATCCCTTCGGCATTGGCCAACCGGTCAGCGGACACCACTGGGGGCAGAAAGCGACGGCGAGGTGGTAAGTCATCCGCGTCATAAAAATCAGCCCGGTCACTAAGAAAAGGCACGCGGCTCATCATCTCGACACCGCCTGCCAGCACGCATTCTTCCTGCCCTGATGCTATTTTTGCCACTGCATGACCAATGCTGCTCAGACCAGAGGCGCAGTAATTGTTCAGTGTATGTGCAGCACAGCTATCCGGAAGCCCCGCCTTGAATTTCGATATCAGGGCAATATGACCGCCTTGCGCGCCTGCTTGTGTCACGCAACCAAGCAAAATTGCGCCCGGGTTCAAGGCCGCATCGCCGTTCCGCGCTTTGAGCGCTTCGACAAGAACGCAAACAAGATCAGCCGGTATCTGCCCGGCAAGCCCACCATCCGGCCTGGCCTTGCCGCGCGGTGTGCGCACGGCATCGTAAAGGAAAACATCACCCATGCCAGTCAGATGCCAACAACGAAGCTGACCGACGTTGTCGCACTTCCGCCCACATTAAAGGTCGCGAAATTCCTGGCGCCCTCGACCTGATAGTCGCCAGCATTTCCCGTGACTTGTCGCCATGCGTCGAGCGTCATTCGCACGCCGGTCGCGCCAACCGGATGTCCGAGCCCGATCAGTCCGCCCGATGGATTGACAGGCAGCCTTCCACCCAAGGCAATCGTGCCATCCTCAACTGCGCGCCAGCTTTCGCCGGGTGGCGTGATGCCGAAATGGTCGATCGCCATATATTCGGTGATGGAGAAGCAGTCATGCACCTCCACCCCGTCGCAGGCGTAGATATCGGGCATGGCGGCGCGGCCCAGCGCATCCATCATCGCCTTGCGTACGCTGGGGAAGACGTAAGGTCCGCCGCGACTGGCCGAGACCTTGGTCGAATAGAGCAGGGGCGCAGTGGAATGGCCCCAGCCCTTGATGCGCGGTATGCTCTCCAGCGCGATGCCGCGTCGCGCTGCATAACGTTCGGCCACTTCGCGCGAGGCGAGGAAGATCGCCGCCGCGCCATCGGTCACCTGCCCGCAATCGGCCTTGCGCAAGCTGCCCTCGATCGGCGGATTGAGCTCGTCATTGTCCGCCAGATGGTCGGGCGTGATGGCCCAGCCCCGCGTCTGCGAATGGGGGTTCTTTTTGGCATTGGCGAAGGCGATTTCGGAAATGCCGCGCAGATGCGCCCGATCCAACCCAAAGCGCTGTTCATATTCCTCTGCCACTCGGCTGAACATGTAGGGCCATAAATAGCGCGCTTCCTGCGCCTCGCGCCCGGCCCATGCCGCCGAACCCAGATATTCAGCCGCACGCTGCCCCGGCACGTTGCGCATTAGTTCTATCCCCAGCACCAGAGCAAGGCCGTAGCGCCCGGCCTCAATCTCTGCTCCCGCTGCCAGAATCGCAATGCTGCCCGACGCGCAGGCGGCCTCGTGACGGGACGCAGGGATACCCGCCAGATCAGGATGGACATGGCCGAAAAAGCCGCCCAGCTGGCCCTGGCCTGCAAACAGCTCGCCCACGAAATTGCCGACATGCGCGGTTTCCACCTCTTTGGGCTCGATGCCCGTCGCTGCGAAGGCGGCCTCGGCGACATCACGGAACAGCTCGAACATGCCGCCGCCTTCACGATCGATGTTGCGGGCGAAATCGGTCTGGGCCCCGCCCAGGATGAAAACCTCTGCAGACATGTCAGTCTCCTCTCTCGGTCATCGCGAGCGCCATTTCGCGCACTTCGCTGCGCATCACTTTGTTGGTCACATTGCGTGGCAGGCTGTCAAAATGGAACAGTCGTTCGGGCAGTTTGAACACGGCAAGGTCCTGCTCGCGCAGAAAGCCGGTCACTGCGTCAAGCGAGACGTCTGCCCCGTCACGCGGCACGACCGCGACGCCGATCCGTTCGCCCAGCACCGGATCGGGAAGCCCGAACACGCAGGCCTCGGCCAGCAGCGGATGGCCGCCGAGCAGCTGGTCAATCTCTTCAGGCGAGATGTTCACGCCGCCCCGGATGATCAGATCCTTGCACCGCCCGGTGAATTTCAGGAAGCGCCCGCCCTGTTCGATCTGGAACAGGTCGCCTGTCTTGAACCAGCCGTCTTCGGTAAAGGCGGCGGCGGTCTGTTCGGGTGCTTTCCAATAGCCCTCGAACACCGCCGGCCCCTTGATCTGAAGTTCACCGGGAACAGCATCCTCCGTGATCGGCGCTCCGCCCTGCGGGGGGACGAGCCGGGACTGCATGATCCGTTCGGGCGCAGTGCCAAACCAGGGCGTCAGATCCAGCCCGCCGGGAAAATAGCTCGCCCGCTCAACCGGATCGGGCACGTCATCCGGCCCGGTGATCAGCGTCATGCCTTCATTGGAACCGAAAATGTTGATGACGGGCAAGCCCAGCCGTTCCTGAAACCCCTGCACCATGGCGGGTGCCAGAGGTGCCGAGCCGGAACCGATGGTCCGCAGGCTGGAGAGATCCACCTTCGCAAGCAGCGCCTCGTTCTGCAGCAGCATGTTGAGGATGGCAGGCGGCGCAATGGTGAAGCCCGGCCGCTCGGTTGCGATCTGCGCCAGATAGACGTGCGGATCGAACGGGTGATGCAGCACCATCGTTCCCGCAATCCGCAGCCAGCTCATCGTGATCCCGCCAATGGAGGCCATGTTGATCAGCGGAAAGGGATTGAGCATCACATCGCCGTCCTGCAGCCGCGATGTGATGTACGTGCCGGGCGCAATGCCCACCCAGTGATTATGGCTGCGCGGAACGCCCTTGGGGATGCCTGTCGTCCCGCTGGTCCAGCAGATGGTGAAAATGTCGTCCGCATCGATGCGGGTCGCCGCGCGATAGGCAGACAGCATATCGGGGCGCGCCGGTTCGGCATCAAGATCGAGCGCATCGGCGGGTGCGCCTGGGCCGATGGTCATCAGCCGGATGGTATCGCCCAGCAGCGGTCGCACTGTGCCGACATGGTCGGCCCCCTTCATCCGCGTGCCGCAGATGAAGGCCCTGGGCTCCACGATGCCGAACATGGCCGACAGCTCATGTCTGCGATACTGCACCGCAACCGGGCTGACGATGGCACCGATGGTGGCGGCGGCGAAATAGAGCGACACGAATTCGCCGATATTCGGCAGCTGGATGACGATCACATCGTCCTTGCCGATGCCCGCCGCCAGCAAGGCACCGGCATAGCGCTCCACCTCTGCCTGCATCTCCCTGTAGGTCTGGCGGCGCGGTTCGCCGAAGGCAAAGTCCGCACGATTGGGCGCGTCGACAAGCGCTATCCTGTCAGCATGTCTTTGCGCGTTGGCGAAGAACATGTCGGCCAGGGTCAAATCACCCCACCAGCCGCTGCTCCGATATACCCTGCGCTTCTCCTCCCCAGCGACAATCATATCAGGCTGCAAGCACGCTGTTGGGCGGCATGCCGATATCGTCACCATTAGCCCAGACCGAGTGGGTGCCCGAGCAGAAGCGTTCGGGCAGGATGATCCGGCACACCGGCCCCGCGCTGAAATTCTTGGCATCGATCAGCACGCATTCGGAACGGTCATTTTCGACATCGGCGATGAAGGAAACAAGATAGCCGTCATCCTCGCTGGTTGCGTCGATGCGGGGTGCGAAAGGACTTTCGCTGCCATAGCGGCCCGGGCCAAAGCTGATTTCCTCGCTCGCTCCGGTCTCCAGATCATGTTTGATCAGACCGGTGAACAGGAACCAGTAAGGTTCCGGAATCGCCGAATAGGCATACCGATATTTGCGACCGGCATATTTCTGGTTGAACATGCCGAATTCGAGGATGCGGTCATCCAAACGTTCCTCGCTGGTCTTCCCGGTTTTGAGGTTGAAGCGCCAGCGGTGTAGCTTGGGCTTCATCAATCCCTGGCTGAGATACGCCATCATCCGCTCCAGCCCTTCGGGCGCATCGGGGTGCGACTTGGGCTGCGGTTCCTCCTGGAAATATCCGTCAAGGATAACCTCGTCGCCTTCTTCCCAGGCATTGAGCCAATGGAGTGTGTAGGTCGGTTCAGCCTCGAACCAGCGGATATCCTCTGGCTGGCCCATGCGCGGAATCAGGCCAAAGCGGGTCTTTTGGTCGGGATGGAACTGCACCACATGCAAGTTACGCTCAAGCAGTTCAGGCATCCAGTAAAGCGGCATGTCATTTACGATGGCGTAGTTTTTGGTGAACGCCATATCGTGCGGAAGCCGAGGCCCATCGAGTGGGACGGGGATATAATGCTTCAGCCTGTTGTCTGGCCCGACCAGACCATAATGCATGTACGGGGCATGTTTCGAATAGTTGAAAAACATGAGTTCGCCCGTTGCCTCATCGACCTTGGCATGCGCCGAGATGCCATCGAGCGGGACCCAGCCTTCGGTTCCATATTGTTCAAGCGTGAACGGATCGAGCCGGTAACCCTCGCCACATTGGTAAAAGGTGGAAAGAATCTTTCCGGCATGGATGCAGACATCGGTCGAGCTGCTGTCCTTGAGCCATTCCTGAGCACCCCAGCCCGGCCGCGTCGATTTGTGTGGCGGCTCCATCAGGCCGGCCCAAAGCGATTTTCCGGCTTCCTGTTCGGCCTGGAACCCCTTGGTACGTACGAACCGGCTGCGATAGCTGGCACGACCGCCCTTGAAACTGATGCAATGGATGAAGCCATCGCCGTCAAACGGGTGGTAACGCCCTATGGGTTCGTGGACGGGTACTTCTCCGGTGCGAACGTAGACACCATCGATATCGTCAGGGATTGTACCTATGACTTCGGCATCTCCATTGGCGAAAATGGCATTCCATTCGTTGAATGTCGGTCGCCACGCGCCCTGCATATAGGGGTGGTCGGTATTCTTCAGGGTCGATCTGACTGTCCCAACGAGTTCGATTGTCATCGCATCACTCCTTCGCATCGAAACGCGGCCGTTTGCACGCCGCATCATATTCGTTTTTCAGGCGCGCAACAATTTGCGCCATCGGTTCGATTGCCGTCACGGCACCGACGCCCTGTCCTGCTGACCAGACATTTTTCCAAGCCTTGGCATCGTCCTGCGCATTTTCGAAGTTGGGCCGCTTATCCTCTGGCATATTCGACGGATCATAGCCTGCTGCAATCAGGCTGGCACGCAACCAGTTGGCGGTAACGCCGGTAATTCCCTTTGAGGGGACAATATCGTCGGCCTCAGAAGCGACCACCATGTCCTTATAACCCTGTTCAGCCATGCTTTCGGTGCAGGCTATCAGTGCGGTTCCGACATAGGCAAGGTCGGCCCCCAATATTTCAGCAGCACGGACGGCATGACCGGTTGAAATTGCCCCGCCCAGAACGATCGGACCGTCCCAGAATTGGCGCACCTCTTCAACAAAAGCAAAGCCCGCTGTCTGGCCGGTATGGCCGCCTGCGCCCGACGCCACCAGTACCAGACCGTCAACACCCGCGGCCGCGGCTTTGCGCGCAAAACCGACCGAATTCACGTCGGCAAATACCAAGCCGCCATAGCTATGTATGGCGTCCACCACACGCGTCGGACTGCCCAATGCCGTAATCACCAATGGCGGTTGATATCGGAGCACGCATTCAAGATCGGCAGGAAGCCTGTCATTCGAAGGATGGACAACCAGATTGGCCGCCCAGGCCGCAGCACCGGAATCGGCACCCAGTGTTTCGGATATCTGCCGCATCCAGCCATCGAGAATGTCCGGCGTTCGGGCATTGGGCGTCGGAAAACTGCCGATCATACCTGCCTTGGCCTGCGCGATCACCATCTCCGGCCCTGAAATCAGGAACATCGGCGCGCCGATCGTGGGCAGCGAAAGATTGCGCAAGAGCGGGGCAGGCAAGGGCATTGCGATTCAGTTCCGGTTGGCCAGTTCGGCATTAGCTTGCATAAAGAAACCAACTTGTATAGCCCTGACGCAATAACAATAAAATGCAGCCAGACCATGCTGGCGATGCAGCGGGGGAGATTTTTCATGAAGCCTGCACAGAAATTGGCTGTTTCATTCTCAATCGGACTAGCGATGCTCGCCGGACAGGTTGTTCGGGCGGCACCTGGTCACGATCATGCTAAAGCAGGCGAAGAGGTAATCACTGACGTCTTATCGATGGGAGTCTCTGCGCCCGGGCCAGCCTCTGCACGTGGGCCGGAAGCAGAGGGTCCGTTCGAGCGGCTGGTTATTCACAATGTCCATGTGATCGATGGCACGGGTGCGCCAGCCAAAGGACCTGTCAACATCACGATCGAACGCGACCGGATCGTCGCAATCAGCGATATCGGCGGCACTCGGACCGTGAAAGACAAGAGTGGTTCGGTCGAAGCAGCAGCCCGCATCATCGACGGCAAAGGCGGTTATGTACTTCCCGGTTTCATCAACACGCATGAGCATGTTGGAACGCCAATCCATATCTACGGCGGGCAGCTAACCGATACGGACTATGTGCTGAAGCTGCATCTTGCGCATGGCATCACGACAGTGCGTGACACTGGGACCATCATGGGGCTGCGCTGGACCGTTCGGCTCCAACAGCAAAGCGCGCAGGGTGCCATCTCCGCGCCGCGCATCCTGGCCTATGCCCTGTTTCCGGAGCCGACCGCGACGCCTGAAGCTGCCCGGCAATGGGTGCGCGCCGCCAAGGCCAATGGCGCCAACGGCGTCAAGTTTCTGGGTGCCAAGCCCGATGTCTTCGAAGCGGCAATCGACGAGATCAAGAAACTGGGCATGGGTTCTGCCTATCACCATTCGCAAATGTATGTGACTCGGCAGAATGCCGTTGATTCGGCGATACTCGGGCTGGACAGCGTGGAGCATTGGTACGGCCTGCCCGAGGCAATGTTCTCTGACCGGACCGTACAAGCCTATCCGTCCGATTATAACTATAATGACGAGCAGGATCGCTTCGGCCATGCGGGCCGTCTTTGGCAGCAGACGGCCGCGCCGGGCTCCGACATCTGGAATGCAACGATCAGGAAGCTCGTCGATTCCAAAGTGACGCTAAACCCGACCTTTAATGTCTATGAAGTGGCACGCGATCTCTCCCGTTCGCTGCGCCTCCCCTGGCACGATGATTATACCATGCCTTATATGTTGCGGGCCTGGGCACCCAATCCACGCTCGCACGGCTCCTTCTTCTTCAACTGGACCAGTGCGGACGAAATCGCTTGGCGCAACAATTTCCGCATCTGGATGCGCTTCGTGAACGATTTCAAGAATGCGGGAGGTCGGGTCGGCGCAGGGTCGGACAGCGGCTTCATGTACAGCACCTACGGCTTTGGTTATGTGCGCGAGCTCGAACTTCTGCAAGAAGCTGGCTTCCATCCGCTCGAAGTCGTCCGTTCCGCCACTTTGAATGGCGCGGAGATGCTGCGGATGGACAAGGATATTGGTACAGTCGCCATCGGCAAGAAGGCCGATTTGGTGCTGGTGGCGGAGAATCCTCTGGCCAACTTCAAGATATTGTACGGTACCGGACACGCACTTCTGGATCCCGCAACTGGAAAGATGACCACGACAACAGGCATCACCCATACCATCAAGGACGGTATCGTGTTTGACGCTAAGATGCTGCTGCAACAGGTGCGCGACATGGTGGCCGCCAAGAAGCAGGCCAAATAGCCGCTCAACAGCATTAGCTTGCATAAAGAAACCAACTTGTATAGTCATACTTTCGCTAGATGCAGCGGCGGGATGGGACGGAACCCGCCGCGTTAAAAAATGCATCGCATAGGAGGGGAGGAATTCATGATGAAATCGGTTTTGAAGATTCTGGCCACGACAGCACTTGTAGCGCCCGGCATGGCCTGGGCACAGGATGCCGCAGAAGAAGACCAGGGTGGTCTGGAAGAAATCGTTGTAACCGCGCAGAAACGTGAAGAAGGTTTGTCTCGCGTACCGATTTCGATTTCTGCCGTTGCTGGCGAAGCGATTACCGATAAGGGTACAGCCAATCTTGAGCAACTTTCAGCCAGCGTACCCAACCTGCGCATTACGCAGACAGGTATCGCCAACCGGATTGCCATTCGCGGCATTTCGTCGGGCGATAATAAGGGGTTTGAGCAATCGGCTGCGATGTTTGTCGACGGCATCTATTACGGCCGCGACCAGCTTGTCCGCATGCCGATCGTCGATGTCGCGCGCGTCGAAGTGCTTCGCGGGCCGCAGCCGACCTTGTTCGGCAAGAATGCAATCGCCGGCGCCATCAGCATCATCAACAATAAGCCGGGCTACGATTTTGAGGGTTCGGTCAATGCCTCCTACGAATTTGAGCACAAGTAAACCCAGGTCACCGGCGTCGTCAATGTGCCATTGAGCGACAAGGCCGCGATGCGTGTCGTCGGCTATTACCGGAACATGGACGGCTATATTCGCAACACCACACTGAACCGGGACGAACCGAATCTCGACACAGTATTCCTGCGCGGTACCTTCAGCCTCGAAGACGGCCCAGTCGCGGCCTCGCTCAAGGTCGAATATGCCAAGTTTGATGTGCTCGGCCAGGCCCGCGAGAACCTTCTTCCACGTGGCACTTACAGCGCTTCTCCATTTTTCAGGGGGGTTGATACTGTGCTCGACTGGCGAAGCCAGAATAACGGCTTCGACAGCAGCACCGAGATCATCAATTCGACGCTGAATTTCGATATCGAGGTAGGTAACCACACGCTCAACCTGACGTCAGGCTATCTGCATTATAATTCCGATGAGGTGCTTGACGTTGATTACACCGCGCTGCCAATCCTCGACGGGACCAATCAGAACGAGAAATACGACCAGCTTTCGCAGGAAATTCGCCTGACTTCGCCCGGCGACGGCCCATTGACCTATATTATCGGCGGCTATTTCCAGACCTCAAAGCTGAACGCCAACGACAATGTGCTGCTCGGGTCGTTTTTCCAAACCCTCAACGCACCGTTCGCCGGCTTCCGCCCGCTCGGCGACTCGCGCTCGCTGCGCACCTTCAAGCAAAGCTCCACATTATGGTCGGGCTTTGCCCAGGCGACTTATGCGCTGACCGAGCAGTTGCGTATCACCGGTGGCGTGCGCTTCAACCACGAATCCAAAGAGGGAACGCGCGACCTGACGATTGTCGCAGGGCCAACCAATATCTTCCCGATCACAACGGTACGTGCACTCTGGGGTGCGCTCCGGGTTGCCCAGCATTCAATCGCGGGCGATTTCTCGGAAAACTCGACCACGCCGATGGCCAATATCCAATATGATATCACTCCGGAACTGATGGCCTATGCATCCTATGCAAAGGGCGTGAAGGCCGGCGGGTTCGACATCCGCTCGAACGCATTGCCGACCCATCCGACTTTCCCCGGATCGTTCTTCTTCCGTCCGGAAAAGGCAGACAATTATGAGGCTGGCCTGAAATATAAGAGCCGCAACCTCGCGCTCTCGGTCAACTATTACAACACCAAATACAAAGACCTGCAGACCCTCACTTTCGATGGCGGGATCGGCTTCAACGTCAACAACGCCTCGGCCGCAACGGTGCAGGGCATGGAGGCAGAGGCCAAAGTCGCGATTGGTGACTATGTCCAGCTCTCGGGTTCGGTCGCTTATCTTGACTTCAAATACACTGACTGGCGTCAGGGTCAGTGCCCGTTCGGCGTGGCGCCCAATGTCCAGCCTGGCAATTTCTGCGACTATTCAGGTACGCGGGCAACCTTTGCGCCTAAATGGACCGGCAATGTGACCGCGGATGTTGAATATCCGGTAAGCGACACGCTGCAGATCGCGCTCAACGTCAATGCCGATTTCTCGAGCCGTTACCAGACCAGCGGGAACGTACTTGATGTTTCGACCTTCCAGAAAGGCTATACCAAGATCGGCGCGCGTCTGGCGCTGGGGACGATTGACGATGGCTGGGAGATAGCATTGGTCGGTCGCAACCTGACCAACAAACGGATCATCCTGACTTCCGGCTCGCTACCGCTGGCGACGACGCTGACCGGCAACACCGGTGTTGCCAATACGGGCATCTTTGATCGGCCTCGGAACGTCGCATTACAAGCAAGTGTGAAATTCTGAACTCGATGTTTGTCCGCACCACATTATGTGCGACCCTGCTTTTGCTGGCCTGCGCCTCGGCACAGGCCCAGCAAGCCCCTGCCAGTCCGGCCGACAGTGATCCGGTTCGGATGGGCTGGATGCAGGGTAGCCCTCCTTCACCGGAAAAGCGCATCCAGTTTCGCGATGGCAGCTTTTACCAATTCCCCCAGACGCGCTGGTCCTTCGCGCATTACCGGGAACTGATGCCGAATGCCCGCATATCGCGCGGGAGCGGCCCGGTGGCTCGCTTGCCGGTGGCGCTTCGCAGCGATCTCGACCAGGTTGGTTTCATCCCGCTCGGACGATCCGAACGCATGACATGGTCGAAAGCGTTCGAGGCGGTATATGGTGACGCTGTCCTTATCCTCCACAAGGGGCGCATCGTATACGAGCGCTATCTGGGCGTCATGACGCCAGATCAGCCCCACATCGCCTTTTCGGTTACCAAATCCTATTTCGGAACCTTGGCTGAAATTCTTATTGACGAGGGCAAGCTCGACGAGACGGCCCTGGTCAGTCGCTACATCCCTGAACTGGCGCAAAGCGGTTTCGGCGACGCGACGGTGAGGCAAGTGCTCGATATGACTACAGGCCTCGCCTATTCCGAAGATTATACCGATCCGAACGCCGATATCGCCAGATTTGCGGTTGCTGTGGGCGTTGCACCCGCACCGCCTTCCTATACTGGTCCACGCGCGGCATATGACTATTTGCCCTTAGTGGCGAAAAAGGGCGCACATGGTGAAGGTTTCACCTACAAGTCGGTCAATACCGAAGTCGTTGGATGGCTCATTGCACGTGTCACTGGCCAACGGCCGCATGAGTATCTGAGCGCGCGGATCTGGTCGCAATTGGGTGCCGAACAGGATGCCAATATCGTCGTCGACGGCGCCGGAGCGCCGTTTACCGCGGGCGGATTAAGCCTCACTCTCCGCGATATGGCACGATTTGGCGAGACGATGCGCCTAGGCGGACGTTTCAATGGAAGACAAATCATTCCAGCCGCCGTCGTAGCCAAAATTCGATCCGGTGCCAGTCAGGCTGATTTTGCCAAGGCCGGATACAAAACCTTGCCGGGTTGGAGCTACAAGAGCCAGTGGTGGATCGCCCATAACCCGCATGGAGCCTTTTCGGCGCGCGGTGTGCATGGGCAGGCCATCTATATTGACCCCAAGGCAGAAATGGTCATTGTACGTTTTGCATCCAACCCCAAAGCGGCGAATGCAAATTTTGAAGACATCTCGCTTCCGGCGTACCAAGCTATCGCGGAAAGGTTGATGGGCTCCAAGTGAAACATGAGACGATCCGGGCTTGTTCGATCTGGCGCGCGCTTGGAGTGGTCGGCGACGTGCCGGTTCTGCTGATCCTCGAACAGGCCTTTTTGGGCAAGCATCGCTTCGCCGAATTCGTCCAGGAAACCGGCATCGCCCGCTCAGTCATCAGCAACCGGCTGGAGCGACTGGTTGAATCCGGAATTTTCACCAAACTTCAAGAGAAACGAGCTGGGTACAGGCTAACGGAAAAAGGTCTGCAGCTGTTTCCTGTAGCGCTTATGATGTTGCGCTGGCAGCATCGTTGGGAATTGGGCGGACGCGGCTTCGCGATAGAGCTGATCCATCGCGGTTGCGGCCAGCAAATGGTCCCTCTTGCCACATGCGGCCATTGCGCCGCCGAAATCAATCCGCGCGACGTGAGCTGGGCGCCGGGTCCGGGCCTCAGCGACGTCACGCCGGTTTATTCTCGCCGCCGCATGCAGACCGCGTCGGCCAGTGCCAAGCGTGGCACACTTACGATGGTAGATGCGGTGATAGAACTATTTGGTGACCGTTGGGCGACGCTGGTGGTTCGCGCCTGTTTCACCGGAATTCACCGTTTCGACGACATTCAACGCGACACATCGATGGCAACCAACATCCTGTCCAACCGGCTCGAACGGCTACAGGCCCAGGGCATCATAGTTGCAAAACCTTATTCCACCCATCAGGACCGGTTTGAATATCGGCTGACGGAAAAAGGACGCGATCTTTATCCAGTTTTGCTTGCCCTGCTGCATTGGGGCGATGCGTGGTATGCTGATGCCAAAGGGCCCCCACTGGTGCTCACACATCAGCTGTGCGGACACTCTTTGCAGTTGGACGTAAAATGCAGCGCATGCGGCGACAGGATAAATCACAAGAGCGTCGCTTTTTCGCTTTGATCAAACCCTGTCACGCATGTGGCAGCATATTCGTTGCCGACCGTTTGCAGCCGCACAGCTGATAAGTTGGTAAGCAAACGTCACAGTAACGATGGTATGGACGCCTGCTACCCGGCCAAGGCAACCTCCGGCTCCAAGAACTTCATGTTGAGACTCTCGGCTACCGCCTTGCTGGTCACCTTGCCCTTATGGACGTTGAGGCCGGCGAGCAGGCCACGGCCAATCTCGCTGTGCGCATGGAGCGCCTCCAGCCCCCTGTCGGCGAGCGCCAGGCCATAAGGCAGCGTCGCGTTGTTCAGCGCTGCGGCGCTGGTTTGCGGCACAGCGCCGGGCATGTTGGCAACGCAATAGTGAATGATGCCATCGACGACATAGGTCGGCTCGGCATGAGTCGTCGGCTTGGAAGTTTCGAAGCAGCCCCCCTGGTCGATCGCGACGTCGACAAGGACCGAGCCGGGCTTCATATGCTTGAGCATCTTGCGCGTGACGAGCTTGGGCGCGGCGGCACCCGGGATCAGGACGGCACCGATAACGGCATCGGCGATGCTAATTTCGTGATCGATCGTATCGAGCGTCGAATAACGGGTGCGCACACGGCCATGGAACAGTTCGTCGATTTCGCGCAAACGGGGGATCGAACGATCCACAACAGTCACGTCCGCACCGAGGCCAACCGCCATGCGCGCGGCATGGGTGCCGACGACACCGCCCCCGATGACGCAAACACGGCCTGCAGGAACTCCGGGAACACCGCCGAGCAGGATGCCTGCGCCCCCTTCCGAACGGCGCATGGCCTCGCCCGCTGCTTCGATGGCAAGGCGGCCGGCGACTTCGCTCATCGGTGCCAGCAAGGGCAGGGTGCCTCGGGCGTCGGTCACGGTTTCATAGGCGATTGCGGTGCATTTCGACTTGATCAGGCCTTTCGCCTGTTTTGGATCGGGAGCGAGATGGAGGTAGGTGAAAAGGATCTGGCCCTCGCGCAGCTGAACCCACTCATTGGCTTGCGGCTCCTTCACCTTCACGACCATGTCGGCCTTGGCAAAGATTTCCTCCGCGGTTTTGACGATCTTCGCGCCTGCCTTTTTATAGGCTTCATCGGTCGCCATGATGCCCGCGCCAGCGCCCGATTGCACCATTACCTGATGTCCGCGTGCCACATATTCGCGAACAGCCGACGGTGTCAGCCCGACGCGATATTCATGAACCTTGATTTCGGTGGGAACGCCAACGCGCATGTCACTCTCTCCTGTGAAAAATCGAATGCACAGCATTTATCACGCAATCGGCGCGATTAATGCGCAAATTGTGGACAATATTCGTCTAAATATGCATTATACGAGCGTAATAATGTACAAGAAAGCGTAAGATATGCAGATTGATCGCATTGACCGTAAGATTCTGGCCGCCCTGGTGGCCAATGGCAGGGCCACCCAGCAAGATCTGGGAGATGCGGCGGGGCTCTCGCCGAGCGCTGCATCGCGCCGTCAAAAAGCACTGGAAGATGCAGGGATCGTGCGCGGATACCGGGCCGACGTCAATCTGCGCAAACTGGGGATGGGCGCGACGGTAATGGTAACCATCACACTGGACAGCCAGAGCGAAGAGGCGATGGAAGCCTTCGAAAATGCGGTCGCAGCCAGCCCCTCCATCTTGCGATGTCATCTGATGAGCGGGCGCAATGATTATCACCTCACGGTCCGGGCCGCTTCGATCGAAGATTATGAGCGGGTTCACCGGCAAGAGATTGCGCGTTTGCCGAGGGTAGCCCGCATCGAAACCGCCTTCGCCCTGCGTGAGGTCGTAAACCGCACCGTTCCGCCTCGATTGCTGGGTTAATTTACACTATTACAAGCTTTGCAATTTAACTCCTGTCGCTTGGATAGTCGTTCAAGGCGGGGGCCGATGGAACATTATTTGCAAAAGGCATGGGCCGATGAAGCGGCCGAAAATGCCTATTTTCAACGCATCGAGGCGATGGTGCATGCAGGTGACCTGGATGCAGCGTCGGCAATTCTCGATGAAGATTTGGCCAGCCTTGACACGCCGCTGGGCCAATTGTGCCGCGATCTGAGCGAGGAAGCCGTCGATATTGCGGGCTGGGAAGAGATTGGTGATTCCATTGCGCAATATGAAGGCGAGCCGATCAGCGCTGTCCACATCATGATTTCAAACGAGCCCGATCTGGTGTTTGAAGACAAGAGCGTGACCCATCATCCGATGGTCGAGATTGTCTTTTACAGCGACGAAAATCTGGCCTTTTCGGAAATGTCGCGGGATGAGATCCTAGCCGAAAGCCTTAAAGAGGATGAGCGCTGGTGGGGACTGGGCGAGGATATGGAGGCCTATCTCGAGATCAACGGGCTCAGCCAATTGAACACCGCCTTGCTGCACCACAAACGCCAATACTATTTCCGCGACCAGATGCATGTCCTCGATGAAAAGAACGGGCTGGCTCCCGACACTGCTCCTCTGCTCTACGTCGAATTTCGTCTTGCCTCAATGCTGCGCGCCATCCGCTATCATCAGGCGATCAAGGCGTTGGTCGAAGGCTTTGGCCTGCGAAAGAACATTCCTGTTCTGGTCGGCATGCACAATATGAAGCCCGAAATCAGTTCGGTCTATATGGCGAAGTCGGCGGCCGTCGTCGAAATAGCGCGCACCGCAAAACTGGCGGTGACGATAAAGCGCAACATGGAGGAAATGCCGGAAGAAGTTTCCGGCAGCAGCCTACGTCAAAAGGTTGTGGCAGAACCGGTTGAGGAAAAGGTCGGCTTCTTCCGGCGCCTGTTCGGTCGCAAGGCTGCCTAGCCAATCCCTTCCAGCAGTTTTCCGATTTTTCCGAACATCTCGTCGATATGGCTCTTTTCGAGGATCAGCGGCGGAGATAGCGCGATGATGTCGCCAGTCGCCCGCACCAACAGGCCATTGTCAAAGCAGGCATGGAACAATTCGGTTGCGCGCTTGGTTGGGGCGCCGGGGCGGGGTTCGAGTTCGATGCCGGCTACCAATCCGATAGTGCGGACGTCGATGATATGCGGTTGGCCCTTCAGACTATGCGCTGCTTCGGCCCAATAGGTGCCGAGTTCATGGGCTTTGTCGAATAGCCCCTCCTGTGCGTAGAGATCTAGCGTTGCGAGACCCGCTGCGCAGGCAACGGGATGGCCGGAATAGGTGTATCCGTGAAACAGCTCGATACCGTCGGCGGCGTTGTTGACGACATCATCGTGGATCGAGCGGCTGACAGCGACCGCACCCATCGGAATGGCCGCGTTGGTCAGGCCTTTGGCCATGGTGATGATGTCGGGCTTTACGCCCCAGGTTCCGCTCGCCGTTGCCCCGCCAACGCGACCATAGGCTGTGATCACCTCGTCGAAAATCAGGATGATGCCGTGCTTTGTGCATATCTCGCGCAGCCTTTGCAGATAGCCAACGGGCGGAATCAGCACGCCAGTCGAGCCCGCCATCGGTTCGACAATGACCGCCGCAATTGTCTCTGCGCCGTGCAAGGCGACCAGCCTTTCAAGATCGTCTGCCAGTTCAGCGCCATGTTCGGGAAAGCCTTTGGAGAAGGCATTGCGCGCAAGATCGTGTGTGTGGGGGAGGTGATCGACGCCGGGCAGTCCTTGCCACCAGCGGCGGTTGTTGACGATACCACCCACCGAAATCCCGCCAAAACCGGTGCCATGATAGCCGCGCTCGCGCCCGATCAGGCGGGTGCGCGTGCCCTGTCCGCGCGACCGCTGCACCGCGAGCGCTATCTTAAGCGCGGTATCGACTGATTCGCTGCCCGAATTTGTGAAGAAGATGCGGTCGAGCCCCTCGGGCATCAGTTCGGCCACGCGGCTGGCAAGCTCAAAGGCGAGCGGGTGGCCAAGCTGGAAAGTGGGGCCAAAATCCATTGAGCCCGCAGTTTTGGAGATCGCTTCTACGATAGGTGCGCGGCAGTGGCCGGCATTGCTGCACCAAAGACCTGAGGTGCCATCGAGGATCTGGTTTCCGGCCACATCCCAATAATGCATGTCCTTTGCCGCTGCGAGTTGGCGCGGGTGGGCCTTATAGGCTCGGTTGGCTGTAAAAGGCATCCAGAAGGCGGCCAATGGGTCATTTTCTCGCATCGATTCGGTCCTTTAATGGCGCGCTCAAGCGCCGCGTCAGTGTGACGGATATGCCACAACTTACAAAAAGGACAATGATGCAGACATAAAATTGCTTGCCTGTGCCGCTGCTTGCTGTTTTTGTGCACCTGCACACTGACAGCAAAGTTAACCATATAAAAAGTGGAAGCTGGCAGAACTCGCGGGAATGAACAGCCATGTTTCAAGCGGCAGGGGCGTTGTGCCAGTTGCCAGCGAGTTTAAGTGAAGAAAGGTCGATACTATGCGTAAAACTGTTTTCAAGCTGGCCGCGGCTTGCGCCGTAATGGGTAGCATGTCGGTTGCCGCTCCTGCTTTCGCGCAGGAAGAAGCTGCTGAAGAAGCAGAGGGCCCAGTTTCTGTCGATGTGACGCTTGCCGTGGTCTCCGACTATCGTTTCCGCGGCGTTTCGCTGTCGGACAAGGATTTTGCCGTTCAGCCGGGCATAACCATCAGCCATGAATCTGGCATTTATGTCGGCGCATGGGCTTCGAATGTCGCTGAAAATCCGGGCGACGATTTGGAAATCGACATCTTTGCCGGTTTTGCAGGCGGTGACACCGTCACTTACGATATCGGCGTGACAAGCTATCTTTATCCGGGCGTTTCGTCGTTCAACTATGCCGAATTCATCGGCAAGCTGGGTACCACGGTCGGGCCCGCAACGCTCGGTGCAACGGTTGCTTATGCTCCAAGCCAAGAGGGTACAGGCAGTCAGGACAATTTCTACCTTGGCGGCAATCTGGGTGTTGGCATCCCCAACACACCGCTCAGCTTGAGCGCAACGCTCGGCTATGAAGACGGTGCGTTCGGCGACGACAAGATTGACTGGTCGCTCGGCGTGACTGCGGAGGTCAAGGGTTTCACTCTTGGTGCCTCTTATGTCGACACCAATCGTCGTCTTGGCGGACTTGGCAAGGCTGGCGCGGTCTTCTCGATCAGCTACGGCTTCTGATTTTTCGCTGGCCGAAAGGCTGGCAAAACCAAATTTGCATGCCGGGCTTGACTGTTCAAGCCCGGCATGTCCTTATGTGGCAGGCCCAATTCCGGCCCTAAACCGGTGAAAAACAATGTCTGTCAATCTGGCGAGCTGGATCGCCGAACATAATATCGACGAAGTCGAATGTATCGTACCCGACATCAACGGGGTACAGCGCGGGAAGGTTTTGCCCGCCAAGAAATTCCTCTCTTCGGTCCGCGACAAGTCGCTCCGCATTCCCGGCAGCGTGTTCATCTGCACGATCGATGGCGACTATCCGGAGGATATTGCCGATATCTGGGACAAGGATCCGGACAAGACGCTGATCGCTGATCTGGATACGATCTGCATCGCGCCGGGCTTCAAATCCCCGACCGCTTTCGTGATTGCCGACGCGCATCATGGCGACGGCACCGAGGTTGAAATCGCACCGCGCGCCATCTTGAAAAAGGTGCTTCGCCTTTATGAGGAGCGCGGCTGGAAGCCGATTATTGCGCCCGAAGTGGAATTCTACCTCGTCAGCCAGAATGTCGACCCAGATTTCCCGCTGGTACCGCCTACAGGCTCAAGCGGTCGCGCCGAAACAGCGAGCCAGCCCTATGGTCTGGAGGCGATGAACGAATATGAGGCGATCATCGACCATATCTATGACGATTGCGAGCTGATGGGGCTCGATATCGATACGATGATCCATGAAATGGGTGCCGCCCAGCTTGAGGTGAACTTCATCCATGGCGATCCGCTGGCGCTTGCGGATTCGGTGTTCCTCTTCAAGCGGGTGGTGCGCAATGTCGCCCGTCAACATGGTGTCTACGCGACTTTCATGGCCAACCCGATGGCGGGGCAACCAGGAAGCGCGATGCATATCCATCAGTCGGTTGTCGATTCGACGACGGGCAAGAACCTGTTTGCTAACGCTAATGGTCGCGACAGCGCGCTGTTCCGCAGTTTTGTTGCCGGCCTCGCAAAATATATGCCGCAGGTGGCCCCGCTCTGGGCGCCGAATGTGAACAGCTTCCGCAGGATGCGGCCCGACAGTGCGGCGCCGATCAATGTCCAATGGGGTGTCGATAACCGCAGCTGTGGTTTCCGCGTTCCGGTATCGGATCGCAACAACCGCCGCGTCGAAAACCGCCTGCCCGGGGCCGACTCGAACCCCTATCTCGCCATCGCGGCGTCGCTCGTTTGTGGCTATGTCGGGATGGTCGAGCGGTTGCAGCCGCCCAAGCCGATTGAGGGCAGTGCCTACAACCGCGCGCGTACCTTACCACGCACACTGGAAGCGGCGCTCGATCGCTTTTCGAGCTGCAAGCCGGTGCGCAACATCCTCGGCGAAGAGTTCTTCGACATTTATTATGCGGTGAAGGACCATGAGCTGTTCAACTACCAGTCGG
>CAYRDQ010000009.1:0-84839 GCA_964423155.1 uncultured Sphingorhabdus sp.
CCCGCACAGCGAACAACACACGCACGACTTTGGCGGTTGCGCTGAACTACGGCTCACAGGATGAACTGGTGCGCGCGGCGCAAGCAGCGGCGGGTGAGGGATCGATCACGGCAGATGCCATCGAACGCCATCTCGATACTGCCGAGATGCCGCCTTTGGACCTGCTAATCCGCACGTCGGGCGAGCAGCGCCTGTCCAATTTCATGCTCTGGCAGGCGGCCTATGCCGAGCTGTGGTTTACCGACACGCTCTGGCCAGATTTCACCCCGGCGGAGTTTGATGCTGCTCTCGCCGAATTTGGCACGCGCGAAAGGCGTTACGGCGGGCGATGAGTGAAGTGGCCAAGCCCAAGTCGGACCTCGGCGTGCGGGTACTTTCAGCCTTCGTCATGGTGGCGATTGCGGGCGCTGCATTCTGGTTCGACGGTTGGCCTTTTACTATCTTTATCCTTCTCGTCGGCGCCGTGCTGTTTTGGGAACATTGGGGCCTTGTACAACGCCTTACCGCCAGTTTGGCGGGTCGCATGGGCTGGATGGCCTTTGGCATTGTCTATTTCGGACTCGCTATCTTCGTGGTGTTGGTTCTGAGCTCGCCATTCTTCGGCCGGACACCCATTTTAACTGTCGTGGGCGCTGTGATCGCCACTGACGTCGGCGCTTATTTTGCAGGTCGAGCAATTGGCGGACCCAAAATAGCCCCTAAAATAAGCCCTTCCAAAACCTGGGCAGGTTTGGGCGGTGGCATGATCCTCGCTGCGCTTTTCATGCTGGCAATCATGCCCTGGACATTCCACGATTTTGATCAGAGCCAATGGCTTGCGCTGGGCTGGGCACCTGCCTTGGCAGGTGCGGCGATGGCGGTGATCGCCCAGATTGGCGATTTCTTTGAAAGCTGGTTGAAACGCCGGGCCGGCGTGAAGGATTCGAGCAATTTGATACCGGGGCATGGCGGCGTATTTGACCGAACGGATGGCTTGATCGCTGTCCTGTTCGTCATCGGCATCGTGTTTTTTTCAAGCCGGATACTTGAAGCATGACCCACAACGTCTCTATTTTCGGCGCAACTGGCTCTGTGGGCCTCTCCACGCTCGACCTCATCCGCCAGCATCGCGACAAATATCGGGTTGTTGCACTGACCGCCAATGGCAATGCCGCCGATCTCGCCAAGCTGGCGACCGAGTTTGAACCCGAAATCGCCGTAGTTGCAGATGAGGCTGCCTATCCGACGCTAAAAGAGGCGTTGGCTGGTACCGCCATCCGCGTAGCGGCGGGGGCGGAGGCGCTCGTCGAAGCCGCCCAAATGGGCGCTGACTGGACAATGGCCGCGATCGTCGGTTGCGCCGGCCTGCCGCCCACCATGGCAGCAATCGAGGCTGGCAAGACCCTGGCGCTCGCCAACAAGGAAGCGCTGGTTTCTGCTGGCGAATTGATGATGGCGGCAGTGGCGCGGTCGGGGGCAAGGCTGTTGCCGGTCGACAGCGAGCATAATGCCATTTTCCAATGCCTCGCCGGTAGCCGTATCGATCAAGTTCGCAAAATCACACTGACAGCCAGTGGCGGGCCATTTCGCACCTTCAGCCTCGAACAGATGCGCGCCGTCACGCCCGCCCAGGCCGTCGCGCACCCCAATTGGGATATGGGCGCGAAGATCAGCGTCGACAGCGCTACGATGTTCAACAAGGGCCTCGAACTGATCGAGGCGCATCATCTGTTCCCCGTTGGCCTCGATAAGCTGGATATCGTCGTTCACCCGCAATCGGTGATTCATTCGATGGTCGAATATGTCGATCGCTCGACGTTGGCGCAGTTGGGCAGCCCCGATATGCGTATCCCCATCGCCAGCACTCTCGCTTGGCCTGAAAGGCTGGAAACCAATAGCGAACCGCTGGATCTGGCGCGTATCTCAAAACTGGAATTCGAAGCGCCCGACCTCGTCCGTTTTCCAGCGTTGCAATTGGCCCGCCACGCGGCAGAGCAGGGCGGGGCGGCTCCGGCTATCCTCAACGCAGCCAATGAAATGGCGGTAGAGGCGTTCCTCGCCGGCCGCATCGGCTTCCTCGACATAGCCGAAACGGTTTCATCGACGCTTGACGGTTATTCGCCGAATGCGCCCGACAATCTCGATGATCTGTTCAGCATAGATGCAGCCGCGCGTGCCTATGCGCGGGAAAAAATGGAACGTGTCGCCCATGCAGCTTGAATCACCCAATATCCTCGTCACTCTTTTCGCGTTCCTGATCCTTTTGGGAACGCTCGTGGTGGTCCATGAACTGGGCCATTATTGGGTCGGGCGCTGGTTCGGCGTGAAGGCCGACAAATTCTCCATAGGTTTTGGCCCGCAAATCTGGGGCAGGGTAGACAAGCGCGGTACATTGTGGCGCATCGGTGCCCTACCGCTGGGTGGCTATGTGCAATTTGCCGGCGATATGAACCCGGCGAGCCAGCCTGACGAGAATTGGGAAAAACTGCCTGTGTCAGAACGGAACCAGACCTTTCAGTCAAAGGCTCTCTGGCAGCGCGCGTTGATCGTTTTTGCAGGGCCTGCGGTGAATTTTCTGCTGGCCATCGCGATTTTGTCCGGATTTCTTTTGTACTACGGAAAAAGCATAAATCCGCCATTGGTAGAAACGGTAGCGCAAGGTTCTGCAGCAGAGAAAATTGGGCTAAAATCAGGAGACATTATTGTTTCGATTGACGGTGTCTCAGTGCAGACATTCACCCAACTATTTACGGAAATAGCGGTTCATCCGGGCGAGACGATATCAATTCAATATCGACGCAATGGTGAGATAAAATCGGAACTCGTTACGCTCGGGACTGTGGTTGAAGTCGATCGCTTTGGAAATACGTATCGGCGTGGGCAATTGGGGATCCCTCCGCCACATCCGGTAACGAGAAACGTTGGTTTGCTGGAGGCACCTCGGTTGGCAGCTGTAGAAACCGCCAATATTGTGCGTTTGACCGTGACAACTTTGGGCCAAATTATCTCGGGGCGACGTCCGATTTCAGAACTGGGCGGTCCGTTGAAAATCGCAAAAGTATCGGGCGAACAGTTCGTGCTTGGCATGGCGGCCTTTCTTTGGCTGACGGCCATGATTTCGATTAACTTGGGGTTCATTAACCTGTTGCCAATTCCCATGCTTGATGGTGGTCACTTGCTCCTTTACGCGATTGAAGGCATCCGTCGCCGGCCGGCAACTCCGGCGGTCCAGGAATGGGCTTTCCGTGCCGGCTTTGCGGTTTTGGTCAGTTTCATGCTGATGGTGACCTTCAACGACCTCGCTTCATTCGGCCTGTTTGGCAAATGAGGCGTGGAAAAAGCGACGGATTGCTTGATTGCGGGCGGCGGTTGAGGCAAGGGCGCAACATTATTTCCGATAGCGGGGCCAGAGGGAAGGTCGAAATTCCATGAATACAGTATCGGTTTCCGGTAAGTTCCTTGGTGCATCCGTGCTGGCCGTGGTTGTTGCGATGTCCGCGACACCTGCCATTGCGCAATCGACAGAACCGGCGGCTACGCCTGTGGCCGATCAATCTGCCACCATCCGCTCGATCAGCGTGGTGGGTACGCAGCGCCTCGAGGCCGACACCGTGCGCTCCTACATTCGATTGCGTACCGGCCAGGTCTGGACGCAGGCAGCGGGTGACCAGGCGCTGAAGGACCTTTACGCCACCGAATTGTTCGCAGATGTCAGTGTTCGCAACACCGGTGGCGATGTAACCATTGAAGTTCGCGAAAATCCGGTGATCAACCGCATCATTCTTGAAGGCAACAAGCGCATCAAGAACGACAAGATCGAACCTGAAATCAAGCTCGCTCCGCGCCAGATTTATTCGCGTTCGAAAGTGCGCGCCGATGTCGCTCGCATCGTCGAGCTGTACAAGCGGCAAGGCCGTTTCGCAGCACAGGTCGAACCGAAACTGGTGCAACTGGACCAGAATCGTGTCGATATTGTTTTCGAAATCACCGAAGGGCCGAAATCGAAGGTTCGTCAGATCAACATCATTGGTAATGACCAGTTTTCCGACAACAAGCTGCGCGGCGAAATGGTCACCAAGCAGGCGCGCCTGACCAGCATTTTCAGCTCGGGAACCAGCTATGACCCCGACCGCCTTGCGTTCGACCAGCAGAAGCTTCGCCAATTCTATCTGACCGAAGGCTATGCGGATTTCCGCGTAGTATCGGCAGTCGCAGAACTGACGCCTGACAAGCAGGACTTCATCATCACTTATGTGGTCGAAGAAGGGCAGCGCTACAAATTTGGCGACGTCAAGGTCGACAGCAAGATTCGTGACTTCGATTCAGAAGCAATGACCAAGAACCTTCGCTTGAAAAAGGGTGATTGGTACAATGCCAAGCTGGTTGAAGACACAGTTGAAGGCCTGACCGAAAGCGCCGGCCTTTTTGGCTATGCCTTTGCCGACGTCAGCCCCAATTTCCAGCGCGACAAGGATGCGCTGACAATGAGTATCACGTTCGACATCGCGGAAGCGGAGCGCGTTTTTGTCGAAAGGATCGATATCAACGGCAATACGATAACGCAGGATAAGGTGATCCGACGCGAATTCCGTTTGAATGAAGGCGATGCTTTCAACAGCATTCAGGTGAAGCGTACCACCGATCGCATCAAGTCACTGGGTTATTTCCAGGAAGACCTTGAGGTTGAGCAGGAACAGGGCAGTGGGCCAGATCGTATTGTCCTGACGACCAATGTCGAGGAAAAGGCGACCGGCGAGTTGTCGCTTTCCGCCGGATTCTCCTCGATCGAGAATTTCATTTTCCAAGGCGCCATCACCCAGCGCAATTTCCGCGGCAAGGGTCAGGAGTTGCGGGCGAATGTTTCCTATTCGAGCTATTCGAAATCGGCAGAGCTAGGCTTTACCGAACCTTATCTGTTCGACCGTTCTATCGCTCTTTCGGGCGACATTTTCCGTCGCGACCTCTCGAGCTTCAACTTCTTCAACAACGACCGCAATACGACCTATGAACAGGCGACAACGGGATTCCAGATCCGAACTGGCGTGCCGATTAACGAGTTCCTGTATTTCCAGGCGCGCTATGGCCTGAGCTATGACGATATTTCGCTGGACCGTGGCCTGTTTTTCTCTGATCCTGATGGTGCCGGCCCGTTGCCGTCGGCGTGCGATCCCGTCAGGGCTGGTCGCTTCCTGTGTGATGCCATCGGTAAACGCCTGACATCAACAATCGGCTATTCATTGGTATACGATACACGCGACAGCCGCTTGCGTCCCACCCGTGGACACAGCGTCAGTATCAGTCAGGATTTCGCTGGGCTTGGCGGCGAAGTCAAATATATTCGCAGCCGACTGAACGCGAATAAATACTGGAATGTAGGTGGCAGCGGCTTCATATTCTCAATTTCGGGCGAAGGCGGTTATATCCATCCGCTGGAAAATCGTGGTTCTGCAGCGAACGGTATCGACGATGTCCGCCTTACCGATCGCTTCTATTTGGGTGAGCCGCAGATTCGCGGATTTGACATCCGTGGTGTTGGCCCGCGCGTTCAGCGCATCTTCTTCGACTATGGCGTGGAAAATGGCATTGCTGTCAACCAACCGCGGTTGAGCCGTCGCGAGATACAGGACGATGCGATAGGTGGCCGCGTCTATTATCTGGCCCGTGCCGAACTGGAAATTCCGCTTGGCAGCGGCGCGAAAGAGCTTGGCCTGAGACCGTCAATCTTCGTTGATGCAGGTGCCGTGTTCAATGTAACGACGCCGCTGTTGCAGACGGTTGGAGCAGTGAGTGATCGTGCTTTCGGTCCGACCGAACTGACTGGCTGTACCTTTGCGGATGCGCCGACCGCCGCCAATCAGCCGCTGTTCCTCTGCACACGCACCGATGGTACCGCAGGCACAACTATCACCTCAGTAGACGCCAATGGTAATCCGAGAACACGCGCCTTGTCGTTTGATGAGCGCTTCTTCGGTGACACGTGGAAGCCACGTGTATCGGTCGGTATCGGCGTCAACTGGAACTCGCCCTTTGGTCCGTTCAGGATCGATGTCGCCCGCGCCCTGCTAAAGGAACCCGGCGATGACACCAAACTCTTTACATTCAACGTAGGAACCCAATTCTGATGAATATTCAGTCCAAATTTTTGTCGACTGCAATCGCTGCGGTAATCGCAGCCCTGCCTGTGGCTGCAAACGCGCAAGTGGCAGGCATTGCGACTTTTGACACGACAACAGCCATTTTGAATACAAAGGCACGTGCCGCTGCATACAGCCAGGTCGACGCTACCTACGCCAGTTATTATCAGCAGATTGAGCAGAAGGCGAAGGAGGGCAATGACCTCCAGCAGCAACTTTACAAGCAATTCGATGCCAATGCGGACAAGAAGCTGGACGATGCAGAAGTTGCCAAGCTCGATGCAGCCAAGAACCCGCTGAAAGACCAAATCCAGGCGAAGAACAACGAAATCCAGCAATTGCAGGTGCCCATTATCAAGGCTCGGATGTTTGCCCTTGAGGAAATTGCGAAGAAGTTTGGTGCGGCTCAGCAAGAAGTCATCAACAGCAAGAAGATAACTTTGATCCTGACGCCAGATGCGTTTATTTACGCCCCTGAAGCTGCAAACGTTACATCTGCTATCACGGCTTCGCTTGATCGCCTGATCCCGACAGTATCGATTACGCCGCCGGACGCCAATTGGCAGCCGCAACAACAGACCACGCAGCTTTATCAGGCAATCGGCCAGATTTTGCAGATTGATGCAATCCGTACGGCGCAAGCGCAGGCGGCGGCGCAGCGCGCCCAGCAGCCCGGAGCGATCCCCGCACCGGGAACAACGCCTGCGCCTCAGGGGCCGCAACCCGACAGCCGCTGATACCGATGAGCGAGTTCGAAAACTATGATGTTCGCCGAGTGATGGCGGTGCTTCCGCACCGCTATCCAATGTTGCTCGTCGACCGGGTTGAAGATTTGGTGAAGGACGAACGCATCGTTGCAGTGAAAGCTGTGACGATTAACGAAGGCTTTTTCCAAGGACATTTTCCCGGACGGCCCATCATGCCCGGCGTCATGATTGTCGAGGCGCTCGCCCAAGCGGCGGGCGTGCTGGCTATGGAAAGCTTCGGACTCGCCGGATCCGGCAAGCTTGTTTATTTCATGGCGATTGAAAACGCCAAATTCCGTTCACCTGTAGAGCCTGGCTGCCTTTTGCACCTGAATGTCGAATTCACGCAAAAGCGTCCGCGGGTTTGCAAATTTGCCGGCAAGGCGATGATAGGCGATCAGGTCGCAGCGGAAGCTGAGTTCATGGCGATGATCGCTGATCCCCCGGCCTGACAGAGCGGCTGGTCCGGAATACTTGCATTCTGTCACAACCGCCGCTAAGGGCGGCGCTTTCCAATATCCTGGTCCGGTCGGAAACCGGGCCACAAAGGAGCCAAAGACATGAAAACCGATATCCATCCCGACTATCACATGATCAAGGTGCAGATGACCGACGGCACCGTGTTCGAAACCCGCTCCACCTGGGGCAAGGAAGGCGACACGCTGCAACTGGAAATCGACCCGACGTCGCACCCGGCATGGACCGGTGGTCGTGGTACGATGCTTGACGCAGGCGGCCGTGTTGCCCAGTTTAACAAGCGTTTCGGCGGGCTCAGCCTCAAGAAATAAGCTTTCGGGCTTAGCTTATATCAGGAGCCGGGTTGACGCCCGGCATCCTATGCACATAAGACGCACCTGCCTTGTCAGGTGCTGTGGCGACCGTAGCTCAGTTGGTTAGAGCGCTGGTTTGTGGTACCAGAGGTCGCGGGTTCGGATCCCGTCGGTCGCCCCATTTTTCCTGTCATTTTGCTGCTGACAAACGCGTTGCGTAATATTATTGCGCGAACTCGTAATTTCTCGCGACTCGTTAGGAAGCTGTCATGCCTGCGCTTTGGGACCTCCCCGATTTCGATGCCCATGAATCGGTGCATCTGTTTGACGATCCGAAAACCGGGATGCGTGCCGTCATCGCTATCCATTCGACCCATCGTGGTCCCGCGGCGGGCGGTACGCGATTCTGGCATTATGCTGACCAGCAAGCGGCATTGGCTGACGCGCTGCGTCTTTCGCGCGGCATGAGCTATAAAAATGCTATGGCTGGCCTGCCGGCGGGCGGGGGCAAGGCAGTCATTCTGGCCAATAGCAGCCGCGCAAAACCGCGCGAACTCCTCGATTGTTTCGCCCGTGCAGTAGACTCGCTTGGCGGACGCTACATCACGGCACAGGATGTCGGGATGTCGGAAGCCGACATGGTTACATTGTCGCAATCGACCCAGCATGTTGCTGGGCTGCCGGGCCAAGGCGGTGATCCCGGCCCTTATACTGCCCGCGGCGTATATCTGGGCGTCAAGGCGGCCGCAAAACGTGCATTAGGCAGCGAAGATGTTAAAGGCATGCACATTGCCATCCAGGGTGTCGGGAGTGTTGGCGGCGGTCTCGCCCGCTACCTTGCCGCCGATGGAGCAAAACTGACGCTTGCCGATGTCAACGAAGCTCGAGCTTCGGAATTGGCTGCCGAACTGGGCGCACAAGCCGTTTCCAGCAACGCTATCATGGCGGTCGAAGCCGATATCTTCAGCCCCTGTGCGCTCGGCGCGATTTTGACTGAAGCAAGTGTCGGGGACCTGAAAGTAAAGGCCGTGGCCGGTGGTGCGAACAACCAGCTTGCGACTACGGAGCAAGGCCGCCAATTAGCGGACAAGGGTATCGTTTACGCGCCCGATTATGTCATCAACGCAGGCGGCATCATCAATGTGCTGCGCCATATCGACAAAGCTGATGATGCTGCCATCAACGCACGCATCGACGCGATTCCCGGACGGTTGCATCAGGTGTGGGACGAAAGCGAAGCCAATGGTGATACCCCCGCACAAGTGGCGGATCGAATCGCACAGGCTTTGATAGGGCGTTGACCCAAATCAATTGGCGCGAGGCTCGCCAAGTGCTAGAGGCGCGGGCGAGTCATAATCTATGCACCGCTTTGCAAATCCTGCCCGATTTCTCGGCATCGCCAAACCGCTGACGCCATTGCTTTTGTGGCCCGGCTTGCTGCTCGTTTTGGGGGCATGTTGGTGGGGTTTTACACAAGTCCCGGCCGAGCGCTTGCAGGGCGAAGCCGTAAAGATCCTATTCGTGCATGTGCCGACTGCATGGCTCGGAATGGGAGGCTGGACGGGAATTGCAATTGCCAGCATCGTGCAACTGGTTTGGAAACATCCGCTCGCCGGAGTTTCCGCGAGGGCGATTGCGGTGCCAGGCGCGGTATTTGCCGGCTTATGTTTGCTTACCGGATCGATTTGGGGACGTCCCGCCTGGGGTGCATGGTGGGTTTGGGATGGTCGACTGACCTCGATGCTGGTCCTCTTCTTTCTCTATCTGGGATATATCGCTCTGGCCAATGCTTCGAGCGAAAAGGGCAGTGTTAGTCGGACCGCTGCGGTTTTTGGAATCATCGGCGCAGTCAATATTCCGATCATCAATCGCTCTGTCGTTTGGTGGGAAAGCCAGCACCAAAAAGCGAGCATTACACTGGGCGGATCGTCGATCGATGCCGCGTATCTATGGCCACTCTTAGCCAGTGCTCTGGGATTCACGCTAATTTTTGGCGCGGTGGTGCTGATGAGAATGCGCACCCAACTAGCGGAAATTCGCATCGAAGCGCGTCTGCGTCGCATGGCTGAGGATTGATATAGTGAACCATACACCTTTCATTATTGCAGCGTTTCTCCTCACCGCGATCGGCACCTTGGCGCTAATCGCGCATAGCTGGATATCCATGCGCAAGTCGGAAGCGCTAGCCGATGATTTGAAGACCCGGAAATGAAACCTAAGCACCAACGTCTGGTTCTCGCCCTGTTGGCTGTCGCGGCGCTTTTCGGAGCGGGCCTGCTGGCCGCTTCAGCGCTGCGCGAGGAGGCGAGTTATTTCTACACGCCGACGACACTTGCCAAGACCAAGGTCGAATCCGGTAAGTCCATAAGGCTGGGCGGCATGGTGCAAGTTGGTTCGGTGAAACGCGATGCCGACGGTTTGACTGTCCGCTTCGTCGTGCAGGATCGCGATGCGACGCTGGCAGTGATCTATAAGGGTATAACCCCCGATCTATTCGTCGAAGGGTCGGGCGTGGTGGCCGATGGACGTATGGACGCCCATGGAACTTTCGTAGCGGAAAGCCTGCTCGCGAAACATGACGAAAATTATGTGCCCCGCGAGTTGAAGGATATCGACATGTCGGCTGCCGCGCACAGCAAGGATAGTCTGGCAGAATGATAGCGGAAACCGGTCTCGTGGCGCTCTGGCTGGCAGCATCGTTTGCACTGTTGCAGACCTTTGCCGGCATCGGGCATTGGCGTGGCATTTCGCCCGCTTTGGCATCGCTGACACGTCCAGTTGCAGTTGTGCAAGGACTGCTGTGCCTCATCGCCTTTGGTTGCCTGGTTTGGCTTTTTGCAATTACCGACCTTTCGGTTCTCCTTGTCGCCTCTAACAGCCATATTGAAAAACCCATGATCTTCAAGCTTGCTGGAACTTGGGGCAATCATGAAGGCTCAATGTTGTTGTGGGTGACCGTGCTGTCGCTTTCCGGGACAGCTATTGCGCTGTTTGAAAAGCGGCTAGACCAACAGACTTTGGGCGCGGCGCTATTTGCACAAGCCTTGATAGCGCTGGGCTTTTTTGCCTTTCTACTTTTTTCATCCAATCCGTTCGAACGACTTGATCCAGCACCGCCAATGGGAGCCGGGTTAAACCCGTTGTTGCAGGACATCGGTCTCGCCTTCCATCCACCGACGCTTTACATTGGATATGTCGGTCTTTCGGTGGCGTTTTCATTTGCGGTTGCAGCATTGCTGACAGGAAAAGTCGGTCCGGTATTTGCCCGAGCAATGCGTCCCTGGGTTCTGATCGCCTGGATTTTTCTGACCATCGGTATCGCTGCCGGCAGTTATTGGGCTTATTATGAACTGGGTTGGGGTGGCTGGTGGTTTTGGGATCCGGTCGAAAATGCCTCGCTCATGCCGTGGCTGGCAGCGACGGCGCTGCTACATTCAGTCGCCGTTTTGGCAACCCGTGATGCTTTGCGGGCATGGACTGTCATGCTGGCTCTTGTGGCTTTTGCCATGGCAATGGCGGGTACCTTCCTTGTCCGCTCGGGCATTTTGACCAGCGTGCACGCTTTCGCAGTTGATCCCGAGCGCGGGGCATTCATCCTTGGCTTGCTGGTAATCTATATCGGTGGCGCTTTGACTTTGTTCGGCGTTCGTATTGGTGTGGTACGGGAAGGCAAGACCTTTGCCCTGCTAAGTCGGGAAGGTGCGATAATCGGCAACAACATCCTTCTCTCTGTGATACTCGCCATTGTTCTGGTCGGTACGCTATGGCCGCTGGCTGCCGAGGCGATGGGCGACAAGATTTCAGTTGGCCCGCCCTATTTCAATCGGACAACCGTTCCCATCGGGTTGATGTTGATGCTTTTGTTGATTGTCGGGCCCGTTTTGCGCTGGCGTGGAGACATGCTGCTACGCCATAAGATTTTATGGCTACCCGTTGCTGTCTTCATTTTGCTTTTCGCAGTTTTGATGGTGACGCAAGCGCAGGCAGGATTTTGGCCGATATTGGCCTTGGCGTTAGCCGTCGCGACAGCTGTCGGATCAATCATACCGCTCTTGGGACGCAAACTGCTGCGAACACCTTTGACGGTTTGGGGCATGGCACTTGCCCATTTTGGATTTGCGGTCAGCATTGTCGGGATGGCCGCTGAATCTGGATGGAAAACTGAGAAGCTGGCTGCCATGCGCGTTGGTGAGAGTGCAGTTGTTTCGGGCTGGTCTGTCAAACTTGCGGATGTGCGCCCGGCGGTGGGCGATAACTGGGTTGCACTCGAAGGACAGTTTCGGGTGCGCCGGGCGGATGACATTGCAGAAATGCTACCTCAAGCACGCCTGTTTTCGAGCCCCAGACAACAAACCAGCGAAGCAGCATTGCTTACCCGATGGGATGGGCAGCTTTATGCCGTGATCGCCGCACCATCAGAAGGCGACAGTTCGGAACGGTGGCAAGTGCGCCTGTGGTGGAAACCCTTTGTAACGCTGATCTGGTATGGCGGCCTTATGATTGCCATGGGAGGCGCATTGGCATTGGTGGGGCGAGTTGGATTGCTCCGCAGAAAGCGCAAGCACGGCAATCCGTGGGGTGACATGTGAAGAAAAACTGGCTGATCTGGGTGCCTTTGGCTTTGTTTGCCTTTCTCGGCGGAATATTCCTCTATGGTCTTGTCGAGCCCAAAGACGAATATGTGCGGTCCAAGCTCGTTGGTCAGCCTTTGCCCGAATTTTCCTTGCCTGCGGCAACCGAAGGCGTCGAAGGACTTTCGAACAAAGATTTTGCAGACGGCAAGCCACGCATGCTCAATATCTTTGCCAGTTGGTGCCTGCCGTGCAAGGCCGAGGCACCTTTCCTTGAGCAGATCAAGGATGCTGGCGTTGAAATCCATGCCATTGCGATCAGAGATAAGCCCGACGATGTCGCCGCGTTTCTGGCCGAACACGGCAATCCGTTTGTCCGCATTGGATCAGATATGGACATGCTGATCCAGTTGAAGCTTGGCTCCTCTGGCGTACCTGAGACCTACCTGATTGATGGAAAAGGGCGCATCATTCACCAGCATATCGGCGATATCCGCGCCGAGCATGTCGCGCCTTTGATCCAAAAGCTGAAGGAAGCACAATGAGGTGCATGTTGCTATCGCTGGCACTTGCATTTTCAGCCGTTGCGCTGTCTGCCCAAGAAGGCCCGCCACCGCCGCTTGCCAACCAGCAACTGGCCGACCCAGCACAAGAGGCGCGCGCGCTCGAGTTGATGCAACGCCTTCGGTGCATCCAATGCCAAGGCCAATCCATACATGACAGCGACGCGCCTATCGCCGCTGCAATGCGTCACGAGGTGCGTGAGCGTATCAAGGCCGGGCAGAGTGAATCCGAAATCGAAAGCTGGCTGATCGATCGCTATGGTGACTGGATCAGCTTTGCTCCGCCTGCCAGTGGCGGGGGGCTCGTTCTTTGGCTGCTGCCCGTGCTGCTTTTAGGCGGTGCTGGGCTGGTCGCGCGCGGACGCTTCGCAAAGGGTAAAGCATGAGCGGCTGGCTGATCATGACCGGAATGGGCTTGGTATCTGCGCTCGTCATACTCGCCTTTGTCAAAGGCCGCGGGCATTTGTGGCAGCCGGTAACGGCAGCCATTGTTCTCGCCATGGCAGGTTATGCTTGGCAAGGGCGCCCCGCGCTTCCTGCTGCTCCGGCCAAAACAATTGCCGCAGAGCTTGGAGCGGCCGAAGCGTTGATCAAGATGCGCAGCGACATGGACCAGAATTATGGTGTCGCAAAAATGTGGCTGGTAACGGCGGACGGTTTTGCTCGCGATGGTAATTATGGTGCAGCTGCCGGCTACATTCAGGCAGGATTGCGCCAACATCCGGAAAACGCCGACTTATGGTCGGCCCTCGGACTTGTACTGATGCTTGCATCGGATGGTGAAATTACTCCACCTTCAAAGCTGGCCTTTGACAAGGCGCGCAAAATTGCACCCAGCTTGCCTGCACCTGACTATTTTGAAGGCCTGGCAGCACTTTTCGATAGAAGACCCGAGGACACGATTGCCAAGTGGGAGCTGGTTCTGGATCGCGCGTCGCCCAAAGCCAAATGGCGCCCAGCTGTCGAGTCGCAGCTTTCCGGGCTCGAGTCGCTGATTGCAAATGCCAATACCGCACCACAATCCGAAAAATAAGATTGAAATACAGATGTATAGGTTGTTCGAATTTACAACGATAGTGCGTTGTTTGGGCTAAGTTGCCGTGCTATCGGCGCGCGCTGCGCTTTAAACCGCGCCGATAGCCGAATATTTCGCCTTTGGGGGGCGCATGGCAAATAGCGAAACCGAGATTTCCGAAGATCAGCAGGGACATGCAGGGCACGGCCATAAAAAGGCTTCGCTCTTTACACTGTGCGTAGGCACAGTCGGCGTCGTCTTTGGTGATATTGGCACCAGTCCGATATACGCGTTTCGTGAAACCTTTGCCGGCCACCATCCGATCGAGCCGGATCCGATGCACATCACAGGGGTTCTGAGCCTCGTTTTCTGGTCGATGATGCTTGTGGTGACATTCAAATATGTCTTCACTATCATGAAGGCAGATAATAAAGGCGAGGGCGGAAGCCTCGCATTGCTGGCGCTGATTAGCCGCAAGACTCAAGGCGAAAAGTGGACTGCGCCGATCATTATGCTCGGCGTGTTTGCGACGGCGTTGTTTTACGGTGATTCGATGATTACGCCGGCAATGTCAGTGCTGTCGGCGACCGAAGGGCTCAACTATGTCCATCCCGGCTTCAAGGAGTGGGTAATCCCTATCGCTCTCGCAATCCTTGTCGGCCTTTTTGCCATCCAGGCGCGCGGGACTGCCAAGGTCGGAGCGCTATTCGGCCCGATCATGGTGTTATATTTCATCACCCTGTCTGGCCTTGGACTGACGTATCTGGTGAAGATGCCAGAGATTGTGCTGCACACGCTTAATCCGTGGAACGCGATCAATTTCTTTTATATTGACGGTCTTCGAGCATTTGTCTCGTTGGGTGCGGTCGTACTTGCGGTGACCGGTGCAGAGGCGCTTTACGCCGATATGGGACATTTCGGGCGTCGGCCAATCAAATTTTCGTGGCTTTGGTTCGTACTGCCCGCGCTGATGCTCAACTATATGGGCCAGGGTGCGATGATCCTTTCGATGAGCCCCGTCGAAGCGCAGGCCGCGATTAAGGATCCCTTTTTCCTGATGTTGCCGGATGCCTTGCGGCTGCCGATAGTGTTCCTCGTGATCCTCGCGACCATCATCGCCAGCCAAGCAGTGATTTCGGGTGCCTTTTCACTGACGCAGCAAGCCATCCAGCTCGGTTTCATGCCGCGTCTGCGCATATTGCACACCAGCGAGAGCGAAGCAGGGCAGATTTACATACCGGCGATCAACTGGGGCCTGATGATCATGGTGATCGTCCTCGTGCTGTTTTTCCGCTCGTCGAGCAATCTGGCGGCTGCTTATGGTATCGCGGTGACCGGGGCGATGTTCATCGACACGTGTCTGATATCAGTGGTGTTGCTGACACTTTGGAAATGGCCAAAGTGGAAAGCGCTGCCCATCCTCGCAGTCTTTTTCATTGTCGACATTGCCTATTTCGGTGCCAACCTGCTCAAGGTCCCGCAGGGCGGGTACTTCCCGCTGCTCATCGGACTTGTCATATTCACATTGCTTACCACCTGGTCGCGCGGGCGAGCATTGATGCGTGAACGCATGGCTGAAAGCACCATGCCGATGGAGATCTTCATCAAATCGGCGAGCGGCAGTGCACAACGCGTGCCCGGCACCGCGATCTTCATGGCCTCGACCAGCGCAGGTGTGCCATCAGCGTTGCTGCACAATATCAAGCATAACCGTATCCTGCATGAACGCGTCATCATTTTGACCGTCGATATCGCCGAAATGCCTTTTGTCGATGAGAGCAAGCGGGCAACCTGTAAATCGCTGGGTGAGGGTTTCTACCGCGTAATCCTGCGCTATGGTTTCCTTGAAGAGACAGATGTACCGGCAGCTCTGGCCAAGGTTGATCTGTGCGGGCCACCGTTCGATATGATGCAGACCAGTTTCTTCCTCTCGCGCCAAACGCTGATCGCCTCTAAGGTTCCTGGAATGGCGATCTGGCGTGAAAAGGTCTTCGCCTGGATGCTGCGCAATGCCGCCAATGCGATGGAGTTCTTCAAGCTGCCTACCAACCGGGTCGTTGAACTTGGCAGTCAGGTCGAAATATAGTCCAAAACGGATGTAGTTTCGTTCGGAAGCGGCCTTGGACTCGTCTGGCAAGCTGCTATTAGAACAAATATAGAACTGTATTTACGGAACATTTGTGTGAGCGCGAGCGCCCCCATAACCTTGTTTTTCAATCGCCCGATCGAAGCGACAGTTGCCGCGCTTGACAGATTTCTTGAAACAGGGGGGATGGTATTTCGCGACGGCGTTGCTCCTGCTTCAACTGCGCCGCCAACACTTCTTTTTGAGGGTATGACGTTCGTGCTCGAGTTGCGATCGTCAGCAATTGAGGCAAAAGATTTTAGTCCGGTTTTTCTCACTGAACCAGTAAACGCACTTCAATCCTCGGTCTCTATAAAGTTTGGTCTCAATCTGTTTGGCGGCCTAAGAGTGCCAGCGCTCGCCCTTGGTTTGATGCGTTTCGCGGCGTTGCTGAGCGACACTTTAGGGGCAATAGCGGTGGGAGCAAATGATGCCCAAGTGTTAAGCGATGCTGGCTATTTTCGTGACAGCGTCGAAGCATATCGGAAAGGAGGAGCCTTTCCAGTTCTGGCCCTGATAGGTTTTGATCAGCACCAGATGGACAATATTTTGGCAACCCGCGGGCTAGAGTATTTCGCGGGTCAGGAACTCGTATTTCACGGGAACGAGTTGGAGAATTCGGAGATGATTCGCAGGATGGTCCGTCTGGTGCATGATCTGTGCTTGCATGGCCCGGTTGATAGGAAGCAGCGAGTGGCCGATATCGAGCCAGACAAGGTTCTTATTCTCGAACCCGATGCAGAACAGGCACAATGTCACGTAACGGTCCGTTTCGGAGCAGTTAGTGATTTAGACTGAGGGCTTTCCCGTGCGGCCATAGTGCACTCGCTCCACCTCCTCGGACTTACATGCTTACGTTTCGCGAAGCCAAAAATCGATGCAGGATTGAAGGTTTCCAGTGCCACCACCTGATTCCTATTGAAATAGTCGAACATCGTGCCTTTGCGCAGTTCTTCGGGCTAGCCCGGTCTCAGGGTTTCAATCCGAATGACTTTATTACCAACGGAATGCATCTTCCTAGTTGCGAAAAACAGGCTGCGGCTTTCCGTTTGCCGCTGCATCGCGGTGGGCATCCGCTATACAACTCCATGGTAGCAGAGCGGATTTCACAAATCGTACAGAGCGACGCTGGCTCGGTGAAAAATTCACTCTCAAAATTGCAGTTGGATCTGCGGACAGGCCTGCGTGCGCGGCGAATCGATATAGGCCCGGGTTTGCGTCGCCCCATGTTGAGCGCAGTAGATTTCCGGCGCATCGATGCTGAGGCCGAATTGCTGTGGCCTAGCTCTCGTTGGGGGGCAGGGACGGAAGAATGAAGGCTTAGGCGAGTTCGCCCAAATCGCAGGCCTGCAAAAGCGCGATGCGCGCGTTGTGAACCGTCGCGATAAGATCGGCCGAGCCTAACTGTTCAGGGGCAATACTCTCAGGCCAATGGCATGTTATTGCTTCGGCCATTCGGTCGAGTTTTTCCTCGTTTGCGATGAACCTTGAATCTACTGTCGCGGGATCAGCCACCACGCGTAACCTCAAACAAGCCGGACCTCCGCCATTTGCCATGGATTGGCGGACGTCGACCGGAACGAGTCTGCGAATGGGGCCGTTGCCGGCTACATGCTCCTCCAGCCATCCCCAGACCTGAGGATTGGCCTGCGCCTCGGTGGGCAGGATCAATGCCATGCCCCCGCCCTCGGGCAAGGTCACAAGCTGTGCATTGAAAAGGTAACTTTGCACCGCGTCGGCAAGGCTGACCCGATCGGCCGGAACGATGACGATTTCGGCCTCGGGCATTTTCTGCCGGATCGCGGCATAAGCGGCTTCCGGGTCTTCAAAAGCCTGTTCGTGGGTGAACAAGACGCGTTCATTCGCGACAGCGACCACATCATTGTGGAAGGCACCCGCAGCAATGGCGATTTCGGATTGCTGGATGAACAGCGTGCGTTCCGGATCAAGGCGATGCGCGCGTGCAATTGCCTTGGAAGATTCGATATGCTGGCGCGCCGGGAAGGGGCCACCCGATTTGCCATAAACGAATATCTCTATTCCCGCCTCGCCATGCGAAGGGCAAAGCCGCATGAAGTTGGCAGCGCCCTCATCGCCATAAGGAGGGGGGACGGGGCCGTGTACCGCGAAATGGCCTTGATCGGCAAAGGCGAGTCTCAACTGCGCCAGCGTGCCGGTCCACTCATGGCTACGATGCGCCATGGTCAGCAAATTGGCGGCGGACAGATGGCATTTGCCATCAGCTGTGTCGGGCGCAGGAGAGACTGTCGCCGCATTGGCGGCCCACATCGCCGATGCGGAAAAGGCTGCCGCGCGGATGTGCGGTTCGGCACTGGCCATATCGGTCGCCAGACCCTCCAGCCAAGCCTTGTTCGGTCGATCAAGCGGCATGAAAAAGCCTTGTGCGAGGCCAAGCCGCAGATTGGCACGCATCTTTTCGATGCCCTGCAGGGCAGCCGCACGCGGTTGCGAAACGGCGCCGGCATTGTTTGCCGATGCGATGTTGCCCGGGCTCAATCCTGCATAATTATGGCTCGGCCCGATGATGCCATCAAAATTGATTTCAACCAGCGCCATGAGTTACCACCTTGGTACATATGTGATTGTATCGCCGGTCGTAACGCCGAGATTCTCGGCGCATTGAGCGTCCAAGGTAACGCCACCTTCACCTTCTTTCAGCCAGCCATAGGATGCCCGGAAATCTTCGAGTAGGCCATGCGTGACCAGCATCTTTGTGCCGCCGGCCTTGCCTTCGTGCGGGTCGCCCAATGCACTGCTGATTTCAATGATTTGGGCGTCTTTCGCTTCTCGAACGCTGCGAATCTGGTCGGTTCTTGCCGTCATCGTCGGGCCGCCATCGAATATGTCGATATAGTTTTCCCAGGCGAATCCTTCTTCCTCGAGCATGCGCATCGCTGCACGGCCGGTCGGGTGGGGTACGCCGATCACATGCCGTGCGGCTTCGGAAAGCATCGCGATATAGACAGGGTGTTTGGGCATCAGATCGGCGATGAACTGATTGCCGAATTTGGCGTTGAATTCATCTGCGTCCTGGAAATTCATGCCGAAGAAGCGTCCAGCCACACCATCCCAGAAGGGCGAGCCGCCTGCTTCATCAATCACGCCGCGCAATTCGGCGAGCGTGCGATCGGCAAAGCGCTGGCGATGGTTGCGGATAAAGAGATACCGGCTGCGCGCAATCAGCATGCCAAGACCGCCAGCGCGTTCACCCGGGTGGAGGAACAGGCCACCCACTTCGGTCGCGCCTTCCAGGTCGGTCGACAGGTTGAGTATGTCCGCACGGAAGGTGCGGTCGAGTTCGACACTGTGCTGGGTCAAGGCACCAATGCGATAGCTGTAAAAGGGCCATTTCTGGCCCACGGCGGAAAAAATCTGGCACGTCCCGCGCACTTCACCCGTTTCCAGATTTTCGAGGACAAAGACGAAAAGGTCATCGCCAATGCCTTCGCCTGTGCGACTGAAACCAGCCGCCGAACGTTCAAGCTTCGCGGTCAGCGCCTTTTTGTCGGGGGGCAGGTTGGTGAACCCGCCACCGGTGCGCTTGGCCATTTCATACATGGGTTGCAGGTCCGACTGGGTGGCCGGACGGATAATGAACTTCATATTGCCCCTTTTTGTGCGATGCGAAGCAAGGTTAGCGCGGAGAGTTTTGCGCGTTCGACCAGGCTTTCGGTAATCAGAAATTCGTCGCTGCTGTGGATGCTTCCGCCGCGGACGCCCATTGTATCGACAACCGGCACGCCGCAAGCTGCGATATTGTTGCCATCACATACGCCGCCGGTCGATTTCCATCCGATCGATAGACCCAGATCCTCTCCGCAGCGTTTGACCAACCCGAACAGCTTTTCGGCTTCGGGTGTCAAAGGCTTGGGAGGCCGGTTGAAATGGCCGTGGAGATGGATTGAAACTTCATGTTCTTTTTCGATAGCGGCTATCAATGCCTTGATTTCATTGCGCGCATATTCCTCTAGGTCAGGACTATGGGGGCGCAGGTTTACCCGCAATACGGCATGGTCCGGAACGACATTGTTCGGGCTGCCTCCGTCGATTTTTGCGGGATTCACCGAAAGCCCTTCACGCGTCAGCGCTTTCAACCGAAGGGCAAGGTCCGCCGCCGCCAACAATGCATTGCGGCCTTCCTGGGGGTTCCGCCCGGCATGGGCGCTTCGTCCGGTGAAGATGATCGAAAAATTTCCGCTTCCGGCACGCGCACCTGCCAAAGTGCCGTCGGGCAAGGCAGATGGCTCATAGGTCAGTGCCGCCAGCTTGTCTTTTGTCAGGCGCTTGATGAGTTCAGCCGAAGATGCAGAGCCGGTTTCCTCATCACTGTTGATCATCACCTGATAGCCAACCTGTTGGAATTCCGGCGCTGTTTCGGCCGCTGACAGCGCGGCGAGCATGACGGAAATTCCACCCTTCATATCGGCGACGCCGGGGCCATTTAGGACGCCTTCGTCAAGCCAGAGTTGCTCCTGGAATGGATGATCGATGGCGAACACGGTGTCCATGTGCCCGGTCAGCAACAACTGGATTGGCGCTTCCGGACGAATTGTGGCTACAAGATGCCGGCCATGTTCGATTTCAACAATCGTACCGTCGGCCAAAACCCGTTCGACTGGTGCCGGTTCGACCAATTCGACATCGCCATGAAGCGACGAAAAAGCATCGGCAAGCAAGCTGGCGGTCGTTCCAAGACCTTTCAGATTCCCGGTCCCGCTGTTGATGCCCGCCCAGATTTGCACCTGTGCCAGCATGCGGTCATGGTCCGGCCGTTCGAGCGCGGCCTGTTCCGGTTTGGAAAGCGGTTGCATTTGATACCTCTAGCGAGGTCTGCCTGATTGCGCCACCCCTAGCGAAGCGTGTCGAGGTTTCGCGCGAGTTCGATCCATTCCGAAAGATCGAGCGTTTCGGCTCGCCGCTCCGCTGCGATGCCGGTCATTTCCAATGCATCCATCGCCTTGGATACCGATTTCAGGCTTTGTCGCAGCATCTTGCGCCTTTGCCCGAACGCTGCTGCGGTCAAAGCCTCCAATGTCGCCATGCGCACACCCTCGGGTTGATCCTTTGGGGTAAGGTGGACGACTGCCGACATGACCTTGGGCGGCGGGGTAAAGGCGCTGCGATGTACTGGCATCGCGATGCGCGCCTCGCACCGCCATTGGGCCAGAATAGCCAGCCGTCCATAGGCATCACTTCCGGCCTTGGCGACAATGCGATCGGCGACTTCGCGCTGGAACATCAACGTCAGCGACTTCCACGAGGGCGGCCATTGCTCTCCTCCCAGCCAGCCCACAGCCAGCGCCGTGCCGACATTATAAGGCAGGTTTGAGGCGATATGGAATGGCGCACCAATTTCGCGCGCCGGATCAATTTTCATCGCGTCGCCTTCGATCACCCGTAACTGCCCGGGAAAAGCCTCTGCCAATTCAGCGAGCGCAGGTAGGCAACGTCGATCTCGTTCCACGGCCAAGACATTGGCCCCCGCGCGCAGCAGGGCACGTGTCAGGCCACCCGGACCGGGGCCAACTTCATAGACATTCTCGCCCGACAGCGGACCGGGAATCGCGGCGATGCGATCGAGCAACTGTTCGTCGAAAAGGAAATTCTGCCCAAGCGCCTTGCTGGCCGAAAGCCCGTGCTTCGCGATCACTTCGCGCAATGGCGGCAGGGAAGGCGTGCTCATGCCGCGCAGGCGGCATCGGCGGCGAATGCCTTGCGATTTGCAACTGCTTCACCCGCCATGCGGATGGCAGCGATCATCGAATCCGGTCGCGCCTCGCCTTTTCCTGCAATCGCAAAGGCGGTGCCGTGATCGGGGGAGGTGCGCACGATCGGCAGGCCAAGCGTGATGTTCACAGCTTCATGGAAATAAAGAGTCTTGAGCGGGATCAGCGCTTGATCGTGATAGGCACAGAGTGCCGCATCAAAATTCCGACGCGCCTCTGCATGGAACATGGTATCCGCAGGAAGCGGGCCGATGACGTCGTAGCCTTCGTCCAATATGGTCGCGAGAGCAGGGCCGAAAATATCAATCTCTTCACGCCCCAGATTTCCACTTTCGCCAGCATGAGGGTTGAATCCGGCAATAGCGAGACGCGGGTTGCGGATGCCGAAATCGCGGCACAGGCCCTTGGCAGTTGCGCGAATGCGCCTCCGTACGAGGCGGACATCGAGTTGAGATGCAACGCTGGAGAGCGGAATATGTGTGGTCATCGGAACGACGCGCAGGTCCGGGCCAGCCAGCATCATAACGGCGTTCCGGCGCTCCACACCGCAACGTTCGGCCACAAATTCGGTTTGTCCCGGATAGTTGAAACCTATTGCGTAAAGCTGGGCCTTGGAAACCGGCCCTGTCACCAGCCCCTCGACGCGAGCAGATCGGGCAAAGCCGGTCGCAAGTTCCAGCGCCTGCAACGCACAATGTGCGCCATCGAGATCGGGAGAACCCGGAACGATCGACGCGCAATCATGGACGTGGAATACGGGAAGGGCGTCGTCGAACCGGTCAACAGCAGCCTCCGGACTGTCGATACGGACTACCGGTCCATCCCAGTGATGAGCAAAGCTTGCTATGTCGCCAATGGCGAAAAAGGGTGGAAGCTTTTGCTGCGCGCGCGCTTGCCAAGCCTTACCGATGATTTCGGGGCCGACGCCTGCCGGATCTCCGCTGGATATCGCCAGCGGCAAGCTGCGTTCGGCCCCTGCCATCAATTATATTCGATGATCGCGTCGCGACGGAGGTCGCGCAGATACAGACGTGCGCGTTTGTTGATACGCTCATCCTCGAGTCGAGACATCACATCATCAAACGACTCCTGCGTCACAGACTCCGGGGCATCCCGCCCACACAGCACGAATACGCGAACGCCATCCTCCATTGATCCATAAGGAGGGGTGGATTGACCAATGGCTAAGTCTAGCATGACTTGTTGCAGCGGACCTGGAAGATCGCGGACCTTAATTCCGTCACGATTGACAACGTCGGCCTGCAGAGTTTTGGCGATGTCGTCAGCAGCACCGCAACCTCTGATCTTCTGGGTTTCTTCAGCAAATCGTTTCACCATTGGGGCAGCTTGCGCTTCGGTCATGCCAGCCGGGAACGAAACCGCAATCTGCTTCAGACTGAGAATCGCATCTCGCGGATCGCTGGTTGCAACTTGTCGTTTGTCGATAAGGAGCAACAGCGAAATTCCTCCTGGTGAAGGCACTGCAACAATTTCATTGGCGTTCATCTGTGACGCAGCAGTAGCCAATGATTGCGGGAGTTGCTCAAGTTTTACCCAGCCCAAGTCTCCACCCACAGCTGCTGTCGATGCTTCAGAGAACTGCCGGGCATAGGCGACGAACGAACCACCTTGCTGGACTTGCTCCAATATCTTCTTGGCGTTGGCCAGAACTTGTTCTTGGTTTTCAGGCGTAGCCGAGAGATAGATTTCTCCCAACCTGTATTCAGTTGTGCCTTTGGTTGTGTTGATGCGCTCAATAATTGCGTTGACCTCATCGTCGCTCACGTTGATGAACGGGCGAACGTTACGGCTCAACAAGCGGTTCCACGCGAGTTCAGCCTTGATCTGCCGTTTTAGCGTTGCGATCGAGCTATTTTTCGATGTCAGATACTTTTCTGTGTCTGCCACAGACCGGCGGAAATTCTGCTGCGCGATGCGCTCGAAATATTCGTCAACCTCTTTGTCGGTAACCTCAATTTCGTTCGCTGCGGCCTCTTGAATCTGTAGCGATTCGTCGATGAGATTCGCCAGAATCTGGGTCCGAAACCGAGCGACTTCTTCCGCCGGAAGTTCACCTTCGTTAGCGGCAAGGATCAGCGCAAGACGCTGGTCAACATCGGTTCCCGTGATGATTTCGCCATTGACCACGGCGGTTGCCCTGCGAACGTTTGGGTCGTTGGGTCGGGCCAGCAATTCGCCGCCGCCGGGGATTTCCAGCGCAGCTTCGGGAATTGTCTCGTCGGATACGGTCTGGCTGCTGACCGGGTTCAATGCCACCAGTGCAGCCGCCGAGGTAACCAGAGCAAGACGATAAAAGCTTTTCATTTCGTACTTCCATGAATGGCCTGTATGGGCCGCGCGCAATAAGAGGCTGCGGCTGAACGCTAGCTGAAAAGCCGAATGCCCCCTTTGAGGTATTCCTTAGACGCCCAGATTTTTAAATTCCAGTCGGAAGAGGAAGGTATTGCCACGGCGCGCATCGCCCGTCGGCTGGTAATCGCGGCGCCAGGTGACCGCGATCGAAAGGCAATCATCGTCATAGGCAAGGCCTAGCCGGTGGCGGATTGCGTCGAAACCGTCCGAAAGGGCCAGCGGATCCTCTTTCTGGTCGGTAAGGTCGATAATGGTCGATCCGAACAATGACCAGTAGCGCGCCAATCGAACCCGCCCGGCAAGACGAATTTCCTCTCGATCTGCAAGATCTTCTATGGCTGCACCAATATTCCGGTTGAGGCGCAGATAGCCTGCTTGAACATAAGTGCTCCGCGAGCCGATGGTGGCGTCTATTTCGTTGCGACGGATCGCAAAATTATCCTTGTCGAGGCGGAAGCGGTGCGTAAGCTTGACAAAATCGCGGAAGCGAAACTCGCTGCGCCCGACAATATCCGAAATCTTGTTAGAAAGCCCTGTACCATCAGGAAAGATCGTGGCTCGGTTCGATAATCGATAGCTTTGGCCTAAATTGAAATCGAAACTGGTTTCCTTGCCTTTTACAGACCAGTCGAGGCCATATGTGATCCGCAAATTGTCTTCGATACGGTCATAGCCTGGGAAGCGGTTAAGCGCGAACAGGTTGCTGTCTTCCAGATCAACAGCGCGTGCATCTTCATTAGGCATGCGCAAGTTTGAAGTCGTGTAAGCACCCACCAGTTGGATGCGCGGAGTCAATATCTGCTGCCCACCGAATGCTTCGCCGACAAATGGCCAGCGCATGTCAATTGCAGCGGCAGCGATCCCACGGCCTTGCCAGCCGCTGATGCCGCGATAGATGGGCGTCACCGTTGTCAGATTTTCGTCGCTATGGTATATGTCACCGCGGCTCATCAGCGTGAAGTTCACTTCCTGACCCATTCCGGTCAGCGTACGCAAATCCCATCGTGCCGATGCAAAAGCGCGTTGTGTGTCCTGCCCAGACGTCCGACCGATCAGCAAACTGTTTGCTTGCAGTTGAACTTTGCCACCGAGAACTGGATCAGTCAGGCGAAGTCGATAGTCGATTTCGGGTAGTGCAATGGGTTGCAACGCTTGCCGATCTCCGGTGCGCAGTGTTTGCACACCCCAGCCATTGAAAGCGAAGTAGCTGTTGGCATCGATCCGTTCGACATTGATGTTATTCCGTAACCGGTCGTCGCGACTGATATCGTAGCGTCGCAGAAATGTGCGATCTGTCGCCAGCCGCACCGAAGCCGAAGCTGACCAATTCGGGTTGAATTGGAACTTGCCTGCACCGTCGATATAGCCTCGGAAAACATCCTTGCCGACTGCTCCAGTCCCTGAGGTCGAAACTTTCTGGCTGTAGGTTGCATAGCCGGTAATCTGGAAGGCTCCCTTGTCCTCCCATGCGCGGTAACGTGCTTGCGCCATCGGGGCCACATCACTGAATATATGGCCAGATAACAACAGGTCACGATTATCAGACAAACGCCAATAATAGCCTTGCTCAATCTCGATCCCGTTGTTCCGCGAAAATCGCAGGTTCGGGACCAAAAAACCGCTACCAGCCGCAGTCTCTGCCGGGTGCGACAGACCTGGAAGGGGAATGACCGGCAAACCGAACAACTCGATCCGCGCACCTTCATATTTGACCCGCTTTTTCACCGGGTCATAAACAACCTTCACCGCCTTGACCTGCCAGCTCGGGTCTTTCGGGCAACCATCAGGCCGCTCGACCGAGCAGGGGGTATAGGCCGCGCCCTCGAGCGTCATCTTGCCGTCCGTCCGCGTTCCCTTGTTGGCCGCAAGACGGCTTCCGTCTTTCAGGACCAGCAGCATGTTTTCAACGATGCCGTCGCGCAGCGATTCGGTCACTTCTATCGAATCCCCGTAGGCCACATCGCCTTCTGGCCCGACCGATCGGATGTTGCCCGAAGCGGTCACCTTGCCGCTGCGTCGATCCCAACTGATGCTGTCGGCCCGCAGGGTATAGCCGTCGCGTTGTGCGATCACGTTGCCGCTCGCTTTCACGGTGTCGGTGGCGAATTCATAGTCGAGCTGGTCTGCTGAAAAGGCGATTTCGTCGACGGGCTTTGCGCTGCTTGTTTCGGCTTGCTGAGCTCTGGCTTCACCTTCCGCTCCAACCATAAGCAGCACCGATACGCAAATCGCGCATGCCGGACTCGCAAATCGGGGAAGAAGCAGTGCCATGGATCTTGTAGGGTCCTTTATCGCTGCATTTCGGCACGGTCCAGTGCCACATAGGGCTGATTTCATAGCCCATGGACGCTAAGCCTTGGTTACCGCAACCATCTTTTGCTTTAATCCCGCCTGAATGTTTGCTTATAGCGTTCGCCAGATCGCATGCGGAGCGGATTCCGCGAATATCAGACCTTGATCGCTGAAAGGCAGTTTCCAGATGCAGGTAAGTTTTGCCGCCGAACGTCCCTCCGATACCGATGTAATCGGCTTCGTTATCCAAAAGAGCCAGTGGGACAGTTTTGCCTTCCCGCTGGAAAATGCCGAGGCTGCCCGCGAAACGGCCAAACTGGCCCGGTTTGAAGGCAATGCGGGGCAAAGCTTTCTCTATTTCGCACAGGAAGGCGGACGCACTATCCGTATCGCGCTGGTCGCAGTCGCCGATGGCGATGCAGCGGATTATCCGCGCGCCGGTGGTGACTTGCTTGCAAAGGTGCAGACCTGCGGTGCAAAAACCATTGCACTGCACGCTTCCAATCTGGATGCAAAAGCTGCGGCAGAGGTCGCTTATGGCGCAACGCTGCGCAACTGGCGGATGGACAAATATCGCACCAAGCTGCCGGAAACCTCCAAGCCGACAATTACCGGCCTAACCGTTGTGGGCGCGCCCGCCCAAACTGCGGATATTTGGTCCTCCTATGCAGCGATTGCTGATGGCGTTGCGCTGACCAAGGAACTGGTCAGCGAACCTGCCAATATCATCTATCCCGAGAGCTTTGTTGAACGTTGCCAGCATCTGCAGGCTTTGGGCGTCGAAATCGATGTGCTCGATGACAAGGAAATGGCAAAGCAGGGCATGGGCGCACTGCTCGGCGTTGCGCAAGGGTCAGTCCGTCCGGCACGCATGCTGGTGATGAAATGGGATGGCACCGGCGGCAAGCAGGAAAAGCCGGTGGTGTTCGTTGGCAAGGGTGTGACCTTTGATACCGGCGGCATCTCGATCAAGCCGGCCGCCGGCATGGAAGACATGAAATGGGATATGGGTGGAGCCGGCGCCGTTGCTGGTGCGATGAAGGCGATCGCAGGCCGCAAGGCCAAGGCACATGTCGTCGGCATCTGCGGCCTTGTAGAGAATATGCCCGATGGTAATGCCCAGCGCCCCGGCGACGTGGTTACCAGCATGTCGGGGCAGACGATTGAAGTCATCAACACCGATGCCGAAGGCCGTTTGGTGCTGTGCGACGCGCTCCACTACGCGCAGGAAAAGTTCAAGCCCGATACGATCATCGATCTGGCGACGTTGACTGGCGCGATCATCATTTCGCTGGGCAAAGAACATGCAGGCCTGTTTTCGAACAGTGATGAGCTTTCGGAAAAGCTGCTGACAGCAGGTAAGGCGAGCGGCGACAAATTGTGGCGTTTCCCGCTGTCGCCAGCCTATGACAAGCTGATCGATAGCCCGATTGCGGACATCAAGAATGTTGGTCCGCGCGATGCCGGTTCGATTACGGCGGCGCAGTTCCTGCAGCGCTTCATCCAGGATGGCGTCAAATGGGCGCATCTCGACATCGCGGGCATGGCCTGGGGTGACAAGGACGGCCCGACCTGGGCGAAGGGCGCCACAGGCTATGGCGTGAAGCTTCTGGACCGTTTTGTCGCCGATAATTACGAAGGTTGATGCCAAAGGCCGATGCAGGTCGATTTCTACCAATTGACCCGCGATCCAGCGGAGCAGGTCATTCCCGCCATCGCCCAGAAAATACTGGATGATGGCGGGCTACTGCTCGTCGTCAGCAGCGACGAGGCGCAACTCGGTAAGCTTTCGGCTGCCCTGTGGGGCGCAAAGCCGGAAAGCTTTATCGCCCATGATCGTTCAGGGCAGGGTGATGATAGCCTGCAACCGGTCCTTCTTTCGGGCGAGGTGGCTGCAACCAATGATGCGCGGATGATTGCGCTGGCAGACGGCGAATGGCGTGATGCAGCGCTCGGGTTTGATCGTGCATTTTACCTGTTTCCACCTGACAAGACCGATAACGCCCGCTCCGCATGGCGCGCACTGGCGGACAAGCCTGACGTGGAACGACGTTACTGGAAACAGGATGGCGGCAAATGGCGGCAAGGGCCTTGAGAAAGTGTAATTCGGCTATACAACGTGACAAAGGGTCGCATCGTTTTCAGGAGAGAAACCATGCGGAAATATACCATCTTGATCGTCATGGCGGCACTGGCTGCATGTGGATCGGAACCGACCACGACGGTCACCACGGCTGATGGGCAAAAGGCTGAAATCACCCAGACAAATCCGGGTGAGGCGACGGTCAAGACCGAGGACGGCACAACCGCCACTTTCTCAACAGGTGCTGCGGCGGCCAAGTCGCTTCCGCTCGGCGTCCCGGTCTATCCAGGAGCCAATGTAACCGGCAACATTTCCGGATCGCGCGCAGATGGCAAAGGCGGTGCCATGGTGACGATGACGACCGCCGATGGGCCGGATACAGTCGTTGGCTTCTACAAAACCGAAGCCGCAAAGCGCGGCATGAAGACCAAATCCAACGAAGTAGCCGTAGGCAATATGGCCAGCTTTACCGCCGAGAACGACGCGGGTGAAAAAATCGTCGCCACCGCCACACCGGGCGGGCAGGGGCAAACTCAGATAATGCTGGTAATCGAGACCAAATAGGGCGAATCGCAGCAGCCCCTTGCGTTAGCTGACCCGTGCCGCTAGAGGCGCGCGCAATATTCATCCCCCAGCAAATGGAGTTCTCCCATGGCGGTTACCCGCACCTTTTCGATCATCAAGCCCGACGCAACCCGTCGCAACCTGACCGGCGCGGTCACCAAGATGCTGGAAGAAGCCGGCCTGCGCGTCGTTGCCTCGAAGCGCATCCACATGAGCCGCGAGCAGGCCGAAGGCTTCTACGCGGTCCACAAGGAGCGTCCCTTCTTCGGCGAACTGTGCGATTTCATGATGAGCGAACCGGTTGTCGTCCAGGTGCTGGAAGGCGAAGACGCCGTGACCCGCAACCGCGACATCATGGGCGCCACCAACCCGGCCGATGCCGCCGAAGGCACCATCCGCAAGACCCACGCGCTTTCGATCGGTGAAAACACCGTCCATGGTTCGGACAGCGATGAAAATGCGGCGATTGAGATCGCCTTCTTCTTCAAGCCGGAAGAAATTGTCGGCTGATCCGGCAACTCAACCGTTTCAAAGGGGCCGTCCGCGCAATCGGGCGGCCTTTTTGTTGCACCCGCCGAAACGTGCGCTATTTCAATGGCCCAGAGGAGAAGCGCATGCTGGGAATGGGTGAGGGCGAAGACTGCCCCTTTCAGTTCAATTTCGACCCCGCGACTTTCAAGGTGGGCGATACCGTCAGTTATCGCGTGACCGGCAGCCTTGCTGATTTTCCTTTTGTCGGCACTTTGCTGGAAGTGCATGAGGAGTATGTGGTGATCTCACCGGGCGAAAGCGAACCCGATGCCCGCTACAAGGGGACGCGGGAGAGCAGGCCGATGGTCGACGAAAGCGAGCTTTAAAACTCGTCGGCAATTTCGAGAAGTTTGACCAACTTCTTCGGGGCTACCGCGCGCCAGCTTTTGGCAATCCACTCGCCAATATGGTCCCAATCATTGTCGCCAAGGTCGAGACGGATACCTACCCAGCCGTCGCCAAAATAGGCAGGGCGGAAATAGCGGTCTTCATCCTGTTCGATCAGCATGGCTTGCTCTTCCGCACCGCTAATCTTGACGAGCAATGCGGTGCGTCCGTCACCATGATGATCGTGCGAGAAATAGGCAAATTTCTTGCCGCCGATGATACCAAAGCAGGGCATGCCATGGCTGCTAACCTCGTCAGCCTCGGTTTGAGCCAGTGCATGTTCGCGCACGCGGCTTAGCCAATATTCGGGCGTGTTTTCGCGCACCACCCATTGCGCCAATGTGCGGCTGTAAAGTTGGTGTTCCGCAATCAGCACCCGCGCGGCGAGGCTGTCAGAGGTATCACCGGGCAAGATTGCGACCGGCGTCTGCCCAAGGATAGGGCCGTCGTCGAGTTCAGCGGTGACGAGGTGCACGCTGCAGCCGCCATGGCTGTCCCCAGCCTCGATCGCGCGCTCATGCGTGTGGAGGCCTTTATATCTGGGCAGCAGGCTGGGATGGATGTTGAGCATCCGGCCCTCCCATTTGCTAACAAAGTCGGCGGAAAGGATGCGCATATAGCCAGCCAGCGCCACAAATTCGGTTTTAGCTGCAATCAGCGCGTCGTGCATGATCCCGTCATGCTCTTCGCGGCTAAGGCCTTTGTGGGGGTGTGCAAAGGTTCCGATACCTTCGGCTTCGGCCAGCTTCAGCCCTCGAGCATCGGGATTATTGCTGGCGACGAGTACGATCTCATAGGGGCAATCGGCTGCCTTGGCCGCATACAGCAACGCCGCCATGTTGGTTCCGGTTCCCGAAATCAGCACGGCCACGCGGGCTTTAGCCATGATGCGTCGCGCTCCAGTCAGACTTGGCACTCCAGGTCTCGATCGAGCCTTTGACGGTGCAGCCTTTATCACCTTTGGCGATGTGCCCGATGCGGAAGACAGTTTCGCCAGCAGCTTCGAGTGCTGTAACCGCATCAGCGACATCGGTGTCAGCGACAACTACCGCCATTCCAATCCCGCAGTTAAATGTGCGTGCCATTTCTTCGGGCTCGATATTGCCCTGAGCCTGCAGGAACGCCATCAACCGCGGCTGCGCCCATGCGTCGGCATCAACATACGCATGCAGGCCCTTCGGAAGCACGCGTGGAATGTTTTCGAGCAGACCACCGCCGGTAATATGCGCCATCGCATGTACCTTGCCCGAGCGGACCAGCGGCAACAGCGATTTCACATAAATGCGCGTCGGCGCCATCAGCGCATCGATCAGCAGCGTATCGATGTCGAACAGTGCGGGGCGATCGAGCTTCCAGCCCTTGTCGGCGGCCAAACGGCGCACCAGTGAAAAGCCGTTCGAGTGCACACCTGACGAGGCAAGCCCAAGGATGACGTCGCCCTCTGCCACCTTGTCAGCGGTCAGCACCTGGTCGCGCTCGACCGCGCCGACGCAGAATCCGGCAAGGTCATAGTCGCCTTCGCTGTACATGCCCGGCATCTCGGCAGTTTCACCACCAATCAGCGCACAGCCTGCCTGCTTGCAGCCTTCGGCAATGCTGGCGACCACGGCGGTTGCGACGGCGTTGTCGAGCTTTCCGGTGGCATAATAATCGAGGAAGAAAAGCGGCTCGGCCCCCTGCACGATCAGATCATTGGCGCACATCGCCACCAGGTCGATTCCCACGCCATCATGCTTACCACTGTCGATCGCGAGTTTGAGCTTGGTTCCTACACCATCATTGGCAGCGACGAGAAGTGGATCGCTGAAACCTGCGGCCTTAAGATCAAAAAATCCCCCAAACCCGCCCAGATCGGCATCGGCCCCCGCACGGCGTGTGGCCTTTGCAAGCGGGGCAATGGCGCGCACCAACGCATTGCCGGTTTCGATCGAAACGCCTGCTTTGGCATATGTGTAAGACTCGTTATCGCTCATTTTACCGCCGCTAGCGACTTCCCCCTTGGATTTCCAATCATAAGTCGCCAAAAGGGCGCGCAATGAGGGTCCGACTTTCAAAGTCTCTGTGGAAATACGCGCTGGCAGCACCGCTATTGGCCGGTGGTGCCGTGCTTGTGCATGCCCAGATCGAAGGGCCGAAGCGCGGAATCCCGCCCATCGCCAGCACTGGTGATTTTGAAGTGACCGGGGTTGTGGTCAATACAACAGGCAAAAATGCCGATGAAGCCCGTCGCGCAGGGTGGGAAGAAGCCCAGCGCAAGGCGTGGAGCATCTTGTGGGCCAAGACGCACGGCGGCTCTGGTTCATCGCTGTCGGATTCGACGCTGGATGGTATCGTTTCAGCGATCATCGTTGAAGAAGAGCAGATCGGACCAAGACGCTATATCGCAAAACTCGGCGTGTCGTTCGATCGGGCACGGGCAGGCCAATTGTTGGGCGTAAAGGGCGTTGGACGCAAATCGGCCCCGCTGCTCGTTATCCCCGTCATGATCAGCAATGGTTCGCCTTATGTGTTTGAACGTCAGACGCCCTGGCAGGCCGCTTGGGCAAAATTCCGCACAGCCGATAGCATGATCGATTATGTCCGACCCTATGGCGGTGGTGGCGAATCGCTCCTCCTCAACGCCGGGCAAATGGACCGGCGCAGCCGGTCCTGGTGGCGCGTGATCCTGGACCAGTTCGGCGCGGCCGATGTCATTTATCCGATAGTCCGGCTGGAACGGCAATATCCGGGCGGTCCGGTGATCGGGAAATTCGCAGCCCGTTATGGCCCTGAAAACCGCTTCCTGGGCAGCTTCACGCTGAGGGCGCAAAATTCCGAGGGTATCCCGACGATGATGGCAGAAGGCGTCCGCAAGATGGACGAATTGCTGCAACAGGCCTTTGCTGCCGGTCGCTTGCGCGCCGAAGCTACTCTCTTGCTCGAGGAAATCGACGAGGAGGATCTGGAGGAGCTCGAAGAGGAAGCCGAAGCAGCGGCGGAAGAAGTGGATGTCGAAAAGGATCCACTGGCTGCCGCGGTCGATGCGGTTTCAGGCCGGGCCGAAAGCGAGCAAAGCAGCCGTCAAGCGCCTGCGGTTCCATCCCAGCAAGTCACCGTCAATGTGCAGGTCAGCACGCCCACGCCAGAAGCGGTCGACCGCGCCGAAGCATCGCTGCGCGGCATACCGGGCGTGCGTTCGGTTGTGACGACCAGCCTGGCGCTAGGTGGCACTTCGGTAATGCGTGTCAGCTATCAGGGTGATCCGGCGGCACTGAATGCGGCGCTGCAGGCGCGCGGTTTCCGGTAAGTGTGGAAGGTCGCGACAACGCGACCCGGGCTTCATGAAACAGATTGCGCTTCCATTTGACGAACTCAATCCCGGCCGGACCGACGATTGCCTTATCGTCACACCGTCGAATGCCATTGCCTTTGCTGCGCTTGGAAACAGTGCAAGCTGGCCGGGCCATTGCGCATTGCTGATTGGCCCTCGGCGATCGGGCAAAAGCCTGATGGCGCGCTATTTCGCGGGACAGGGCGGGCGCGTAATAGATGATGCCGACCGATTGCCAGCAGAACAACTGTTCCACCAATGGAATGCGGCCAAAAATGTGGGCGAGGCCTTGTTGCTGGTATCGGGCAGGGCACCGGTTGAATGGAATATTGAACTACCGGATTTGCGTTCGCGCCTAGCGGCCGCACACTTGTTTGAAATCGGGGAGCTCGACGATGAACTCGCCGAGCAGCTGCTCCTGAAGTTCCTGCGCGATCGGGGAACGTCGATCGGACCCGAGGCATTGGCCTTTGTCGTGCGCCGGATCGAGCGCAGCCATGCGGCCGTGGAGGATTTTGCCAAAAGCGCCAACGCGCTGGCACTGGCCGAGGGTTCGGCGATCACCCTTCCGCTGGTAAGAAGGCTGATGCCTGCCTAACCGCAGTCAATGCGGATGATTTTGCGCAGATTGTCGATGAAGATATTGAGTCGCACCGGGCTGAAATCCATCGTGATGGCGCCGTCATGTGCGGCAACGCGAACAAGCGATGCTTTGGCTTCACTTTTCAGCTTTGCCTCAAGTTCGGTGGTCAGCGTTTTGCCGACCGCATATCTAAGGCTGGTCGCATCGCAGGCGCCATTCAGCTCCGGCGGATTCTGTTTCGCCTCTGCGTTTTCCTTTGCGGGGGCGCAGCTCGCCAGTGTGACCATTGGAGCCACGGCCAAGGTCAAGGCGAAACCGATATTCACGCCTCGATCTTCTCCGTCCGCGTCATTTTCAGTTTTCCGTTCACTACTGCGAATGCAAGCCGACCTTCGACCAGGTCGAGAGCGTCGTGACCGAACTGTTCGTAACGCCAGCCCTTTAGCAGCTCGAGGCCTTCACGGTCACCTGCTGCCAGTCGCTCCAGTTCTTCACTTCGGGTGATTAAACGCGAGGCGACGTTTATCTCGCGTGAACGGATTTTGAGCAGGAGTTTGAGCAGGTCGGCCACGAGCGCGCCATCCTTGCCTGGTCCGGGGCCGTTATGATTGCGATCCGGCATTTCATCCCTGGATAGCGGTTGCGCTTCAGCAATGACCGCCATCAGCCTAGCGCCGATTTCATTTTCCTTCCATGCGGGTGATAGCCCGCGTACTTTGGGAAGTTCGGCCTGTGCCTTGGGGGGATGCGAGGCGATATCGGCTATCGTCTCATCCTTCATGATCCGGCCGCGCGGTATATTCTTGCGCTGCGCCTCGCGCTCGCGCCATGCACCAAGCGCCTTCAATCGTCCAAGCACGTCGGCTTTGCGCGACTGCATCTTGATACGCCGCCAGATCGTTTCGGGATCGTTGCGGTAATTGTCCGCATCGGCGAGCCGCTCCATCTCGTCATTCAGCCATTCGCCGCGACCTGTCTTGACCAGCTTGTCGAGCATCTTGGGGAAGATGTCGGCAAGATGCGTCACATCGCCAATCGCATAGTCGATTTGCCGCTTGTCGAGCGGACGGCGCGACCAATCGGTAAAGCGGGCGCCTTTGTCGAGATGGATGCCGAGCCACAGGTCAACGAGATTGGAGTAGCCAATCTGTTCGCCCTGACCCAGCGCCATGGCTGCTATTTGTGTGTCGAACAGCGGATGCGGGGTCCTACCGGTCAGGTTGAAGAAGATTTCGATATCCTGCCCGCCAGCATGGAATACCTTTAAAACATCCTCATTATTGCAGATCAGATCGAGCATCGGGGTCAGATCGAGTCCATCTGCTTTGGGATCGATCGCCGCGGCCTCATTCTCGTCGGCCAATTGGACAAGACAAAGCTCTGGATAATAGGTGTTTTCGCGCATGAATTCGGTATCGACCGCGACGAAATCGGACTTTGAAATCCGGGCACAAAAATCGGCGAGCTGTCGGCTATCAGTGATGAGTGGATGAATCTGCATGCAAGGCCGCCCATAACAGCCATTCGCAACTTGACAAAGGGGCGTTGCACGGGTCTAGCGCCGCGTTCATATTTTCCTGTCGAAAACATAAAGACCAAAGACCAATCATGCACGCTTATCGTACCCACAAATGCGCAGAACTGCGCGCTTCGCACGTCGGTGAAACTGTCCGCCTTTCAGGCTGGGTGCACCGCAAGCGCGATCATGGCGGAGTCCTTTTCGTCGATCTGCGCGACCATTATGGGATGACGCAAATCGTTGCTGACAGCGACAGCCCGGCGCTTCCGATACTCGAAGGATTGCGCCTTGAGAGCGTTGTAACCATCGACGGTGAGGTGAAAGCTCGCAGCGAGGCTACAGTCAACGCCAACCTGCCCACCGGCGAAATCGAAGTTTTTGCCCGCAGTGTGACGGTGCAAAGCCGTGCGGAAGAATTACCGCTGCCTGTGGCCGGCGAACAGGAATATCCTGAGGAAATCCGCCTCAAATACCGCTTCCTCGATCTGCGCCGTGAAACGCTGCACGCCAACATCGTCAAGCGCACGCAGATCATCAAGGAAACGCGTCGCCGGATGGAGGATATCGGCTTTACCGAATACTCGACGCCGATCCTCACCGCTTCTTCGCCCGAAGGTGCGCGCGACTTCCTCGTTCCCAGCCGCATCCATACCGGTAAGTTCTTCGCGCTTCCGCAGGCGCCGCAACAGTACAAGCAGTTGCTGATGGTTGCCGGTTTCGACCGCTATTTCCAGATCGCGCCCTGCTTCCGCGACGAAGACCCGCGCGCTGATCGCCTGCCGGGCGAATTTTACCAGCTCGACCTCGAGATGAGTTTTGTCACGCAGGAAGAGGTTTGGGAAACGATGGAACCCGTCATGGCGGGTATCTTCGAAACCTTTGCCGAAGGCCGCAAGGTTACTCCCGCAGGTGAATTTCCGCGCATCCCATACGCCAAGGCAATGCTCGATTACGGTACTGACAAGCCCGATTTGCGCAACCCGCTGATCATCCGTGATGTGACCAGCGAATTCCAGCAGTCCGGCTTTGGCCTGTTCGAAAAGATCGTCGGTACTGGCGGTGTCGTTCGCCTTATCCCGGCGCCAGATACTGCAAGCCTCAGTCGCAAATTCTTCGACGACATGAACGAATGGGCGCGCAGCGAAGGCCATGCCGGGCTTGGTTATGCCACGCGCAAGGAAGGCGTTTTTGGCGGCCCGATCGCCAAGAACCATGGCGAAGACAAAATGGCCGCGCTTTGGGATTCGCTGGGTCTTGGACCCAATGACGGCGCATTCTTTGCCGCTGGCAAGGAAGAACAGGCCGCCAAGCTGGCTGGTGCCGCGCGTACCCGAATCGGCGAGCAACTGGACATCGTCGAAAAGGATGCCTTCCGCTTCTGCTGGATCATCGACTTCCCCTTCTACGAATGGGATGAGGAAGAGAAAAAGGTCGATTTCGCGCACAATCCCTTCTCGATGCCGCAAGGCGGGCTAGAGGCGCTGCAGACGCAGGATCCGCTGACCATCAAGGCCTATCAATATGATATGGTCTGCAATGGCTATGAACTCGCGTCTGGTTCGATCCGCAACCAGCATCCTGATCTGATGGTCAAGGCATTCGAACTGACTGGTCTGACGCAGGCTGATGTCGAGGAACGGTTTGGCGGCATGTATCGCGCCTTCCAGTATGGCGCACCTCCGCATGGCGGGATGGCAGCCGGCGTCGACCGCATGGTGATGCTGCTGTGCGGGGTGCAGAACCTGCGTGAGATCACGCTGTTCCCGATGAACCAGCGCGCGGAAGACCTGCTGATGGGGGCACCGTCGCCTGCAACAATGAAGCAGCTGCGCGAACTCAACATCCGCGTGGTGGAGCAACCCAAGGGTTGATGCAGCCAGTCGAACATCGTTTCGCGGCTTCGGGTGGAGAGCTGTGCTGGTTTGAATGGGGCAAGGCGGGGGACCACCCCACGTTGCTTCTACTCCACGCCACGGGTTTCCATGCGCGTTGTTGGGATGCGACGATCAAGGCGCTGCCGCAGGACTGGCACTTTATAGCGCTCGACCTACGCGGCCATGGCCGCAGCTATCGTCCGGATTCATTGTCCGATTGGCTCGCGACTGCCGACGACGTCGCAGCATTTGCGCAAACCGAACTATCGAAGCCGGTATTTGCAATCGGTCACAGCATGGGTGGCTATGTTGCGGCACGAACGGCGGTTCTGGTTCCCGACAGGATATCGGGGATGCTGTTGGTCGATCCGGTGATGATGACGCCGGAAACCTATGCGGGCGAGCCCGGAAATCTCAGCGGATCACCCACTGACCATCCGGTCGCCCGCCGCCGCAACCAGTGGGAGAGTGCAGAGCAGATGGCTGCGCATTTTTCCAATCGCGAACCCTATGCGAACTGGCGGTCCGATGTGCTGTCAGATTATTGCCAATATGGCTTGATACCGGGAGTCATCGGGGAAGCGTTCGAACTTGCCTGTCCACCGGCGCTCGAGGCATCGGCCTATATGGGATCGTGGCGCAACAACCCATATGGCTGGGTAGGGAATGTTGCCTGTCCGACAACCATATTGCGCGCGCGCAACGCCGAACGTGCGGGACCGATGGATTTTTCGGTCAGCCCGACCGCACCTGATCTTGCACAACATATTGCGGGTTCGACAGACTTGCACTGGAAAGACATGTCGCACTTCATTCCAATGGAGGCGCCTGATCGGCTGGCCGATCTTATTCGAGCAACGGTTATCAATCAGGATAGCTGATCGCTACGATTTCCCATTCCTTGGGACCGCCGGGCAATTGTACTGTCCGCAAATCGCCAATCGCCGCACCGCGCAATGCCCTTGCGAGTGGTGAATTCCAGCCAATCCGTGCGGCGGTTGCATCCGCTTCATCATCGCCGACAATTGTTACCCTGCGCTGATTGTCGTCATCGTCCGCCAGCGTGACCGTGGCCCCGAAAAAGATCCGGCTGCGGTCGTCCTGCCTTGCTGGATCTATTACCTTGGCGAATTTCATCTGGCGGGAGAGCTTGCCCAGTTTGCGGTCGATTTCGCGTAGGCGCTGGCGCCCATAGATATAGTCGCCATTCTCACTCCGGTCGCCGTTCCCAGCCGCCCAACTGACGATTTCCACCACTTTGGGCCGCTCGACTGCGAACAGTTGCTCATACTCGGCGCGCAACGCGGCAAACCCCAATGGGGTAATGGGGTTCGTGCGTTCGTTCATGCTGGCGCTTAGCCGTTATTCCTGCGACCGAGATAATTGCTCAACGGCGTGTTGGTACGGTACCGCGCCTTTTCCGGGTTCAGATGGTCGTACATCACTGCATTTTCGAGGACGCGTTGCACATAGTTGCGCGTTTCGAAAATAGGTATCTGCTCGATCCAGTCGAGAATATCGATGCTGCCTGTGCGTGGGTCACCATTGCGTGCGAGCCATTTGTTCACATTGCCCGGGCCAGCATTGTAAGCCGCTACCGCCAGCGGGTAGCTGCCATTATAGTAGCTCAACATGCGTTGGAAATAGGTCGAACCCAGCTGGATATTATAGGTAACGTCGCTGTTCAGCGCTTCGGGTCGATAGGCGAGGGCAATTTTGCCCGAAGTCTCGCGCGCCGTTCCAGGCATCAACTGCATCAGGCCGCGGGCGCCGGCATGGCTGACGGCATTGCGGTCGAACTGGCTTTCTTGCCGCGCGATGGCGTGGATGAAGGTCCAGTTGCCAGCATGCTCAGGGGGGACAGTAACGGTTGGATAACCAAGCCTGACCAGGCCATCATGTCCTTCGATCCGCGCACTACGTGCCGCAATCACCGACAGGTCTGGGCGACCGATCAGGTTTGACCAAGCGAACAGGTTTTTGAAATCGCTCTCGGTCTTTGCCGAGTTGGAAAGTGCTCGCATGAAGCTGTTGGAATCCCGCCAACCCGGAAAGGAAGATGACATCCGGGCGGCGGTAAAGGTTGGCGGAACTGCATTTGCAGCCAATTGTGGCAGCAACGGCGCGGCAGGAACAGCCGGGAGTGGTTGCCCCAGCGCTTCCAGCGCGAGCTGGCCGTGGAAGAAATCATAGAAACGTGCGGCTTCGCCAAAATAGCGCTGCGCCGCCTGTGGATCTCCAGCCTTTTTCGCGGCGCGACCTGCCCAATATAGTCCCTTTGCTCGCGTTTGTGGGGTTCGGGCACCGGCAGTGTAGAGGTTGAACATCTCAACAGCATCGCGCGGGCGGCCAAGCTTGTAGTAGGCAGATTCGCCGGCCAGCCATGCAAGGCTGGTGTAGGTGTCGCGTGTCGACAGATCGAGCTTGGTGATATCTGTGCCCGCCGGGAAGGCGTCAGTCAGTTTTGACGCAATTCGGTACGCCATGTCGAATTGCCCATCGGTTTCGGCGGCTTCGGCGTTGGCGAGCAGGACTTTCAGCCAATCGCGAGCAACATGAGGCGGGGAGGCAAGAGCCGGGCGATTTGCCAGCAACTCGCGGGCTGCCCAACTGTTACCTGCGGCGCGCAACGCCGATACGCGTTCCATCAAAAGCCCTGCATCGCTGAGCGCAGCCGGACCAACCGCCGCAAATTTCGCAGCAGCATCCGGTGCCTTCAATTCATGTGCCAGTTGCGCTTCCAGGACCGGGCGCCGTTCCGACGAAGTATGAGGCAGCCATTTTTGTGCCGCGCGGGTTGCGTTTGACCACAGGAGTCGGCTTGTGCGGGCATCATGATCGGCAGCGGAGAGCTTGCCAGCGAGCAATTGGAAAAGCTTGGTTTCGTCATCGTCGGTCAACGGGCCTTCGCGCCAAGCCCGACGCCCCCATTGTTCGGCGCGCGCCTTGTCGCCAGTGGCGGCGAGTGCCAACGCAAACTTTGCCCGTCCACCATTTGTGGTCGGCTCAAGGCGATCAAAATAGGCGACAACCTGATTCGGAGACCAGCTCAGAACATTGATTGCCTGCTCGGCATTTTTGCGCATCTCGTCGGTGTTCGGCCAATCCGGATATGTCATCAAAAACGATGCATATTCGGAAAAACTATACTGACCCGACTGGCTGAGCATCCGCCAGCGCTGCAGGGCGGCAGGAACGTTACCTCCACTGGGATCAACCATCGCAGTAGGTACGTTGCTGGCTTCACCAACCCCGGTTCGCCAGACGATTGGAGGCGCCTCAGGTGTATTGGCTGCAAATGCAGAAGCTGGAATTGCCAGCAGCGAAGCGGAAATCAGGTGCTTTACCATGCGCGACATATTATGGGCTGCCTCCTTAGTAGACGATGAACCATGCACCCCTGCGGTTCGTCGGATAACTTGTTCGGTTCATTTGGCTAGTTTTGAAGGCGATTTCCATGTTTACGGGCTCAATTCCGGCTCTGGTGACTCCTTTTTGCGACGGAACGATTTCCGAGTCGCATTTTCGCGCATTGGTGGATTGGCAAATCGATCAAGGTTCGTCGGCTCTTGTCCCCTGCGGTACAACCGGCGAAGCGCCTACCCTGTCGTATGACGAACATTATCGGGTGATTTCGATATGTATCGAACAGGCGGCGGGCCGGGTTCCAGTCATCGCTGGATGTGGATCGAATGATACGGCTACCGCTGTCAGGCACATGGAATTTGCGAAGTCTGAAGGGGCCGCCGCCGCACTGGTGGTTGCACCTTATTACAACCGGCCCAATCAAGACGGGATTTTTGCGCACTATGCGCATCTCGCCGAAAAAAGCGACTTGCCAATAATTGTCTATAACGTGCCGGCGCGGACCGTGACCGATATCCAGCCCGCTACGTTGGCGCGACTGGCGGAAATACCGTCTATTGTCGGTGTTAAGGATGCCAGCGGCCAAATTTCCCGTGTGGGTGAACATCGGCTGGGCTGCGGGACGGATTTCATTCAACTGTGTGGCAATGACGATATGGCTCTGGCGTTCAACGCAGCAGGCGGCGTGGGGTGCATTTCGGTGACCGCCAATGTTGCACCAAAACTGTGCGCAGAGTTTCAGCAAGCCTGTGCGGCTGGCGACTATGCGCTGGCTCGCCAGCTCAACGATCGGCTGCATCCGTTGCACGGCGCTCTTTTCACCGATGCGTCTCCCGGTCCTGTAAAATATGCAATGGCGCGGGTTTGGGAAGGTTTTCCTGAAGAACTTCGCCTTCCACTCGTCCCGGCGTCCGCAACGAGCCGTAAGGCTGTCGACGCGGCGCTGGAGATTGTAGGTCTAGTCTGATGGCACGCCCCAAACCCGAATCCTTCCAGAAGACGAAGGTTGTCGCCGAAAATCGGCGCGCTCGATATGACTATCATATCGAGGACAAATATGAAGCAGGCATTGCACTCACCGGAACAGAGGTGAAATCATTGCGTTTCGGCGAAGGCTCGATTGCCGAAAGCTATGCTGAAATGAAGGAAGGTGGTGAAATCTGGTTGGTCAATGCCAATATTCCCGAGTTCAGCCACGGTAATCGATTCAATCACGAGCCAAAACGTCCTCGTAAATTGCTCCTTAATGGACGCGAGATAAACAAGCTTCACGGAGCGGTTGCCCGCCAGGGGATGACTTTGGTGCCGCTGTCCATCTATTTTAATGCTCGCGGACGTGCCAAAGTCGAACTGGCGCTTGCCAAGGGCAAGAAGGCACCGGACAAACGGGCGACCGAGAAAGAACGGGACTGGAAGCGCGAACAGGGTAGAATTATGCGGGAACGCGGATGAACGGATTGACGAAATGGATTCATGAACAGGCACCGTCTCGGGAAAGTTTCGAGCGGAGCCGTTTTCTGCGTCCATTTGCACATCGCGTTTTTCATCCCGCCCTTTGGCGCTTTACCCGCCGTTCTGTACCCCGCGGAGTAGCGCTAGGATTGCTTGTAGGCATATTTCTTTTGATACCCGGCGTGCAGATCGCGGGCGTCGCCCTGCTAGCCTTGCCAGTTCGTGCCAATATTCCGATCGGCGCAGCAATGACTTTTCTTAGCATGCCAGCGACCACGCCCTTCATTCTCGCAGCGTCGGTTTATGTCGGCAATGCTATGCTGGGATTGAACGCAGACGTTACGCGATTCCAGGCGTTGATAAGTAGCGGCGCGGGGCTCGCTGAATGGAGCGCGTGGTTGCTGTCGGCCGCAGCGCCCGCGATGCTCTTTGGGTTGTTTGTAATTTCAGTTATAAGTGCTGCCATCGGCTATGTGACGTCCGCCTGGTTTTGGCGCTGGCGCATTTCGTCCAAATGGCGTCGTCGGTCGAAACCAGTTGCAACTGGTGGATAAAGACTGAATTTCGGCAGTCAGACGATTAATCTTCCCGCTATGATGGATTCGCTTGGCTGCAATCCGGCTTTAAGGGGAGCGATATAATGAAATTCAAGGATTTGACGCTGGCTATCGCGGGCGTTTCGTTGGTTGCTATCGCCGTGTCGACGCCCGCGCACGCGGAGGAAAAGGCGTCGGCAGAGGTGCAGAAGGGGCCGCAACTTGGCACCTTCGGTTTCGATACGAGCGGCATGGACAAGACGGTTCAGCCCGGTGATGATTTTTACGGCTTCGCCAATGGCGAATGGGCCAAGCGGACAGAGATTCCTGCAGACAAGTCCAATTATGGAATGTTCACTGCCCTTGACGATCTGTCCAAAAAGCGAGTGGCCGATCTTTTGAAAGACGAGGCTGCGAAAAAGGGTAGCAAGCCGGGCGATGCCTATGCGAGTTACATGGATGAAGCACAGGTAGAAAAACTTGGACTTAAGCCTATCCAGCCTTGGCTCAAAAAGGTTCGGTCAGTCAGTTCAAAATCAGGTTTCGAAAAGCTCCTGCCTGTAGCCGCGCGAAATGGGGTAGGGGCACTATTCGGTGGTTTCGTAGGGCAGGACGACAAGAATCCGGACAGCTATATCTTTCAGATATTCCAAGGCGGGACCGGATTGCCGGATCGCGACATGTATTTGGTAGATAATGAAAAATATGAAGCTATCCGTGTTGCCTATCGCAAATTCCTGGCTGACATGCTCACTCACGCAGGCGAACAGGACGCCGCCGCCAGGGCAGACGCAATATTCGCGATGGAAAAAAAGATAGCTGAAGTACAATGGACGCGCGAAGACAGCTCGGACGCATCGAAAACCTATAACAAGATGTCGCTGGCGCAGCTGGATGCGATCACGCCCGGACTGAAAATGTCTGCTGTCCTCAAAAAGCTGAGTCCAAAGATTGACGAGGTTATTGTTGGTCAACCGAGTGCGATCACGGGCATCGCTAAAATCTACGCGGAAACCGACATCTCCGTTCTCAAGGACCAGATGATTGTCGGCAGCCTCGGCAATTACTCAAATGTCTTGCCCAACCGGATAGCGGATACCGCCTTCGCCTTTTACGGTACGACGTTGCAGGGCACGCCAAAGCGCCAGGAGCGCTGGAAACGCGCGGTTGACTTTACCGAAGGTGCAGTCGGTGAGGAGGTTGGAAAGGCTTACGCTGCGCGGTATTTCCCACCAGAGAGCAAGGCAGCGATCAACGAGCTGGTCGAAAATGTGAAAGCTGCCATGGGTCGACGGATTGATGGCTTGGCCTGGATGCAACCCGAAACGAAGGTTAAGGCGAAGCAGAAGCTGGCCAATTTCACAACCAAGATCGGCTATCCTGATCAGTGGAAAGATTATTCGAAGCTGAAAATTGTTCGCGGGGACCTTTTCGGGAACCAACTGCGTGCCAACAACTGGGGCTTTGATGACAATATTGGTCGCCTGGGCGGACCGATCCGGCGTTGGGAGTGGGGCATGCTGCCGCAGACGGTGAATGCCTATGCCAATTTTGGCATGAACGAGATTGTCTTTCCTGCTGCGATCCTGCAGCCGCCATTTTTCGATCCAAAAGCAGACGCAGCCGTCAATTATGGTGGGATCGGAGCGGTGATCGGACATGAAATTAGCCATCATTTTGACGATCAAGGCGCCAAATATGATGAAAAGGGCCGTTTGTCCGATTGGTGGACCGAAAGCGATGTCGCTGCTTTCAAGAAAGCAAGTGAGGCACTGATAAAGCAATATGATGCCTATGAAGTGTTGCCCGGTGCTTTTGTGAAGGGTGAATTTACGCTGGGAGAAAATATTGGCGATCTGGCTGGCCTGACCATTGCTTATGACGCCTACCGAGCATCTCTCGGCGGACAAGAAGCGCCAATCTTGGGTGGCTTCACGGGTGATCAGCGCTTTTTTCTCGGTTGGGCCCAGGTGTGGCGCCGCAATTATCGCGAAGCCAATTTGCGCAATCGCCTGATTACCGATCCGCACAGCCCATCCATCCAGCGGACTTGGGTGATGCGCAACCTTGACAAATGGTACGAGGCGTTCCAGCCGAAAAGCGGCGATAAGATGCACCTCAAACCCGAGGACCGCGTCCGTATCTGGTAATCAAGGATTTGACATTGGCGGGCAGCCTTCCATCTTCCACAGTCGAAATTTTCGAGGCCGGAGATGGTAAGGCGGCCCGCGAACAGCGAGTCGCAGCAGTCGGGCTGACGGCGGCATTTTTCCTGTCGCTTTCGCTCGTATGGCTAGTCGCAGGAAATGCCCTTGTCGTTGGCATTTCTGCAGCAACCTTCCTGATTTTGGCAGCTACGCTTTATTTTGTTGCCACGCGTGTTTCAGGTTCGGCTGAGGAGGCCGGCCATCTACCTCCCGACTGGTCGGCAACCTATGCTGCGATTGAGTTCGACAAGGCCGCAATCGCTATATGCGACAGGGCAGGGCGCCTTCTGTGCGCGAACGGTCGTTTTGAGCTATGGTTCGAAGGGTTGCGCGCGCCTCCCGATCTAGATCTGGATGATGCGGGGCACTCGCTATTGTTGGCTGCCGGGCGAAACGCATGGCGGGACGGGCACTCTAGTGTCGACAAGTTGGTAAAACGTGGCGCCGAATATCGCGTCGAAGTGCGCCGCGCGGGTGCAGGCGACGAATATCTGGTCTGGCGCTTTACCCCGGCGGAAACCGTGAACCTCGAAACACAGGCTAACTTGATGGTGGGAGGTGGTGTCGGTCGGGCGCTCGCCGAAGCAGGAATCATGGCAGCACTTGTTGGGCAGGAAGGACGTATCCGTGCGTGCAACCCCGCTTTTGCACTGCGTGCGGCAGGAAGTGAAACTGCCAATATCTCCAATCGCGAATGTGCAAATTTCCTGGCCGTTGACGATAAAGGAGGCGTATTTTTCAGCCGCGAAGGAAAACATGGGCCGCCGGTGCGCCTGTTGCATGTCCCGCTGGCGTTTGATGCCGAGCACGGGCCATCATTGCTGTTTGTGCTAGATGATAATGGCTCCGGCCGAAGCGAAGCCAACCAGGTTCACGTCGAGCAGTTACTTGCAAGTTTGCCTCTGGGGCTTGCGCTCGTGGATCGTGATGGCCGGTTTCTGTTTGCGAACGAATCCTTTGCGCGCGTCGCCGGAATTCAGCAAGATCCCTTACCGCCCTATCCGGGTGACTTGGTGATTGCAGAAGACAAGGCGGCGGTAGCGGATTCGATTCGGCGCTACACGCGCGGGCAATCCATGTCGGGTGATATCGCAGTTCGCTTGAAAAGCGAACCTGACGAAGCGGTAGCGCTGTCGATAGCAGGTGTTCGCGGTTTGGGTGAAGCGGCTGTTCTACTCGGCCTCAAAGACAATAGCGAGGAAACCAAGCTCAAGCGACAAGTGGCGCAGGCGACCAAGATGCAGGCAATCGGTCAGCTGGCGGGTGGTGTCGCGCACGATTTCAACAATATCCTTACAGCTATACTCGGCTATTGCGATCTCATGCTGCTGCGTCATCCGCCTGGTGACAGCGATTATGATGACATCCAACAGATTAAGAACAATTCAAACCGTGCAGCAAGCTTGACGCGTCAATTGCTGGCTTTCTCCCGACAACAGACCTTGCGTCCGCAAATCCTGCAACTGCCAGATGTTGTTGCGGAAGTCTCTCACCTTCTGAAGCGGTTGTTGGGGGGGAAGGTGCAACTTCAAGTAGAGCATGGGCGTTCTATTGGCGCGGTGCGCGCTGATCCGGGACAACTCGAGCAAGTTATTGTCAATCTTGCAGTCAATGCCCGCGATGCCATGCCGGATGGTGGCGTCCTGCGTATCGAAACGAGAGCAGTCGCACCATCCGACGTGCGTGCAATGCGCAGTGAGATTCTGCCCATCGGGGACTATGCGCTGCTCTCGGTCATCGATCATGGCACTGGAATATCACGTGAAAACCTGTCCAAGGTTTTTGAACCCTTCTTTACAACAAAGGATGTCGGCAAGGGCACTGGGCTGGGTCTTTCGACCGTATACGGCATTGTCAAGCAATCGGGCGGGTTCATTTTTGCTGAATCTGAGATTGGCAAGGGTACGCGCTTCGATGTCTATCTTCCTACAGCTGGAGCCGCAGCCAAGCCAGCGACGGCGGCGGCTGTCGTCAAGGAGGAGATGGAACCCGAAGCCTTGTGGGGAAGTGCGTCGCTGTTGCTCGTAGAGGACGAGGATATGGTTAGAGCTGTCGCTGAAAGGGCGTTGGTGCGTCAAGGCTATAATGTTGAAACTGCGCGTGACGGGGAGGAGGCGCTCGACCATTTTGCTGCGGGCAATAGCTACGATCTCGTCGTTTCCGATGTGATGATGCCGAACATGGACGGGCCAACCATGGCCCGCAAACTACGTGAGAAATATGGCGATGTGAAAATCCTCTTCATGTCGGGCTATGCGGAGGAGCAATTGCGGCAGTCGATCAATCTCGACAATGTCCACTTCCTGCCCAAACCGTTTTCGGTGCAACAGATCGCTGCCGCGGTACGGGATGCGCTGAAAAAGTGAACTGGTTGAATTTGCAAAGTTAATTTTTATTGTTCCACACTTGTTCTATAAGAACAAAGGCGATACATAATACCTAGTTCCGGTAATGTTCTGGTGGTGAACAGGCTGGAACCGGGCACGCTAACCAAAGGAGTGGAACGATGGCGGCAAGTCTTAAAATCATAGATGGGGATCAGGCAAAGACCATGAATAACGCAGAACGTGAACGCGCGCTCGAAGCCGCATTGGCGCAGATTGATCGCGCCTTTGGCAAGGGCTCAGCAATGAAACTGGGCAGCCGTGAGGCAATCCAGATCGAGGCAATTTCGACCGGCTCGCTTGGTTTGGATATCGCGCTTGGTATTGGTGGTCTGCCCAAAGGCCGCGTCATCGAAATTTACGGCCCGGAAAGCTCGGGCAAGACGACGTTGACGCTGCATGCAATCGCCGAAGCGCAGAAGGCTGGCGGGACAGCGGCCTTTATCGACGCCGAACATGCACTGGATCCGGTTTATGCGAAGAAGCTGGGGGTCGATATCGACAACCTCATCGTGTCGCAGCCCGATACGGGTGAGCAGGCACTCGAAATCGCCGACACGCTGGTGCGCTCGAATGCGGTCGATATCCTTGTGATCGACTCGGTGGCTGCGCTGGTCCCGCGCGCTGAAATTGAAGGTGAAATGGGTGACAGCCATGTTGGTCTTCAGGCACGCCTGATGAGCCAGGCGCTGCGCAAGATTACCGGCTCGATCAGCCGTTCAAACTGCATGGTGATCTTCATCAACCAGATTCGCATGAAGATCGGTGTGATGTACGGCTCTCCGGAAACGACAACCGGTGGCAACGCGCTGAAATTCTATGCCTCGGTTCGTCTTGATATCCGCCGCACCGGCCAGATCAAGGATCGCGAGGATATTGTCGGCAACACCACTCGGGTGAAGGTCGTTAAGAACAAGGTGGCGCCGCCGTTCAAGCAGGTGGAATTCGACATCATGTATGGCGAGGGCATTTCAAAGACCGGTGAGTTGCTCGATATCGGCGTCAAGGCCGGATTGGTTGAAAAGTCTGGCAGCTGGTTCAGCTATGATTCGATCCGCATCGGGCAGGGGCGTGAAAACGCCAAAATCTGGCTGCGCGAAAATCCGGAAATGGCCGCCAAGCTCGAGGCATCGATCCGCAACAAGACCGACGAAGTGGCGGAAGAGATGATGGTTGGTTCGCCCGATGAAGACGGATCGGACCTTGTTGAGGAATAATCCTCAAACGAACCCCCAAGGCTCTCTCTCCCAAGGAGCCGAAACAGCGCACCACGCCTGATCGGTGCGCATCCGGCCCGCCCTGGACCACCCCGGGGCGGGCCAAATCTTTGACTACAGAATAGGCCTAACTCAGGCCGGCTCTAGCGAAGCATGTTTGACGATATCGTCGGCCAGCTTGCCTGACAATTCAGCCAAATGATCGAATTCCGCGGTGAAAGTTGCCAGACCCTGGCTCAATGATCGCAGTTCTGCATCCAACCCATTGAGGCTAGCCATCGGCAGATTTGCCTCGACCAGATCCCAGCGCTGCCAATCCGGATGGGTTCCGAGACCAAGAATCTGGCCCCGCTTTGCCGATACAACCGACCCCATTTTTGATCCGGTACCGGGCGGTGATGCAATCGTCACATGGGCGACTGGTTCCAGCAAATAGGGTTGGCATTGCGCCAGCGCCTCGCTCATCGCCAGTTTGCCGGCAAGCCTGAAAGCAAGCTCTGAACTGTCAACCGAGTGATAGCTGCCATCGACCAATGTGACGGCGACGTCGACCACCGGGAAGCCAAGCGGGCCCTTTTCCATCGCGTCGCGGACACCCGCCTCCACAGCGGGAATCCATTGTTTCGGCACCACACCACCGGAAATCTTCTCTTCGAACACAAAACCCGAACCGCGCGGCAAAGGACGCACCTCTATGACAACATCGCCATATTGGCCATGTCCGCCCGACTGCTTCTTGTGCCGCCCCCTTTGGGTGACGCCTTTCCGGATCGATTCCCGATAGGCGACACGGGGTGCATGTGTATCGACTTCAACGCCATATCGACGTTTCAACCGTTGCAGCGTAACGTTGAGATGTTCATCATTGATCCCGCTGAGCAGCGTTTCGTGGCTTGCGTCATCCTGCGCCCATTCGAGTGCTGGGTCCTCTTCGACCAGCTTGTGAAGAGCAGTCGACAGTTTGACATCGTCTTGCCGGTTCCGGGCACGTAATGCGATCGTCGCATTGCGTGGGGGCAAGTCGATCAGATGCTCGGAGCCGTCATCATTGGCGCCGCCAAAAATCATGCCCGCCTTTGCAGCGTCAGCCTTTGCTATTGCAATGATATCGCCGGTTTCAGCGACCTGCAGCTTTGCAGTCTTGTCGCCCAGCAATGCAAACAAGGCGCCGGCGCGCATATCATTGCCCAGATCGGCGCCTTCGTTCAATCCGCTGCCGAGCACGCGTGCAAGCGCCAGTCGACCGACTGCACCGCCATTTGCAATCTTGAAAATATGCACGGAGTTATCGCCAGCGCCAAAACGTTGCGCTGCCAGTTCGACAGTAGGCGCCTCATGACGCAACATTTTGAGCAGGCGATGGATACCAAACCCATTCAACGCGGATCCAAACATGACCGGCACCACCCATCCGGCACGCGTTTCGTCGGTCAAATCCTTCAACACCCGCTCCAAATTGGGCAGTTCGTCCATCAGCAGGGTTTCGAGCAGTTCATCGTCATGATCGGCCAATGTTTCAAGCATATGGAACCGCTCGCTGGCCTCGCGTTCAGCCAAATCCGCCGGGATGTCGATACGTTCGCTCTCCTTGCCCGGAACATAACGGTGCGCGCGCTCGAGTGCGATATCGACAAAGCCCGTGATCTTCTCGCCTTCGCGAATAGGTATTTGCCGCGCCACCAGCGGCGCGCCACTCATTGGCTGCATGGCCTCGAGCAAATCCCGGATACGACCCCGGGCTGCGTCAATCTTGTTGACGAAAACAGCATGCGGGATGTGCATGGCATCGAGCCGGCGCAAAATCGGTTCTGCCAACGCAGCCCGTTCGGGTTCGGGATCGACAACAACAATCGCCATGTCGGCACTTCCCATGGCCGCATAGCCATCTGCCGCGAAACCCACGGCGCCGGGTGTATCGATTACAGCAAATTTGTCGCCCAGATATTCGAAGCGTGTCAGATTGATTTCGGTCGATCCGCGTCTGGCCCTGGCTTCGGGGCTGGAATCCCCGATTGTCGTTCCAGCTTCTACCGAACCGAGCCGGGTAATCGCACCCGACGCAAATAACATCGCTTCGGCCAAACTGGTTTTACCGGCGCCGGTGGGACCAACCAGGGCCACGGCCCTCACGCCATTGACTTTTGCTCCTTTGGTGGTGCTTGCCATCATTCGTCTCCTCTTTCCCAAGTGGAGCGCGATGGCGCAGCCTTCAGCGTTGGATGCGCGCCAACGCGCGACATGTATCAGGGGCTGGCAAATAGGTCAGGACGGGACGGGGGATATGGCCGTGGCGTATTTGCCAGTCCCTGACTGCGCAATGCTGCGCCGATGCGTAGTGAGTCGCAAGTGTAAAATGGGTTGCGTCGATTGCCTTCCCGACTAGGGTCGACACGATGACAGGCAAAACCGAATGGCAGGGACAGGTCGGCAGCAGTTGGGCGCGGCAATGGCAACGCACCGACCGGTCTTTCGCGCCGCTAACCGAACTGCTGATCGCACGCATTTTGGACAATGCAGATGCGGCGAAGGTTGTCGATATCGGCTGCGGGGCAGGGGAACTGTCGATCCGTATCGCCGATGCCAGACCGTCGGCGTGCGTCGTGGGGCTTGATATATCTGAAGATTTGGTCGCAGTCGCGTCTGAGAGGGCCGCGGAGCGAAGCAATCTGGGCTTCGCGGTTGCAGATGCCGCGACCTGGCGAGACGCAACTTTTGTTCCAGACCTTTATATTTCGCGTCACGGAGTCATGTTTTTCGACGAACCTGTAGCGGCCTTTGCCAATCTTGCACGTGGTGCGGCCAGCAAAGCGTCGATGCTGTTCTCCTGCTTCAGAACACCTGCCGAAAACGACTGGGCGAGCGCAATTGCCGCCCTTTTGCCTTCGAATCCAGCGGTTGACCGTTACGCGCCTGGGCCATTCGCTTTTGCCGAGCCCGAGCATGTGACGCACATACTGACCGAGGCGGGATGGGCCGACGTCCAATTCGAGCCGGTCGACTTCGATTATGTTGCTGGCAGCGGAGAGGATCCGGTGGCCGACGCACTAGACTTTTTCGGCCATATCGGCCCCGCCGCGCGCGCGATCCGGATGCTGGAGGGTGAGGCTCGCGATGCGTTCCTCTCGGCTCTACGCGCTCTTGCCGAGCGGAACCTGCGCAAAGAGGCGGTTCGCTTTGCCGCAGCGGCCTGGATTGTATCCGCTCAACAATCTGATTGAGGAGAGAATGATGACCTTGAAAATCCACCATCTGAACAACAGTCGCTCGCAACGCATATTGTGGCTGCTGGAGGAACTCGAGGTCGACTATGAAATCGTACATCACCAGCGCGACGCGGTTACCAATCTGGCACCCCCGGCGTTGCTCGATATTCACCCGCTCGGAAAATCGCCGGTGATCGAAGACAATGGGCAGATTGTTTATGAATCGGCCGCGATAGTCGAATATCTGTGCGAGCGGCATGGCGGCGCGCATTTAGTCCCTGCGCGTGGCACCGGCGATCATGTCCGCTATCTTGAATGGATACATTTTGCCGAAGGCTCGGCAATGACGCCGATCCTCCTCAATCTGTACACCTCGCGTCTCGGCGATGCCGCCGCACCGCTGCGCCCGCGCATCGATCAGCAGCTCGAAAGCCATTTCCGCTATATCGAAGATCGGCTTTTGCCGTCAGGTTGGCTTGTGGGCGACAGCATGACTGGGGCCGACATCATGGTCAGCTTCCCTGCTGAAGCAGCGGTCAAAATGGGCTGGGCAGGCGACAAGCCCAAACTGTCCGCCTATGTCGAAAGAATCCATAACTTGCCGACATGGAAGACCGCATTGGAAAAAGGCGGACCCTACGCTTACGCCTGATCACTGACACTAAGCGATATATCCTGCTTGCAGCACGCTTTGGCGTCGCCTAAGTCGCGCGTGTTATGAGCTCGACCAACGATATCCGCCGCGCCTTTCTCGATTATTTCGGGGGGAATGACCATGACGTTGTGCCTTCGGCACCCTTGGTTCCGTATAACGATCCGACGCTGATGTTTACCAACGCCGGAATGGTGCCGTTCAAGAATGTATTCACCGGCCTTGAAACCCGGCCTATTCCGCGCGCAGCATCGAGCCAGAAGTGCGTCCGGGCGGGGGGCAAGCACAACGACCTCGACAATGTCGGCTATACCGCGCGTCACCACACATTCTTCGAAATGCTGGGGAATTTTTCCTTTGGCGACTATTTCAAGGAACAGGCGATCCTGCATGCGTGGACCTTGCTGACCAAGGTCTGGGGGCTTCCGGCGGATAAGTTGACCACGACCGTCTATCATACCGACGACGAAGCATTTGAATTGTGGAAGAAGATTGCTGGCCTTCCCGATCATCGCATCATCCGCATCCCCACCAGCGATAACTTCTGGTCAATGGGTGATACCGGCCCTTGCGGCCCGTGCAGCGAAATCTTCTACGATCATGGCGAGCATATCTTCGGAGGCCCCCCGGGAAGCCCCGATGAAGATGGCGACCGTTTCGTTGAAATCTGGAACCTGGTCTTCATGCAATTCGAGCGGCAGGATGACGGTACCGACATTCCGCTGCCCAAACCGTCGATCGACACTGGCATGGGCCTGGAACGTATCGCGGCGGTGATGCAAGGCGTGCCGGATAACTATGATACGGATACATTCAAAGCACTTATCGCCGCCTCTGAGGAATTGACCGGCACCAAGGCGGAGGGAGAGCGCAAGGCTAGCCACCGCGTTATCGCCGATCACCTGCGCTCAACCAGCTTCCTGCTCGCCGATGGTGTCATGCCGTCGAATGAAGGTCGCGGTTATGTGTTGCGCCGCATCATGCGTCGGGCAATGCGCCACGCGCATCTGCTCGGAGCCAAGGAGCCCTTGATGCATCGCCTGGTCGGCAGCTTGGCTGCTGAAATGGGCGCGGCCTATCCGGAATTGCTGCGCGCCCAACCGCTGATCGAGGCAACACTGCGGCAGGAGGAAACCCAGTTCCGCCGCACGCTCGACAAGGGCCTTAAGCTTCTCGACGAAGCCACCGGTGGAATGAAGGCGGGCGATGTGCTCGCAGGCGAAACCGCATTCAAGCTCTACGATACCTATGGCTTCCCTTATGACCTGACCGAAGATGCCTTGCGTGCGCAGGGCTTCGGCATCGATCGTGCAGGTTTCGATGCGGCGATGGACAATCAGAAGGCCATGGCGCGCGCTGCATGGAAAGGTTCGGGTGCCAAGGCTTCGGACGAGGTCTGGTTCGATATCGCCGAACGCGTCGGCTCAACCGAATTCACCGGCTACACGGCTACCGAAGGCGAAGGGCAAGTTGTAGCACTCGTCAAGGATGGTGCCGAAGTGCCATCGACCAAGGCGGGTGACAGCGTGACGCTGATCACGAACCAAACGCCCTTTTATGGCGAAAGCGGTGGCCAGATGGGCGATGCGGGCAGCATTTCAAACCTCTCCGGTTTCGCCGCCACCGTTACCGATACTTCGAAACCGCTAGGCCGCCTGCACGCGCATCAGTTGACGGTTGATGGGGGTGAAGTAAAGGTGGGCGATGTCGTCCAGCTCAAGATCGATACTGCACGCCGTGATGCGTTGCGATCGAATCACAGCGCAACACACTTGCTGCACGCGGCCCTGCGCAACCGATTAGGCGGTCATGTGACGCAGAAAGGCAGCATGGTTGCACCCGACCGCTTGCGTTTCGACTTCTCACACAATCAGGCTGTTTCGCCGGAGGAAATTGCAGATATCGAAGCCGAGGTGAATGCGCAAATCCGCCGCAATACGGCGGTAACAACGCGTCTTATGGCCCCCGATCAGGCGGTCGAAGCTGGCGCATTGGCATTGTTCGGCGAAAAATATGGCGACGAAGTCCGCGTGCTCAGCATGGGCGAGGTCGATGGCGCGAATTACTCGGTCGAACTATGCGGCGGAACCCATGTCAGCGCGCTGGGTGATATCGCATTAATGACAATCGTTTCGGAAGGCGCGGTTGCCAGCGGCATCCGCCGTATTGAAGCGCTGACCGGTGAAGCTGCACGGCTTCACCTTGCAAACCGCGAAAGCCAGCTCAAGGACATCGCCTCGCTTTTCAAGGTTTCGCCTGATGACGTGGCTGCACGCGTTGAAACGCTTCTGGCAGAGCGCCGTGCGCTCGAAAAGGAATTGTCAGACACGAAGACCAAGCTCGCGCTTTCTGGTGGCGGTGGCCCGAAGGCAGAGGCCGAGAAAATCGGCGATACCAGCTTCATGGGGCAGGTTATTCCGGGCATCGAACCCAAAGCGCTGCGCGGTTTGGCCGATGAGCAGATGAAAGCGCTCGGCGGCGGTGTAGTTGCCATTATTGCTGCGAACGAGAATGCCAACACTGTCGTCGTAGCAGTATCGCCCGATTTGGTTGGAAAATGTGCTGCGCCGGACCTAGTTCGCGCGGCAACGACCGCAATGGGCGGGCAGGGAGGTGGCGGCCGCCCGGAAATGGCGCAGGGCGGCGGACCGGCTGGTGCCGATCAGGCGCAAGCCGCGATCGATGCAATCAAGGCTGTGCTGGCTGGCTGAGCCTGCTGCGCAGCTTCAGGCGGGGGGCTTCGTCGAGCTCCCCGGCTTCCTTGATGGCGCGGCGGAATTCATCGCGCTTTTCATGGATCGACGCGATCACTGGCCCCATCGCAATACCAAGATCAACCAGAACTGCCTCGGATAGCTGGAGCGAACTTTCGAGCGTTTCGGGTACGGCATCGCTGGCGCCCGCCAGATAGAGCTCGGCCGCATGCTCCGCGTCGCGGGCGCGGGCGACGATTGTGAGATCGGTGTATTCGGCGCGAATCCGCTTCACGATTTTTGCCGCGAGAACCGGATCGTTCATCGTCAGCACCAGTGCCTTGGCGTTTTCGAGATGCAGGCGGTGCAATGTTTGCGGTTTTGAAACATCCCCAAAAATCACATTATACCCGTCACGCCGCGCGGCGACCACGGCGTCCACGTTATTCTCAACTGCAAGATAAGGCTGGCCGTGCGTTTGCAGCATGTCCGCAACCAATTGTCCAACGCGTCCAAAACCGATGATGATTGTCCGCGGATCGGCAGCGTTACTGATGTCTTCTTCTAGCGCCAGCCCGCTCGACCGTACCTCGATCCGGCGCGAAATGTCATGGCCGATGCGCGCGAGTATAGGCGTAATCAACAGACCAATCGCGGTGGCCACCTGCCAGAATTTCGCTGTCTCGGCATCGATGATTTGCGCCGCACTTGCCGCGCCGAGCACGATCAGCGTGGTCTCGGACGGGCTTGCCATCAGCAATCCCGTTTCGGTTGCGACCCCTGCGCGCGCGCCAGCCAGCTTTAACAGGCCGCCGACCACAAAGGCATTGATCAATATTGCAACCACGACAGCCGCGGCCAGCTTGTCCCAGTTGGACAGGACAAAACCGATATCAATCTGCATACCGATGCTGATCAGGAAGACGCCCAGTGCCAGGCCCTTGAATGGCTGGACAACGGTTTCGACTTCGCCCTGATAGTCGGTCTCGGCGATCAGCAGCCCCGCTATCAGCGCGCCGACGATGGGTGACAGCCCGACGGCAGCGGTGGCAAGGCTTGATAGGATGACAACCAGCAGGGTTGCCGAGATGAACAATTCGGGGCTCTTTGTCCGCGCAGCTTGGCCGAACAGCGGCGGCAATAGGAAACGTCCGGCGACGAGCATTGCAACGATGACTGCCAGCCCCTGCCACATCACGGTGAACAGGCTGTCCCAGCCGCCGCCAGCCGCCGCCTGCGGCCCCAGCACGCCAAGTACGAAGATGATCGGCACGATCGCGAGGTCTTCGAACAGCAGCATGGCAAAGGCGGAGCGGCCGACCGACGATTTCGTCCCCGCTATCGGGATCACCAGCGCGGTCGAGGAAAGTGACAAGGCGAGGCCGAGGCCGATCGCCTCGGTCGCGTTATACCCAACTGCGTACAGCGCGCCACCGATGAGGATTGCTCCACCGAACAGTTCGGCCGAACCCAGGCCGAATACCTGTCTGCGCATGCGCCAGAGGCGACGGAACGAGAGTTCCAGCCCAATGCCGAACAGCAGCAGGATGATACCGAATTCGCCAATCCGCGCGATGCCTTCGGTGTCGGAAATGGTGATCCAGGAAAGCCAGGGATAATGCTGGGTGAGAGCGCCGAGGCCCATCGGGCCGACAAGCACGCCAACTAACAAAAATCCGATAATCGGCGTGATGCGCAAACGCGCAAAAGCCGGAATAACAATCCCGGCCGCGCCCAAAATGATGAGCGTGTTTTCCAGCCCATGGGTATCGAGTTCGGCGGCCATATCCCCTCTTAAGGGGAAGCGGCCGCCGATGTCAGCAGTTTACTGCCAGCTGCCCATTTTTGTTTCGAGATTGGCGCGAACCGCCTCGAAAAACTGCTCCGTGGTCATCCACGCCTGATCGGGGCCGATCAGGATCGCAAGGTCCTTGGTCATCGCGCCGCTTTCGACGGTTTCGATGCACACCTGCTCGAGCGTTTCGGCAAAGCGGGTGACTTCGGGCGTTTCGTCGAATTTGCCGCGGAATTTGAGGCCGCCGGTCCAGGCAAAGATCGACGCAATCGGGTTGGTCGAGGTTGCCTTGCCCGCCTGATGCTGGCGGTAATGGCGGGTGACGGTGCCGTGCGCCGCCTCGGCCTCGACGGTCTTGCCATCGGGCGTCATCAGGATCGAGGTCATCAGGCCGAGCGAGCCAAAACCCTGCGCAACCTGATCCGACTGCACGTCGCCATCATAATTCTTGCACGCCCAGACAAACTTGCCGCTCCATTTGAGCGCCGAAGCCACCATGTCGTCGATCAGGCGGTGTTCGTAGACGATGCCGGCGGCGGCGAACTTTTCCTTGAAGCCTTCGGTGTCGAACACTTCCTGGAACAGGTCCTTGAAGCGCCCGTCATAGGCCTTGAGGATGGTGTTCTTGGTCGAAAGATAGACCGGCCAGCCGAGGTTGAGACCATAGTTGAGCGAAGCGCGGGCAAAGTCGCGGATCGAATCGTCGAGGTTATACATCGCCATCGCGACGCCGCTCGAAGGGAATTTGAACACTTCGAGGTCGATGGTCTTGCCATCGTCGCCATCAAAGACGAGGCGCAGCATGCCGGGGCCGGGGATCAGCGTATCGGTGGCGCGATACTGGTCACCAAAGGCATGGCGGCCAACAACGATCGGATCGGTCCAGCCCGGGATCAGCCGCGGAACGTTTTCGATCACGATCGGCTCGCGGAACACAACGCCGCCCAGGATGTTGCGGATCGTGCCATTGGGCGATTTCCACATTTTCTTGAGGTTGAATTCCTCGACACGCGCTTCGTCGGGCGTGATCGTGGCGCATTTGACGCCGACGCCATATTCCTTGATCGCGTTGGCCGATTCCACGGTGACGCGGTCATCGGTCGCGTCGCGATGTTCGACGCCGAGGTCATAATATTTCAGGTCAATGTCGAGGTAGGGCAGTATCAGGCGTTCACGGATCCATTCCCAGATGATCCGGGTCATTTCATCGCCATCGAGTTCGACGACGGGGTTTTTCACCTTGATTTTTGCCATGACGAAGCTGCTTTCCTAAGGGGATTCTTGAATTGTTTCCGCTGCGCCATAGCAAGATTTTGGCGATGAGCAAGCAGGGGTGCATGCTGGAAAGTCGTTGAAAGTCTCTCTTTTGCAAACCGAGGCTATGGCCGCCTGAAAGGGCGATAAGGTAACAAAGATCCACATCTACCCCACACCCCCTCTGTTACCTTATGTCACCTTTGGCGCTGCGCATTTTGAAAGCGGTTCTCGCCCGGCGCAGGCGATTTCAGGAAACCGGCCATCAACCGGCCATCGGGGCCATGGCCGATCTCCACCGCGCCGCCCGCCCTGACCATGATGGTAGTGACGCCCCGGATGGCGCGCGCCATCAACTGGTCGAGCGTCCGCTGCCGCCCCTCGGTCAGCGCCGCCTGCCATGCTTGCGCAAAGCTGGCGGCGTCGGGCCGTTCGAGCAGCTTATAGGCCGATTTGCGCGATATGCCGACGGCGCGGCAGGCGGTGGAAACCTGTCCGGTGACCGAAAGGACCTGAATAAACGCCCTTTGCCGTTCCGGTGTCCAGCCATCGTGGCGGTGGCGCTGCATGGGGACTGGAGTGGAACGAGGCGCGCTGTCTGCGCCATCGGGTGTGTGTTCGGGTTCGTTTTCCATCTGCGAGGGTACATCAGAGGAAACCCTACATTTCAAGGCAAGTTAGAGGCAGCTTTGTTGGGGGGGGGACTGTCTGCTTTCATATTGTTGAGTCGCAGAAGCCGACATTCGCGGCCAATCAAACTAAGGCTTTCTAGCTGCGCATGTTATTCATTCTCAAAGGCACGGATATTGTCGAGCCGATTAATTACGTGCAAAGCGGTCGTTGTTTTTGCGAAGGCATATTGCTCAGCTGCTTCCTCAAGTTCTTTCGCGTTGGCCTGGCTCCAATGTCGACGATACCAATCGACGTGGTGGCCCACTTCATGATAGATGATGTGCGCATAGAACCTGCGAAGCGAGTCAAGGCTCCACGTAGCTCGCCATTCGATGCCGACTTGTTCGATTACAGCCCCGAAACGACTTGCGTCATTGAACGCGCTTTTTGGCGGCCGTTTCTGACCGAAGCGACATATCAGGTCGTTCGGAAATGGGTACAAAGTGATTAGCCTGACCCCACTTCCACAGCTAAACGTAGCGTAGGGTTGGAAGCCATCAAGGTGGTCCTGCTTCTTTAGTCGCCTTAGCCAAACATGGGTTATTCCGGCAAAGTCGCGCCTTGGAAGTGCCTTGAGTGTCGCAATTACCTCTTTACCGTCGAGAGGGAAGAAGAAATCTCTTGAGGGATTGTCCTCAATCAGAATCGGAAGTTCGTCTTGCCCCGACGGCCTGAGAATGGAGTGCGCACGACGAAAAATGTTATCAGCAAACTTTCTGCTTGTCCTGCCGCCGTAAATGTCACCTAGCGTACGGCTCTTCTTCCAAGGCGTGCGGTTCATGGGCATAATATGAACTTCAACTTTGGAAGAAAATTAGTCAATGAGTATCCGTTTTTGTACCCAAATCCAGTCGTCTTAGCGATCCAAATGGAACGCAGGTTTTATTATTGCGATTTTCCCGGGCGAACGTCCAAAAACTTGTCGACATCGGCCCTTTCCCATTGTCGTCGCCCCGCACTTGATGCGGAGCTTGGCTACTCCCCACGCGTCGAACAAAGTCGATCCCGTGTCAAGCACGGGGCGACGGAGCTTGTCAGGAAAGGTTTCGATCGGCCTGAAATCCCAGTTTCCTCCGACATTTCAGTACTCTAAAATCCCCACCAACCCCCAAACCAAGCTAATAGTTGTAACATCGCGCCACACGCCCTAGAAGGCGCGCACAATGACAAAGCAAGAATTGACAAACCGGGGCACCGGGGTCGCAAAATGGTCTTTTCCCCCGGTTCATCCGGAAGGGCGCAAATTCGGTCTGATCGCTGCGGCGGTCACTGCGATCTTTGCCTTCATGGCGTGGGAAACGCTTGCCTGGCCGATGGCCGGCATCACCATCTGGACCCTTGCTTTCTTCCGCGATCCCGCTCGCGCAACGCCTATTGATGATCGTTTCATCGTTTCGCCCGCTGACGGCCTCGTCACGCTGATTGAAAAAGTGTTGCCGCCGCCAGAACTCGCCGGTCCGGCAGGGCTGGGCGATCAGCCGATGACACGCGTTTCGATTTTCATGAGCGTGTTTGACGTCCATATCAACCGTGCGCCGATCCGCGGTACGATCAAGCGCGTCGCCTATATCGCAGGCAAATTCCTCAACGCTGATCTCGACAAGGCGAGCGAAGAGAATGAACGCCAGCATTTCCTGGTTGAACGGCCCGATGGCGTGCGCATCGGCTTCACGCAGATTGCAGGGCTTGTCGCCCGTCGCATCGTCGCCTTTGTGAAGGAGGGCGATGTCGTTGCCGCTGGCCAGCGTGTCGGGCTGATCCGCTTTGGCAGCCGCGTCGATGTCTATCTGCCGCATGGCACGGCGCCCCGCATTATCAAGGGGCAACGCTGCGTTGCGGGGGAAACCATCCTCGCGGAAATCGGCGTCGATCAGGATCTGCGCGCAATCGCCCATTGACAGGCGGGCGCAGGCAACCGACATCTTGGCCATGAGCGATCTTCCGACCCGCCCGGGCCTGCCGCTGCGTGCGCTGCCGCCCAATGTCGTTACCGCGATGGCGCTGTGCACCGGTCTGTCCGGAATCTGGTTCGCCATGCAGGGCATTTGGGACAAAGCGCTGCTTTCGATCGTCATTGCCGGCATTCTCGACGCGATGGACGGGCGGATTGCCCGGATGTTGAAGGGTGAAAGCCGCTTTGGTGCCGAACTGGATTCGCTTTCCGATGTGATCGCCTTTGGCGCGACGCCTGCCTTGATCATGTATAGCTGGGCGTTGCAGCATATGCCGCGCTTTGGCTGGACGATTTGCCTGTTTTTCGTGCTGTGTGCCGCGTTGCGGCTGGCACGTTTCAATGCGCGCATCGACGCCGATGATCAACCGCACAAATCCGCCGGTTTCAACACCGGAGTGCCATCGCCCGCAGGTGCGGGGCTCGCCTTGCTTCCGCTGACCATCTGGCTCGAAACCGGGGCCGAATGGGCGCGCGATTACAAGATTATCGGGCCCTGGATGCTGGTGATCGCCGCGCTGATGATTTCCAATGTCGCGACCTTCAGCTGGTCATCGATCCGGATCCGGCGTTCGTTGCGGGTGCTGGCGCTGGCCGGGGTCGGGCTATATGCGGCCGCGCTGATTTCTGCCCCCTGGATTGCGTTGATCGTGGCGAGCGTGGTCTATGCGGCGCTGATCCCGCTCAGCATATTGAGTTATGCCAGGGTGAAAAGGACGCGCCGGGAAGCCGCGCAAAGCGCTTGACGCTCGCGTCACTTGCTCTATGTTCCATTTTCGTTCCGAGTGTGAGGGGCTGAATTGGATCCGTTGATCGTCATAGTCGCCGTCGTGATGTCGTTGCTCGCAGGGCTTGGTATCGGCTGGTTTCTGGGCGGCAAAGCGGCGAGCGCGGGCGCGGAAACCACGGTGCAGCTGCGCGCCATGCTGAACGAAGTGGTCGAGGAACGCGACAGCGCCAAAGACCGGCTGGCTCGGCTGGAAACATCATTGGAGGAACGGGAGCGGGGCTTTGACGAACAGGTCAGGGCCTTGTCGGAGGCGAAAGATCTGCTCTCGGCGCAATTTGGCGAAATCGGGCAGAAGCTGTTGGGAGAGGCGCAGCAGGCCTTTCTCCAGCGCGCCGACGAACGTTTCCACCAGGCGGGTGAGAAGAATGAGGAGCGCTTGAAGCAACTTCTCGCCCCGGTAGGGGAGCGGCTGAAGGCCTATGAGGAGCAGGTCGGCAAGATCGAGAAGGAGCGGACCGAAGCCTATGGCGCACTCACCGGCCTGATCGACCAGATGCGGGCAGGGCAGGAACGGGTGCAGAGCGAAGCGGCACGCCTCGTCAACAGCTTGCGCAACGCCCCCAAGGCGCGCGGGCGCTGGGGCGAGCAGCAGCTCAAAAATGTCCTCGAAAGCTGCGGCCTTTCAGAACATGTCGATTTCGTCACCGAGGCGAGCGTGACTGTAGAGGACGGGCGGTTGCGACCCGATGCGATCCTCAACATTCCGGGCGGCCGCAGCCTGGTGATTGACGCCAAGGTGTCGCTCAACGACTATCAGGATGGCTTCAACGCCGATGATGATGATGCGCGCCAGTTCGCGATGACGCGGCATACGGCCTCTATGAAGAACCATATCGAGGGATTGTCGCGCAAGGCCTATTGGGACCAGTTCGACGAAGCGCCCGATTATGTGATCATGTTTGTTCCCGGCGAACATTTCCTCGCCGCCGCGCTCGAGCACGATCCGACGCTGTGGGACCATGCCTTTGAAAAGCGGGTGCTTCTGGCAACGCCAACCAATCTCGTTGCAATTGCGCGCACGGTGGCAAGCGTCTGGCGGCAGGAAGGGCTGGCGCGCGAGGCCAAGCAGATCGGCGCGCTGGGCAAGGAAATGTACGACCGTATTGCGCTTGCAGCCGAGCATTTGCGCAAGCTTGGCGGAAGCCTTGGGCGGGCAGTGGGGCAGTATAATGATTTTGTCGGCAGCTTTGATCGCAACGTGATGTCAACGGCGCGGAAATTTTCCGAGCTCAATATCGAAACCGGCAAACGCGAACTGGAAGATGTGCCTTTGGTGGAAGCAGTGCCGCGCTATTCCGGCGAGATCGAACAGGGCCTGATCGCGTCGAACGAAAAGTGACGCTTTCTACCGGCGCCTAAACTGGTTCAGCACCTCATAAGCCATCACAGCGGTTGCAACCGCGGCATTCAGGCTATCTGCCTTGCCCAGCATCGGCATTTTGACGAGCAGGTCGCACGCGGCCTCATAGTTTTCCGGCAGACCCTGTGCCTCGTTGCCGGTCAATATGAAGCAGGGGGCGGCATAGCGGCCGTCCTGATAGTCGGTGTCGGTCTGCAAGCTGGTGCCCACCAATTGACCGGCGCCGCTGCGTAGCCAGCTTAAGAATTCCTCCCAGCGACATTGTACCAGTTTTTGGGTGAAAATAGCGCCCATGCTGGCGCGCACAGCCTCGACCGAAAAAGGATCGGTGCAGTCGTCGAGCAGGATGAGCCCGCCAGCTCCGACAGCGTCTCCAGTGCGCAACATGGTTCCCAGATTGCCGGGATCGCGCATTGCCTGCGCCACCAGCCAGATTTGCGCACTGTTCCGGTCCAGCGATTCGAGTGGCGTTGCCGTTTCGCGATAGACACCGATGACTGTCTGGGGATTATCCTTACCCGACAATTTGGAGAGAATATCCGCGCTGGTGGTGATGACATCGCCGCCGGCAGCAAGCACCTCACCCTCAAGTGCGATTTCAAGGCTGTGGGCGTCGCGATCACCGCAGCGAAAGAGCATATCCGGCAGGTAACCGGCCTCACGCGCCTCGGTCAGGATCCGCAGGCCTTCCGCAAGAAACAGCCCTTCGCGTTTGCGATGCTTCTTCTCGCGCAACGAGCGTATCCGTTTCACCAGCGGATTGGAAAATCCGGTGATTTCCTTACGCATCGGGTTCAGTCTTCGCCGAAGCCGTCGGTTACCAAGCCCGCAAGCTTTTCAAGCGCCATATCCGAACCATCGCCCTCAACATGGATGGTGATGTCGCTACCTTTTGCGGCACCCAGCATCATCAGGCCCATGATCGAAGTGCCGACAACCGATTGGCCATCCTTTTCAACTTCGACCTTAAGTCCTTCTGGCAAGCGACTGACAAATGTAACAAATTTGGCGCTTGCGCGGGCGTGCAGTCCCTTTTGGTTGACGATGGTCAGCGAACGGCTGACCCGGCTCATCGGGATGCCTCCAGCAATTCGGACGCAACACTGATATATTTGCGCCCGGCATCGCGCGCGGCGAGCACGGCATCGGCAACGCTCATATTCTTCCGTGCGCTTTCGAGGCGGATCAACATCGGCAGGTTCACGCCGGCGATCACCTCTACCCGCCCAACTTCGAGCAGCGAAATAGCCAGGTTAGAGGGCGTGCCGCCGAACAGGTCGGACAGGATGATCACTCCGTCGCCGCTGTCGACCTCCTTGATGGCATGTGAAATTTCCTTGCGGCGCGACTCCATATCGTCGCGCGGCCCGATGCAGATGGTCGCAATCTGCTTTTGCGGTCCGACCACATGCTCCATCGCGACGACAAACTCGCTCGCCAATGTGCCATGGGTCACCAACACCAATCCGATCATGTGTTTCCCGCTATCATATCCCTGAACAAACCCCAATTATCTTTCAGTCGTTGTACATGGGGCGCGCCTGATTACCTTGCCATTCGAGCGCGTCAACCGGCCTTGAATGCAGATTGCGATGTTTTACGCTCGGGCCATAACCGTCTTCGCGCAATTGTCGGGCAAATTGCTCTGTGACGAACACCGACCGATGACGCCCGCCCGTGCAGCCGAAGGCGATGGTGACATAGGCTTTTCCTTGCGCGTCGTAGAGCGGCAACAGGTAACGCAAAAGATCGGATATGCGATCGAATGCGCCGCGATAGGCGGGGTCAGCCGAAACATAATCGCCTACCGCCTGGTCGAGCCCCGTCATCGGGCGCAATTCGGCATCCCAATGGGGATTTTGCAGAAAGCGCAAGTCGAATATCAGGTCGGCATTGGGCGGAACGCCGCGCGAAAAGCCGAAGCTGACAAGTGAAACCGTCATTTTCCCGTCGGGTTGGCGGAACCGGTTCCGGATTTCAGCCTGCAAGTCACTCGTCGTCATGCGGCTGGTATCGATAACAAGGTCTGACCAGTCGCGTAGCGGCTCCATCAGTGTTCTTTCTTGCGCGATCCCGTCAATGGCAGGGCGATCCTGCGCCAATGGATGGCGTCGACGGGTTTCGGCATAGCGCCGCTCGATTTCGGCACCTGCGCAATCGACGAACAATGTCATGATTTCCACATCGCCGCGTTTTTGAAGCTGCTTGATCTCTGCAAGCAGCTTGTTGGGTTCGAACCCGCGCGTGCGGCTGTCAAAACCGATGGCGAGCGGAGTGTCGGTGTCGCTCGATCCCTCTGCAGGAGGCAGATCGAGCAGCGGCTTTGCAAGCCTGACAGGAAAATTATCGATGGCTTCCCATCCGATATCTTCCAACGTCTTGAGCACGGTCGATTTTCCTGCGCCGGACAGGCCCGTAACAAGCAAAATTCGGCTTGTGCTTCTGTTCATGCGCTTCCCTGCTTGTAAACTGGGCTATCCAATCGCATTGGAAAGCGGCCTGCGTCAATTGCCCGTTGCAGAAGCATCTCGACTTTCAACGGCGCCGAAGCCTCAAATGGAGCAAGGGCATAGGCTGGAATCGACCAGCCATTGAGTTCGATAGCGCGATCATCCGCCGGGAGGCGGTCAGGAACCGCATCGAGCTGGAGCACCAGTGACAAAGGGGCATGGGCGACATGCTCCAACTCGATAATTCCGACCCCGCGCAGTTCGATTTTTCCCGCTATGGTCTTCTTCGCGTGGATCTCCGGGCCGGCCATGCCATTGATGATATCGCAATAATCGTCGCAAACCAATTGTGCTCCGCGGTCGATCAGGCGCAAGGCCAGATCCGATTTTCCGCTGCCAGACGAACCCATCAGCAAGATAGCACGACCTTTGATCGCGACGGCTGTCGCATGCACCAAAAGCGCCGTGCCGCTCATTGTACCGGTTCGGGCGGCTGCGGCACAGGCAGGCTGATGCGGAAGCAGGCACCCTGCAACCCGTCGTCGCGATCATCGACACTGATGCTGCCATGATGGCCTTCGATGATAGTGCGCGCGATAGCCAAACCCAGTCCGCTATGTTTGCCGAAACCTTCGCTTTCCGGCCTCGCGCTGTGAAACCGGCGAAATACGGTTTCGCGTTCGTGCGGAGGGATGCCCGGGCCCTGATCGCTTATGCGAATTATCACCTCATCGTCGCTGCGCGTTGCGGAAATTTCGACAACGCCGTCGGGTGGAGAAAAGGACACGGCATTGTCCAACAGATTGGTCAGCACGCGTTCGATCCGGATATCCTCACCCAGTATAACCGCAATGCCCTTTCGTGGACGAGCGAAAGCGATGCGTACCGAGCCGTCTGCCTTCCGGCTTTCGCGTGTCTCCAGCAACTGTTCGATCATGTCGCCCATATCGATCGGTTCAAAATTGGCTTTGGCCAGTTGGGCGTCGATACGGCTGGCATCCGAGATATCGCTGATCAACCGATCCATCCGCTGCACATCGGCATGCGCGACAGCCATCAACTGCGCACGCAATTCCGGCTTGTCGACATTGTCGATTCCATCGAGCGCTGAACGGAGCGAGGCGAGGGGATTTTTGATTTCATGCGCGACATCAGCGGCAAAGGCTTCGGTAGCGTCAATTCGCTGGCGAAGCGCGCTGCTCATGTCGGAAAGCGCCCTGGCGAGCATTCCAATTTCGTCGCGGCGCGAGGGCATGCGGGGTATCGTAACATCGGGTGAGCGGCCCAGCCGAACCTTTACCGCGGCCCGTGCAAGATATTGGAGCGGCTTTACGATTGTTCGCGCCAGGAACAGAGAAAGCAGCACCGAAATTACCAGCACTGCCAGCATAAAGACGCCAATGGTGAATCGTTCAGCCCGGACAAGCGCGCGTATATCGCGGGGATTACCTGTCGTCAGGAGTCTCGTCTGACCATCGGGTAGAAGCGTCGATGCGGTCACCACATGGGTTAGATCGGGGGCGAAACGCACGAGCGAGTTACTCTGACCAGATCGGGCTCCTGCCAATTCTGGCCACGCGGCAGCCTCGTCTTTGGCCGGCTCTTGATATAGCTCCAAATTGGGTGCGCGAACGACGAAATCGAAACCCCGGTCCATCCAGCGCGCTGCGGTTTTGCGCCACGGTTCCTGTGCCGGATCGATCAGCCGAAAGGTTGGCCCGGTGGTGGCGTTGCTATCGTAGGTTTTGGTGCCGTCACGGCCATATAGCCGCACGCGCAGCTTTTCCGTTTTTGCAAAAGCGGCGAGTGTTGCCGCATCCTCTTCATCAGACATTGCGGCCAGGCTTGTTGCCAGCAATTTGACTTGCGATTCAGCTGCGGCTTGGCGTTCGGCAACCAGACGAGTCCGGTAGTTGTCGAGAAAAAACAGGCCGCTCGCCATAAGTGCAAGGGCAAAAAGATTGACCGCCAAAATGCGCGAAGTCAGCGAAAGCTTGCGGCTCCAGCGTAGCTGGAAACGATCGGTGTCAGGCGTCTGCAAAGCGATATCCCGCGCCATAGAGCGTATCGATAGCGGAAAATTCAGGATCGATTTCGCGGAACTTGCGACGCAGTCGCTTGATATGGCTATCGATTGTGCGGTCATCGACATAGATGTCGTCGTGATAGGCAATGTCCATCAACTGGCTGCGCGTGCGAACCACCCCGGGTCGTGCTGCCAATGCCTCCAGGATCATAAATTCGGTGACGGTCAGGGTCACCGGACGGCCCTTCCATTTCACATGATGCCTTGCCGGATCCATTTCCAGGTCGCCACGTATCAACGGCTCTGGTTCGTCCCGATCTTCTTCTTCGGAAGGGCGGCTGCGGACTGCCGTACGCCGCAGAATCGCCTTTACCCGCGCGATCAGCAGACGTTGCGAAAAGGGTTTGGTGATATAATCATCGGCTCCCATGGCGAGGCCAAGTGCTTCGTCCAGCTCTTCATCCTTCGATGTCAGGAAGATGACCGGCATGTCCGATTTCTCGCGCAATCGACGGAGCAATTCGAGGCCGTCCATCCGGGGCATCTTGATATCGAATATGCCAAGGTCCGCCGGATTCTCGACCAGCGCTTTAAGCGCTGCCTCGCCATCGGGATAAAGGCGCGTGACGTAGCCCTCGGCCTGCATGGCGATCGACACCGAAGTTAGGATGTTGCGGTCGTCATCGACGAGGGCGATTGTTGCTGACATTGTGGCGCTTATAGAAAGCCAAATCTGAACCTTCAATGCCAAGCGGGAAAGCCTATGTTGCGCAGTGTGACAATTTTCTTGGGGTAAATTGAAGTGCCCAGCGTTTGACGAAAAGTCGGTCCTGCGTTAGGGGCCGCAACAACACTCGTGCATACCTATGCACCACCCTCGCAAAAAGGAAGCCCACGTGTCTGTAACGCCGAACTTCTCGCTTGAAAAACAAGGCATTAATGTCCCCGGCAAGATTTTCTGGAATCTTGGAACAGCACGCCTTGTCGAATCGGCATTGGGCAATGGCGAGGGCAGGCTAGCCAAGGATGGTCCGCTGGTTGTTGCAACGGGCAAGCATACTGGCCGTTCGGCTTCGGATAAATTTATCGTTCGTGACGCGACGACCGAGGGCACCATTCATTGGGGCAAGACCAATGTTGCGATGGACCCAGCGCATTTCGCCGCGCTGAAGGAAGATTTCCTCGCCGCGCTTGCGGCCAAGGACAAGCTCTATGTTGCCGACCTGTTCGGCGGTTCGCAGCCCGAATATCGCGTCAATGTGCGCGTCATCAATGAGTTTGCATGGCACAATCTGTTCATCCGCACGCTGCTGGTTCGCCCCGAAGCGAGCGAGCTGGCTGATCTGGTGCCCGATTACACGATCATCGACCTGCCGAGCTTCCGCGCCGACCCGGCGCGCCATGGATGCCGCAGCGAGACGGTGATCGCGGTCAACTTCTCCGAAAAGCTGATCCTGATTGGCGGCACGGCCTATGCCGGTGAGATGAAGAAGTCGGTCTTCGGCATCCTCAACTATTTACTGCCCGAACAGGGTGTGATGCCGATGCACTGCTCGGCCAATATCGGCCCGGATGGCGATACAGCTATCTTCTTTGGCCTTTCGGGCACCGGCAAGACCACATTGTCGGCCGATGCCAGCCGCACGCTGATCGGCGATGACGAACATGGTTGGTCGGATACGGCCGTCTTCAATTTCGAAGGCGGCTGCTATGCCAAGATGATCAACCTCTCGCCAGAGGCGGAGCCCGAAATCTACGCCACCACCAAGCGTTTCGGCACGGTGCTGGAGAATGTGGTCATGGACGCGGACACCCGCGAGCTTGATTTCAACGACAACAGCCTGGCTGAAAACAGCCGCGGTTCCTATCCGATCGACTTCATTCCCAATGCGTCGAAGGACAATCTGGGGCCGGTGCCGAAGAACATCATCATGCTGACCGCGGATGCCTATGGCGTGCTGCCCCCGATCGCGCGGTTGACGCCCGATCAGGCGATGTACCACTTTCTGTCGGGCTATACCGCGCGCGTAGCCGGTACCGAAATTGGCGTTACCGAACCAACCGCGACTTTTTCGACCTGCTTCGGTGCGCCGTTCATGCCGCGTCATCCGAGTGTCTATGGCAATTTGCTCAAGGAGCGTATCGCCAAGGGCGGTGTCACCTGCTGGCTGGTCAACACCGGCTGGACTGGTGGCAAGGCAACCGATCCGGGCATCAGCCGCATGCCGATCAAGGCGACCCGCGCGCTGCTCAATGCCGCGCTCGATGGCAGCCTGAACAATGCCGAGTTCCGCAAGGACCCGAATTTCGGTTTCGAATTCCCCGTTGCGGTTCCCGGTGTCGACAGCAAGATCCTCGATCCGCGCGAAGCATGGGCTGACAAGTCTGCCTATGATACTACGGCGCAAAAGCTTGTTCAGGCATTTATCGACAATTTTGAGCAATTCGAACAACATGTCGATGAAGGCGTAAAGCAGGCGGCACCGACCGCCGCATAAGGGCCCGGCCATTTCCGGGATTTCAGGAACCCCGGAAATGACCGATTATACACCTCGACTATTCACCGACGACGCCAACATCGCCCATATAGGCGAGGGGCTTTTGGCGCGCAGCCTGCCGCGTGCGGAATGGACGCATGAGGCGCATCTGGCAGCATGCCTGTGGATCGTGCGCGACCGGCCGGACATCGACGCAGAGCGCGACATGCGCGGTATCATCTCGAGCTACAATGTCGCCGTCGGCGGGGTGAATGACGAGACGCAGGGCTATCACGAGACGATTACGCAGGTCTATATCGCCGCCGTGCGCGCGCATTTGCGGGGTGTCAGCGACATGCCCCTGTGCGATGCGGTCAACGCTTTGTTGCTCTCATCACGCGGGCGGCGGGAATTGCCGCTGGTGCATTATTCGCGCGAACGGCTCTTTTCGGTCGAGGCGCGGCTGGGCTTTATCCAGCCTGACCTTCTTCCCTTGGCTGAGGTCTGAACCGGTTCAGGCCTTGGCACCCGCAACATATTCAGCGACATTTTTCGCGAGCACATCGAGCGGCACATTGCCCCCGCGTACCACAGTGTCGTTGAAGTCGCGCAGATCATAGCGGCTGCCCAACGCCGATTGCGCCAAACCCCGCTGCCGGACGATTTCGCTATGCCCGACCTTGTAGCCACAGGCCTGGCCGGGCCAGCTGCAATAGCGGTCCACCTCGCTGGCGACCTCCAGCGGGTTAGAGCCATTTTCCTCGACAAAGAATTTGACGCCCTGTTCTCGCGTCCAGCGCTTGGCATGGAGACCGGTGTCGACGACAAGGCGGCAGGCACGGAAGGCGAGCGATTGCAGATAGCCGAGGCGACCGACCTGATAGTCGTCGTACAGGCCCAGTTCGTCGGCCAGCTGTTCGGCGTAAAGTGCCCAGCCCTCGCTATAGGCGTTGAAGGCCAGCATGGTGCGGATCAGCGGCATCTGGTTGGCATATTCGCCCTGCCAAACATGGCCGGGAATGGCCTCATGAAAAGTGAGGTCGGGCAGGCTATATTTGCTGTGCAGGTCGGTCGTTCGCAGGTTGATCCAGAATTTACCGGGGATCGAGCCGTCGATCGAACCGGCGCCGCCGTAGGCGCCGGGTGCGCCGGGTTCTTCCTCGGGCGGCAAGCGCTTGACCTCCAGATTGCCGCGGACCAGCGTGCGGAAAGCCCGGGGCATTTCAGCACGTATCTTGCCCAGCCATTCCTGGATGAAGGCCATGATCTCGGCCCGTCCCGCATCGCCTTCGCTGAATTTGAAACGCGGGTCTTTGGCCAATGCATTCATGCGTTCCCCGACGGATCCCTGCGTATAGCCTAAGTTTTTTAGGATCGGATCCATCCGGCCATGCAGGGTACGCAACTCATCGAGGCCCATTTGATGGACCTCTTCGGGTGTCATGCGGGTTGTGGTGCTTGCCCGCAGTGCCCAGGCGTAGAATTCGTCGCCATGCGGGCGGGCCCACATGCCTGCCTCCATGCCTGCCTTGGGTAGTTGTGCCTTGAGCTCGGCCAGTTGTCGTTCAAGGGCAGGGGCCACCTTGTCGCGAACTATGGCGGTCGCTTGTTCTTCCCAGTTACCTGCAATGCCCTGCGCCTTCGTGCGACGCGCGATGCTTTCTGCCAGCCCGCCGCCCTGTCGCACCCCGTTCAGGCTCTGCTCCATCTGGCGAACGGCTTTTTCGATCAGGAATGCGGGGGCGATCAGGCCTTTGCCCGCTGCAGATTTCAGCCGGCCTGTTTCTCCGTCTAGCACAGGGGCATAATTCTCAAGCCGCGACAGATAGGCGTCGGCATCTGCGGCGTTGCGAACAGGATGATCGCTGTCGAGGAAGCGTGGAACATCCAGATAGGCTCCGACATTCTGGATCACCACATAGGGCGTATTGCGCCAACCGCCGACTGCGACATCGCCATAGGGCAGGGCAAAGCCCGCCAACGCCACATCATAGGCGCTTTCAACGACAGCAAGGCTGGTGCGCGTGGCATGATCGAGGCCGGTGGTATCGAAAGCGCGAATACGTTTGATGTCAGTCAACAAGGTGTCCGCCACCGCCTTCTGGCCAGCGGCTGACCGGTCGCTCAGCCTGCCGCGCATTGCGGCGCGTGCGCCTGTATCAATGCCGAGCGATGTTGCACCTTCGGGGGAATGGGCCAGCAAATTGTCGGCGATGGAATCGAGAAGGGCCGAAGCCTTTGTTGCCGATGTTCCTGATGCAGACGCACTGGATTTGATCGCTGTATCCGCGCTTGCGCAGCCGCCTAGCGCCAATGTGACCGCGCTGGCCCCGATGGCAGCAAGCGTTTGACGACGGGACAATGAATATATTGTATCGGACACGGAGGGCTCCTCTCTCAACATGTCGGTGGTGATACCCCCCATCGCGGGTGCGTCAATAGCGGGTGGATGGTCGATCGATCAGAATTCGGCAGAATGCAGTCGAAAACAAAAAAGCCCGGCGCGAGGGCCGGGCTTTCCAAATTTGCGTAACGCACCGATTAGTCGAGAAGTTCGGCCGGTACCACGCCACCATTTTTCGCCAGTTCGCGCATCACGGCCTTGTGCAGCCAGATGTTCATTTCGGCGCTACCTTCGAGCTCGCCGGTGTAACCCAATTCCATGGCCAGGTCCTTGCGCTCCTGCAGGGAGCTTTCCATGCCGAGCATCTTCATCAGGTCGACGATCGACGTGCGCCAGTTGAGGTTGCGGCCGTCATTGGCATCGATTTCTTCGAGATGTGCGATCACATCGACTTCGCTGATTGCCACCGGCTCAGGGGCAGCCGCTTCGACAGGCGCTGCAACAACGGGGGTTTCGGGGGCGGGCGTGGCTGCTACGGCCTTCTTGCCGAAAATTGCATCCTTGATCTTGCCGAAAATGCTCATGGGTATTCCTTCCTTTGCAGGCGGTGAGAGATGGCGGGAGAATAAGCGGGTCGCGCGATGAATGGGAGCATAAAGCGCTGCGCAAATGTAAAATCGCGGCAGGCCGATATTTTGTCCTATCGCATCACTATATGACCTGCGAAAACAGTCGCCATCTTTTACTTGGGAGAAACCCGATGAACATGATGGAAATCCTGAAACAGAGCGGCGCAATCGGTTCGATTGCACAGCAATTGGGCGTGAATGAGCAAATTGCCCAAACCGGTGCCGAAGCGTTGTTGCCCGCCATTCTCGGCGGATTCAAGAAAACCGCGCAGGCGCAGCCTTCGGGCTTGGAAGGTCTGGGCGGTATTCTGGGGCAACTCGGCGGTGGCGGCCTTCTCGACAGCGTGCTTTCGCCCGAGCCAACTCCGGTCGAAAAGGGCAATGACGTGCTAGGCCAGATATTCGGCTCAAAGGATGTCAGCCGTTCGGTTGCCGGTCACGCCTCGCAACAGACCGGAATCGATTCCTCGTTGCTCAAACAGATGCTGCCGATCCTCGCGATGCTGGTTGCAGGCTATCTTGCGAAGCAAGGTGGCGGCGAACAGGGCGGTGGCCTCGGCGGAATTTTGGGCAATGTCCTCGGCGGTGCGCTGGGCGGCGGCCAGCAGCAAGGCGGCGGCGGCCTTGGCGGTGTTCTCGGCAACGTCCTTGGTGGCGCGCTGGGCGGCGGTCAGCAGGCAGCACCCGCAGGTGGTCTTGGCGGCCTTGGTTCGCTGCTCGATATGGATGGCGACGGCAATCCGCTCGACGACATCATCGGCATGGCGGGCAAGCTGGCGCGCTAAGCTTTCAGCTGAGCGGTTCGACTTTCAGCACAGCGCCTTCGGCACCGGTGACGCGCACCTTCGCGCCCGCCGGTGCATCGGCTCCGCGGGCATTCCATTCGCTGTCGCCGACTTTCACCCGGCCACGACCGTCGGTAATGGCTTCGATCACTGTCACCACTTCGCCGGTCAGTCTGGCACCGCGATCGTTGAGGGCGGGGTCTTCGGACTGGATGGGATTATCCTTGAGGAACCGCTTGCCGGCATAGACGGTCAGCACCGAAATCACCGCGAACAGGGCGACTTGCAGCGGGATCGAAATGGGTAGAGCCCAGGCGAGCAGGCCGACGATGATCGCGGCGACGCCGAGCCACATCAAGAAAAATCCGGGCGCGAGCATTTCGATCACGCCTAGTGCGACACCTACCGACAGCCAGAACCAGTGCGGTTCGAGCGATGCGATCCAATCCGTCATCTTATTTGCCCTTGTCTGACGAAAGCGCATCCTTGGCGAGTTCGCCGATGCCGCCCAATGTACCAATCAATTGCGTCGCCTCGACCGGAAACAATATGGTCTTGCTGTTGGGCGATGTCGCAAACTGGGCGACCGCGTCGGTATATTTTTGCGCAATGAAGTAGTTTAGCGCCTGCGTGCCCGAAGAGGCAATCGCATCGGAAACCATAGTGGTTGCCTTTGCCTCGGCCTCCGCCTCACGCTCACGCGCCTCGGCATCGCGGAAGGCGGCTTCGCGGCGACCTTCGGCCTGCAGGATCGCGCCCTGCTTTTCACCTTCAGCGCGCAGGATTTCGGCTGCACGCAGGCCTTCGGCTTCGAGGATCTGCGCGCGCTTTTCACGTTCTGCCTTCATCTGGCGGGCCATGGCGTTGGAAATGTCGGCTGGCGGGCGGATATCTTTCACCTCGACGCGGGTAATCTTGACGCCCCACGGGCTGGTCGCATGATCGACCACGCCGAGCAGACGACCATTGATATCGTCGCGTTTGGAGAGTGTCTCGTCGAGGTCCATGCTGCCCATCACGGTGCGAAGGTTGGTGGTGGTGATCTGCATGATCGCGACATAGAGGTCTGACACTTCATAGGCAGCCTTGGCGGCATCGAGCACCTGAAAGAAAACGACGGCATCGACACCGACCATCGCATTATCCTTGGTGATGATTTCCTGCCCCGGAATGTCGAGCACCTGTTCCATGATGTTGATCTTGCGGCCAACACGATCAACAAAGGGGACGATGAAATTGAACCCGGGATGCGCGGCATGGGTGAAACGTCCGAACCGCTCGATCGTGTATACATGGCCCTGCCGGACGACGGTTATCCCCATCATCAGGAAGATCACAGCCAGTACCAGCAAGACGATTACAAAGATTTCCATGCCCAAGCTCCTGTTTGACTGTCGGCAATCTCCCAAATAAGCCGAGGCTTGCCAAGCGAAATCGGACAAAGGGGTGCACTATGACATTGGTCGAAAAGCTGAAATTGGTGCGCACTGCGCTCTACGTGCCAGCAATCAATGCCCGTGCGCTCGAAAAGGCGAGAGGCCTCGCCGTCGACATGCTGATTATCGACCTTGAGGATTCGGTACCGGTCGAGAACAAAACCGAAGCACGCGTCGCCGCAGTCGAGGAGGTGGCCAAGGGATTTCCTGGTAAATTGGTCGCGATCCGCCTCAACGGGTTGGATAGCGCCGAATTGGCATCCGATATCGCGGCGGTCGAACGCTCGCTCGCCGATTGCTTTGTTCTGCCCAAGGTGGAGACTGCAGCTTCGCTCGATCCGGTTGTCGCGCGATTGCCCAATCCGGTGCTGGCGATGATCGAGGGACCGGCGGGTATCTATAATGCGCGCGAGATTGCGGCGCATCATGCCGTTGCGGGATTGATTGCAGGCGTGAACGATATTTGCGCCGATATGGGGATCAAGCCTGGTCCCAACCGGGAAGGTCTGGAGCTGGCGTTGCAAAGCATTGTTCTGGCTGCCGCCGCCGCAAAAAAGCCTGCCTTTGACGGGGTGAACAACAAACTCGATGACATGAGCGGGTTGGAAGCAGAATGCCGGCAAGGCCGCTGTTATGGATTCACCGGCAAGACGCTGATCCATCCCAACCAGGTTGCGATAGCCAACGCCGCCTTTGGGCCGGATGCGGATGAAATTGCGGACGCGGAAGCGTTGATTGCCGCGTCCACAGGCGGGGCGCAGCGGCACAAGGGCAAGATGATCGAGAGCATGCATGTCGAAGAAGCGCGGCGGACGATAGAACGTGCTCGACATACGATAGGCAGTTAGATTAACTGCGCCTATGCCCGCGCTTCGCCTGTTCGCCCTGCTTCTTGGATTATTGCTCTCTAGCGCGACGGCGCATGCCAAGCCGGTTTCCGAGGCCGAGTTGCGTAAGCATATCGAAATTCTTGCTTCCGACGAATTTGAAGGCCGTGAGCCTGGAACCGAAGGAGAGCGCAAGACCCTTGCCTATTTGCAAGCGGAATGGTCGAAGGCGGGCGTAAAGCCCGCTGCCCCTGATGGCAGCTGGCTTCAGCCGGTCAATCTGGTCCGGCGCGGCCCGCAACAGGCATCGGTCCATTTTTTTGCGCGAGGTGAAAAGCTGCGCGTCGTTGGCGACGACTTCCTCCTGATAGGCAAGGAGCCGCAGTATAAGGCCCTTAAATTACCTGCGATTTTTGTCGGTCATGGCGTCAATGCGCAGGGACAGGTAACCGCAGATGTCAAGGGCAAACTCGTCTTCCTGCTGGCTGATGACGCAGAATTTCTGCCCGCCGACAAGAAGCAGGTTCGCAATCGAAGATACGCATTGATCGATGCAGGTGCCGAGGCCGTTATCGCTGTATCCGGCGAGCAATTCGACTTTCCGGTTTATCGACGCGCCTTACTTTCACGGCCCGTGGCCATGGAATCACGCGAAAAACGGGCGATGCTCGAAGGTGTCGTCAGTCCGCAATATATGGTGGCGCTGGTGACTGCGGCCGGTGGAGACTGGGACAAATTGCGCGCCGCCTCGCGTTCTGCTGATTATGCAGGGCAATCGCTGGGTATTGCCGTCGATCTCGAGGTGGCGAGTGACGTTAACCGGTTTGTCAGCAACAATATTATCGGCAAACTGCCGGGGCGAAAACCGGGATCGGGTTCGATTTTGCTACTGGGCCATTGGGACCATTTCGGGGTGTGCCGGCCTGAAGGCGAAGCCGACCGGATTTGCAACGGAGCTGTTGACAATGCGAGCGGCATGGCTGTGCTGCTTTCGGTTGCGCAACGGCTTGGCAAATCCAAATTTGACCGCGACATCTATTTTTTAGGAACGACTGCCGAGGAAAGTGGACTGCTGGGTGCATATGCCTTTGCAGCCAATCCTCCCATGCCGCTTCAGGACATCAAGGTTGCACTCAACGTCGATACCATTGCAATTGCGCCCAGGGGGGCAAAGGTTGCGATAATCGGTCGCGGAAAAACCGAACTGGACGGCGAAATCGAGGTGATAGCGAAGAAAGCCGGTCGTAAAATAGAAACCTCCAGTGATGCCAACGCATTTCTGCAGCGACAGGACGGCTGGGCGCTCATGGAAAAGAAGGTGCCCGCACTGATGGTCGGGGGAGCTTTCGCCGATTTAGGAAAGCTGGAGGTGTTTCTGAAAAGCGACTATCATGGCCCTGAAGATGAAGTTGTGGATAGCCTGCAACTCGGCGGGGCAGCCGAAGATGCAGACTTGCATATCGCCCTTGCGCGCTATTTTGCCGATGCCCGCAAATATAAGCCAAAAAAGGCCGAGAAGGGGACTGGCGAATAACCGGTTCACTGTTTACATGGGCCGCCACGACTCGACACCCAGACAAAGCAAAGTGGCACCATGAAATCCGATAAAATCCGCCTAGGCCTGACCTTCGACGATGTGTTGTTGCAGCCTTGCGAGTCCGACATATTGCCGAGCCAGGCCGATACCCGCACACGGATAACCCCGGAAATTTCGCTGAACATCCCCATCATGTCGTCGGCGATGGATACCGTCACCGAAGCGCGCATGGCGATTGTGATGGCGCAACTGGGCGGCATCGGCGTGCTCCACCGGAACCTTTCGATCGAGGAACAGGCCGCGGCTGTCCGCCAGGTAAAGCGGTATGAATCGGGCATGGTCGTCAACCCGATCACCATCGCACCCGATGCAACGCTTGCCGATGCGCAGCTGCTGATGCTCGAAAACCGCATCTCGGGCATTCCGGTGGTCGAGGCGAGCGGCAAACTGGTTGGCATCCTCACCAACCGAGATGTGCGTTTTGCAGGCAACCCGATGCAGCCCGTGTCCGAACTGATGACGCGTGACAATCTGGCGACGGTGCAGGCGGGTGTCTCGCAGGAAGAGGCGCGGCGTTTGTTGCACCAACGCCGGATTGAAAAGCTGCTGGTCGTCGATAACGCGTTCCATTGCGTTGGCCTGATCACCGTCAAGGATATCGAAAAGGCCGTGACCTATCCCGATGCCACCAAGGATGCGACTGGACGCTTGCGTGTAGCCGCTGCCACCACGGTTGGTGAGAAAGGCATCGAGCGTACCCGCGCGCTGGTCGAGGCCGAATGTGACGTGATCATCGTTGATACCGCGCACGGCCACAGCAAGATGGTCTCGGCAGCCGTCGCCGAAATCAAGAAGATGTCGAGCAAGGTGCAGGTGATTGCAGGCAATGTCGCGACTGCAGAAGCCACGCGTGCGTTGATCGATGCGGGTGCGGATGGCGTCAAGGTTGGAATCGGACCGGGCTCAATCTGCACCACGCGTGTTGTTGCGGGCGTTGGCGTTCCGCAATTGACCGCCGTGATGGATTCGGCTGAGGAAGCCGCCAAGTCGGGCATACCGGTCATCGCCGATGGCGGTCTGCGCACCTCGGGCGATCTGGCCAAGGCGCTGGCGGCGGGTGCGTCGAGCGTGATGGTCGGTTCGTTGCTGGCAGGTACCGAAGAAGCGCCGGGCGAAACCTTCCTTTATCAGGGTCGTGCGTACAAAAGCTATCGCGGCATGGGTTCGGTCGGCGCGATGGCGCGCGGTTCGGCAGACCGCTATTTCCAGCAGGATATCAAGGATCAGCTCAAACTGGTGCCCGAGGGTATCGAGGGGCAGGTGCCCTATAAGGGTCCGGCTGCCGATGTGATCCACCAATTGGTCGGCGGTGTGAAAGCGGCGATGGGGTATACCGGATCCGCAACAATTGCCGACCTGCAGGAACGGGCGCGTTTTGTGCAGATCACCAACGCTGGTTTGCGCGAAAGCCATGTCCATGATGTTACCATCACCCGGGAAGCCCCCAATTACCCGACGCGCTGAACAAGTTCCCCTCCCGCTTGCGGGAGGGGTTAGGGGAGGGCCAGTGAACCTCGAAAACAAACGGGATAGGCCCGCCCCCGGCCCCTCCCGCAAGCGGGAGGGGAGATTATGACACCCGCCGCCAGAGTTCAGGCCGCAATCGAGCTGCTTGATGCCATCATCGCGGCAACGCGGGACAAGGGGGCTTCTGCCGATCGTGTCGCTGCCGCATTTTTCGCGGCTCGTCGATATGCGGGATCGAAGGATCGCCGTGCGGTGCGCGATCTGGCCTGGCGGGCTATCCGTACCTTTGGCGAGCGACCGGAAAATGGCCGGTCGGCTTTGGTTGCGCTGGCCGACGTCGATAGCGAACTTGCGGCCTTGTTCGATGGTCTGGCCTATGGTCCAACACCCATTTCCGAAGACGAGTCCCGCGCGACCGGTGGCGTGCTGCCTGAATGGGTGAAGCCTTTATTCTCGGCATTGGTCACCGAAGACGAATATAGTGCTTTGCTCGAACGAGCGCCGCTCGACATTCGTGTGAACCAATTGGTTACAGAACGTGCAGCGGTAGCCAATGACCTGCCGGAGGCGATCTTGCTGCCTGAAAGCCGCGACGGGCTGCGACTGCCAACCGGCTTTTCGATCGAAAACAACCAACTCTATACCTCTGGCGCTATCGAAGTGCAGGATCTGGGCAGCCAGTGGATTGCCGAAGCCTGCAAGGCAGCGCCCGATATGGCGGTGCTCGATCTGTGCGCCGGGGCAGGGGGCAAAACGCTGGCGCTGGCATCGCATATGGCAGGTCGGGGGCGACTAGTTGCAGCAGACACAAATCGGGATCGCCTTTCGCAACTGCCACCCCGTGCCACCCGCGCCAAGGCCGGGTTTATCGAATCCCGGTTGCTCAATCCTAACAGGGAAAAGGCCGCGCTCGACGATTTGAACGCTGCATGCGACATCGTCCTTATCGACGCGCCCTGTGCGGGCAGTGGGACATGGCGGCGCAATCCCGAAACTCGCTGGCGTCTCGACCAGCGGGACTTGCAAAGACTGGTCTCGGAACAAGCGCGCCTACTCGATCTGGCGACTGCCATGGTCAAACCCGGCGGTTACCTCGTCTATGCGGTCTGTTCGCTGTTCGCATGCGAAGGCCAAAACCAGATAAAGGGCTTCCTTGAGCGCAATCCCGACTTCAACGCCGAGTTACCCGAAATCGCGGCAGGCAGGGCAGATGGCGCAGGCATCTTGCTAACCCCGGCACATGACGGTAGCGATGGCTTCTACTTGGCGCGTTTGCACAAGCTGTGATAGCGGGGGCTACCGGTGTCTAATGTCTGGAAGCTGATTATGCGTTTCTCTCCTCCCGTAATTGCCTTGTCCGCGGTCTTCCTGATGGCGTCGAGTGCCAGCATCGGGAAAAAGGCCGACAACGATATTGATCCCCAATCGATCGCGCTCGTTAGCGAGGGCGTGGCAGCGCAAAAGGCTGGGCAATACGATAGCGCGCTGGGCTGGTTCGAAACAGCCTTGGCGGTCGACCCGCGCAACCGCGCCGCCTTTGTCGGCATGGCAGAGGTCTCGGCGCAGCAGGGGCTAAAGGGCAAGGCTATCTCTTTCTATAAAAGCGCCCTCGACATCGAACCCAATGATGTTGCCGTCATCGCCGCCCAAGGCGAGTTGATGGCATCAAAGGGCGCGCTCGATGCCGCCAAGAAGAATCTCGCGCGGTTGCAGATTTTGTGCAGGTCTAAATGTAGTGAGAGCGATCGTTTGGCGCTCTCTATCGAAAAGGCGGCAAATAAGGATGCACTCCAGGCCAGTGCAGTCGAGATTAAGCCGACAGTTGATAAAGCGAATTGACGCCTAAATCAGCGGACCGAATTCCGCCACCACACCCTCGTAAATACGCCGTTTGAACGGCACGATCAGCCGGGGCAATTCCTGCGCCTCGGCCCATTTCCAACGCGAAAATTCGGGATGGTATGTTTCGATATTGATATCGGCATCATCGCCCTTGAAGCGCATCAGGAACCACCATTGCCGCTGCCCACGCCAGCGTCCGCCCCAGATATTGCCCTGCAATTCGGGAGGCAGGTCGTAAAAATATTCCTCCCGGCTGCGCGCCAGCAGGTCGACATGGTCGGGCAGCAAGCCGGTTTCCTCGCCCAGCTCGCGAAAGGCGGCGGATTCCGGGTCCTCGCCATCATCGATCCCGCCTTGCGGCATTTGCCAGGCATCTCCGGGATTATCGATACGCTGGCCAACAAATACCAGCCCCGTCCGGTTGGCAAGCATGATGCCCGCGCAAGGGCGATAGGGCAGGTCTTCTGTATCGCTCATTCCAATTCCTCAGGCATCGGCCATGATGTCGGCCAGCATCGCCTTCAACGCCGCCAGATTTCCTGCAACATCGTCCTTGGAGGATGGGATCGCCTTGCGCAAAGTGATATGGCCATGGATATTGCCATCCGAACTGCGATGCTGAACGGTCACGCCGGCTTCCCGCAACGCTTCGACATAAGCAAGGCCCTGATCGCGTAACGGGTCAAGGCTGGCAGTAGTGACCAATGATGGCGGCATGCCGGCTTGCGAGAATTTGATCGGTGCGCCGCGATAGTCATCGGGATCGGCCTGATAGGCAGCGTTGAAATAGTCCATCGAATCCCTGGTCAGTAAAAAGCCCTGCGCAAAATCACGCATGCTGGGCCAATCATTGCTGTCGCTGACCACCGGATAGATCGGATGCTGCAACAAAACCGGCACCGCCGCCGGATTGTCGCGCAATGCCATGGTGGTGACGATCGTCAGATTGCCGCCCGCACTGTCTCCTGAGGTGATGAGGCCGGTTATCTCAAGGCCGAGTTCCGATGGGCTTTGCGCGATCCAGCGTGTCGCTGCTTCGCAATCTTCGGCTGCGGCGGGAAAACGGTGTTCCGGGGCGAGGCGGTAATCGATCGAAATGACAGGCAAGTCGAGTTCGCGGGCAACCTCGGCACAATAGGCGTCATAGACATTGAGGTCGCCGATGGTGAATCCACCGCCGTGGTAGAAAACCATCACCGGCCCCGCACCGCGGCTATCGCGCGCATCATATAGTCGAGCGGGTATCGCCCCTGCTGGCCCTGGAATGGAAAGGTCGCGATGCACGGCCAGCGGCCCGCGGTCTTCCTCCGCAATCGGCCCCATCATTACCATCATCTGCCGTGCGTCTGCGGGCGATAGCTCGTGCATTTTCGGGCCGGGTTGCGCATTCAGAAATGTCAGGAAAGCCTGTACGTCCGGACGCACATAGGGGTTGCTCATCGTCTCTCTCCGTTCCTTCTATGCCTAGGGGCATAACGCGAACCAGTTGGCGCGTCCATGGCAAAGCCCGGCTGTGCCGCAAAACAGATTTCCTATTTGGATTTGGCGCAAAAGCGCGCATAAGGACGAATTAACAGTACAATTAAAATCAGCGGGACTTTACGAAATGGCCACTGCCGCGCGCAGCATCGATACCCAATCCCAAGCCGACATTCCCCATCCCGAAGCCGTAGTGGTCCGCTTTGCGGGGGACTCGGGCGACGGTATGCAGTTGACTGGCGGGCAGTTCACGCTGTCTTCGGCACTGGCAGGCAACGACTTTGCGACCTTCCCCGATTTCCCTGCCGAAATCCGCGCGCCGCAGGGTACGTTGTTTGGCGTTTCGGCTTTCCAGATCAACTTTGGCGCATCCGAAATCGATACCGCGGGCGATGCCCCCGATGTGCTGATCGCGATGAACCCGGCGGCGCTCAAGACCAATGTGAAGGATCTGAAGCCCGGCGGCCTGATTATCGCCGACGAAGGCGAATTCAACGCGCGCAACCTCGCGAAGGCGCAATATGATGTCAGCCCGCTCGAGGACGACTCGCTGGGCAAATGGCAGCTCGTCCATTTCAATATCAGCCAGCTGACGATGGACGCGGTAAAGCCCTTTGGCCTTGGTAACAAGGAAGCGCTGCGTTGCAAAAATATGTGGACGCTGGGGCTGGCGCTGTGGATGTTCGATCGCGACCGCGAACCGATCATCCAATGGCTGAAGGACAAGTTCGCGAAGAACCCGATCCTTGCCGATGCCAATATTGCTGCGCTCAATGCCGGCCATGCCTATGGCGAGACCGCCGAAATCGGCAATCCGGGTGCGGTCACTATCCCGCGCAAGCATGTCGATGCGGCACCTGTCGATCCGGGTCTGTACCGCACGATCAACGGCGCGGATGCAGCGGCTATGGGCCTTGTCGCCGGATGCCAGCTGGCGGGCGTGAAGATGTTCTTCGGCGGCTATCCAATTACGCCGGCGAGCTCGATCCTTCACGCTCTTGCACGGTTCAAGGAATATGGTGTCACGACCTTTCAGGCGGAGGATGAGATTGCAGCTATCGCCTCGGCCATTGGCGCATCCTATGCTGGCCAGTTGGGCGTCACCTCGTCCTCGGGACCTGGCATTGCGCTCAAGACCGAGGCTATTGGCCTCGCGGTGATGACCGAGCTGCCGCTCGTCATCATCAATTCGCAGCGCGGTGGCCCCTCGACCGGGCTCCCAACCAAGACCGAGCAGTCGGACCTTTACCAAGCCGTTTATGGCCGCAATGGCGACACGCCGCTACCGGTGATCGCGGCGCGCAGCCCGAGTGATGTGTTCGATTGCGCGATTGAGGCAGTGCGTATCGCGACCCAGTTCATGACGCCGGTCATCCTGCTGACCGACGGCTATATCGCCAATGCGGCCGAACCCTGGAAGGTTCCGGATATGAGAAGCTACAAGCCGTTCCCGGTCAGCTTCCTCGATCATGTGCCAGAAGGCGGTTTCAAGCCTTATGGCCGTGACAACAAACTGGCGCGTCCCTGGGTGAAGCCCGGTACACCCGGCCTGCTGCACCGCATCGGCGGTATCGAGAAAGAGGTCGACACCGGCCACCTCAACTACTCGCCCGCCAACCATCAGGCGATGACCGATATCCGCAAGGGCAAGGTCGATGGAATCGCTGTGCATATCCCCGAACAGGATGTCTGCCTCGGCACCGAGGGCGGCAAGCTGGCGATTGTAGGTTGGGGTTCGACCTTTGGCCCGATCCATCAGGCAGTGCGCCGGATGCGAGCGAAGGGCCATGATGTCAGCCACATCCATGTCCGCCATATCTGGCCCATGCCGGGCAATCTGGGTGATCTGCTGCGCAAATATGACAAGGTCATCGTGCCCGAAATGAACACCGGCCAGTTCAAGACCGTGTTGCGCGACCAGTTTCTGATTGACGCCAAGCCGTTGAATAAGGTTTCTGGCCAACCCTTCCGTATCGCTGAAATTGAAGCCGCCATCGAGGAGGCACTCGCATGAACGACATGACCCCCATCCAGAAATCGTCGCCCAAAGATTGGGAGACCGATCAGGAAGTCCGCTGGTGCCCGGGTTGCGGTGACTATGCGATCCTGAAGGCCGTGCAGCGCACCATGCCCGAACTCGGCCGCAAGCCAGAGGATACTGTGTTCATCAGCGGCATCGGCTGCTCGTCGCGCTTCCCATATTATATGGAAACCTATGGCTTCCATACCATTCACGGCCGCGCACCGGCAGTGGCAACGGGCGTGAAGCTCGCCAATCCCGATCTCGACGTCTGGATCATCACGGGCGATGGCGACGCGCTGTCGATCGGCGGTAACCACACGATGCACCTGCTACGCCGCAATCTGGATTGCCAGATCCTGCTGTTCAACAATGAGATTTACGGCCTGACCAAGGGCCAATATTCGCCCACCAGCCGGGTTGGCACCAAATCGCCCTCGACACCTTTCGGTTCGGTTGATCGCCCGGCCACACCTTGTGCCTTTGCGCTGGGTTCGGGTGCGCGTTTTGTCGCGCGTGGCTTTGACGTATCGAAGCATCTGCCTGATGTGCTGAAGGCCGCGCATGCGCACAAGGGTGCAGCCTTCATCGAAATTTTCCAGAACTGCATCGTCTACAACAAGGATGTGTTCGAGGATTTTGCCGCCCCCAAAGGCGCCGAAGCGCGTCAGCTCTGGCTGCAGGATGGCCAGCCGATGCTGTTCGATGGCGGCAGCAAGGGCATTGCGATGGACATGGATACGCTGACCCTCAAGGTCGTAG